>NZ_JANIFC010000003.1:0-549411 GCF_024518615.1 Mesorhizobium sp. SEMIA396
GGAGTTGAGCATCGAGACGACGACCGGCATGTCGGCGCCGCCGATCGGGATGATCAGCAGGATGCCGAGCACCAGCGAGGCCGCAACGATCAACCAGAAGACCAGTTTGGACTCGGTGGTGACCAGCAGCACGATCAGGACGACGAGCGCGATGGCAAGTGCCGCGTTGATGAAGTGGCGGCCGCCGATCATGATCGGCTTGCCGGACATGCGGCCATCGAGCTTCAGGAAGGCGATGACCGAGCCGGTGAAAGTGATGGCGCCGATGGCGACGCCAAGGCTCATCTCGATCAGCGCCTGGGCGTGGATGTCGCCATCCGTGCCGATGCCGAAGCTTTCCGGCGCATAGATGGCGGCGGCCGCCACCATGACGGCAGCGAGGCCGACCAGCGAGTGGAAGGCGGCGACCAGCTGCGGCATCGAGGTCATGGCGATGCGGCGCGCGGTGACGGCGCCGACGCTGCCGCCAATGGCCAGGCCGAGCACGATCAGGCCGAAGCGGCCGGCCGAGGGGGTTGCCAGCGCCAATGTGGTGGCGATGGCGATGCCCATGCCGATCATGCCGTAGAGATTGCCCTGGCGGCTGGTGGTCGGATGCGACAGGCCGCGCAGCGCCATGATGAACAGGACGCCGGAGACGAGGTAGAGGAAGGACGCGAAGTTGGCGTTCATGGCGCTCTACTTGTCCTTCTTCTTGTACATGGCCAGCATGCGCTGGGTGACGAGGAAGCCGCCGAAGATGTTGACCGACACCAGCATCAGCGCGACGAAGCCGAAGCCCGCGGCAATGCCGGAGGCGGCGATGCCGACGGCAAGCAGCGCGCCGACGACGATGACCGAAGAGATGGCGTTGGTGACGGCCATCAGCGGCGTATGCAGTGCGGGGGTCACCGACCAGACGACGTAATAGCCGACGAAGATCGCCAGCACGAAGATGGCGAAGCGGAAGACGAAGGGATCGATGGCACCGCCGGACAGCGCATGCGCGGCATCACCCGCCGCGTCGGCACCACCAGGCGCGGTCGCCAGATTGTGCACTGCCAGCCGAACCGCGGCGGAGGCCTGGTCGAGCTGGTCGAGGGCTTTCTGCAGGGTCTGATCCATCACGCGATCCCTTTCGGCTTCGACGAGGGCGACTTGGATGCGGCCGGTTTCTTGGGCGCGGCTTTCTTGGGCGAAGCGTCGGCAACCATGGTTGTGGCCGGGATCGCCGCCGGTTCGACATAAGGCTGCTGGTCGGGCTTGGCGAAGGACGGATGCACGATCTTGCCGCCGTTAGTCAGCATCGTTGCCTTGACCAGATCGTCGTCCCGGTTGATGGCAAGCGTTTTCGTCGTCTTGTCGACCAGCGTTTCGAGGAAGGCGAAGAGGTTCCGGGCATAAAGCAGCGATGCCGACGCCGCGATGCGGCCGGGCACATTGAGATGGCCGACAATCTTGACGTTGTTGGCGGTGGTGACGACCTTGCCGGCTTCGGCGCCCTCGACATTGCCGCCGCGCTCGACCGCCAGATCGACGAGAACCGAGCCTGGCTTCATCGAGGCGACCATCGCCGCCGATACCAGCTTGGGCGCCGGTCGGCCGGGAATAAGCGCGGTGGTGATAACGATATCCTGCTTGGCGATGTGCTCTGATGTGAGTGCCGCCTGCTTAGCCTGGTATTCCTTCGACATCTCCTTGGCGTAGCCGCCGGCCGTTTCGGCCGCCTTGAATTCCTCGTCCTCGACCGCAAGGAACTTTGCGCCGAGCGAGGCGACCTGTTCCTTGGCGGCAGGGCGAACGTCGGTGGCGGTGACGACCGCACCAAGCCGGCGCGCGGTGGCGATCGCCTGCAGGCCGGCGACACCGACGCCCATGATGAAGACCTTCGCCGCCGGCACCGTGCCGGCCGCCGTCATCATCATCGGCAATGCCCGATCGTATTCCGAAGCGCCGTCGATCACCGCCTGGTAACCGGCAAGATTGGCCTGCGAGGACAAGACGTCCATCGACTGGGCGCGCGTGATGCGTGGCATGAATTCCATCGAGAACGCGGTGACGCCAGCCTTGGCCAGGGCTGCCACAGCGGCATCATTGCCATAGGGATCCATGATGGCAATGACCGCTGTACCGGGTTTGTAGCTCTTCAGCTCGGCATCGCCGGGCCGACGCACCTTCAGCACGACATCGGCCTTGACGACATCGGAAGCCTTGCCGATCGTGGCTCCTGCCTTGGAAAACTCCTCGTCGGGGATGCGCGACCGCGTGCCGGCGCCGGCCTCGACGACGACGTCGAAGCCCAACGCCGCCAGCCGTTTCACCGTATCGGGCGAGGCCGCGACGCGCGGCTCATTGGCATCGAGCTCACGAGGGATGAAAACCGTCTGTCCCACCGCATGATCCTTTCGGCCGGAAGCTATTTCCCGCAAGACGCCGGCCGGCCTCGCGGCGGCGCCGTGGACAAGGTGTCGGAAAATCTATCGGAGGATAAAGGCGCCGACGGCCATAATCAGCACGAACAGGATGGTCGCCGAGAAGAAGCCGCCCGCGAAGAAGCCGAAGGCCATCGCCAGAAGCAGGGCTCCGCAGAAAAGCGATCCGTATTTGGCCAGCGCGAGAAAGCCCGCATAGGTGCGGTCATGCTCGGCATAGTCCATCTTCGCGCCCAGTTCGACAGGACCGGTCGGCGAGTGATCAGCCATAGGAATACCCCTTCGAAGACATCTTTCAGGCACATAGCGAAAAGCCGGGCCGAGAGCAATGGCGCTATTGCCGCACAACAGCGGACAACTGCCTCAAAGAAAGGTTGAAGCCGGCTGCCAACGCGCGACGGAGTCCGATCGCTGGATTCTGATGCTTGATGCGGAAAGATGCTTCGAAAGCAGACGCTTGCGTGGCCTAAGCCGGCGCCCTCAGCCGGCTAGATGCGGAAATAGCCCGAGCAACCCGACGACGATCAGATAGAGCGCGACGATGTAGTTCAACAGCCTTGGCATGACCAGGATCAGCACGCCGGCGATCAGCGAGATAAGCGGGGTGAGCGCAAGTGTGGAAATGGTCATGACGGGTTCCTTTGGCATATCCGTGGATTCGGCGACCAATGGCGAGGACGACAAGGCGCCGAGCCATCAGAACGCGTATCCGGCCGGAAAGCTCCAGTGGTTCTGCGAAACGCCTAATCTCAGGCGGCTTCGCGAAAATATTTGGCAGTCGGCAGGATGGTCAGCGGCGCCAATTCTCCAGCACCAGGTGTCTCGAACAGCATACGCTGCTCCAGAGATGTGGATCGGAAGAATGGAAAGCGCGAGAACGACCGCTCGCGAATGGCAGCGACATTGGCGCGATAGAGCACGACCTTGTAGTTCAGGCCTGGATAGTCGCGCAGCTCGCCGATCTGCTCAGAACAGTAGATACGACGGTAGAAACCCGCATGTTCGGGCCGGATAGTCGAGAGACAGTAAGGTGCGTCGAAGTAGAAGCAGGCCATTCCGGCAAGGCGCAGCGTCAGGTACGGGATCTGCGGATAGACCTTCGACCAGTCTGGGTCGGCAGCAAAGCGGCTCGGATCGGCAAAGTGCGCCCCGGCAGCCAGCATCGGGCGCAGGATGTCGCCGTAGACAGTTGTAGACGGCGATTGCGGCGTGGCCCGGCAGGCATGATGAATGCGCACCGTGGAGACCAGGATGCCGTCAATATAGACGCCGAACTTGGAACAATTTTCAGCTTCGTCGAGCTCGTCATGCACAATATGTTCCGGGTTTTCCGGCACCATATCATTCAAGCGATAGGATTTGTAGCGTAACCTATAGATGTCTTCGAGGTCCTCTCCCTTGTCGCAGCGGCGATATTCCGTCCGCTCAAGCATCGCTGAAACATTGCGGGCGAAACTCGACATGCTGTCGGGCGAATTTTCTTCACCCCCGCCCGCCACATGGCCAAGCGCTTCCAACTGCACATCCATACTCAAACCCTCGTAAGTTTCCGCCGCAGTTCAACCTACGACGGGACCCTGAGATGTAAAAGATGAAAATGGAGCACACGTCGTTTACCGATCATTAACGTTAACGATCCGTAAATTTTTATGAAAAGGCGACATTCTTCCCGGCACCGGTCAGCGGCGTGCGGCTCTCTTGGCTGTATTGATGTCCTTGGCGAAGGGCCATACCGTGTTCGACATGGTCTCGATGCCGGAAGCGCTGAGCGCCGAACCGAACAGGAACCCCTGGACAAGGTCGGGCTTGACCTGCAGCGCCAGTATCTTGAGCTGCTCGAAGGTCTCTACACCCTCGACGGTGACCGAAAGCCCCAGCGGCCGCGATAGGTTGACGATACCCTTGAGCAGCTCGAGCGAACGGGGGTTCTGGGTGACGTCCATCAGGAACGAGCGGTCGATCTTGATCTTGTCGAGCGGCAGTTTGTGCAGATAGCTCAGGCTCGAATAGCCGGTGCCGAAATCGTCGAGCGCGATGCGTACGCCGATCTGCTTCAGCTCCTCGATATACTGGCGCGTCAGCGACTTGTCGTCGAGCAGCGCCGTTTCGGTGACCTCGATCTCGAGCCGGGAGGCGGCGAGGCCGGAGCCGGCCAACGCATCGCGAACCTTCTGGATGACGTCGCGGTTGCGGAAATCCTTGGCCGAGAGATTGACCGAGACGCTGGTCTGGTCCGGCCATTTGGCGCATTCGGCGCAGGCTGCCTGCAGCACGAAGGTGCTGATCTCGGAAATGATGCCCATTTCCTCGGCCAAAGGAATGAAGATGCTGGGCGAGATCGGCCCGAGATCGGGATGATCCCACCGGCACAACGCCTCGCAGCTGGCGATACGCATGGTGCTCATCGCCACGATCGGCTGATAGACCACCCTCAAGCCCTTGCTTTCCACGGCTGTACGCAGGTCCGCCTTCATCAGCTGACGGTTGCGGAAGGCGGCATCCATCGAGGCTTCGAACAGCCGCCAGCTGTTCTTGCCGAGCTCCTTGGCCTTGTAGAGCGCCAGGTCCGCCTTGACGATCATGGCGTCGACATCGGTATCCTTGACCCGTGACAGCACCGCGCCGCCGCTGGCCTGAATGCGCAGCCCGTGACCGGCGACGTCGACTTCCCCTTGCAGGCCGGCGAAAATCTCGTCGAGCTGGCTGGTCAGATGGCTCTCATCCTCGACGCGGTCGAAGAAGATCATGAACTCGTCGCCACCGAAACGGCTGACCGTGATATCTTGCCTGGCAATGGCGGCAAGCCGCTCGGCAACGGCATAGATCAAGCCATCGCCGATCGGATGGCCAAGCGTGTCGTTGACGCTCTTGAAATCGTCGAGGTCGAGCACCGCAAGGCCGCAGAGACGATCGCGATCGCCTGATACCATGGCCTCGCCTACCAGTTCATGGAAATAGGCGCGGTTGGGCAGGCCGGTGAGGTTGTCGTAACGTGCCATGAAGCGGATCTTGTCTTCCGCCTCGACACGGGCGGTGACGTCCTCGAAGGTGATGACGCCCAGTTCCTGGCTGCCTTCGCGAGCCGAGAACTCGTAATGCTGGCCGTTGGCGAGGGAAACCAGCACCTTGCGGTCGCGGCCCTCGCGCAGGGCACGCGTCAGCTGGGCCTCGATGTAGCGGCAATCCTTGGGCGCCAGCATGCCGCCGGCGACACCGCGCATCAACAGACCATGGATCGACCGGCCGAGCAGCGCGTCGGGCGACTTGAGCGACATCAGATGCGCCGCCTCGGCATTGGCCACCGCGACGCGGCCGTCCGGGCCGAGCATGACAAGGCCGTGCGACATGGTGTTGAGCGCTCGGTTGAAGCGCTGGGCGATGCGATTGGCCTTCTTTTCCTCGGACAGGGCGGCGAAAAGCACCTCGCGGACCAGATCGGCGAAGCGCTTGATAGCAAAAAGAAATGGCGCCGAAAGCAGGCCGAGAATGAAGTGATAGGGATCGCCCCGCAGGATGAAGCCCAGCGAGATCGGCCAAGTCATGGTCATAATGAAGATCACGACCATCCTGGGCGAACCATAGTTGCGGCCAGCAATAGACGTGGCGGAGGCAAGCGTCACGCAGACGGCAGCTATTTCCGCGAACGGGTCATAGGCAAGATAGATGCCGACAAAGCAGAAGGCGCCAAGCATGAAGCCATGCATCGAGCCGTACAGTATGTAGTCGTTCTCGCGGCGACGCGCCTCTTCCCAATTTTGAGGCGAAGGAGCGTGGCGATATTTCCTGATGTTGCGAAGACGAAGGAAGGCGACAGCCAGCAGTCCGAGGGTGACGGCGAGATAGGCCGGATCCATGGTTTTCCAGTAAACCAGCACGACCAGCAGGGTTTGGGCAAAGAATCCTATCGAAAGCGTCAACCCGTCGCGAAACAAGGTTTCCACGAACGGAATGTAGACGTCGACCGGAATCTCGTTCTTCTTTATCAGATTCAACGCCTGAATCCCAACCCTGGGGAGCCAAGCAGTGCCACATCCGCCTTAAGAAAGATTTAGAGAGGCCCCGCCGCTCCTGCCGTCAAGCCGGGTGACGTAACGGAAAGCAAGGAAATTGTCGTTCAGGTAAACAAGGCGTATCGATCATTCCGCGGCCTGAAGTTTCGGCCGCGCCAGCGTACTCGACAGGCGTTCGAGCAGCCTTTGGCGTTCGCTCAAGGCCTTGTCGGCGCTGGCTCGACGGACGTGGCCATAGCCGCGAATCAGGGCCGGCACCGAGGCCAGCGCAACCGCCGCATCGACCCTGGCCGGGGCCAGCGATCCGGCGATGAGCTCCAGATCCGCCTCATACTGCGCCAGCAGCCGCCGCTCCATGCGCCGTTCGGCGGTGTAGCCGAACAGGTCGAAGGCGGTGCCGCGCAGGCCCTTCATCGCCGACAGCAGGCGAAAACCCTTCATCATCCACGGGCCGAAGCTGGATTTCCTAGGGCTTCCGTCATTGCCGCGACGGCCCATGATCGGCGGCGCGAGGTGGAATTCGAGCCTTTCGTAGCTCTGGAACTGCTTGCCCAGTTCGGCGGCGAAAGAGCCGTCCGTGTAAAGACGCGCCACCTCGTATTCGTCCTTGATCGCCATCAGCTTGAACAGGTTCCTGGCGGCGGCCTGCGACACCGTGGTCGACCCAGGTATGGCCTTCGCTTCGGCGGCGCGCAAAACGGCCAGTTTTTCGGCATAACGCCTGCCATAGGGGGCGTTCTGATAGGCTGTCAGGAAGGCGACGCGGCGGGCGATGATATCGTCCAGTGTCTCGGCGACATCCGTGCCCGGGCCGGCCTTTCCAGCGACGGCTGGACCCGGCTGGGCAACGAGGCCGCGCACGAATTCCGGCTGATGGGCAGCGCGACGTCCCCAGCGGAACGCGGCAACGTTCATCGCCACGGCTTCGCCATTGAGCTCGATCGCCTTCTCGACCGCCTCGGCGGACAGCGGCAGGCCGCCATGCTGGAAGGCAAAGCCGAGCATGAACATGTTGGCGCCGAGCGAATTGCCGAAAAGTGCCGTGGCGGTGCGGGTGGCGTCGAAGAAATGCGCCTTGTCGTCGCCCGCGGCCGCGCGGATCGCCTTCTTCAGGCGGCCTATCGGCAACGAGAAATCCGCCGAGCGGGCAAATTCGCCAGGCATGATCTCGGCGGTGTTGGCGACGAAGATGGTGTGGCCCTCGCGCACTGCGGTCAGCACCTTCTTGGCGCCCGAAACGACGAGATCGCAGCCAAGCACCAGATCGGCCTTGCCGGCCGAGACGCGGATGGCATGGATGTCGTCCGGCGTGCGGGCGATGCGGACATGCGTGAACACCGAGCCACCCTTCTGGGCGAGGCCGGCCATGTCGATCATGCCGCAGCCTTTGTCCTCGAGATGCGCCGCCATGCCGAGCACCGCACCGACGGTGACGACGCCGGTGCCGCCGACGCCGTCGATGATCGCCGCCCAGCCCTGCTCGCCAAGCGGGAATTGCGCCGGCACGGGCACGCCTTCCAGCGGATCGGCCTTGCCGGCAAGGCCCTCGGCCTTGCGGATCTTGGCGCCGTGCACAGTGACGAAGGAGGGGCAGAAGCCGTTGACGCAGGAGAAATCCTTGTTGCAGCTCGACTGGTCGATCTTGCGCTTGCGGCCGAATTCGGTCTCGACCGGCTGGATCGAGACGCAGTTCGACTGCACGCCGCAATCGCCGCAGCCCTCGCAGACCAGCTCGTTGATGAAGACCCGCTTGTCGGGATCGGGGAAGGTGCCGCGCTTGCGGCGGCGGCGTTTTTCGGCGGCGCAGGTCTGGTCGTAGAGCAGCACGGAGACGCCTTTGACATCGCGCAGCTCGCGCTGGACGAGATCGAGGTCGTCGCGGTGATGGATGGTGGCGCCGGCCGGGAATTCGGCCTTGCCGGCATATTTGCCGGGCTCATCTGTGACGATGGCGATTCGGTCGACGCCTTCGGCGCGCACCTGCCTGGCGATCATGTCGACGGTCAGGCCGCCTTCGTGCGGCTGGCCGCCGGTCATGGCGACGGCGTCATTGTAGAGTATCTTGTAGGTGATGTTGGCATCGCTCGACAGCGCGAAGCGGATCGCCAGCGTACCGGAATGGTTGTAGGTGCCATCGCCGAGATTCTGGAAGATGTGCTCGCGCTTGGAGAACGGCGCCTGGCCGACCCATTGCGCGCCCTCGCCGCCCATGGCCGTGAAACCGACGGTGTTGCGGTCCATCCACAGCGCCATGAAGTGGCAGCCGATGCCGGCCGCGGCGATAGAGCCGTCCGGCACCTTGGTGGACGAATTATGCGGGCAACCGGAACAGAAGAACGGTGTGCGCGAGCCGATGTCGGTGGCCTCGGTGAGCATTGCCTGGAACTGGCGCAGCTTCGCCACCCGCGCCGAAATCTCTTCGGACGGGCCGATGGTCCTGACGATCCTCTCGCCAAGCGCAATGGCGATCTCGTTGGGATCGAGCGCGCCCTTGGCCGGAAACAGCCAGTCGCCGCGCTCGTCCTTCTTGCCGATAATGACCGGTTGGGTGGCAGTGCCATAAAGGCTTTCGCGCAGCTGCACTTCGATCAGCGAGCGCTTCTCCTCGACGACGACAATGGTGTCGAGGCCGCGGGCGAAATCGGCGATGTGATGCAGGTCGAGCGGCCAGGGGCAGCCGACCTTGAACAGCCGCACGCCGATGCGGTTGGCGGCCGCCTCGTCGATGCCGATGTCCTCCAGCGCCTGACGGACATCGAGATAGCTCTTGCCCAGCGTGATGATGCCGATCTTCGGGTTGCGGCCGCCCGAATAGACGATGCGGTTCAGCCCGTTGGCAAGGATGAAGGCGGAAGCCGCGGCGCGCTTGTGCTCATGCAGCCGCTCCTCCTGACCGAGCATATCGATCTCGTGGCGAATGTTGAGACCGCCTGATGGCATGTCGAAATCCGGCACGACGATGTTCAGCCGCTCGAGCGAGGCATCGACCGAGGCCGTCGATTCGATGTTGTCCTTGACGCATTTGATCGCCGCCCAGGTACCGGCAAAGCGCGACATGGCAAAGCCGTAGAGCCCGTAATCGATGATCTCCTGGACACCGGCGGGATTGAGGATCGGCACCATCGTGTCGACGAACAGGAATTCGGTGGCGTGCGCATTGGTCGAGGATTCGGCCATATGGTCATCGCCCATCAGCGCAAGCACGCCGCCATGCTTCGACGATCCGGCGAGGTTGGCGTGGCGGAACACGTCGCCTGAGCGATCGACACCCGGTCCCTTGCCGTACCAGACCGAAAAGACGCCGTCATGAGTGCCCTCGCCCAGCAGTTCCGTCTGCTGCGTTCCCCAGCAAGCGGTGGCGGCAAGCTCCTCGTTGAGACCCGGCTGGAAGACGATGTCAGCCTGGGCGAGCTGTTTCTTCGCCTTCCAAAGCTGCATGTCGAGGCCGCCGAGCGGCGAACCGCGATAGCCGGAGACGAAACCGGCCGTGTTCAGGCCGGCGCGGCGATCACGCTCGCGCTGCATCAGCAGCATGCGGATGACCGCCTGCGCGCCGGACAGGAAGATGCGCTCCTTTGCGAGATCGAACTTGTCGTCGAGCGCGACGTCGTGCAGCGTCATCAGGCATTTCCTCTGCGGAGGCCACGCGGGGCAGGCAGCCAACGTCGGGGTCGGATGACGCATCCTTTCTCCCCTTGCAAGGCAGGTCAAACAAAATCGCAGATGCCAGGCAACGCGCACCGAACAGTCCGCGTCCATCCTGAATCGGGTATGAAACCGGTCCGCGGATATTGCCCGGCGCACGAAAATTTCAGCTGCGGCCCGGATGGCCGCGACGCGTCAGCCGCCCTTCGAGCAATCCGGCTTCGGTTCGCCCGGCAGCTTGCCGTCGGGATGGCCGACGAGATCGGGATTGGCGGTGTAGAGCTGGTCGATGACCAGCGGCCGGTCGGGCAGGATCGACTGGTCTTCCGTCGACATCAGCGTGGTGTCGATCTTCTGCAGGACCGCGCCGTCGGCGCCTTTGATGCTGATGGCAATCGCATAGGGCTTGTTCTTGACGACGCAGGTCAGTGCCGGGCTCTCCAGCGTCACCTTGTCGAGCTTCGGCCAGACCTTCTGCTCGACCACCAGAGGCGCGCCGCCGGCGGGATCCTGGAAGCTGGCGACCGCGACCTGGCCCTCTCCCATCGGCTTCAGCGGCCGCAGGGTCACGACATAAGTCGCCCTTGCGAGGCGGTAGTTGAAGACGAATATCTTGCCGGAAATCTCGAACAGCTTGCCTTCGTCATTGCCGGTATCGCGGCAGGCGCCCAGCGCAACGGCCGCGATGAGTGCCACGCCGACAAGGATCGAACGGGAAAGGCCGCTACGCATTCCTGACCTCATTTTCCGCCATGCGACGGCGACGATAGTGACGGCTTGCCTTCTGCCTGTTGCCACACACCGCCATGTCGCACCAAAGGCGGCTGGAATTGCGGCTTCTGTCGACGAACAGCCAGGTGCAATTGGGACAGATCCTCAGCCTCGCGACGGTGTCGTCACGCAGAAGCGACAACGCCGAAACCGCCAGTGCCGCCTCGAAAGCGATCGGCGTCAGGGGATCACCGAACGGCCTCCCCGGCGCACCGATCTCGGTCCGGCTGCCGGCAAGGCCATCGGCGCAGGCTCTCAGGAATCCGGGCAGATCAGTGGTGGCAACCGCGCCCTTCGACGCCGCTCCACGAAACAGCCGGTCGGTCGCCTCGCGGATCGACAGCACGACGGGTGCGATCGCCACCGCCGAGGATACCGCCAATGGCCTATCGCCAAGTTCGGCAGCGCGAAAGCGGCTCGCCGCATCGGCGAAGCGGGCAATCTCGGCCGGATCGTCGAAGCGATCGAAGGTTCGCCCCGGATCGCCGCGCAGCACGACGGTGTTCGCTGTGTCGAGCGCAAGCAGGCCGCCGGTGAAGCGGTGCGGGGTCCAGGATACCGTCATGGCGAAAATCTAACCTATAAATCGTATTTGACAAGTTAGATTCAGCGATGCACCCTCACTCTGGGCTGCGATGATCTTCGCAGCCTTTTGAGCCTGTCGTTGGCCAGGACCGCTTCGCACTTTTGGGCGGCATGCTTCGAGGTTTTGCATGCTCTATTTCTTCCAGCAGGTGTTGAACGGGCTGCATTCGGGCGCGCTTTATGCGCTGCTCGCCTTTGGCTATGTGCTGACCAACGGCATCCTGCACCGCACCAATCTCGCCTATGGCGCGTTGTTCGCCTTTTGCGGCCAGACGATGATCCTGACCGCCGCCTTCGGCTATCAGATGCTGTGGCTGACGCTGCTGGCGGCGGTGGCGCTCGGCGTCGTCGCTGCGTTCTTCTATGCCGCGCTGATCAGCCACGTGCTGTCGCGCAGTGTCTTCGAACCTTTGGCCGACCGCACACCCAATGCAATCGTGGTGACGACGCTCGGCATCCTGCTGCTGCTGTCCGAAGCGAGCCGCATCGCCGCCGACACGCACGATCTGTGGCTGCCGCCGATGCTGGCGCAGCCTATCGTTTTCGCGCAGGGCGCCACCTTCAGGGCAACGCTGACGCTCATCCAGCTCATCGACTGCGCCGTGGTGGTGGCGGCAATCGCGCTGGCCAGCTGGGCATTTGCCCGATCGAGCTTCGGACGGCGCTGGCGCGCCGTCTCCGACGACCCCAGGGCAGCCGCTATGTGCGGCGTCGACGTGCGCGCGGTGTTCCGGCACGCGGTCCTGTTCGGCGGCTTCTGCGCCGCGCTGGCCGGTGTGATGGCCGGGCTCTATTACGGCAATGTCAGCTTCGGCTCGGGCCTCGTCTACGGCCTGAAAATCCTGTTCGTGACGGCGGTCGGCGGATATCTCTCGCCGTCGCGCGCGGCACTCGGCGCGGCCGCCTTCGGCATGGCCGAATCGCTGTGGGCCGGCTATTTCCCGGTCGAATGGCGCGATGCGTGGATGTATCTGTTCCTGGTCACGACGCTGATCCTGATCGGCGCCGGCCGCGACACCGGCAAAATCGCCTGAAACGTCAGACTTTGGTTGCATGACGCCAGGGCAGATCGCCGGTATTGGGCACTGTCTGCCATGCGATGATATTTGCTCCCTCTATCCTTGTTGACCCGTCAGTCCACGCGCGGCATACCGTTGGACCACGCGGCGTGACGGACAAAAGGGGGAAGCCGGCACGCCTCCGGTACAAGGGAGGAATGCATGGCAGGGCTTCTTGCTCTATCCAGGACAATTGATCGCGCCAACGAATTCATCGGCAAGTGGATATCGTGGCTGATCCTGCTGGCGATCCTGGTGAGCGCCGCCAACGCCATTATCCGCAAGGTGTTCGACATATCCTCGAACGCCTGGCTCGAGCTGCAATGGTATCTGTTCGGCGCCGCCTTCATGCTGGCCGCCGCCTATACGCTGAAGCAGAACGAGCATATCCGCATCGACGTCGTCTACGGCCTGTTTTCACGCCGCGTGCAGCACTGGATCGACCTACTCGGGCATCTCTTCTTCCTGATGCCGTTCGTGACGTTGATGGTGATCTATTTCGTGCCCTATGTGTCGCTGTCGTTTCGCAGCGGCGAGATGTCCAACAATTCCGGCGGTCTGATCATCTGGCCGGCCAAGGCCATCCTGCTCGTCGGTTTTTTCCTGCTCGCGCTGCAGGGCATCTCCGAGATCATCAAGAAGATCGCCATCATGCGCGGCGACATGGACGATCCCAATCCGTTCATTTCCGTGCATGAGCAGGCCGAACTCGAAGCCAAGGCGCTGGCCGACGAGGTGCGCTCGTGATGGAGTTCATCGCGCAGAACATGGCGCCGATCATGTTCGCCTCGCTGATCATCTTCCTGCTGATCGGCTACCCCGTCGCTTTTTCCTTGGCCGCCAACGGCTTGATGTTCTTCTTCATCGGCGTGCTGCTGTCGCCTTATTCCGGAGGATCGATCAACCTCGCCTGGCCGCTCCTGCACGCATTGCCGGATAATTTCTACGGCAGCCGGGTGATGTCGAACGACACGCTGCTGGCCATTCCGTTCTTCACCTTCATGGGCATCGTGCTCGAGCGATCGGGTATGGCCGAAGACCTGCTCGACACGATCGGCCAGCTGTTCGGGCCAATCCGCGGTGGCCTTGCCTATGCGGTGATCTTCGTCGGCGCGCTTTTGGCAGCGACCACCGGCGTGGTGGCGGCTTCCGTCATCGCCATGGGCCTGATCTCGCTGCCGATCATGCTGCGCTATGGCTATGACCGCCGGCTCGCATCCGGTGTCATTGCCGCCTCGGGCACGCTTGCCCAGATCATCCCGCCGTCGCTGGTGCTGATCGTGCTTGCCGACCAGCTCGGCCGTTCGGTCGGCGACATGTATGCCGGCGCGCTGATCCCCGGCCTCGTGCTCACCGTCCTCTATATGTCCTACATCCTGATCATGTCGATCATCCGGCCGAACTCGATGCCGGCGCTGCCGCTCGAGGCCCGTACACTCGGCCATGGCGTGATGTCGCTGCTGGTGGCTTTGCTGGTCACATTAGCGGTTTCCTACGCGGCGTATCGTTATCTGGCGCCGGCGCATGGCGACAATGCCGACATTCTCGGCGCGACTGCCGGAGTCCTGTTCATCTACATCGTCGCCATTGCCGACAAACGCCTGAATTTCAACATGATGTCCAGGCTCGCGCAGCAGGTGATCATCGTGCTGATCCCCCCGCTGGCGCTGATCTTCCTGGTGCTGGGCACCATCTTCCTGGGCATCGCCACGCCGACCGAAGGCGGCGCCATGGGTTCCGTCGGCGCCTTGATCATGGCGGCGGCAAAGGGGCGCTTGTCGCTTGACGTCGTCAAGCAGGCACTGGCCTCGACGACAAGGCTATCGTCCTTCGTGCTTTTCATCCTGATCGGCGCACGGGTGTTCTCACTGACCTTCTACGGCGTCAACGGCCACATCTGGGTCGAGCACCTTTTGACGTCGCTGCCGGGCGGCGAGGTCGGCTTCCTGATCGGCGTCAACATGCTCGTCTTCTTCCTCGCTTTCTTCCTCGACTTCTTCGAATTGGCGTTCATCATCGTACCGCTGCTGGCGCCCGCCGCCGACAAGCTCGGCATCGACCTGATCTGGTTCGGCGTGCTCCTGGGCGTCAACATGCAGACCAGCTTCATGCACCCGCCCTTCGGCTTCGCGCTGTTCTACCTGCGTTCGGTGGCTGCGCGCGTGCCCTATCTCGATCGTCTCACCGGCAAACAAATCGCGCCGGTGACCACCGGACAGATCTATTGGGGCGCGGTGCCCTTTGTCTGCATCCAGGTGATCATGATCGGGTTGACCATCGCCTTCCCGCAAATGGTGATGCACTACAAGGGAACGACCGTCGATCCGGGCACGATCGACTACCAGGTGCCGGAGATGCCCGGCCTGTCGCCGCTCGGCACGCCGCCGGCGGATGGCGCAGCGCCTGCCGGCGGCGGCACGGCTCCCGCCGCCCCCGATCTGTCGCAGCCGCCGAGCTTCGGCGACGCGCCGCCGGCCAAGCCGGCAACGCCACAGCCCGACCTGTCGCAACCGCCAAGCTTCAACTGAACCGGCATGGTCAAAACCATGAAAGCGGTGCGGCTGGAAGCAGTGGGCGGCATCACGCTGCGCGACGTCGACATGCCTGACATCGGTGCGGATGAGCTACTGGTGCGCATCGAAGCCTGCGGCGTCTGCGGCACGGATCGGCATCTGTTTCACGGCGAATTTCCGTGCACGCCGCCGGTGACGCCCGGCCATGAGTTCTCCGGTCTCGTCGAGGCGATCGGAAAATCGGTCTCGGGTTTTGCCATCGGCGATCGTGTCACCGGCGACCCCAACATCGCCTGCGGGCGCTGCGCGCGTTGTCACGCGGGACAAGTCAATCTCTGCAGCAATCTGCGCGCCATCGGCATTCATCGCGATGGCGGCTTTGCCGAATATCTTGCCTTGCCGCAGAAGCAGGCTTTCGTCCTGCCTGCGGGCCTCGATCCCATGCACGGTGCCTTCTGCGAGCCGCTCGGCTGTTGCCTGCACGGCGTCGACCTTGCCGGTATCAAACCGGGCAGCTCGGTGGTCGTGCTTGGCGGCGGCGTGATCGGCCTGCTCACCGTACAACTGGCAAGATTGGCGGGAGCCACGACCATCATCCTGTCGACCAGGCAAGCCTCGCGGCGCGCCCTCGCCGAGGACCTCGGCGCGACAATGACGATCGATCCAACCACCGCCGATGTCATCGATGCCATCGCCGGACCGGTGGGGCTGGTGCCAGGCGGTGTCGACGTCGTCTTCGAATGTGCGGGCGTGCGAGAGACCGTCGAGCAGTCGATGCGGCTGGCCCGCGCCGGTGGCACGGTCGTCATCGTCGGCGTGACGCCGCAAGGCGTGAAAGCTGAATTCGAGCCGTTCGACCTGCTGTTCCGGGAACTGAAGGTGCTCGGTTCCTTCCTCAATCCCTACACCCATCGCCGTGCCGCCGAACTCATTGCTTCCGGCACGATCGAGATCGATAGGCTGATCTCCAGGCAGGTGTCGCTTGAAGAAGCGCCAGCGGTGATCGCCAATCCGCCGGCGCCCGGCGAGGTCAAGGTTCTGGTGGTGCCGCGCCGAGGCTGAACCGCCGGTTTCGCCTCCGGTATATACAGAAAAGCTCCCTGAGCGGGTTCCGCCCAGAGAGCTTTTGAGCAGAAGTCCGGCCGACTACAGCTTGCCGTTGCGCTGCTGGACCATCATGAAGGTGTCGTAATTGTATTCGGCCACCTGCGCCCAGAGATAATGCTCCTTGCGGAAGCCCTTGATCGATTCCCAGATCTTCTTGAACGGGGCGTTGGAGGCTTCCATTTCGGTATAGACCTCGTTGGCCTTTTCGAAGCAGGCGGCCATGATCTCCTGGCTGAACGGGCGCAGTTTCGCGCCGCCGGCTACCAGTCGCTTCACCGCCGCAGGGTTCAGATAATCGTATTTCTGCAGCATGTTGGCGTCGGCCGCCTGCGCGGCAGTGTGCAGCAGCGACTTGTACGTCGGCGAAAGTTCTTCGTACTTCGCCTTGTTGAACATCAGGTGGACGGTCGGGCCGCCCTCCCACCAGCCGGGATAGTAATAATAGGGCGCGACCTTATAGAAGCCGAGCTTCTCGTCGTCATAGGGACCAACCCATTCGGCCGCGTCGATGGTGCCTTTCTCCAGCGCGGGATAGATATCACCGCCGGCGATCTGCTGCGGCACGACGCCGAGCTTCTGCACCACCTTGCCGGCAAAACCGCCGATTCGCATCTTGAGGCCGGAAAGGTCGGCCACCGTGTTGATTTCCTTGCGGAACCAGCCGCCCATCTGGACGCCGGTGTTGCCGCCCGGCAGGCCGAAAAGGCCCTGCGTGGCGAGAAACTCGTTGAACAGGTCGATGCCGCCGCCATGGTAATGCCAGGCATTCATGCCGCGTGCGTTGAGCGAAAAGGGAACCGCCGCACCCAGCGCCCATGTCGGGTCCTTGCCCCAGTAATAATATGCCACCGTATGACAGGCCTCGACCGTGCCGGCCGTGGTGGCGTCTGCGGCCTGCAGGCCTGGCACCAGCTCTCCGGCGGCGAAGACCTGGATCTGGAAGTTACCGTCGGTGGCTTCCGACAGCATCTTCGAGAACACCTCGGCACCGCCATAGATGGTGTCGAGCGACTTCGGGAAGGACGACGCCAGCCGCCACGTCACCTTGGGATTGGACTGGGCTATTGCGGGCGCCGCCAGTGTGGCCGCCGCCGCGGCGGCACCGACGCCGGTGACACCGGCCTTGCGAATGAATGAACGACGATCCATGAAGTTCCTCCCTTTTGGATCAACAGGCCGACGTCAGGAAATCCTCGGTTTCCGTGTCGGTTCGTTCAAGACAATACACAGGCAAGAAGTCGAGTCCAGCACGGCGACCCGATTTGACGGCGAAGCCCAGCTACCCTGCAACTATAGTCTAACAGGCCATTTCGTGGCCCATGCGACACGCCGAAACTTGGCATGGAAAAACAACCGGGGATCGCCTATTTTAGCGGCAGGTATCCCTTGCCCAGATGGAACACAGAGCAAAATGCATCAGCCGCTCGTCGCCATATCGACCGACGTCCGTCAGTTCGACAACTACACCTGGCATGCCGCCCCGCAGCAATATCTGGAAGCGGCGATCACCGGCGCCGGTGTGTTCCCGCTGCTGGTGCCATCGTTCGGCGACCGGCTCGACTTCGACGAACTTCTCTCGTCGGTCGACGGCGTGATGGTCACCGGCTCGAAATCCAATGTGCATCCCTCGCTCTATGGCGGCGACGCCAGCGAAGCCAATGGCCCCTATGATCCGGCGCGCGACGCCACGACGCTGCCGCTGATCCGGCGGGCGATCGAGCGCGGCGTGCCGCTGCTCGCCATCTGCCGCGGCATCCAGGAATTGAACGTGGCGCTGGGCGGCACGCTCGGCACCGAAATCCAGGAGCGCGAGGGCTCGCTTGACCACCGCGCGCCGGTGAGCGACAAGCAGGACGAACGCTTCGCCATCCACCAGACCATTTCGATCAAACCCGACAGTTGCCTGGCCGGTGTGTTCGGTGCCGGCGACATCAAGGTCAATTCATTGCACCGCCAGGCGATCGACCGGCTCGGCTCGAAGCTGCAGGTCGAGGCCGTCGCCACCGACGGCACGGTCGAGGCGGTTTCGGTGCGCGACGCCCGCGCCTTCGCCGTCGGCGTGCAATGGCACCCGGAATACTGGGTCAAGTCGGACAGCAATTCGGTGAAAATATTCCGGGCCTTCGGCGATGCGGTTCGGCTGCACGCCGCAGCGAAGGCTGGCGCGCGGGCGGCGGCGGAATAATCAGTCGCCAGATTTCTTATCACCGGTGGCCGCCAGCGACAGCAATGGTAGCGCCGGGGCATAGGATTCGTAGCCGTCGCCATCGGCAGCCGCGAAGGTGACGATTGGATCGGTGCCATTGGCGCTGAAGGCGACCGTGCCATCGTTCTGCTCGCGCCAGAACTTCGCCTGCTCTATGCCCGGCAAGAGCCGGCGGCATTTCGGAGCAACGGTGAGCAGCGACAAACCGTCCGAAATTTCGGCCCCGCGGCTGACTGCACAGACCGCCTCATCGCCATTGGCGACCAGCCTGTAGCTGTTGGACGGGGCGGCCTCGTTGGCCACGCTTTCACGGCTGCCGCCATGAAACAGCTGAATGCCACCAAACAGCGCCGCGGCAGCGATCAATGCGGAAAGTGCTTTCATCATTCTTCATCCACGTACACGGACAGGTTGAACAATGATTCCAAAGCGTTAAGCTGACGTTAATAAATGTGGCAACCACCGATCAGTTTCTAGCAGTCACATGCGCCGTCTCGGGCACCGGGGTCAGCGGACGGCGCTCGGTGAACCAGGACACCAGATTGTCGACGCACAGATCCGCCATGGCGCGGCGGGTGTGGTCCGAGGCCGAGCCGACATGCGGCAGCAGCGAGGTGTTGGGCGCGTCGAGCAGCGCCTTGGGCACATTCGGTTCGTCGGCAAAGACATCGAGGCCGGCGGCGGCGATGGTGCCGTTGGCGAGTGCTGCCGCGAGCGCTGCCTCATCGACCGTGCTGCCGCGGCCGATGTTGACGAAGACGCCGTTGGCGCCAAGCGCCGACAGTATCTCGGCATTGACCGCCTTCTCCGTCGAGGCGCCCCCCGGCGCCACCGAAATCAGCGTATCGACGGCTTCGGCAAGCCCTTTCAGGGTCGCATGATACTGGTAGGAAAGACCTTCGACACGGCGCCGGTTGTGGTAGGCGACCGGCAAGCCAAAAGCTTCCAGACGCCGGGCGATGGCCTGCCCGATGCGGCCCATGCCGAAAATACCCACACTGCGCCCGCGCAAGGTCAGCCGGCTCAGCGGATAGTTGCCCTTGCGCACCCAGCTGCCGTCGCGCAGCCAGGTTTCGGCGCGCGGCAGATCGCGGATGGTGTTGATCAACAGCCCGATCGTGGTGTCGGCGACCTCCTCGGTCAACACGTCGGGCGTGTTGGTGACCATGATGTTCTTCGCTCGGGCATGGCCGACATCGACCGAATCATAGCCGACGCCGAAGGAGGCGATGAGCTCGAGGTTGGGCAGCGCATCCATCATCGCCGCGTTGATGCCGGCAAACGAAGCGATGCCGCGCACATCACTGCGCATCTCGTCGGTGACGAGCGCCGGATCGGCGCGTTCGATTCTGACACGCCTGAACGTACGGTTGATGCGGTCGACCGCATGGTCGTTGAAATCGCCCGGCACCAGGATGGCGACGGTCTGCAACTGTTCGGCCTTGGTCATGCACGCTCCACCGGCTTGCCGGTCGACTGACGCACATGCAGTTCCGGCTTGATCAATTCCTGCGAGGGCCGCACCGTCTGGCCGTTGAGCTTGTCGAGCAACGCGCTGGCGGCGCGGCGGCCAACCTCGCGCTGGCCGTTCCAGACGGTGGTCAGGGCCGGCGTCGCGATCGCCGCCTCTTCGAGGTCGTCATAGCCGGTAACGGAGATGTCGACGCCGGGCACAAGGCCGGCACGGGCAATGCCGTTCATCAGGCCGATGGCGACAAGGTCGTTCCAGCAGCAGGCAGCCGTCGGTCTGTCCTTCAGCGCCAGGAACTGTCCGGCGGCCTCGAAGCCGGCCTGCTTGGTGCGTGGGCCGGCGATGCGCCATGACGGCCTGACTTCCAGCCCGGCCGCCTCCATCGCGTTGACATAGCCCTGGTAGCGGTCACGGCCGGTCGAGGTCTGGTCGGTGCCGCCGATCATGGCGATGCGCTTGTGGCCGAGCGAGATCAGATGGTTGGTGGCAAGGCCTGTTCCATAAGAGTCGTCGCCGCGAAAGACCGGCACGTCGGCACCCTCGACGGTGCGCGCGATCAGCACAGCCGGCAGGCCGTTCTCCTCGGCCATCAGGATGTCGGAAGCCGGCGTGCCGATGGCCGGCGACATGATGACGCCGTCGGCGCCGAGCTGCAAAAGCGTATCGATGAAGGTGCGCTGCTTTTCGAGCTGATCGTAATGATTGGACAGGATGAAGGTCTGCCGGCTGCGGTCGAGCTCGCTTTCGATTGAGCGCAGGATCTCGGCGAAGAACGGGTTCATGATGTCGTGGACGACGACGCCGACAATGCCGGAACGCGAGGTGCGCAGGCTGGCGGCGCGTCGGTTGTAGATATAGCCGATGGCGCGGGCATGTTCCTTGATGCGGTCACGCGTGGTACCGGCAACCAGAGGGCTGTCGCGCAGCGCCAGAGAGACCGTGGCCGTGGACACGCCGAGCGCATCCGCGATCGTCGAAAGCTTGATTTTTTGTGCCAGCGACGTGTGCTCCCCGGACCTGAACTTTCAGACCTAAACTGTTTAAAGGCGGCGTTATGCCACCGATCGGGGGCAAATCAAAGTTTTTTTGCCAACGCCTCGGCCTCGACATCCGAGGCCGCGCGGCTCCGCAGCCGAAGCCTATGCTCGCGATGGACGATGTAGAGACCGCTGGCGACGATGATGGCGGCGCCGACCAATGTCCAGCGGTCGGGAAACTGCTTGAAGACGATCCAGCCGGAAATGATCATCCACACCATCTGCGAATAGGGATAGGGCGCCAAAGCCGTGGTTGTCGCCAGCCGGTAGGCCTGGACCAGCAGCCAGTGACCGACGCCGCCGAACACGCCGAGCATCAGCAGCACGAACCAGTGCCAACCGTCATGCGGCAGGGAAAACGAAAACGGCAGCAGGGGCAGAAGCAGCAGCGCCGGCGCCAGCGCCGAAAACAGGATGAGGCTCTCCGATGTCTCGGTCGCCGACATGCGGCGCGTCATGATGACGTAGAAGCAGTTCGACAGCATCGAGCCGAGCGCGAAGAGATGTCCGATGCCGAAAACGCCGACGCCCGGCCGGGTGATGATGAGGACGCCGGCAAAGGCCGCCAGGATGGCCAGCCAGCGCCGCCAGCCGGCCCACTCGCCAAGCAGCGGACCGGCCAGTGCCGTGATCACCATCGGCCCGAAGAAATAGATCGAGGTGGTCTCGGCCAGTTGCAGGGATTTGAGCGCCAGGACATTGAATATGGTCGATCCGAACAGGAACGCCCCGCGCAGGATATGCGCCGGCAGATTGACCGGACGAAACCGCACCGGTTGGCGCCAGCCGCGCAGCAGCGCGCCGACCAGCACGACATGCACGGCAAAGCGCACCCAGGCAACGACCAGCACGGAAACGCCTGCAAGGACGAGGTATTTGCTTGATGTGTCGAGGAAGGTGAAGAAGACATAGGTGGAAAGCATGCACACGATCGCCACCGGGGGCGTCGCGCTTTCTACATGTCTTTGGGGAGCACTCACTTGCAGGCCGGGTGGGAAGCTGGGCTGGAGCCCACCTTTGCGGGAATTGCCGGCTCCCGGCAAGCCAATTGTCGACTGCCGCGACATGAAAGCCTGCTGGCACAACAAGAGCCGCCGGCAGGTAGTGCCCTGGCTAGGCGTGCATGCGGGCGCCCTTGGTGATCTTGTCGACCAGCTTCTTGTCGGCGCGAAGCGCGATCCCGACCACCTTGGCGTCTTCAGGCGCGAATTCGGCGAAGACGGCGCGATTAGCCGCGTCAAAGCCGGTCGAAAACATTTCCTCGACATAGAGCGGGGTGGTCACGCCGCGCTCCAGCGTGCGCCGGTGGATCGTGCCCAGCGTCGTCTGGTCGGCGGACAAAACGATGACCGGCTGGATCGACAGCGGGTTGTAGAGATTGCCGGCGCGGTCGCGATAGGGTTCACCGATGATATCCGGAAACTGCGCGACGATGCCGCTGGTCAGGAAGGCGGTGACGTTGAGTTTCTGCCAGACCGGCAGATCCTCCCGGAGCACGATTGCAAATTTCGTATCGAACATGAGACACTGGCCATTCGGTTTGTGCCCCAATGCGAGGCTGAAGGAGACGATGTCGCACGATCTAGACAGCCAGGCCTTCAGGGGTCTTGGACGTTTGTGCGTCGATGCAGCGGAAAACTGCATCATCTCGGCCTCCGACCCCGCCGGCATGGAGCGTATTGAGGCGCGTTTCCATGGCAGCGCGTTCGACCTGCATCGCCACGACACCTACTCGATCGGGGTGACGCTGCACGGGGTGCAGACGTTTCGCTATCTCGGCGCTGCGCGCCACAGCCTGCCCGGCCAGATCATCGTGCTGCATCCCGACGAGTTGCACGACGGCGGTGCCGGCACCGAGGACGGATTGCGCTACCGGATGCTCTATCTGGAGCCGTCGCTGATGCTCGACTGCCTCGGCGGCGCTTCGCTGCCTTTTGTCAGGGATGGCGTGGTGACGGACGCCGCCTTTTGCGCAACGTTGCTTTCGGCGCTGGGGCCGCTGGAGCAGGAACTCGACGAGCTGTTCGTCGACGACTTCCTGGCGCAACTGATGCAAAGCCTGACACGGCATGGCGGCCAGTCGGCGAAGCCGATGACCAGGACGGCGTGGCGGGCGGCTGCGCTGGCGCGCGACTATCTCACGGAAAACCTGAACCGGCCGGTGCGTTCCGGCGAACTGGAAGCTGTAACCGGGCTTGATCGCTATGCCTTGTCACGGCATTTCCGTGCCGCTTTCTCCACCAGTCCACATCGCTTCCTGGTGATGCGCCGGCTTCAGCGGGCGCGGCGGATGATCGCCGCCGGCGAACCGTTGGCACAGATCGCGGTCGAAGCCGGCTTCAGCGACCAGAGCCATTTCACAAGGCAATTCAAGAAGGCGTTCGGCATGACACCGGGACGCTGGTCGTCGCTGATCCAGGGCTCTGCCGCGGCGGCTTGATCGCCTGCCGCAACAATCCACCGGTCAGTCGTCCGATTCGGCGTCGTCGTCGATGAGCACCAGTTCCTCGTTCGAGAGGTTGGCCTCGATGCGGGCAAGCAGTTTGAACAGCGACTTCTGGTCCTTCTTGTCGAGGCCCTTCAGCGCCTGCTTTTCGGTCTTCTTCACCGATTTCTCGATAGCGTGGATGATATCGCGGCCGGTATCGGTGAGGAAAATATGCGCCTGACGGGCGTCGGCCGAGGAGGCGCGTTTTTCCAGAAAACCCTGGGCTTGCAGCCGGTTGATTGTCTTGGTGATGGTAGGCGGGCGCACGCCGAGGCGTCCGGCAAGATTGCCCGGCGTCTGGCCGTCCTCACGGTCGAGCGCCAGCATGATCTGATCCTGGCCGGCATAGAAGCCGTGCGCCAGAAGCCGGGCCGCCAGCGCCGTTCTTGCCAGCCTTGCCGCCGAATGCAGCCGGCTCATTGTCGCAGTCTTATCCGCCTTGGCCATGGTCATCCCTCTTCGGCCGTACCGGTGCGGGCAGCATAGAGGCAGCCGGCCGGTTGGCAATCGACGATGAAAAAGATTCCGGAGCTTCAAACAGCTTTGCCGGCAAGCATTGTGGTGTCCGCCGTGGCTAATGCCAGATGTTTATTTCAGTTAGATGACAAACGAATTCCCAGCCGGAATTTTCGCCGCGAGCAAAGTGATGGAGTGACCGCCGCTCAGCCGGACTTCACCGCGATGATCATCAGCGCCTGATAGGCATCCTCCAGCTCGCGCAGCGCAGCCTGCGATTGCGGTCCGGCCCGCCTGGCTATGCCGTCCGCGGCATTCGAGGTGTCGCGCTCGCCCGACCGGTCGTTGTAGGGCGCGACAGCGGTGAAAATCTGCTCGCTGAGGCTGTCCGGGAAGAACAACTGTCCGGTCATCACCGAACTGTCGTCGGGAAAGACCTTGAAATGGATGTGGGTGGTGCGGCCGCGATACCAGCCGGGATAGATCGTGGCGAAGGAAACGATGCCACTCGCGTCGGTCCTTTGCCAACCACGCAGGAAGGTCTGGCCCGAGGTGTCGAGATCGCGGCCATCACCCTGTCCGGGATAGCCGGAATAGGCGCCTTGCGCGTCGCAATGCCAGATGTCGACACGAGCGCCGGCAAGCGGGCGGCAGCCCGCGTCGACAACCTGCAGCCGGACATTAAGGGCAATGCCCTTCTTGCCTTCGGTGACATCGGCGCGTTCTAGCTTCGGATCGAAATAGAACGGTCCCTCGGTCGCCTCGGGCGTGATGGTGCAGACACCGGCGCCGTTTTCGAACATGGCCAGTCCGGCATAGGGTGAAGTCTGGTCTGCTATCGCGGCGGCGGGCAGGAAGGCACCACCGCCGGCGGTGACCGCGATCAAACCGAGCGCCTGGCGCCGGCTCATTGAGAACGAGGATGGCTTGCCGGACATATCTTGCCTCTCGAATTGGCCTCTGTCGCCCTGATCTAGGCGATCACAACGGCTTTCGCCAACGATTCGGCAATGCAGCAAGCCGGTTTGGCCCATCGGTTTGCCCCGTGCAAAAGCCCGGCGCACATCCTATATGGAGCCGACATTCCCTTTTCTCAGGCCGAATTTCCGAGGCCCAGATAATTCGAGGCAAGCCATGAGCGACGCACAGACGCAGATCCCCGTAACCGTTCTCACCGGCTATCTCGGTGCCGGCAAGACGACGCTGCTCAACCGTATCCTGTCGGAAAACCACGGCAGGCGCTACGCCGTCATCGTCAACGAGTTCGGCGAAATCGGCATCGACAACGACCTGATCGTGGAATCCGACGAGGAAATCTACGAGATGAACAATGGCTGCGTCTGCTGCACGGTGCGCGGCGACCTGATCCGTGTCGTCGAGGGCCTGATGCGCCGACCCGGCCGCTTCGATGCCATCGTCGTCGAGACCACCGGGCTCGCCGATCCGGTGCCGGTGGCGCAGACCTTCTTCATGGATGACGACGTGCGCTCCAAGACCAGGCTCGACGCGGTGGTGGCGCTGGTCGACGCCAAGCACCTGCCGCTGCGGCTCAAGGATTCCAGGGAAGCCGAGGACCAGATCGCCTTCGCCGACGTCGTCGTGCTCAACAAGACCGACCTCGTCACATCAGAAGAGCTCGCCAAGGTCGAGGCGACGATCCGCGCCATTAATCCGGCGGCGAAGATCCACCGCACGACCCGAGCCGGCGTCGCCCTGACCGAGGTGCTCGATCGCGGCGCTTTCGACCTGTCGAGGGCGCTGGAAAACGACCCGCATTTCCTTGAGGCGCATGACGATCATCATGATCACGACCACGATCATGATGGCCACGATCATCACCACCATGATCATGACGGGCACCACCATCACGCTCATGCTTCAGACATCCATGACGTGACGGTGCAATCGGTATCGCTGCGCGGCGGCGAGATGGATCCGAAGAAATTCTTCCCATGGATCGAGAAGATCACCCAGATGGAAGGCCCCAACATCCTGCGGCTGAAGGGCATCATCGCGCTCAAGGGCGATGATGAGCGCTATGTCATCCAGGGCGTGCACATGATCATCGAGGGCGACCACCAGCGCGCCTGGAAGGACGGCGAGAAGCATGAGAGCCGGCTGGTGTTCATCGGCAGGGAACTCGACGCCGAGCGGCTGAAGAAGAGTTTTGACGCCTGCCAGGCGGCTTGATTTCCAGACTTTATAGCGCTAGCGCTGCCCCTCCTTCCTTCTCCCCTTGTGGGAGAAGGTGGCCGGGCGAAGCTCGGTCGGATGAGGGGTGTTCCAGCTTGGCGCTGACGGAGATCCGTCACCCACCCCTCAACCGTCTCGGCGCTGCGCGCCGATCCACCTTCTCCCACAAGGGGAGAAGGCCGGCCGCACCCAGCCGCGCTGGCGACCAGCGAGGTTAGACGACCAGCATAAATCTCGAATGGAATAATCTCCCATGCCAACAGTCGCCCCGCTTGATCTCGAAGGCCACTGCATCGCTGCCGTCTTCCTCGGCGACGTGCCGCATTTCGCGATGGCCGACGGCGCCGTCCATCGGCTCGACCATGGCCACAAGACAATTCAGGCCAATGACGGGGTGCTTGCCGCCTTCCATGATGCGGCCAATGACCGGCTGATCACCGGCGGCGAGGACGGCAAGGTGTTTTCCGTGAAAGCGGGCGGCGAGGTCACGGAATTGGCAAGCGCGGCCAAGAAGTGGATCACCAGCGTTGCCGCCGGGCCTCAAGGCGCCATCGCCTATGCCTCAGGCAAGACCGCCTTCGTGCGATTCGCCGACGGCAAGACGAGGGAATTCGTCCATCCGCGTTCGGTCGAGGGGCTGGCCTTCTCGCCCAAGGGCATGCGCTTCGGTGTCGCCCGCTACAATGGCGCGACGCTGCATTTCCCGGCCGCCGAGGGCAAGCCGGTGGAGCTTGAATGGGCCGGCGCCCACACCGGCATCACCTTCTCTCCCGATGGCGCCTTCCTCGTCACCACCATGCAAGAAAACGCATTGCACGGCTGGAAGCTCGCCGACGGCAAGCACATGCGCATGACCGGCTATCCCGGCAAGGTCAAAAGCCTGTCGTGGAGTGTGAAGGGCAAGTGGCTGGCGAGTTCCGGCGCGCCGGCGGCGATCGTCTGGCCGTTTTCAGGCAAGGATGGTCCCATGGGCAAGGCACCGCTGGAGCTCGGCACGCGCGGCAACGCCATGGTGACGGCTGTCGCCTGCCACCCGAGCCAGGATGTCGTTGCCGTCGGCTATGATGACGGCATGGTGATGGCGGTGCGTTTTGCCGACGCCAAGGAAGTGCTGTTGCGACGGCCGGGCAAGGGCGCCATCACCTCGATGATGTGGGACAAGGAAGAACGCCGGGTCGCCTTCGGCAGTGCCGCCGGCGATTGCGGCGTCATCGATATCACGGCCTGACCCCGCTCACTCCGCTCCGCACGACACCTTGCCGCTGATTTCAACCGGTTTGCCGTCCTGGTCCGTATCCGCCGCGGCGTCGTAGACGGCGAGCGTATAGCTCCCGTCGTAGACGCCTTCGTCGCTGGTCTTGGTCAGGATCGTCAGTTCGACCGAATTGATCTTTTGCGCGACCTCGTGCTCGCGATAGATGTTCAGCCGCAATTCCTTGCCGTCGAGCCAGTACTGCGTCAGGTTGGAATCCTCGAACACCGTCTTGCGCAGGCTGTCGCCGGCAGGCCGGCTCAGAATTTCGAGGTTGCCGCGAAAGTTGAAGGTCGGCCCGCCCATGCCTCTGGTGACGCCTGCCTCGACCTCGAATGTCGCCGCCGTGTCCTCGGTGGAGCACCAGATGCCACCCGACGCGAAGGCAGCGCCAGCCGACGACAGAAGCATTGCCACACACATGATCGTTCGCATTTTACCCCTCCACCTCAATTCCCGCTCATATTGGCGCTGACTTCGGCAGCACGGTCAAGCGCCGCCGCCAAAGGCTGAGCCAACGCAGGGCAGATGCGCGGCCAATTGCGGATGCGGACACGGATTGGCTAAGAGGGATCGACCAGAGGGGTTTTCATGCACAGCGACACGTCCAACACGTCCATCGGCGGCATCGGCCGCGACCGCATTGCCGATTTGCGCGAAGCCGAGGGGGCAGCCTTCCGCAAGGCGCGGCCAAAATCGCAAGCCAAGATCGGCAACGGCCTGCCCGGCTTCTTCGGCGGCGTCCCGATGCACTGGATGAACGATTGGCCGACGCCGTTCCCGATCCTGGTCGGCAACGCCAGGGGCGCTACGATCACGGATATCGACGGAAACAAGCTCGACGATTTCTGCCTTGGAGACACCGGCTCGATGTTTGGCCATTCGCCGCCGCCGGTGGCTCGCGCCGTCCGCCGCCAGGCCGGACGCGGCCTGACCTATATGCTGCCTTCGGAAGATGCGCTGGCCATTGGGCCGCTGCTGCAGCAGCGCTTCGGCCTGCCGTTCTGGCAGATCGCGACGACGGCGACCGACGCCAACCGCTTTGCATTGCGTGTTGCCCGTGCCGTCACCGGCCGCGAAAAAATCCTGGTCTTCAACGGCTGCTATCATGGCTCGGTCGACGAAACGATGGTGCGGCTGATCGACGGCAAGCCCGTCAACCGGCCGGGATTGGCGGGCGAGTTCCGCGACTTGACCCGCACGGCCAAGGTCATCGAGTTCAACGATGTTTCAGCACTCGAAGCCGCGCTTAGGGATAAGGACGTCGCCTGCGTCATCGCCGAGCCGGTGCTGACCAATTCCTGCATGGTGCTGGCCGATCCGGGCTACCATGACGCCCTGCGCAAACTGACACGCCAAACCGGCACGCTGCTTCTGATCGACGAGACGCACACGATCTCGACCGGCCCCGGCGGCTACACGAGGAAATATGGTCTCGACCCGGACTTCTTCGTGCTGGGCAAGCCGATCGCCGGCGGCGTGCCGGCCAGTGTCTGGGGCATGAGCGACGACGTTGCCTCACGCTACGCGGATTACAACAGGACCAAGGAGCCGGGCTATTCCGGCATGGGCACGACACTCTCGGCCAACCCGCTGCAGTTCGCGGCGATGCGCGCCACGCTCGAAGAGGTGATGACGCAGGAAAACTACGACCGCATGGATCATCTGGCGCGGCGGCTCGATGCCGGGCTGACCGGCGTGATCGATCGCTATCGCCTGCCCTGGCATGTTTCCCGCGTCGGCGCTCGTGTCGAGTTCATCTGTGCGCCCGGTCCGCTACGCAATGGCGCCGAGGCGGAAATGGCGCATGCACCGGAACTGGAGGCCGCCATCCATGTCGCGCTGGTCAATCGCGGCGTGCTGATCGCACCCTTCCACAACATGATGCTGATCTCGCCGGCGACCTCGGCTGCCCAGGTCAACCGGCTGATCACCGCCTTCGGCGCGGTTGCGGCGAAGCTTGCGGCATGAGACAAGCGGCGATGGACCACCCCAACGCCATGATAACCTCACCTTCGGGCTCGACACCTGCCGAGGCGCACGCCTTTCTCGGCGCCCATCCCGAGATCGAGGCCTTCGATATCGTGCTGACCGATGCCAATGGCGTCGGCCGTGGCAAGATCGTGCGCCGGCATGAACTGAAGAGCATCTTCGAGGGCGGCCGCCATATGCCGATCTCGATCCTCGGCCTCGACATCACCGGCGAGGATGTGCACGAGACCGGACTGATCTGGACGACCGGTGATGGCGACCTCAGGGCATGGCCGATCCCCGGCACGCTGGTGCCGCTCTACGGTACGAGCCCGCCCCGCGGCCAGTTGCTGATGGCGATGTACATGCTCGACGGCCGACCGATGTCGTCGGATCCGCGCCTGGCGCTGGCTCGGCAGGTGGAGATCCTGGCGGCCAAAGGTCTCTATCCGGCCGGCGCCTTCGAGCTCGAATTCTTCCTGCTGGCCAATGAGCGCGACGCCGACGGCAAGGTGCAGCCGGCGCGCGCGGTGCTCGATGGCCGCGTCTCGGGCAAGACCGAAGTGTATTCGGTCGACCATCTGCACGGCATGGAGCCGCTGTTCTCCGACATCTATGCCGCGGCCAAGGCGCAAGGCATTCCGGCCGAGACGGTGATTTCCGAATATGCGCCCGGCCAGTACGAATTGACGCTGAACTACCGCAAGGATGTGATGCGGGCGGCCGACGATCTGGTCATGCTGAAGCGGCTTGTGCGGGCGCAGGCGCGCCGCCACGGCGTCACCGCCTGTTTCATGGCCAAGCCGATCGAGAAATATGCCGGCTCGGGCATGCATTTCCATGTTTCGCTGCAGGACAAGGCCGGCCGAAACGTCTTTGCCGAAGCTGGGGGCGAGAGCTGGTCGCTGCCGCTGCTGCAGGGGCTCGGCGGCCTGATCCAGACCATGGCGGAATCGATGCTGGTGTTTGCACCGCATGCCAATTCCTGGCGGCGTTTCGTCTCGCAATCCTATGCGCCGGTGGCGCCGACCTGGGGCGTCAACAACCGCTCGGTGGCGCTGCGCGTGCCGGCCGGCGACGCCAAGAACCGGCGCATCGAACACCGGCCGTCCGGCGTCGACGCCAATCCCTACCTGATCGCCGCAACCGTGCTCGCCGGAATCATCAAGGGCATGGACGAAGGTCTCGATCCGGGACCCGAAACGACCGGCAACGGCTATGAGGCAGCGGTCACGCGCACGACCATGCCTGTCGACTGGCGCGCCGCGATCGAAGCGGCGCGGACGTCCAGCTTCCTGAAGAACGCGCTCGGCGAGGACCTGCACCGGACCTTCGTGGCGATCAAACAGTCCGAATATCTGCGGGTGGCACGCACGGTCAGCGAGTTGGATTACCACCTCTATCTGCACGAGGTTTGATGGATTCATGATGGGCGGCGATCACTTTTTCGCCGCCTCCATCAAATGAGGTAGCGGATCTCCTGTTTAGAACATATCATGAACAGATGAGCGCACTTACCGTCCGTGAAAAGCTGGCGATCCTCTCCGACGCCGCCAAATACGATGCCTCTTGCGCCTCTTCCGGTGCAGCGAAAAAGGACTCGCTGAAATCAGGCGGCATCGGCTCCACCGAGGGCATGGGCATCTGCCATTCCTATGCGCCGGATGGCCGCTGCATTTCCCTTCTCAAGGTCCTGCTGACCAATTTCTGCATCTACGATTGCAGCTATTGCATCAACCGCTCGTCGTCCAATGTGCGGCGCGCCCGTTTCACCGTCGACGAGGTGGTGAAGCTGACCATGGACTTCTACCGGCGCAACTATATCGAAGGCCTGTTCCTGTCCTCGGGCGTCGTCCGCTCGCCGGACGAGACCATGGGCGAGATGGTCGAGGTGGCACGCCGACTGCGCGTGGAGGAGAAGTTCTCCGGCTACATTCATCTGAAGACGATCCCGGAAAGTTCGGCGGAACTGGTCGAGAAGGCAGGGCTTTATGCCGACCGGCTATCGATCAATGTCGAACTGCCGACCGACGAGGGTGTGAAGCGGTTGGCGCCCGAGAAGAAGCCGGAGACAATCCGGCTTTCCATGGCCAGGCTGCGCCAGAAGATGGAGGAGAAGGCCGAGCCGACTTTGAAGACCAGAAAGCGCGAACGCTTTGCGCCGGGCGGCCAGTCGACTCAGATGATCATCGGCGCCGACAAGACATCCGACGACGGCATCCTTCACACCAGCGCGCGGCTCTATGGCAGCTATCATCTGCGGCGCGTCTATTACTCGGCTTTCAGCCCGATTCCGGATTCGTCATCGTCGCTGCCCTTGCTGAAACCACCGCTGATGCGCGAACACCGGCTCTATCAGGCCGACTGGCTGATGCGGTTCTATGGGTTTTCGCAGCCGGAAATCCTCGCCGGGAGCAGCGACGGCATGCTCGATCTCGCCATCGACCCGAAGCTCGCCTGGGCGCTGCGCAACCGGGGGCAGTTTCCGGTCGACATCAACCGCGCCGACCGCGAAGCTCTGCTGCGGGTGCCGGGTCTCGGCACCAAGGTGGTGGCAAAGATTTTGGAGACGCGCCGGCATCGGCGCATGCGGCTCGAGGATGTCGGGCGGGTCTGCCAGTCGATCGCCAAGCTCAGGCCGTTCATCATCGCCGAAGGCTGGTCGCCTGGTGCGCTGACCGACAAGGCCGGCCTGCGCGACAGGATCGCCCCCTCCTGCGAACAATTATCGTTGTTCTGATCATGCGGCCAGCTGAACTTGATCTCGCCAGATACAGTGTACGGCTCGACAGCGAGACGGATTTTGCCGGCTGGCGTGACGCGGCACGGCGGCTGGCCCTGAATGAGGTCAGGCCCGAGGACGTCGGCTGGCATGTCGCGCCGGGCTCCGATCAGGCAGAATTGCCTGAAGTGCCTGCGGGCGCGCAACTCGCCGTGCCGCGCGACTTCATCGGGCATGCCGAAACGGCGTTCTGTCATTCCGATCCCGGCCGGTTTGCCTTTCTCTACCGCATGCTTTGGCGATTGCGCGATGAGCCTAAACTGCTGGAAATCGCGTCGGATCCCGACACCAGGCGGCTTGAGGCCATGGAAAAGGCGGTGCGGCGCGACAGCCACAAGATGCACGCCTTCGTACGCTTCCGGAAAATCGGCGACGGTGCCGATGAGCGCTATGTCGCCTGGTTCGAGCCGGATCATTTCATCGTCGAGCGCAACGCCGATTTCTTCGTCAGGCGTTTCACCGGCATGCGCTGGACGATCCTGACGCCCTATGCCTCCGCCGACTGGGATGGCGAAAGGCTGGCGATCGGGCCGGGCGCGGCCAAGGGCGATGCGCCTGATCAGGACGATACCGAGGCGCTGTGGCGCATCTATTTCGAGAACATCTTCAACCCGGCACGGCTGAAGGTGAAAGCCATGCAGAAGGAGATGCCGAAGAAATATTGGCGGAACCTTCCCGAGGCCTCGCTCATTCCAGACATGATCGCAGGAGCGGACAAGGCCGCCAAGGACATGATTGCGAAGATGCCGACAACACCCGCGCCGCACCACGCCAAGGTGCAGGCACGGCATTGGCCGAAGCAGCCCGCCGAAGCACCGGAAGATGATGCAGACACGATTCCCGAGTTGCGTGAGGTAGCGAAAGGCTGCCGCCGCTGCCCGCTGTGGCGCGACGCGACGCAGACCGTCTTCGGTGAAGGCCCCGACAATGCCAAGGTGATCTTCGTCGGCGAACAGCCAGGCGATCAGGAGGATCTCGCCGGCAAACCTTTCGTTGGTCCGGCCGGCAAGGTGTTCGATGCGATCCTGGATGATGCCGGTGTCGATCGGCAAAAGGTCTATGTCACCAACGCGGTCAAGCACTTCAAGTTCGAGCCGCGCGGCAAGCGCCGCATCCACTCCAAGCCGAATTCCGGTGAGATTCAGGCCTGCCGCTGGTGGATCGACCAGGAATTCGAGCTGATCAAGCCGAACCTCGCCGTGGCACTCGGCGCGACGGCGGCGATGTCGCTGCTCGGCAAGGCGATCCCGGTGACAAAGATGCGCGGACAAGTGATCGAGCGCGAGGACGGATTGCGCGTGTTCATCACCATCCATCCCTCCTTCATTCTGCGCATCCGCGAGTCCGCGGACAAGGAGGCTGAACGCGAACGGTTTCTGCAGGATATGAAGCTGGTGAAGCGGCTGATGGCCGCCTGATCAGTCTGTTTTCGCAATTCCGGACGGAAAACCGCTTCACACTTTTCCTGGAATTGCTTCAGCTACCTGATCAGAATCGCCCTGAGATCGTTGACATTCGTGCCGGTCGGGCCGGGTACGAAGAGATCGCCAACCGCGTTGAAGGCCGTCCAGGCATTGTTGCCGGCAAGCATGGCCTTGGCATCGACACCGGCCGAGCGCATGCGCGACACGGTCGAGCCATCGGCGAAGGCGCCGGCATTGTCTTCCGAACCGTCGATGCCATCGGTGTCGGCGGCCAATGCGTGGATGCCTTCGACGCCGTTGATGCCTATGGCGAAAGCCAGCAGGAATTCCGAGTTGCGGCCGCCCTTGCCTTTCGCCCGCAGGGTCACGGTTGTCTCGCCGCCCGATAAGATGAGCACCGGCTTCGAAAATGGTCGGTTGCGCGTCGCCACTTCGCGCGCGATCGCGGCATGGACGCCGCCCACCTCGCGCGCTTCGCCCTCGATGGCATCGGAGAGGATAACGGCCTCGACACCCTGCCGTTTCGCTTCCGCAGCGGCGGCTTCCAGCGATACCCCGGCCGAAGCGACCAGATGCACCTCGTTGCGCGAAAAACGCTCGTCGTCCGGGCTTGGCGCATCGGCGGCCGGCGAATTGATATGCGCCATCACCGAGGCCGGCAGTTTCATGCGATAGGCCGATATCGAGGCCAGCGCGTCGGCGCGGCTGCCTGTATCCGGTACGGTTGGGCCGGAGGCGACCATTGCCGGATTGTCGCCGGGAATATCGGAGACGATCAGCGACACCACCCTGGCCGGCCATGCGGCCGCTGCCAGCCTGCCGCCCTTGATGGTGGAAAGGTGCTTGCGGATGGTGTTCATCGCCGCGATCGGCGCACCAGAGGCGAGCAGCGCCTCATTGACGGCGATCTCGTCGGCCAGCGTCAAGCCGCCGGCGGGCGACGGCAACAGCGCCGAGCCGCCGCCGGAAATCAGCGCCACCACCAGGTCATCCTCAGTCAGATTCTGGACCTTGGCGAGCAGGCGCCGCGAGGCTTCCAGACCGGCAGCGTCCGGCACCGGATGAGCCGCCTCGATGATCTCGATGCGCTCGCAGGTCGCGCCATAGCCATAGCGGGTGACGACCAGCCCTTCGATGGGGCCGTCCCACGCTTTCTCGAACGCTGCCGCCATCTGCGCCGAGCCTTTGCCCGCGCCGATGACAATGGTGCGGCCCTTCGGCTTGGCCGGCAGATGATCCCGGATGGTTCGTTCCGGGTCGGCGGCGGCGATGGCGGCGTTGAAGATGGAGGTCAGGAATGCCTTGGGATCGAGCACGGTCATTCGGCGTCCCGAGGCAATGCCAGGCCGCGCTTGTCGACGCCCAAATGATCGCATAGCGCATCTACGACGACGCCGTGATCCTCGCGCTCCGGCAGTCCGGAGACGGCGATCACCCCGATGACGCCGGCGCCCTTGACGGTCACCGGAAAGCCACCGCCGGCCAGCACGTAGTCGGCAATATCCAGCCCTTCGCCGATCTTGAAGCTGCGGTCCGGGCGCTGCTGTTCCAACACCATACGATAGGTGCTTCTCAGGAACCGCTTGACCACATTGGTCTTGCGTCGCGCCCAGTCGGGGTTCGAGGCGTTCGAACCCGGCATCGCGGCGTAGAACAGCGGCCGATCCCACAGCCTGATATCGACAATGATGGGCATGGCCTCGGCCAGTGCCCGCTCACGGATCGCCGCGCCGATCTCGAAGGCGACGGCCTCGTCGAAGGCCGGGAAGACCAGCGTCTCTTCCTGCTTCTGGATCAGAGCGATGTCGTCCGCAGCGGCCATTTTCTTTCTCCGAAGTCAGTCACAAATCGTGTGTACGACAAGCTCCGCCCGGTCAAGCTTCCGTCGCGGCGATCGTGTTGCCCCGCCAGGGTCGACCCCCACTCCGTCGAGCTGCGGTCCTCTCCCCTCGGGGTGAGGGGGTCTCACCCCGCGATCATATCCGCCTTGGCTGGCCGCCCCGCCACATAAACTTCGCGGACAGTGCGGTCGTCGCCCAGCGTCTGAAGCAGGAAAAGTTCCTGCGCCAGCGTCTCGACAGTCTCCATCCTGAGCCGCATCGCCGGCGTTGCCCTGGCGTCGAGCACGACGATGTCGGCATCGGTGCCCTCGTCCAGCGTGCCGATCTTGTCGGCCACCGACAGCGCCTCGGCATTGCCGCGCGTCATCTGCCAGAAGGACTGGAGCGGGTTGAGCTTCTCGCCGTTCAGCGCGATCACCTTGTAGCCCTCGTCCATGGTGCGCAGCATGGAGTAGTTGGTGCCGCCGCCGACATCGGTGGCGGCGGCGATCCGGATCGGCTTTTCGCGGCGACGAAAGCGCTGATAGTCGAACAGGCCGGAGCCGAGGAACAGGTTGGAAGTCGGGCAGAACACCGCCACCGAGCCACTGTCGGAAAGCGCATCCGCTTCGCGCTCCGAGAGATGGATGCAGTGCCCGAACAGGCTCTTTTTGCCCAACAGCCCGTAGTGCTCGTAAACGTCGGTATAGTCGCGCGACCACGGGTAGAGTTCCTGCGTGAAAGCGATTTCGGCGTGGTTTTCCGACAGATGCGTCTGCATGTGCAAATCGGGATGTTCGCGGCACAGCGCGCCCGCCATCTCCATCTGCTCCGGCGACGAGGTGATGGCGAAGCGCGGCGTGATGGCGTAGTGCTGCCGTCCCTTGCCGTGCCATTCCTTGATCAGCGCCTTCGTGTCGTCGTAACCCGATTGCGGCGTGTCGAGCACGCCGTCGGGCGCATTGCGATCCATCATCACCTTGCCGGCGATGTTGAGCATATTGCGGTCATGCGATTCGGCAAAGAAGGCCTCCGCCGAAGCCTTGTGCACCGAACAGTAGGCGGCAACCGTCGTCGTGCCATGGCGCACCATTTCGTCGAGGAACAGCCGCGCGATGCGGCGGCCGTGCTGGGCGTTGGCGAACTTCGTTTCCTCCGGAAAAGTGTAGGTTTTCAACCAGTCGAGCAGTTCTGCCCCATAGGAGGCGATGACCTGCATCTGCGGAAAATGCACATGCGCATCGATGAAGCCGGGCAGCAGCAGATGCGGCCGGTGGTCGATTTTCTTCGCCGTCTTGCCGGCCTGCTTTTCAACATCGGCATAGGTGCCCGCAGCGACGATCCGGCCGTCGCGGATCAGCAGGCCGCCGTCCTCCTCGTAGCGCCAGGCGGAATGATCGTCGATGGTCTGCGGCCAGCGCACGAAGGACAGCGTGCGGCCGCGCAGAAGTGTCGAGTTCATGCTATCTCCCTGCGCCTTCGAACCAGGCCACCAGCAGCGCCCGCTCCTTGTCGGTGATCTGGCTGACGTTGGCGGGCGGCATGGCGTGGCTGCGGCCGGCCTGCAGATAGATCTCGCGGGCGTGGTTGGCGATGTCGGCGTCGGTGTCGAGCATCACGCCCTTGGGCGCATGATAGATGCCCTCATAGACCGGCTCCGCCGCGTGGCACATCGAGCAGCGGCCGAGCACGGTGTCGCGTACGGCCGGGAAATGCGCTGAAGCGACATAGATTTGCGCCGCCGCAGATTCCCTGGGTTCGCCGGTCAGCACTTTCGGCGCGGTCGACAGCCAGATGATGACAATGAACAGGACAAGTGCCGCCATCCAGGTCCAGGTCGGGTTGCCCTTGCGCGCGTGGACCGAGTTGAAATAGTGCCGGATCAGCACGCCGATGATGAACACCAGCGAGGCGATGACCCAGTTGAACTCAGTGCCGAACGCCAGCGGATAGTGGTTCGACAGCATCAGGAACAGCACCGGCAGCGTCAGATAATTGTTGTGGAGCGAACGCTGCTTGGCGATCTTGCCGTATTTCGGGTCGGGCTTGCGGCCGGCGATGAGGTCGGCGACGACGATCTTCTGGTTTGGGATGATAACCATGAAGACATTGGCCGACATGATCGTGGCGGTGATGGCGCCCAGATGCAGAAAGGCGGCGCGGCCGGTGAACAGGTGCGTCAGCCCCCAGGCGATGAACACCAGCACGCAATAGAGCACCAGCATCAGGCCGGTATCGCTTTTTCCCAGCGGCGAGCGGCACAGCAGATCATAGACCACCCAGCCGACGCCAATCGTTGCCAGCGACAGCAGGATGCCTGTAGGCACCGACATCGGCAGCACGTTCGGATCGATCAGGAACAGATCGGCTCCGGCGTAGTAGACGACGCACAGCATGGCGAAGCCGGACAGCCAGGTGGCGTAGGATTCCCATTTGAACCAGGTCAGGTGTTCCGGCATTTCGGCTGGCGCCACGAGATATTTCTGGATGTGGTAGAAGCCGCCGCCATGCACCTGCCATTCCTCGCCGAAGGCGCCGACGGGCATGCCGGGACGCTGGCGCAGGCCAAGGTCGAGCGCGACGAAGTAGAAGGACGAGCCGATCCAGGCGATGCCGGTGACGACGTGGAGCCAGCGCACGGCAAAACTCAGCCAGTCCCAGAAAATCGCGAAATCCATCATTGAAATCGTCCCTGCCGATCGGGCGACTTTACGGGTTGGAGCGCAAACGGAAAGAGGCGAGGTGCACGATGACTTTCAAAAAAAAATGGAAAATACTAGGGTAGTCACACGCAGCAGGATGGGAGCCGCCCGAAGGCGGCCTCAGGAAAGCCACTAAACCGCATGGCCTATCTCGACAACATTGCCGTCTTCGTTCGCGTGGTCGAACTCGGCAATCTGTCGGCGGCCGGGCGCGACATGCGGATTTCGCCGGCGGTCGCCTCCAACCGCATCAAGGAGTTGGAGAAGCACCTAGGCGTGCGTCTGTTCAACCGCACGACGCGGCAATTGATGCCGACCGAGCATGGCACGGTTTTTTACGGGGGCGCAAAGCAGGTGCTGGAGGCGATCACCGAAGCGGAAGCCGCGGTCTCGGCGCTTTCCGGTCAGCCGCGCGGCACCATCCGCGTCACCGCCCCCTTGGGCCTCGGCCGTCGGTTGGTGGCCTCGGGCATTCCCGATTTTCACGACAAATACCCAGACATCGAGGTGAGGCTGAGGCTTTCGGATCACAATGTCGACATCATGAAGGAAGGCATCGACGTCGCCTTCCGGCTCGGCATCATCGAGGATTCCAGCCTCAGGATGCGCGGCATCATGGAATGCGAGCGCGTGCTGGTGGCGGCGCCGAAATATCTCGAGGCGCGCGGCGAACCGATCGAGCCGCAGGAACTGATCGGCAAGAAGCACGACTGCCTGATGCTGCGTTATTCCGGCGCGCGCGAATATGTGTGGACGCTGCAGACCCCCACAGGCCCGCAGAAATTCGAGGTGCACGGGCCATATGACACCGACGATGGCGACGTGCTGACCGGCTGGGCGCTTTCAGGCCGCGGCATCATCAACAAGCCGCGCTTCGAGGTCGAGCCATTCATCCGCGACCGGCGGCTGAAGGTGATCCTGAGCAGCACGCCACCGACACCGGTGCAGTTCGCCGCCGTGTATCCGCACAAGAAGCTGCAGGATCCAAAAGTGCGGCTGCTGCTCGACTTCATGGCCGAGCGCTGCCAGCGACTGATCAACGATCTGCTAGCTGGGAAATAATGCTGGCCTCCACGTGACCGGCGGTTGGCCCAGCGCCAGCGGTTGCCATCCCCTGAAGTGGCGAACATAGTTCGGGTGGTATTTCGTCTCGCAGGCACCATCGATGGACAGCGGCGCCACAATGCATCTTGCCGTTTCGCTGTTTCCGGGGATCGCCGATCCATCGCCGGAACCGGGATTCAGCCGCCTGACTGGTTTCGTGCAAAAGGCCGAAGCAGCGGGCCTGGACATGGTGCTGCTTGCCGATTCCGCACCGGCGGCCGGCGGCGGTGCCGCGAACAGCCCGATGCCCTTCGAAGCGACCACTTTGCTGGCCGCATTGGCGACTGTCACAAGCAGGATCGGGCTCGTCGCCGCGGCATCGACCGTCGCCCACCAGCCATACAATCTGGCGCGCCGTTTCGCCTCGCTCGACATTATCAGCCATGGCCGCAGTGGCTGGAACGCAACCATGACGCAAGCGCCACGGGAAGCAGCCAATTTCAGCCGGCCCGGGGGATTTTCGCCCGACGATTTCCGCCGTCGCAGTGAGGAATGTATCGGCATCGTGCAAGGTCTGTGGCGGGGCTGGGATGCGGACGCGCTGCTGTTCGACCAGAGCGGCGGCCGCTTCCATGACCCCGAAAAGATGCATTTGCTCGACCATAAGGGCGAGTTCTTTTCCGTGCGCGGACCGCTGAACGTCGCACGCTCGCCGCAGGATACGCCAGTGCTCGTCTTGTCGGGCTTGAGCGAAGCCGACCTGGATATTGCCGCCCGCATCGCCGATGTCATCCTGCTGGATGACGGACCGGTGGAGGGCGCGACAGGACGCTATGACGATATCAGGCGCCGTGTCGCAGCCTGTGGACGCGACCCGGATGCCGTCAAGGTGCTGACGAACGTCGCGCCAACCGCCGATAGTAAGCCGGCTGCCGTCGCCGAGAGGCTGGAAGAGGAATTCCGGGCGAAAAGCTGCGACGGGTTCAACATCCTGATGCCGGCACAGCTTTCAGCGCTCGACGATTTCGTCGATCTGGTTTTGCCGGAACTGAGGCAGCGTGGCCTGTTTCGAGAGAACTATCGCGGCACGACGTTGCGCTCGCATCTCGGGCTTGCCGGCGGAGGTGACCGATGACCGCTCGCCAGATCAAGCTCGGCGCCTTCCTGTGGGCGACAGGCCACCACATCGCGGCCTGGCGCCATCCCAAGGCACACGTCACCGCCGGCACTGACATCGACCATTACATCGCGCTGGCGCGCACGGCGGAAGCGGCGAAGTTCGACATGATCTTCTGCGAAGATGCCGCAGGCCTGCGCGAAGCCAATGTCGGCATTGCCAGCCAGACTTCGCGCTCGATCGGCTTCGAGCCGATCAGCCTGCTTTCGGCGCTCGCCGTCCAGACCAGCCGCATCGGCCTCGTCTCGACAGCCTCGACAAGCTACAACGAGCCCTATGGCCTGGCGCGAGCCTTCCTGTCGCTCGACCATCTGAGCGGCGGCAGGGCCGGCTGGAACCTGGTCACCTCGGCCAGCCCTGTCGAGGCCGCCAATTTCGGCTCGACCGGCCTCAAGCCCCATGCCGATCGCTATGAGCGCGCGCGCGAATTCGCCGAGGTGGTAACCGGGCTCTGGAACGGCAAGCTCGATGGAGCTTCTGGATCCGGACATGACGGCCAGAGCTTTTCGGTTCGCGACCCGCTCGATCTGCCGCGTTCGCCGCAGGGCGCGCCTGTCATGGTCCAGGCCGGCGCCTCGGATGTCGGCCGCGACCTTGCCGCCCGCACCGCCGATGTGGTGTTCACCGCGGCGCAGACCTTCGAGGAAGCGAAGGCCTTCTACGACGATCTCAAGGGGCGTCTGGCGGCCTACGGGCGCGAGCCTGACGACATCAAGATCATGCCGGGCGTCGCGCCAGTGGTGGCGGAGACCGAAGCGGAGGCCCGTGAAAAATATGAGGAATTGCAGGCGCTGATCCCCGACGACGTCGGTGTGGCGCTGCTGTCCAGCTATCTCAGCATCTCCGATCTGTGGCGCTACCCGATCAACGGGCCGCTGCCGGACCTGCCGGAGAGCGAGGGGATGAAAAGTCGGCAGGCGCTGGTCATCGAGCAATCGCGCCGCGACGGCCTCTCTATCCGCGAGCTTGCCCGGCATTTCGCCGGCGCGCGTGGCCATTGGCGCATCGTCGGCACGGCGGCCCAGGTTGCCGATGAGTTGCAGGCGCGGTTCGAAGGCGGTGCCGCCGACGGCTTCAACGTCATGCCCTCTTATTTCCCCGGCGAACTCAATGCCTTTGCGATGCTCGTCGTGCCTGAACTGCAGCGGCGCGGCCTGTTCCGCACGGAGTACGAGGGCCGCACATTGCGCGACCAACTGGGTTTGAAACAGCCGGTTTAGCTGTGGCGCAGCCTAGCCTGCCATCACCCTGCCATGCGGAATTTGATGGTCGGCACTTGAGGTTGCGTTGTGACTGACCAGCGCCGTCATGATCTCGGCCGCCGCCAGCGCCGCGATGACCTGCGGGCGCTTGTCCTTGACGGTGTCGCCGCCGATTGGCGAGACGAGGCGGGCAAACTCAGCTTGACTGCCATCCGCCGATTTCAGGAACCAGTTCCTGAACGTCGCTTTCTTGGTCTTCGAGCCGATCATGCCGACATAGGCGGCATCGTCGCGTTTCAGCGCCTCGGCGACGATCAGGAAATCCAGCGCATGGTCGTGGGTCAGGATGGCGAAGGCAGTGCCGGCGGGAGCATCGCGCACCATCGCCTCGGGCATCGGCGTCAGCCGCATCTCTACGGTTTCCGGCATGCCTTCCAGTGCTTCGGCGCGCGTCTCGATGACGACGCCGTGCACGGGAAGAAGTGCGATCGTCGACGCCAGCGCCTGGCCGACATGGCCGCCGCCGAAGACGTAGACATATGGCAGGTGTGCCTCTTCGGCTTCCGCAACCGCAACCAGTTCGGCGGCAAGCGCGGCATCGACGAGCCGGATCAGCACTTCGACGCGCCCGCCGCAGCATTGGCCGATTTCCGGGCCTAGCGGGACGTCCAGGGTAGCGCAGACTTTGTCAACCTCGATGCGGGTTCCCCTCCCCCTCGAGGGGAGGGTGGCGGCGAAGCTGCCGGGTGGGGTCGGATCGACCGGGCTCAACGCCCTGGCGGTGCCTTCTGATAGGACCCCCTCTGTCGGCTTCGCCGACATCTCCCCCTCAAGGGGGGAGAAGAGCATCTGCCTGGCCCTGTCGATTGCCATGTATTCGAGCTGACCGCCGCCGATCGTGCCAAAGATCGCCGCCCGCGAGACGAGCATAAATGCGCCCTTCTCGCGTGGCGTCGAACCTTTTGTGCCAGCCACTTCGACCAGGGCAATCCGGTCGGCGCTGGCAAGGAAGTCTCTCAGGCTTTGCACTTTCGAATTCATCATTCGCATTCCCGTGCGGGAAATATAGGTTTTTTCGGCCCGGATTGCACACATTGCTGACCCCCTGGGCCGGATTCAGGCGCCGGCCTCTTTCTTCAGCCGCTCGATCGCCATCAGCACGCGTTCCGGTGTGGCGGGGGCATCGAGGCGCGGGCAAATCTTGTTGTCGGCGACACTGGCCACCGCATCCGACAGCGCATGCAGCACCGACATGCCGAGCGGGAACGGCGGCTCGCCGACCGCCTTGGAGCGGTGGATGGTCGGCTCGCCCGCTTCCGGCCAGTCGGCCAAGGTGACGTTGAAGATCTTTGGCCGGTCGGAGGCGAGCGGGATCTTGTAGGTCGACGGCGCATGCGTGCGCAGCCGGCCCTTGGCGTCCCACCACAGTTCTTCCGTCGTCAGCCAGCCCATGCCCTGGATGAAGCCGCCCTCGATCTGGCCGATGTCTATAGCTCGGTTCAGCGAGCGCCCGCAGTCATGGAGAATATCGGTACGCTCGACCATGTATTCTCCGGTCAGCGTGTCGACCGAGACTTCCGAACACGAGGCGCCATAAGCGAAATAATAGAAGGGGCGGCCCTCGCCCTTGTCGCGGTTCCAGTGGATTTTCGGCGTCTTGTAGAAACCCGCCGCCGACAGCTGGACACGGGCCATATAGGCCTGCTTGACGAGGTCGGCGAAGGCGATTTCCTGGTTGCCGATGCGCACCCGGTTGGGCAGGAACAGCACCTGATCGCGCGGCACCTGGTATTTTTCGGCGGCGAAATCGGTCAGCCGGTCCTTGATCTGGCGCGCGCCATTTTGCGCCGCCATGCCGTTGAGGTCCGAGCCGGACGACGCTGCCGTGGCGGAAGTGTTCGGCACCTTGCCGGTCGTGGTCGCGGTGATCTTGACCTGGTCGAGGTCGATCTGGAACTCTTCCGCCACCACCTGCGCCACCTTGACGTAGAGGCCCTGCCCCATCTCGGTCCCGCCATGGTTCAGATGCACCGAACCGTCGGTGTAGACATGCACCAGCGCGCCGGCCTGGTTGTAGTGGGTGGCGGTGAACGAGATGCCGAACTTGACCGGTGTCAGCGCCAGGCCGCGCTTGATGAAACGGCTGTTGGCGTTGAAGGCCGATATCTCACGCCGCCGCCGCGCATAGCTGGCGCTTTCCTCCAACTCGGCGACGATGCGCTGGATGATGTTGTCCTCGACCGTCTGGTGGTAGGGCGTGATGTTGCGGCCCCTCTCGCTATCACCACTGGTGCCGTAGAAATTCTTTTTGCGGATTTCGAGTGGATCCTTGCCGACGGCAAAGGCCACCTCGTCGATGACGCGCTCGGCGCCGACCATGCCTTGCGGGCCACCGAAACCCCGAAACGCGGTGTTCGAGACGGTGTTGGTGTAGAGCGGCGCCGATTGGGCATGCACCGCCGGCCAGAAATAGGTGTTGTCGCAGTGGAACAGCGCGCGATCGGTCACCGGGCCGGAAAGGTCCGACGAAAAACCGCAGCGCGCCGCGAACATGAAATCGACGCCGAGGATATTGCCCTCGTCATCGAAGCCGACCTCGTAGTCGACGAGGAAATCATGACGCTTGCCGGTGGCGATCATGTCGTCGTCGCGGTCGGGCCGGATTTTCACGGCGCGATGGTGTTTCTTCGCGGCGATCGCGGCCAATGCGGCAAACTGGTTGCCCTGCGTCTCCTTGCCGCCGAAGCCGCCGCCCATGCGGCGGATTTCCACCGTGATGGCGTTGCTCGGCACGCCGAGCGCGTGGCTGACCATATGCTGGACTTCGCTCGGATGCTGGGTCGAGGAATAGATGGTGACGTCCTGGTCCTCGCCCGGAATGGCCATGGCGATATGGCCTTCGAGGTAGAAGTGTTCCTGGCCGCCGACGCGCATTTTTCCCTTCAACCGGCGCGGCGCCTGACGGATGGCTGTGGCGGCATCGCCGCGCTTCAGCGTCAGTGGCGGCGTGACGAGTTTGTCCTTCCTAGGATCGAGCGCACCAATGTCGGTGACGAAGGGCAATTCCTTGTATTCGACCTTGGCCAGCCTGGTGGCGCGGCGCGCCTGCTCGCGGGTCTGCGCAATGACGCAGAAGATTGGCTGGCCGTAGAATTGCACCTTGCCGTCGGCCAGCACCGGCTCGTCGTGGCGGCCGGTCGGCGAAATGTCGTTTTCGCCGGGCACGTCACTGGCCGTCAGCACGTCGACAACGCCGGGCGCTGTACGCACCGCCGAGAGATCCATGCTGGCGATCGTGGCATGCGTGGCGCTGGAAAGCCCGAGGCAGCCATGCAGCGTGCCGGCCGGTTCCGGCATGTCGTCGATATAGACGGCGGTGCCACTGACATGCTTGTGGGCGGAGTCATGCCGTTGATCGGTGGCAACGCCGCCGGCGATCTTTTCAGCCTTGAGGTTGGGGGCAGCGTGCTTGTTCATCATGCGCGCCCTTTCCCTTCTCCCCGTTCACGGGGAGAAGGTGGCCCGAAGGGTCGGATGAGGGGCAGCGCCGACGTCGACAGCCTTGCAGACAAAGATCGACGACGGCGCCGCCCCTCATCTGCCTGCCGGCATCTTCTCCCCGTGAACGGGGAGAAGGACGCTACTCGCGACCGTTCGGCTGTTTGTTCACTGGCATTGGTGCTCATCATGCCGCCTCGTTGCGTGACACTTGGAATGGTGCCCGGGTATCCGTGGTCTCGGCAAAGAAGCGCAACAGCAGGTTTTTCGCCGCCAGTGCGCGATATTCGGCCGAGGCCCGCATATCGGTCAGCGGAGTGAAATCCCTGGCATATTCGGCCATCGCCGCTTCAACTGCCTGTTCGGTCCACGGCTTGCCGAGCAGCGCTTTTTCGACAGAGGACGCCCGCTTCGGCGTCGCCGCCATGCCGCCATAGGCGATGCGCACCTCCGCCACCGTGCCGTCTTTAGCCAGCGTCAGGAAAAAGGCGCCGAGGGCTGCGGTAATGTCTTCGTCGCGGCGCTTGGTGATTTTGTGGACGGCGAATTTCGTGCCCCTGGCCGGAACCGGAACGTGCACGGCCTCGACGAATTCGCCCGGTTGCCGGTCCTGTTTGCCATAGGCAATGAAGAAGGTTTCCAGCGGAATCGAGCGCCGCTTCTTGCCCTTGCGCAGGGTGAGACTTGCGCCAAGCGCGATCAAGGGCGGCGGCGTGTCGCCGATCGGCGAGCCGTTGGCGATGTTGCCGCCGATGGTGCCCATGTTGCGCACCTGTTCGCCGCCGATGCGATCGAACAACGGCCCCAGCGCCGGGATACGCTTCGCCAATGTAGCGAAGGCGTCAGTGTAGGTGACGCCGGCGCCGATCGAAATGACGCCCTTGTCTTCCGAGATGGTGCAAAGTCCGTCGAGATTGCCTATGAAAATGGCCGGCGAAATATCGCGCATATGCTTGGTCACCCATAGGCCGACATCAGTCGAGCCGGCAACGATGGTGGCGCCGGGTTCCTTGTCCAGCACGGCGGCGAAATCATCGACGTTGGCCGGCACGACCAGCCGCGCCTTGGCCGAACCGATCTCGACCCGGGCGCCGTCATGCAGGGCCTCGAGCCTCTCGGTGATCGCCTTGCGCTCTGCGGCCAGCGGATCCTCCGCCGCCTTACCGTAGCTGGAGATGGCATGCGCGGCGCGGATGATCGCCTCGTAGCCGGTGCAGCGGCAGAGATTGCCTTGCAAGGCCTTTTCGATATCCGCGTTCGACGGATTCGATGACTTCATCCACAGGCCATAGAGCGACATGACGAAGCCCGGCGTGCAGAAGCCGCATTGCGAGCCGTGGAAATCGACCATCGCCTGCTGCACCGGATGCAGTTGGCCTGATACGCCGCGCAGATGCTCGACGGTCACGACGTGTGTGCCGTCGAGCGAGCCGAGGAAGCGGATGCAGGCATTGACGCTTTCATAGACCAGCCCGTCCGCCGAGAGCTTGCCGACCAACACGGTGCAGGCGCCGCAATCGCCCTCGGCGCAGCCTTCCTTGGTGCCGCGCAGCGAACGGTCGAGCCGCAGCCAGTCGAGCAGGGTCGCGTCTGACGCCACCGACGAAAGCGCGACGTCCCTGCCGTTGAGGATGAAGCGGATTTCTTTGCGGATGCTGATTTTGGCCATGCCTCAGCTCCCCCTGTATGTCGAGTAGCCGTAGGGCGAGACCAGCAGTGGCACATGATAGTGCACGGGCTCGGCCATGCCGAAGCGGATTGGTACTACATCGAGAAAGGCGGGTTTCGGCAGGCTCAACCCCTGCTGACGCAAATAGTCGCCGGCGGCGAAGACCAGTTCGTATTCGCCGGTGCGGAACTCCGCGCCGGCGAGCAGCGGCTTGTCGCAACGGCCGTCGGCATTGGTGACAACGGTCTTCAGATGTGTCCGCGCCTTGCCGTCGAGGTGATAAAGCGCGATCGACAGTCCCGCCGCCGGCTTGCCGGTCGCCGTGTCGAGGACATGGGTCGTCAGACGCCCGCCATCGGCATTCGACGTTTCTGCCATTGGCCGCCTCCCATTTCCGGTACGAGCGAATTGGCCCGGTACGATCAAGTATCAACAGTGAATTGTGCGCCAATTAAAGGCGATGCATAAGTCCCGGTCGAGCGGAGTGCGACAAAAACACTTTCAAAAATTTTCGGGGGAATGCGAGAGGCACCCTTTCGATATCCTGATCATACTTCGGGCCATGCCCGGCGGGAGGGACGATGCGTTACAGCAGAGACATGCGCGGCTACGGAGCCAATCCGCCGGACCCGAAATGGCCTGGCGGCGCACATGTCGCCGTGCAGTTCGTCGTCAACTACGAGGAAGGCGGCGAGAACTGCGTCCTGCATGGCGACAAGGCGTCTGAAGCCTTCCTGTCGGAAATCGTCGGCGCGGCACCCTGGATGGGCCAGCGTCACTGGAACATGGAATCCATCTACGAATACGGTGCCCGCGCCGGCTTTTGGCGGCTGCTGCGGCTGTTCACCGAGTCGCAAGTGCCGATCACCTGCTACGGCGTCGCCACCGCACTCGCCCGTTCGCCGGATCAGGTGGCGGCCATGCAGGAAGCCGACTGGGAGATCGCCTCGCACGGGCTGAGATGGATCGACTACCGCGACCACAGCGCCGAAGATGAGCGCCGCGACCTCGAGGCGGCGATCAAGCTGCACTACGAAGTGACCGGCGCGCGCCCGACCGGCTGGTATACGGGTCGCACATCGATCAACACAGTGCGGATTGTGGCGGAAGAAGGTGGTTTCGACTATGTGTCGGACACCTATGACGACGAGCTGCCCTACTGGTTCGAGCATGAGGGCGGCGCGCAGCTCATCATCCCCTATACGCTCGACGCCAACGACATGCGCTTCGCCACGCCGCAGGGCTTCAACTCGGGCGACCAGTTCTTTGCTTATTTGAAGGACAGCTTCGACACGCTCTATGCCGAGGGCAAGGCCGGCCGGCCACGCATGATGAACATCGGTCTGCATTGCCGCCTCGTCGGGCGGCCGGGGCGGGTGGCGGCGCTGAAGCGCTTCGTCGACTATGTGAAGTCGCACGACAAGGTCTGGCTGGCGCGGCGCATCGACATCGCCAAGCACTGGCAAGAGGTCAATCCTTATCAACCGGCGGCGCTCAGCCCATCGAAGATGGAATTCGAGACCTTCGTTCATACCTTCGGCGGCGTGTTCGAGCATTCGCCCTGGATCGCCGAACGCGCCTACGAATTGGAACTGGGCCCGGCGCATGACACTTCAGGCGGCCTGCACAACGCGCTTTGCCGTGTCTTCCGGTCCGCCAGCGAGACCGAGCGGCTTTCGGTGCTCAACGCCCATCCCGACCTTGCCGGCAAGCTGGCCAAGGCCAAACGGCTGACGGCGGAATCGACCAGGGAACAGGCCTCGGCCGGCCTCGACGCGCTGACCGACAAGGAGCGCGAACTGTTTTCCAAGCTGAACGCCGCCTACGTCACCACCTTCGGCTTTCCCTTCATCATCGCGGTGAAGGGCAAGACGAGGCAAGAAATCCTGGCGGAGTTCGAGGCGCGCATCGGCAACAGCCGCGGCGTCGAATTCGAGACCGCCTGCAAACAGGTCGAGCGCATCGCACTGCTCCGCCTCAAGGACATGCTTCCGCAATAGGTTTGAACCCATGGATACGATCAGAATGCCCGAGCGAACCTATTACGCACCACATGGCGGCCACCCCGGCCAGAGCGAGCTTCTGACCGGCCGCGCCGTCTTCACCGAGGCCTATGCCGTCATTCCTCGGGGTGTGATGCAGGACATCGTGACCAGTGCGTTGCCGTTCTGGGACGAGACCCGCGTCTGGATCTTGTCGCGACCACTGTCCGGTTTTGCCGAGACGTTCTCGCAATACATTGTCGAGGTCGCGCCCGGCGGCGGCAGCGACCGGCCGGAACCCGATGCCGGCGCCGAAGGCGCGCTGTTCGTGGTCGAAGGCGAACTGACGGTTCTGCTGGCCGGCAAGAAGCATGTCTTGCGGCCCGGCGGCTTTGCCTTCCTGCCGCCTGCCAGCGGCTGGACGGTCCGCAACGAAAGCAAGGCCGACGTGCGCTTCCACTGGATTCGCAAGGCTTACGAGGCGGTCGACGGTCTCGATGCGCCGGAGGCCTTCTTCGCCAACGAACAGGAGATCGCGCCGACGCCGATGCCCGGCACCGAGGGCCGCTGGGCGACGACGCGTTTCGTCGATCCAGCCGATTTGCGCCACGACATGCACATGACCATCGTCACGCTTGAACCGGGTGCGGTCATTCCCTTCGCCGAGACCCATGTCATGGAGCACGGGCTCTATGTGCTGGAAGGCAAGGCGGTCTATCGCCTCAATCAGGACTGGGTCGAGGTTGAGGCCGGCGACTATATGTGGCTGCGCGCCTTCTGTCCGCAGGCCTGCTATGCCGGCGGCCCGGGCAAATTCCGTTATCTGCTCTACAAGGACGTGAACCGGCACGCCAAGCTCGGCGGCGTCGGTGTCCCTGGGCGGACGCCGTGACGCGGATCATTGCGCGGCCACTGACCCGCGAGAGCTTTGCTCCGTTCGGCGACGTCATCGACATGGGCGGCGACAACCACTACCCGATCAATGGCGGCCGCGCGGAACGCTATCACGATCTGGCGACCGCCGAGGCGACCGGACCGAATGCCCGCGTGCTGATCTCGATGGTGCGCGGCACGCCTTACGAACTGCCGCTGAAGCTGAGCATGGTCGAGCGCCACCCCTTCGGCAGCCAGGCCTTCATCCCGCTGTCGCCGCGTCCATTCCTGGTCGTCGTCTGCCATGACGGCGAGCAAGGGCCTGATGAGCCGCATGCCTTCATCACCGCACCCGGCCAAGGCATCAATTACCGGCGCAATCTCTGGCATGGCGTGCTGACGCCGCTCGGCGAGCCTCAGGATTTCCTGATCGTCGACCGTGGCGGCGACGGCTCCAATCTCGAAGAGTTCCATTTCTCGCACGCCTACGAGATCCATCTCCCTTAATTTTTTGTGCGTGTCGTTACCCCAAACCCGGGGCACTTTGGGCGACATGCGGCAGGAGACCCCCTGATGACGGATATTTCGCTGATCGACCGCCTGCTCGACGTTATCGAGCACGACATCGTGCCGAAGACGGCCGACGGCGTCACCCATGGCAACAAGCTGTTCGGCGCCGCGATCCTGCGCAAGGACGACCGGTCGCTGGTGCTGGCCGAAACCAACAACGAGATGGAAAACCCGCTCTGGCACGGCGAGGTGCACTGCCTGAAGCGCTTCTACGAAATGCCCAGGGCTGAACGCGTCGATACGAAAGACGCCATCTTCATCGCCACGCACGAACCCTGCTCGCTCTGCCTGTCGGCTATCACCTGGACCGGCTTCGACAATTTCTACTATCTGTTCAGCCACGAGGATTCGCGCGACAGCTTTGCCATCCCGCACGACCTGAAAATCCTGAAAGAGGTCTTCACCCTCGATCCCGGCGGCTACAATGCCGAGAATGCCTACTGGAAGAGCTTTTCCATACGTCGGTTGGTGCGAACTTTGCCCGAAGCCGAGCGGCAACGGCTGGAAACACGTATCGGCGCGATTTCGGCGCGCTACGATGAGTTGTCCGGCGTCTATCAGGCGAATAAGGACGATAACGACATTCCGCTGAATTGACGCGGATTGACCAGCCGAATTCGTTGGCTGGCCCACGACGCGACCCCACCGGCTCCATCATCTGGCGATCCTGGAGCATGCCATGAAAACAGTCACCGAATTTTCCCGCAAGGTCGTCGAATTCCCGGACATGGGGATCGTCATGCCGGACGGCTGCCGGCTCTCGGCGCGGGTGTGGATGCCGGAGGATGCGGGCGACGATCCGGTGCCGGCGATCCTCGAACACCTGCCCTACCGCAAGCGCGACGGCACCATCTTTCGCGATCAGCTGACGCATCCCTATTTCGCCGGCCACGGCTATGCCTCGATCCGCGTCGACATGCGCGGCAATGGCGATTCCGAAGGGCTGATGGACGACGAGTATTCCGAGCAGGAATTGCAGGACGCCTGCGACGTCATCGCCTGGGCGGCAAGCCAGCCCTGGTGCAACGGCAATGTCGGCATGATGGGCATTTCCTGGGGCGGCTTCAACTGCCTGCAGGTGGCGGCCAAGCAGCCGCCGGCGCTGAAAGCCGTGATCAGCCTATGCTCGACCGTCGACCGCTATGCCGACGACATCCACTACAAGGGCGGCTGCCTGCTGATCGAGAACTTCGGCTGGGCTTCGACCATGCTGTCCTACTCGTCGCGGCCACCGGACCCGCTGCTGGCCGGCGACAACAGATGGCGCGATCTGTGGCTGACCCGGCTGGAGAACCAATCCTTCCTGGCGCCGCTGTGGCTGAAACACCAGCACCGTGATGCCTACTGGAAGCGCGGCTCGATCTGCGAGGATTTCTCCGCCGTCAAAGCCGCGGTGCTGTCGATCGGCGGCTGGCATGACGGCTACCGCAACACGGTCTCGCATCTGGCCAGCAACATCGAAGCCCCGGTCAAGGGCATTATCGGGCCATGGATCCACAAATACCCGCACTACGCAGGACCAAAACCCGCCATCGGCTTCCTGCAGGAGGCTCTGCGCTGGTGGGACCGCTGGCTGAAGGGTGTCGACACCGGTGTCGAGTCCGACCCGGCCTACCGCGCCTATGTCATGGACAGCGTGCGCCCAGCGCGCTGGCACCCCGAGCGGCCTGGCCGCTGGGTGGCGGAGCAGGAATGGCCATCGTCCAACATCAAGACACAAACGGTCGATCTGATCCCGTCAACGGAAAAACCCTCCATCGTTGCCTCGCCGCAAAGCTGCGGCCTGGCCGGTGGCGAGTATTTTCCCTTCACCTTCGGCCCCGAACTGCCGGGCGATCAGCGCCCCGACGATGCGCTGTCGGTGTGTTTCGACCAGTCGGAACTCAGTCAGGCCATCGACATCGTCGGCGCTCCGGAAGTCGAGGTGCGGCTGTCCTCCGACCGTCCGCAGGCCAACATCGCGATCCGGCTCTGTGACGTGCATCCCGACGGCGCCTCGGAACTGATTTCCTATGGCGTGCTCAATCTGACGCATCGCAATTCGCATGAATTTCCCGAGGCGCTGGTGCCGGGCGAAACCGTGTTCGCGCGCGTCGTGCTCGATCAATGCGGCTATCGCGTTCCGCCCGGCCACCACCTGCGTGTTGCCGTTTCAAACGCCTATTGGCCTGCCATCTGGCCGTCGCCGGAGCCGGTCCGGCTGACCTTGTCGGCGGCGACGCTCCGCTTGCCGCTGCGGCCGCTGGCGACAGACGACGAAGCGGCGTTCGCCGAGCCGGAAGGTGCCACTCCCTGGGCAACGGAGACGATCCGCGCCAGCAATTCCGAGCGCCATATCGATCGTGACGAAAAGACCGGAATCGTGACGCTTTCCATCGATGATGATTTCGGCGAGGTGCGCGATCTCGCTCATGGCCTGGCCAATGGCAGCATCGCCCGCGAGACCTGGACGATCCACCCCGACGATCCGCTCTCGGCCTCGGGGAAGACGCACTGGACGCAGACCCTGTCGCGAAACGGATGGTCGGTACGCACCGAAACGACAGCCGAAATGCGATCGGACGCGCAAAACTTCATCGTCAGCGCCAGAATCGAGGCCTATGAGGACGAAACCCTCGTCTTCGAGCGCAATTTCGAAGAGAAGGTGCGGCGCGCGCTTCTTTGAGCGCCGATTCATTGGTCCAATTGCGACGTACGATTTACGCCACGGCATGTCGCATTCGGTCTTGCTTACCGCTTTCCCTTGCGGTCATTATTCTCCTCACAAGAAACAAGAAAAACGACCGCAGAGTCGAACCAACAGAGTGAGGAACTCAAAATGTCGAACGAACTGGAATTTCTTAGCCGGCGTGTCGCGTCGGGCAAACTGAGCCGTCGTGATTTTCTCGGCCGGGCGGCGGCGCTCGGTATCTCCGCGCCCTTCGCCAACTCGCTGCTTTCAAGCGCTGCACGCGCGGCGGGTCCGGTCAAGGGCGGCACACTGAAGGCCGGCCTAGTCGGCGGTGAATCCACCAACAGCCTCGACCCGGCGCTGTTCATGACTCAGGTGCCGTTCGCCTTCGGCAAGATGTGGGGCGAATTGATTGTCGAGCTTTCGCCCGAAGGCAAGCTCGAGAATCGTATCGCCGAGGAGATCGGCTCGTCGGACGACGCCAAGGTGTGGACGCTGAAGATCCGCGACGGCGTCGAATTCCACAACGGCAAGACGGTGACCGCCGAGGACGTGGCCGCCACACTTGAGCGCCATTCCGACGAGAAGTCGAAATCCGGCGCGCTCGGCTATATGAAGGGCATCGAAACCATCAAGGCCAGCGGCAAGGAAGTCGTGCTGACCCTGAAGGAAGCCAATGCCGACCTGCCCTATTTGCTCAGCGACTATCACCTGATCGTCCAACCGAATGGCGGCAAGGACAAGGCCGACGCAGGCATCTCGGCCGGTCCTTACAAGGTTACGACCAATGAGCCCGGCGTGCGCCATGGCGGCGAGCGTTTCGCCAATTACTGGCAGGGCGACAAGATGGGCCACGCCGACCAGATCGAGATCATCGTCATCAACGATGCGACGGCGCGCACCGCCGCCCTGCAAGGCGGCCAGGTCAACATGATCAACCGCGTCGAGCCGAAGATCGTCGACCTGATCAAGCGCCTGCCCGGCGTCACCATCCGCAACCATGCGGGTCCCGGCCACTATGTCTTCATCGCGCATTGCAACACCGCACCCTTCGACAACAACGATCTGCGCATGGCGCTCAAGCTGGCCATCGACCGCGAAGAAATGCTCGACAAGATCCTGCGTGGCTACGGTTCGATCGGCAACGACTTCCCGATCAATGCGTCCTATCCGCTGTTTACCGAGATCGAGCAGCGCAAATACGATCCCGACAAGGCCAAGTTCCACTTCAAGAAGTCGGGCCATGATGGCGCCGTGCTGCTACGGACTTCCGACGTCGCCTTCCCCGGCGCCGTGGATGCCGCGCAACTCTATCAGCAGAGCGCGGCCAAGGCCGGCATCAAGTTGGAGATCAAACGCGAACCGGGCGACGGCTACTGGTCGGAAGTCTGGAACAAGCAGCCCTTCTGCGCCTCCTACTGGGGCGGCCGCTCGACGCAGGACCAGATGTACTCGACCGCCTATCTGTCGACGGCGGACTGGAACGACACGCGTTTCAAGCGTCCGGATTTCGACAAGATGGTGCTGGCGGCCCGGGCCGAACTTGACGAGACCAAGCGCAAGGCGATGTACCACGACATGGCTGTCATGGTCCGCGACGAAGGCGGTCTGATCCTGCCGATGTTCAACCAGTTCATCGACGCGACCGGTGCCAAGGTCGATGGCTGGGTCGACGATCCACATCAGGAACTGATGAACGGTTACGCCTTGGCGAAGTGCTGGCTGCAGGCCTGAGCCGGCTTTGCGGATATGTCTTCACCCATCCTGAAACTGATTGCCCAGCGCATCGCGCTGGGCATTCTCCTCTTGTTGGCCGTTTCGGTCCTGATTTTCGCCGGCACGCAGATCCTGCCCGGCGATGTCGCGCAAGCCATTCTTGGGCAATCGGCGACACCGGAGTCGCTCGCCAATTTGCGCGAGCAGCTCGGCCTCAACGATCCGGCCTATATCAGGTATTTCCGTTGGCTCGGCGGGGTGGTGACAGGCGACCTGGGTACCGCCATGTCGAGCGGCCAGGATATCGCCACGTCGATCAAGGGCCGGCTGTGGAACACGCTGTTCCTCGCCTTCTGGGCAGCGGTCGTCGCGGTGCCGCTAGCGATTATCCTCGGTCTGATCGCGGTGCGCTACCGCAATGGCTGGGTCGACAAGCTGATCTCCGGGCTGGCTCTGGCCTCGACCTCCTTTCCCGAGTTCTTCATCGGCTATGTGCTGGTCTATTTCTTCGCCGTGAAATGGCAAATCTTCCCGGGCATTTCGACTGTCTATGACGGCATGCCTTTTGGCGAGCGCATGCAGGCGATCGCTCTGCCGGCGGCAGCGCTGACGCTGGTCGTGCTCGCCCACATGATGCGCATGACACGCGCGGCGATCCTCAATGTCATGCAGTCGGCCTATGTCGAGACCGCGGAACTGAAGGGCCTGTCGGCCTTCAACGTCATCCGCAAGCACGCCTTCCCCAATGCCATCGCGCCGATCATCAACGTCGTCATGCTCAACCTCGCCTACCTGATCGTCGGCGTCGTCGTGGTCGAGGTGATTTTCGTCTATCCGGGCATGGGGCAGTATCTTGTCGACCACGTCACCAAACGCGACGTGCCGGTGGTGCAGGCGGTCGGCCTGATCTTCGCCGCCGTTTATATCAGCCTGAATATCATTGCGGACATAGCGGCGATCGTCGCCAATCCGCGTCTCAGACATCCGAAATAGGGGGCGGATATGCTCGATATCAAACGCATCCCCCTCCCCGCGCTGATCGGGATCGTGCTGACGGCATTGTTCGTGCTGGCGGCGATCTTCGCCCCCTGGATCGCGCCGCACGGCAATGGCGAAATCGTCGGCGACGTCTGGGAACCGATGTCGGCTGCCCATTTGCTGGGCACCGACAATCTCGGCCGCGATCTTCTGTCTCGCATGATCTACGGCGCCCGCATCACTTTGTTCATCGCGGTGCTGGCCACCGCACTGTCATTCTCGCTCGGCGCCATCCTCGGCTTCTCGGCGGCCGTCTTCGGCGGCTGGTTCGACACGCTGCTGTCGCGCCTCGTCGATCTCTTGATGTCGATCCCGACGCTGATCATGGGTCTCGTCGTGCTGTCAGTGCTGCCGACCAATCTGGTGACGCTGATCCTGGTGATGGGCATTCTGGATTCGACCCGCGTCTATCGCCTGTCGCGCGCGGTCGCCGTCGACATCAACGTCATGGACTATGTCGAGGCGGCGAAACTGCGTGGTGAGGGCAGCGGCTGGATCATCTTCCGCGAGATCCTTCCCAACGCATTGTCGCCGCTGGTTTCGGAACTCGGCCTACGCTTCATCTATGCCGTGCTGTTCCTGTCGACGCTGTCGTTCCTCGGCCTTGGCGTGCAGCCACCGGACGCCGACTGGGGCGGCATGGTCAAGGAAAACAAGGATGGCATCGTCTTCGGCATCGCGGCCGCGCTTATCCCGGCGGCGGCGATCGCCCTGTTGGCGATTTCCGTCAACCTGGTTGCCGACTGGGTGCTCAACCGGACGACCAGCCTCAAGGGAGGACGCGGGTGATGGCCGACACCAAAGCGAAATCAGGCCTGCTGCTCGACATCCGCAACCTACGCATCGAAGCCACCGTCTTCCCGCCCGGCGAGCCGCCAAAGAACATCGTGTTGGTGCACGATGTCTCGCTGACGCTTGAAAAAGGCAAGGTGCTCGGCCTGATCGGCGAGTCCGGCGCCGGCAAGTCGACCATCGGCCTGTCGTCGATGGGCTATGGCCGCGGCGGCGTGCGCATCACCGGCGGCGAGGTGATCCTGAACGGCCGCGACATCCTCAAGGGCGGCAAGGACGGCTTCCGCAAATTACGCGGCCGCGAGGTCTGCTATGTCGCGCAATCGGCGGCAGCCGCCTTCAACCCGGCGCACCGGCTGATGGACCAGGTGGTGGAAGCCACGCTGCTGCACGGTACGGCAACGCGGGCCGAGGCCGAGAAGCGCGCGGTTGCGCTGTTCAAGAAGCTCAGCCTGCCGAACCCTGAAACCATCGGCGAGCGCTTTCCGCACCAGGTTTCGGGTGGCCAGTTGCAGCGCGTGATGACGGCGATGGCGCTGTGCTCCGAGCCGGACCTGATCGTCTTCGACGAGCCGACAACGGCGCTCGACGTGACGACGCAGATCGACGTGCTGGCGGCGATCAAGGATGCCATCCGCGACACCCATGTCGCTGCGCTCTACATCACCCACGACCTTGCCGTCGTCGCCCAGGTCTCAGACGAGATCATGGTGCTGCGCCATGGAAGGCTGGTCGAATGGGGCGGCACAAGGCAGATCATCAAGGAGCCGCGCCAGGAATACACCAATGCGCTGGTCTCGGTGCATGAGATCGAGCATCAGGAGCAGAAACCCGGCACGTCGCCATTCCTGTCGGTGAAGAACGTCACCGCCGCCTATGGCCGCAGCGACATCAAGGTGCTGAAGAACGTCTCGGTCGACATCTATCCGGGTCAGACGCTGGCCGTGGTCGGCGAGTCCGGCTCCGGCAAGTCGACGCTGGCGCGCGCCATCACGGGACTTTTGCCGCCCGAACAGGGCACCGTCACCTTCGACGGACGTCCGCTGGCCAACAGGCTGGCCGACCGGCCGAAGGAGGATTTGCGCCAGTTGCAGATGATCTACCAGATGGCCGACGTGGCGATGAACCCGCGCCAGACCGTCGGCACCATCATCGGCCGGCCGCTCGAATTCTATTTCGGCATACGCGGCCGCGAGCGCGACAGGCGCGTCGCCGAACTGCTCGACAAGATCGAGATGGGCAAGGGCTTTTCCGACCGCTATCCGGCCGAACTTTCCGGCGGCCAGAAACAGCGTGTCTGCATCGCCCGATCGCTTGCCGCCAAGCCGAAGCTGATCATCTGCGACGAGGTGACCTCTGCGCTCGATCCGCTGGTCGCCAACGGCATCCTCAAGCTGCTGCTGGAGTTGCAGAAGGAGGAGAACGTCGCCTATCTGTTCATCACGCACGACCTCGCCACTGTGAAGTCGATCGCCGATTCGATCGCGGTTATGTATCGCGGCGAGGTGGTGCGCTACGGCCCCAAGAGCCAGGTGCTAAGCCCGCCCTTCGACGCCTACACCGACCTGCTGCTCTCCTCGGTTCCAGAGATGGAAATCGGCTGGCTGGAAAAGGCAATCAAGGGACGGCGCATGGCCAGCGCGGGCAACTAAAGCAATTCGGGGAAACTGGAACCGGTTCTCCCAGAAGAAGCGCATGGCGCTTCCCCTGGGAATTGCACCAGACCAAGCCGCCACATGGGGCGCCGGCGACCGTCATCCGGATGCAACACAAGAGCGCCAAACGTCCTTCGGGACGAGCGCTGCTCGCACGACTTTTAAAACAGGGGTAGGACATGAAGACTGAACTCGATTATCTCGCCGAACTCGCCGGTCAAGGCCGGATATCGCGCCGCGCCTTTCTTGGGCGCGCCGCCGCGCTCGGCGTATCGGCGGCCCTGATGCCGGCGCTGGCCGGCAAGGCATTTGCCCAGACGGCGGTGAAGGGCGGTATCATCAAGGCCGGTCTGCAGGGCGGTGAATCCACCAACAGCCTCGATCCGGCGCTGAACCTCAGCCAGGTTACCTTCAGCTTCGGCAAGCTTTGGGGCGAGTATCTCGTGCGCCTCACCCCGGACAACAAGCTGGTCAACCTGATTGCCGAGGAGATTGGCGCCTCGGCCGACGCCAAGACATGGACAATCAAGATCCGCGACGGCATCGAGTTCCACAATGGCAAGACGGTCGGCGCGGAGGATGTTGCTGCCACCATTGAGCGCCATGCGGACGAGAAGTCCAAGTCCGGAGCACTCGGCATCCTCAAGAACATCAAGGGGATCAAGGCGAGCGGCAAGGAGGTCATCGTCACGCTCGGCGACGCCGATGCCGACTTCCCCTATCTGATGGCCGACTACCATCTCACCATCCAGCCGAATGGTGGCAAGGACGATCCGAACGCCGGCATCAGCGCCGGTCCCTATAAGGTTAGCGTCAACCAGCCCGGCGTGCGCCATGGCGGCGAGCGCTTCGCCAATTACTGGCTGGGCGACAAGGCCGGCCATGCCGACCAGGTCGAGATCATCGTCATCAATGACGCGACCGCACGGCTTGCCGCCCTGCAGGGCGGCCAGGTGCACATGATCAACCGCGTCGAGCCGAAGGTCGTCGATCTGGTCAAGCGCATCGCGGGCGTTTCCATCGAGAACGTCTCGGGCAAGGGCTACTACCCGTTCAACATGTTCTGCGACACCGCCCCCTTCGACAGCAACGATCTGCGGATGGCGCTGAAGCTTGCCATGGACCGCGACGAGATGCTGGAAAAGATCCTGCGCGGCTATGGCTCGGTAGGTAACGACTTCCCGATCAACGAGGCCTATCCGCTGTTTTCCGCCGACATCGAGCAGCGCAAGTTCGATCCGGACAAGGCGGCGGCAGCCTATAAGAAATCGGGCCACAGCGGCTCGATCGTGCTGCGCACCTCGGACGTCGCCTTCCCGGGCGCCGTCGATGCCGCACAGCTCTATCAGCAGTCCTGCGCCAAAGCCGGCATCAAGATCGAGATCAAGCGCGAGCCCGGCGACGGCTACTGGTCGGAGGTCTGGAACAAGCAGCCTTTCTCGCTCTCCTACTGGGGCGGACGCGCGACGCAGGACCAGATGTATTCCACCGGCTATGTCTCGACCGCCGACTGGAACGACACGCGCTTCAAGCGGCCGGAATTCGACAAGATGCTGTTTACCGCGCGCGGCGAGCTCGACCAGGCCAAGCGCCAGGCGATCTACCACGATATGGCAGTTATGATGCGTGACGAAGGCGGGCTGATCGTGCCCTTCTTCAACCAGTTCATCGACGCGGCCGCCACCAGCAAGATCGGCGGCTATGCCAAGAGCCCTATCGGCGAAATGATGGACGGCTACGCGCTTGCCGAGTGCTGGCTCAACGCTTGAGCGGACTCTGATCGTCCGATTTCATCAATCAAGAACGCCGTGTGCCCAAGACGGCACACGGCGTCCCGCTTCAACCGCCAACCGCATGGAGCAGCCCATGGCGCTCAAGTCCAAGCTTCTGCTGATCATCCTCGACGGCGTGCCTTACCGGAACTGGCGCCGGCTGATGGGCAATCTCGAAGGCTGGGTGCAATCGGGCGAGGCGCGCGTCTGGAAGATGCGCTCGGTGCTGCCGTCGACCTCGGCCTGCTGCTATGCGTCGATCCACACCGGGGTCTCACCGCAGGTGCACGGGATTCTCTCCAACGAGAACCGGTTCCGCGTCGAGCAGCCCGATATCTTCTCCGAAGTCAGCAAGGCAGGCGGCAAGACGGGGGCGGTGACCCATTCCTACTGGTCGGAATTCTTCCGCGGCTATCCGTTCGACCTGGTCGAGGACATGGAATTCGACGAGCCAAGCGGGCCGATCACGCATGGCCGCTTCCACACCATGACCGGTTACAACCTTCGCAACCAGATGACGCCGAGCGATGTCGACCTGTTCGCGACGCTGACGATGCTGACGAAACGCCATGGCATCGACTACGGCATCCTGCACACCTGCACGCTGGACTCGATGGGACACCGCTTCGGCCACGACTGCCACGAGATGGACCATGCCGTCTATGCGATGGACGGGATGCTGGCCGCCTTCCTGCCGCGCTGGATCGAAGCCGGCTATGAGGTGATTGTCACCGCCGATCACGGCCAGACCGATCGTGGCCATCATGGCGGCCATGACGACGAGATGCAGGATTTCGCGCTGTACTATTTTGGACAAGGTAAGGGTCCGCAGGCCGACACGCTGCTCGACCAGCTGCAGCTGGCGCCGACAGTGCTGAGCCGGCTGGGTGTGGCAATACCGGAGGCGATGAAGGCTAAATCTTTCTTGGGGTGAGCGGGCGCGCAGAACTCTTCCCTTCCCCCCTTGTGGGGGGAAGGGAAGACCCTGCCTCTGGCAACACTTCCTTACTTCGGTTAGCCTCCGCAAAATTCCTTGGCGGAGGATGAACCTTTTTGGACCGATCAGCGACAGAGCAGACAGGAGCCAGGCGGCTCGACCGGCCATGACGGCAGCGACGGAGACCGATCGCGCTCTCGTCGACCGGGTCGCGAAGGGCGACCGTGCCGCCGTGCGGCTCCTGTTCATGCGTCACCACGCGCGGGTCTACCGCTTCGTGGCGCGCCAGACGGGATCGGAAATGATGGCCGACGATATCGCCAACGAAGTCTTCCTCGAGCTATGGCGCCAGGCGCCCGGCTTCGAAGGGCGTTCCGAAGTCTCGACATGGCTGCTCGGCATCGCCCGTTTCAAGGCGCTGTCCTTTCTGCGCAAGAAGAAGGAAGACTGGATCGACGACGAGGCCGCCGCCGCGGTGCCCGACGGCGCCGACACGCCGGAAGTCGTCACCATGAAGGAAGACAAGGCCGCCGCCCTGCGGCGCTTCGTCGACACCTTGCCCGAAGAGCATCGCGTGGTCATCGATCTTGCCTATTATCACGGACAATCGGTGAGCGAGATCGGCGAGGTGCTCGACATTCCGGTCGCCACCGTCAAGACCCGGATGTTCTACGCCCGCAAGAAACTCGGAGAGGCCCTCAAGGCCGCCGGTTACGACAGGGGGTGGCCATGAGCGCCGCTGAAAAGATGTCGCGCCGCGACGAAATGGAAACGCTGCTGCCGTTCTACCTGAACGGCTCGCTGGAAGGTTCCGACCTGGAAGCGGTCGAGGAATGGCTGGCCAGCGATCCGGCCGCACTTGCCGCCCTTGGCGAGGCTGAAGCCGAATTCTCCGGCGCCACGGCCGCCAACGAAGCAATCCGGCCGCCGGCCGATGCGCTCAGCCGCTTTGCCAAGGCACTCGACGCCGAGGCCGGGCCTGCGCGCAAGCCGGCAGGATCGTCCTGGCTGGCGCAGGCCTGGGGCCGCTTCATGGCGGTGCCGGTCGGTGTCGCCTGGGCGGCAGCCGCGGTTCTGCTGGCCCTGGTCATGGTGCAGTCGTTTGTCGAACCCGGCGGCAAGGGCAATGATTTCGAGATTGCCGGCGCGGAAAACGATCCGGCGAAAATGCCGTTCGCGCTGGTCAAGTTCAAGCCGGATGCCAGGATGTCGGACATATCCGCCTTCCTCGGCAGCAACGGCATGAAGATCGTCGGCGGACCGACCGCCGACGGCGTGTTCCGGCTTGGCATCCCGGCTGCCAACGCAGCCGACTACACCAAGCAAATCGGCCTCATTGCCGCCCAGCCCTTCGCGGAAACTGTGATCGAGGGAAGGAAACCGGTTGATGGCGGCTGAGGCGGTCATTCGATTTGCGGCAGTGCTTGCGACGGCGATGGCGATCGCCGTGCCCGCGTCGGCGCAGACCAGCAGCGCCAATCCTGATCGGACGCAAATCGACTGCGGCGATGGGACCAATGCGGCGGGAGCCGACTGCGCCAAGGATGGCAGCGACACAAAGGGCGGATCGGACGCAGGCCAATCCGGCGCCGTCTTCCTGCCGGCGCTGATCGTCGACCTGTTTCCTAACCCGGCGGCGCCTCCGACCCCTGTGCCGACGCCACGGCCGGCACCCGCGACGCCGCCTGCCGATAACCAAGCCGGCCCCCCGCCCGGTGGCCCGATCGTCTCGCCGACCGATCTCATTGCCGTTCAGCCGCCGCGCGCGGTGGTCGGCGATTTCGTGCCCGACGAGGTGCTGGTGACCGTCGACGGCGATGCCGGCGCCGTCCAGCAGATCGCCGCTTCTTTCGGCCTGCAGGTGCGCTCGCAGCGCCAGTCGCTTCTGCTTGGCACCACGCTTGTGCGCTTCGGCATTCCCGACGGCCGGCCCGTCGGCGTCGTGCTGGCGCAACTGGCCGCCGACGGCCGCACCCAGCGGCGCGAGCCCAACCATGTCTATTCGCTGCAGCAGGCCGCCGGCATCGTCAACTATGCGTTCGATCGTATCGCGCTCGATGCCAAGCAGGCCAGCGGCGAAAACGTCCGCATCGCGGTGATCGACACTGGCATCGACGACACCAACCCGGCGCTGTCGGGCGTCATTGCCGGGCAGTTCGACGCCATGCCCGACGTGCCGATCGAAAAGCGCGATCACGGCACGTCGATCGACGGGCTGATCGCCGGCGTCGGCGTGCTGGAAGGCATGGCGCCGGGCGCAAAGATCTATCACGCCCGCGCCTTCGAGGGCGGCAAGTCGACCATGGACGTCATCCTGTCGGCGCTCGACTGGGCGGCGGAACAGGACGTGCGCATCATCAATATGAGCTTCGTCGGGCCGAAGAACGATTTGCTCGGCGTCGCCTGCCGCAATGCCCGCGCACTCGGCATGGTGCTGGTCGCCGCAGCCGGCAACAACGGGCCGAAGGCGCCCTATGGCTATCCGGCGGCTTTCGATGGTGTCATCGCAGTCACCGCCACTGATGCCAAGGACGGGCTGATGCCGCAGGCCAATCGCGGCGCCTATGTCTTCATCTCGGCGCCTGGCGTCGAGATGGTGGCGCCGAGCGGCGCCGGCTCGGACGTGGTCACCGGTACCTCGTTTGCGGCGGCGATCGTGAGCGGCGCCATCGCCAATCTCATCCACGCCGCGCCCGGTCGAACGGCCGACGGCATCGAGAAGGCGCTCGCGGCGACGGCCAGGGATCTCGGCCCCAAGGGACGCGACAATGATTTCGGCTACGGTCTGCTGGACATCAGGGCGGCGGCAAAGGATTAGTCTGCGACAGGTCAAGTCGCGGCTTGCGGAGGACGCACCAGAAAATAGAGCGCGACGGTGTGCGTGATCATCAGCAGCGGCACGTAGATGATCGGGATCGCGTAGGTGGCGCCCAGTTCGCCCGCACGCTGGGGAAGGCCGACCTGGATGGCGTGGTAATAGTCTACGACGAGGTCGACAGTCCCGACCAGATTGAAGGCAACGACGAGCGCCCAGAAGATCCGAGGTATCCTTGCCGTGACCAGCGCCAGCATGGCCAGCACTCCTGTTATGAGGTCGCCGTAGGCAGCAAACACGGCAAAGCCGGCAGGCAAATCGGGGCCGACGACACCCGGAACGAGGAAGACCAGCCCGAAGAAGCGGAAGCTGTGCAGAGTGGCGACAGCGCGTTGCGTCGCGACCCGGTCCATAGACCTGAGCCACGGCAAACCGTATACGGCGAAGCAAAGCAGCCACGCGACATAGCCCAGAACAAGATGGATTTGGAACACGACCTCGGTTGACATCTGGCCTCTCTCGAAACTGGTTCATGCGACCTCCGACACCGCGTGAGACGCAGGGCAGCCCTTGGCGGACTACCTTGACCGACCTACTAAGCCCGCTTCCATAATTCGACCATCCGCTGTAATCACAACAACCCATGAAGCAGAACTACACAGTCCGGCACGGAGCGCTGGAGGGCGTCGAGGCATTCCTGGCCGTCGCCAGGCACCGCAACTTCCGCCGCGCCGCAGCGGAACTCGGCGTGACACCGTCCGCCGTGAGCCAGGCGGTGCGCGCGCTGGAAACACGCATGGGTGCGGCGTTGTTCGTTCGCACAACGCGGAGTGTCGGCTTGAGCGAGCCTGGCCAACGGTTCCTCGACCGTGCCGGCCCTGCTTTCGAAGAACTTGTGGCGGCCGGCGAGGCGGTGCGTGACATCGGCCGGCGGCCGACCGGTCTGCTGCGCCTGTCCGTACCCCGCGCCGTCGTGCCCTTGATCCTGGAGCCGATGATCGCGTCGTTCTGCCGGGCCTATCCCGAGATCGAACTGGAGATCGCCGCGAGCGACGAGATGGTCGATCTCGCGGCCGGCGGGTTCGATGCCGGTATCCGTCTTGGCCAGTTCATCGCGGTCGACATGGTCGCGGTGCGGCTAACCCCGTCATTTTCCTTCGTGGTCGTCGGCAGCCCTGACTATCTCAAACGCCATGGCCACCCCGAACGCGTCGACGATTTGCGCAACCACGCCTGCCTGCGCTTGCGCCGTTCGAATGGCGCCATTGCGCCCTGGGCTTTCGTCGACGGCAACGAGGCGATCGAGGCGATGCTCTCAGGCCCGCTGATTGCGCACGATTATCCGACATTGCTCGGGGCCGCGATGCGGGGCGTCGGGCTGGCGCAGACGCCTCGACCAATCGCTGAAGGTCCGATAGCCGAAGGTAAACTCGAACCGGTGCTGGACGGCATCGCCGCCACGACGCCGGGCGTCTTCCTGTATCATCCCGGCAAGCGCCAAGTCCTGCCGAAGCTGCGCGCCTTCATCGACCACCTCAAATCCGCGGCGTGAGATATCGGAATCCAGCCCCTTGCGGTGGCCTCCCCACTGCCGGCGTCGGGCGAGATTTTGATCGTGGCGTGAGCCGACAGAACTGCTATCTTGCCCTCGCACCTTCGGGGAGACTATGCGGACGCCATTTTTGGGCGACATGCACTAGCATCGGGATTGCGGCAATGACGAGTAACGCCAATGTCCTCGATGCGGTGGTCGTCGGGGCCGGCTGGGCCGGCCTGGGCATCAGCCATTCGCTGGCACGGCGGGGCCTAAGCCACAGGATACTGGAGAGAGGCCGCATCGGAGAGACCTGGCGCACACAGCGGTGGGACTCTTTCCGGATGAATACCCCCAACGTGCAGACCGTGATGCCAGGCGACTGCTATGACGGTTCGGATCCGTCCGGTACCCTGACGTGCGACGAATTCGTCGCACTCCTCGAGGATTTCGCCAAGCGGCACGGCCTCCCTGTCGAACAGGATACTGCCGTGACCGAACTCGCCAGTGGACACAATAATGGCGAATATAGGCTAACCACTTCACGCGGCACAGTTTTGGCGCGGAACGTGGTGATCGCAAGCGGCGACCTGAATTGTCCGGTGCGCCCAATTTGGGCCGGTTCGCTGCCGCCCGGCCTCTGCCAGATCGATGCTTCCGATTACCGCAGCGCCGCCGATCTCGCTGATGGAGCGGTGCTGGTTGTCGGAGGCGGCCAGTCGGGTGGCCAGATCGCAGAGGACTTGGCAGAAGCAGGCCGAACGGTCTTCCTTGCCACAAGCCGGGTTGGAAGACTCTCTCGGAGCTACCGAGGTCGCCACATTATGATGTGGCTGGTCGAGAGCGGGTTTCTCGACGTGCGTCGAGAGGAGATAATCCGTCTTGCGGAACGCATTCCGGCTCGTGGTCTGCTTGGGGCAGAACGCACCATTAGCCTCCAAGCGCTCAGCGCCCGAGGTATCGTGCTGCTGGGCCGGTTCGCAGGCGTCGAGGAAGGCGGCCGCCTCTCGTTCGCCGACGATCTCGAAGCCCATATTCGTTTTGGGGATGAAGCCTCCGCCAACGTCAAACGCTATATCGACGAATATATCAGTCGCTCCGGAATCGATGCTCCCGTTTCGGAACCCAATCCTGCGGAGACTGTCGCGGCATATCTGCCGGACCCGACTATTCGTTCTCTTGATGTTGCCGTGTCCGGCATAACGACCGTGGTGTGGTGTACTGGCTTCCGGGGTGATTTCAGTTGGGTGAACCTCCCTGGGGTGCTCGACTCGCAGGGACGGCCCGTTCATGAGGATGGCGTGGCTGCGCAGCCAGGTATCTACTTCGCCGGCTTAGATTTCGCCTCCACGCGCAAATCGGGCATAATATTAGCGATTGCCGAGGAGGCGCACCGCCTTGTCGAACACATCGTCGGGCGTTCGTGACGGACTGGACACAGCCGATCCATGATTGGGTAAACCGGGTGTCGCGTCTCAACTCGGTTCCCGCAGAGCATGGGTTTGATCTCCAGCTACGCAGGCGCCCCCGCCACGGATCCCCTGACCACCAGGTCGACCGGCCAGACCTCGCCTCGCGCCCCCTCCTCCAGTCCTGAAATCCGTGCCGCCAGCCGCTCGGCGACACGGGCGCCGGCGAGACGGATCGATGAACGCGTCGTCGACAGCGGCACCGAGAAATTCTCCGGCCTCAGCCAGGGGAAGACATCGTCGTGGGCGATCAGCGAGACGTCGCTCGGAATGCTCAGGCCGAGGTCGCGTACGGCGCGCACGACGCCCAGCGCCATGATCAGGCTGGAGCAGGCGATCGCCGTCGGCGCGTCGTCCTCTTCCAGCAAACGCCTGGTGGCGCGATAGCCGTTCTCCTCGGTCATATCGACCGAGCAGACATGGCGTTCGCTCAATGACAGTCCGCTCGCGGCGAGCGCCCGGCGCACGCCGCGTTCGCGATGGATGGCGAAGGTCTCGCGGTCGTCACCGTTGATCAACGCCAGCCGCCGATGACCTAGTTGGATCAGCAGCCTGGCCGCCTCGTGGAAGGCGCCCTCATTGTCGATGTCGGTAAAAGCATAGTCGAAGTCGAAGCCCTCACTGCGGCCATGGACGATGAAGGGAATGCCGAGCGTGTTGACCAGCGCCACGCGCCGGTCAGCGGGCCTTGGCGAGGAGATGTAGACGGCATCGACCTGCCTGTTGGCGACGATGCGCCGGTAGGTCGTCTCCTGGTCGTCGGCGTCGGCCGGCGACAGCACAAGGTCAAGCTCGTGCGAACGGGCATAGTCACCAAGGCCGGACAGGAACTCGACGAAATGCGGATCGATGTCGACCGACGCACCGGTCGGCAGGACATAGCCGATCATGCCGGTCTTGCCGGTCGCCAGCCGGCGCGCGCTCGGATTGGGACGATAGCCATGGCGCTTGGCGGCATCCATGACACGCCTGCGCGTCTCCTCGTTGACCTCGGGATAGCCGTTCAGCGCACGGCTTACCGTGGTTTGCGAAAGTGCCAGCATATGGGCGAGCTGCTTGAGGTTCACGAAAGGTCTCCATTCCCTCAAAGCGCTTTTAAATTGAATCGACCCAAGTCCCAGCGGGGCCGAGCCATACCAAGCCGAACCATAGACGCGGTTCGGGCGTATTTGAAACAAAAATTGCTGCTGCATCGCCATAATAGCATGTTGCAGCGCACTTTTAGGGGCGCAAATGCGCGAACCTAAATCGATTAATCCGCCCGGCCTCTTGACTTCCCAGCAATTCAATGGCGTGATCGAGAAAGCCAAAGCGCTTTGGAAGACTCTTCGAAAGGTTGCGGTTCCTTTCCGACTGAGTCACAGTCCTGCGGCGTCGGCGGGCGGAATGGAGGTTCCGTCCGGTGTGTGAGACCCACTGGGAGGAATACCGATGAAGAAAATGCTTTTGCTGGGTGCGGCGTTTGCCACGTTCGCCCTGAACGCGCCCGCGCAGGCCGAACTGAAGTTCAAGCCCGGCGAAGACAAGCGCTTCAACTGGGCGAACTACGAAGAGCTCAAGAAAGTCGACCTCAAGGGTGAGACGCTGTCGATCTTCGGACCGTGGCGCGGCGAGGACGAAGGCCTGGTGCGCGGCGTTCTCGACTATTTCTCGGAAGCCACCGGCGTCGAGATCAAATACTCCTCCTCGGAGAATTACGAGCAGCAGATCGTCATCGACACGCAGGCCGGCAGCCCGCCGAACATCGCCGTGCTGCCGCAGCCGGGTCTTATCCAGGACCTGGCGTCGAAGGGCCTTTTGACGCCGCTCGGTGACGACACCGCCAAATGGGTCAAGGACAATTACGGTGCCGGCCAGTCATGGGTCGATCTCGGCACCTTTAAGGACAAGGACGGCAAGCCGGGCTTCTTCGCCTTCCCTTATAAGGCCGATGTGAAGTCGCTGGTCTGGTATTCGCCGGATAATTTCGAGGAAGCCGGCTACAAGGTGCCGAAAACGCAGGAAGAACTTGCCGATCTCGAAAAGAAGATCATCGCCGATGGCGGCAAGCCGTGGTGCATCGGCCTCGGCTCCGGCGGCGCCACCGGCTGGCCGGCGACCGACTGGGTCGAAGACCTGATGCTGCGCACCCAGCCTCCGGAGGTCTACGACAAATGGGTGAAGAACGAGATCCCGTTCAACGACCCCGCAGTGGTCAACGCCATCGACATTTTCGGCAAGATCGCGACCGACGACAAGATGGTCGATGGCGGCGCCAAGGCGGTCGCGGCGACCGATTTCCGCGACAGCCCGAAGGGCCTCTTTTCGGTGCCGCCGAAATGCTACCTGCACCATCAGGCATCGTTCATCCCGACCTTCTTCCCGGAAGGTACCAAGGTCGGCCAGGACGCGGACTTCTTCTACTTCCCGCCCTATGCCTCCAAGCCTGAACTGGGCACGCCCGTGCTCGGCGCCGGTACGCTGGCGATGATCACCAAGGACAGCAAGAGCGCGCGCGCATTCATCGAATTCCTGAAGATGCCGCTCGCCCACGAGATCTGGATGGCCGAAGGCGGCTTCGTGACGCCGCTCAAGTCGGTCAACAAGGATGCCTATGCCAGCGACGCGCTGAAGAAGCAGGGCGAAATCCTCGCCAATGCCTCGACTTTCCGCTTCGACGGTTCCGACCTGATGCCGGGCAAGATCGGCGCCGGCGCGTTCTGGACCGGCATGATCGACCTGGTCGGCGGCAAGTCGGCGCAGGACGTCGCCACCGACATCCAGAAGAGCTGGGACGCGATCAAGTAGCGGTCGGCATGTAAGCGACCACCATTCTCGCACTGGATCCGGACCGTACTGGCCCGGATCCGACGGCGGCCCGTGCCGCAGCCTTTCGTCATGAGCGCATTGAAATGAAGCGCGATCGGCAATGTGCGCAAGCCGCCGATGACGCGCTCCAAACAACTGAATCGGCGCCTGGTCTCCGTTACCAAGGTCATTCCTTGTCGGGTCATGCGCAGGGGGAGAGGGACCCATGGCGGCTCAGATTTTCTCGGCCATAACAGTCATCATCGTCGGCGTCGGCGGTTGCGTCGCCTATTTCTGGGGCGCCAACAAACTGGTCGACCTGATATTCCCGTCACGCGGCGTCGCGGGTGCCGCGGCCATCGACAATCTGCGCCGGCAAGGGCTGGTCCGGCCATGGCTGTTCGTCGGCCCGGCGATGATCATCCTCACCATTTACCTGATCTATCCGGTGGTCGAGACGCTGCGGCTGTCGTTCCTCGATCGCAGCGGCATCAATTTCGTCGGCTTGGCGAACTATCAATGGGCGTTCGGCGATCGCGAGTTCCGCAACTCGATCCTCAACAACATCATCTGGCTGGCGGTGGTGCCGGCCGCCTGCACCTTCCTCGGGCTGATCATCGCCGTGCTTACGGACAAGATCTGGTGGGGCACGATCGCCAAGAGCCTGATCTTCCTGCCGTTGGCGATCTCCTTCGTCGGCGCCAGCGTGATCTGGAAATTCATCTACGAGTATCGGGGCGACGGCCAGACGCAGATCGGCATCCTCAACGCCATCATCCAGCATTTCGGCGGCCAGCCGCAGGTCTGGATATCGCTGCCGTTCTGGAACAATTTCTTCCTGATGATCATCCTGATCTGGATCCAGACCGGCTTTGCTATGGTCATCCTGTCTTCCGCCCTGCGCGGCATTCCCGAAGAAACGCTGGAAGCCGCCGTCATCGACGGCGCCAATCCGTTCCAGATCTTCTGGAAGATCATGGTGCCGCAGATCTGGGGCACCATCGCCGTGGTCTGGACCACGATCACCATCCTGGTGCTCAAAGTGTTCGACATCGTGCTGACCATGACCAACGGCCAGTGGAACAGCCAGGTGCTGGCCAATCTGATGTTCGACTGGATGTTCCGCGGCGGCGGCGATTTCGGCCGCGGCGCCACCATCGCCATCATCATCATGATTGCCGTCATTCCGATCATGGTCTGGAACATCCGCCAGGCGAACAAAGAGACGGGAGGACATTGAGATGGCCGTCGCGGCCGGAAATTCCTTCGCCAGCCGTTTTGGCGTCCACATCGCCGTGCTCATCTTCGTCGCGATCTGGACCATACCGACGCTCGGCATCCTGGTCTCGTCGCTGCGCGACAAGAACCAGATCATCGCCTCGGGCTGGTGGAACTCGTTCGCCAGTTCCACCCAGACGGAAGCAGGCCGGCTCCCGCCCGCCTCGGCGCAAGTCGAGAAGGACGGCAAGTTCGTCCTCGAGGGCAATATCTTCGGCGACGGCGCCAAGCGCGACATCAGCGCCTTCGGGGTCAAATCGGCGACACCGACGCAATATCCCGCCGGCACCACAGCCGATCTCGGCGACGGCGTGACCTTGCAGCTCAATGCCGACGGCAGCTTCATCATGCATTCCCCGAAAGCATTCGAAGGCGATCGCGGCCAGCGCGTCTATTATGCTTCGTCGGCGCCGCCGAAATTCACCACCGACAATTACAGAACCGTGCTGTTCTCCGAAGGCATCGGACGGTCATTCATGAATTCCCTGACCGTCACCATTCCGGCTACCGTCATCCCGATCCTGATCGCCGCCTTTGCCGCCTATGCGCTGGCCTGGATGCGGTTTCCCGGCCGGGCGCTGCTGATCGCCGTCATCATCGGCCTGCTGGTGGTGCCATTGCAGATGTCGCTGATCCCGCTGTTGAAGCTCTACAACGGCGTCGGCGCTTTCTTCGGCATGCCGTCGAAGACCTATCTCGGCATCTGGCTGGCGCATACCGGCTTCGGCCTGCCCTTCGCCATCTACCTGCTGCGCAGCTACATTGCCGGCCTGCCGCGCGAAATCATGGAATCGGCGCGCATCGATGGCGCCAGCGATTTCGAGATCTTCGTCAAGATCGTCTTGCCGCTGTCGTTCCCGGTGCTGGCTTCGTTTGCCATCTTCCAGTTCCTGTGGGTATGGAACGATCTGCTGGTGGCGATGGTTTTCCTCGGTACAGAGGCAGACCAGATCGTGCTGACCGCCAAGCTCAACGCGCTGTTGGGCTCGCGCGGCGGCGACTGGGAGATTCTGACGACATCGGCTTTCGTGACCATCATCGTACCGCTGATCGTGTTCTTCTCGCTGCAGCGCTATTTTGTCCGCGGGCTGCTTGCCGGCTCGGTGAAAGGAGGCTGAGACGATGCAATCCGCTTTGAAGGCCAGCTCGAAGCCTGACCTCGCCATCGATCGCGACTGGTGGCGGGGCGCGGTGATCTACCAGATCTATCCGCGCAGCTATCAGGACTCGAATGGCGACGGCATCGGCGATCTCAAGGGCATCATAGGCCGCCTCTCCTATATCGCCGCACTCGGCGCGGATGCCATCTGGATCTCGCCGTTCTTCAAGTCGCCGATGAAGGATTTCGGCTATGACGTGACGGATTACTGCGATGTCGATCCGATGTTCGGCACGCTGGCCGATTTCGACGCGCTGACCGCCGAGGCACACAGGCTGGGCTTGAAGGTGATGATCGACGAGGTGCTGTCGCACACTGCCGACAGTCATCCCTGGTTCAAGGAAAGCCGGTCGAGCCGCAGCAACCCGAAAGCCGATTGGTACGTCTGGGCAGACGCCAGGCCGGACGGCACACCGCCCAACAACTGGCTGTCGATCTTCGGCGGCTCGGCGTGGCAATGGGACACCAGCCGCCAGCAATATTACATGCACAATTTCCTGGCCGAACAGCCCGACCTCAACTTTCACAACCACGAAGTCCAGGACGCATTGCTCGACGTCACCCGCTTCTGGCTGGAGCGCGGCGTCGACGGTTTCCGGCTCGATACCATCAATTTCTACTTCCACAGCCAGGGCCTGGAAAACAATCCGCCGCTGCCGCCGGAAGAGCGCAACGACCAGACCGCGCCGGCGGTCAACCCCTACAACTACCAGGACCATCTCTACGACAAGAGCCGGCCCGAGAACCTCGGCTTCCTCGAACGGTTCCGTGCCCTGCTCGATGAGTATCCGGCAACCGCAGCGGTCGGCGAGGTCGGCGATTCGCAGCGCGGGCTTGAAGTGGTTGCCGCCTACACCGCAGGCGGCAAGCGCGTGCACATGTGCTACTCCTTCGATTTCCTGGCGCCGGAAAAGATCAGCGCGGGCAAGGTCCGCTCGGTGCTGGAATCCTTCGGCAAAGTCGCCAGCGACGGCTGGTCGTGCTGGGCCTTCTCCAACCACGACGTGATGCGCCCGGCCTCGCGCTGGGCCGCCAATGAGGCCGACCCGACCGCCTACCTCAAGGTCATCTCGGCGCTGCTGATGTCGTTGCGCGGTTCGGTCTGCATCTACCAGGGCGAGGAGCTTGGGCTCGGTGAGGCAGAGCTGCGGTTCGAGGATCTGCAGGATCCCTACGGCATCCGCTTCTGGCCGGAATTCAAGGGCCGCGACGGCTGCCGCACGCCAATGGTGTGGGATGGCAGCGCCAAGAATGGCGGCTTCTCCCAGGCAAAGCCCTGGCTGCCGGTGCCGGCCAAGCATCTGGCGCAAGCGGTCAATGTCCAGCAGGGCGACGAGGCTTCGCTGCTCGAGCACTACCGGCGCTTTCTCACCTTCCGGCGTGCCCATCCGGCGCTCGCCAAGGGCGACATCACCTTCATCGAAAGTGAGGGCGACACCGTCGCCTTCACGCGCCGCGCAGGCAACGAGCAGATCGTCTGCGTCTTCAATCTGGGAGCCGGGCCGGCCAAGGTTGACCTTGGCGGCCGATCGCTGCAACCTCTGCCCGGGCACGGATTTTCGGGGCAGGCGAACAGCGGTTCCATCGAGCTTGGCGGCTACGGCGCCTGGTTCGGGCGTCTCGACTGAATTCCAATCACTGGAGGAAACCAAATGGCCGATGTCACGCTAAGACAAGTGAAGAAGTCCTACGGCAATCTGAACATTCTCCACGGCATCGACCTCGATATTAAATCGGGCGAGTTCATCGTCTTCGTCGGCCCGTCGGGCTGCGGCAAGTCGACATTGCTGAGATCGATCGCCGGGCTCGAGGAAATCACCTCCGGCGAGCTCAGAATAGCCGGCGAAGTGGTGAACGACGTGCCGCCGTCGAAACGGGGCATCGCCATGGTGTTCCAGTCCTACGCGCTCTACCCGCACATGACCGTCTACGACAACATGGCGTTCTCGATGAAGATCGGCAAAGAGAACAAGGCCGAGATCGACCGCCGCGTGCGTCAGGCCGCCGAGATCCTGCAGCTGACCAAATATCTCGACCGCCTGCCCAAGGCGATGTCGGGCGGCCAGCGCCAGCGCGTCGCCATCGGCCGGGCCATCGTGCGCAATCCGAAGGTGTTCCTGTTCGACGAGCCGCTTTCGAACCTTGATGCGGCGCTGCGAGTCGCCACCCGCATCGAAATCGCCAAGCTCAAGGAATCGATGCCCAACACGACCATGATCTACGTCACCCACGACCAGGTCGAGGCAATGACGCTCGCCGACCGCATCGTGGTGCTCAAGGACGGCCATATCGAGCAGGTCGGCACGCCGATGGACCTCTACAAGAAGCCCGGCAATCTGTTCGTTGCGCAATTCATCGGCTCGCCGGCCATGAATATCCTGCCCGCAACCATCGACAAATCAGGCAATCCGACCGTCGTCAGCCATGTCGGCGGACGCAAGGCAACCGTGCCGATCGCGACGCCGGCTTCGGCAAAGGGCGCTGCGGTGAGTTTTGGCGTGCGGCCGGAGGACCTGATCATCGCCAGCGGCGCGGACTATCTGTTCGAGGGGACGGTCGACTATGTCGAGCAGCTCGGCGAGGTGCAGCTGGTCTATGTCGACATCGGTCGCGCCGACCTGCCGCTGGTGACCAAGCTGCCCGGCAATGTCGAGGTCAAGCGCGGTTCGACATTGCGGCTGAGCGCCAATGGCGAGGACCTGCATCTCTTCGACGCTGACGGACGGTCGTTTGCCCTTCATGAGGCTGAAGCGAAGGCGGCCTGAGGCAGAACCGCGTCTTGGACAAAAAAGAGCAGCGGGCCAGGCCCGCCGCTCTTTTTTTGAAGATCAGCTTCGACTGTTAACGGCCGAAGAGATTCCGGTCGCTGCCCTGAGGAGCGGACTTCTCTACGTCGCCCGACGAATTGAGCAGCTTCTCGACGAGGCCACCGCTGTTGCGGACCGAGCTCGTATGCGCGCTGTCAACCGAAGTAACCGCAGGCTGGTTGGCGCCGTTGGAGCCAAAGTTGTCGCTGCCGGCGAAAGCACTGCCGGTGATGGCCAGAACGGCGGCGGCAGCAATAAGGATCTTGTTCATTTTAGTCTCCTGAATTCTGGATTTCGCCAGACGGCAGGCACAGCTGCCGTCGCTTGCGAAATTGGTTTTAGCGACCGAAGAGGTTACGATCGCTGCCCTGAGCGGGTGTCTGGGCAGCCGGTTCCGAGGTCTTGGTGGAAGCCGTGTACGACTGGTCCACAGCGGCGGCAGGCTGGTTGGCGCCGTTCGAACCGTAGTTGTCGCTGCCCGCGAAAGCGCTGCCGGTGATGGCCAGAACGGCGGCGGCAGCAATGAGGATCTTGTTCATCTTAAATACTCCTGAATGTCTGAATTTCGAATGTCTGAATTTCGCCAGGGCAGCGGGCGAGCCCGCCGTCGACTGGGAATCGGCTGTTAGTTGTTGCCGAAGAGGTTGTGGTCAGCACCCTGGGCAGGCGCCTGAGCAGCCGGTTCCGACTTCTTGGTCGAAGCGGTGTACGAGCTGTCGACAGCAGTGGCTGCCGCGGCGTTCGAACCGTAGTGGTCGCTACCAGCGAAGGCGCTGCCGGAAATGGCCAGAAGGGCTGCGGCAGTGAGAATGATCTTTTTCATTTTTGTACTCCAGTATCGTCTTTTTCCGTCCGTCTAGCGGCGTGTCTTGGAAATGAAATCGCGTCGTTCGGACAGCCCCGATGTGGGAGGGCAACCCCGCCTTTTCCAATCACGAAGTTGTTCCGTGTGGACCATGAATCCACACCTTGAAATTGTGCCAGGGGAATCTAGAGATACATTTTTCCTCTCTATATCAGCATGTTAAGTTTAACCATCCGATGGATCACTGACTGTTTCAAAGGCCCGGCGTTCACACCGTCCTGCACGCACCGTCAACAGAAACGAACCGTTCGGTTCGATTTTAGGTCAAGCTAATAGTCACTTTTCGAAACCGTTAACCTTTTTTGACCCCCGCCAAGGGTCGGACTCGGGAAGATCGCAGCCGGCAAATGGCCGCCCGGGAGGCGGGATTTCGGCCCGCGACGATCTGCGGTGACGTTTCGCATGCCGTGTCGCGCCGCATGGATACGATGTCGTTTTCATGCCGACGGCGCGCCAGCGATCGTGGTTAGATCATACCCATCTCAGGTGCCGCTTCGTGACGACGAGGCGGAGAATTGGGAAGCCGGTCAGAATCCGGCGCTGCCCCCGCAACGGTGGTGGAGTTCAAGTCGCAACGGGAGACCACTGGGCAACTGCCTGGGAAGGTGTCGCGATGGTCCGCAAGGACAACTCCAGAGCCCGGAAACCAGCCCGAGATTTTTAGACTCGACTGATCGCGGTGGGCGGTCAAGAGGTGGATAGCGCTTCCGGCACCTAGCCGGCCTGCGTTTCAATCCTTCCTCCATCACCACCAGTTCAGTCCTTAGAAACGAGGACAGGACATGGATACCCGCAACGACATGCTGAGGCTCCTGAAGGGGCGCCGGCAAGGCTTTTCGCTGGAGCAGCCCTTCTACACCGATCCAGACTACTTCAAGCTCGACATGGAGCTGATCTGGTATCGCGACTGGCTGTTCATCGGCCATGATTGCGAACTGCCGAAGCCGGGCAGCTACATCACCGTGCAGATCGGCGACTATCCGGTCGTCCTTGTCCGCGACCAGCAAGGCAAGATCAACGCCTTCCACAATTCCTGCCGCCATCGCGGCAGCCGCGTGTGCAACGCGGAAAAGGGTACGGCGGCAAAGCTCGTCTGCCCCTATCATCAGTGGACCTATGAGCTGGACGGCCGCCTGCTGTTTGCCCGCCAGATGGCCGACGGTTTCGACAAGAGTGATTTCGGCCTGAAGCCGGTCGCCTGCGAGAGCGTCGGCGGCTACATCTTCATCTGCCTGGCCAAGGAGCCGGCGGATTTCGCGCCGATGCGGGCGATGATCGAACCTTATCTTTTGCCGCACCGTTTGCGTGAGGCAAAGATCGCCTTTGAGAGCACGATCATCGAGAAGGGCAACTGGAAGCTGGTCTGGGAAAACAACCGCGAGTGCTACCACTGCGTCGCCAATCACCCTGAGCTGTGCAAGACCTTCCCCGAGGCGCCGACCGTGACCGGCGTCAACGGCGCCGACAGCGACCCCGAGATGGTCGCGCACTGGGCCAGATGCGAGGCATCAGGCTTGCCGAGCAAATTCCGCATCGATCCGGCAGGGCAGTACCGCGCCACCCGCGCGCCGCTGCTGCGCGATGCCGTCAGCTACACCATGACGGGAAAACGGGCGGTGAAGAAGAACCTGTCCGACAGCGTTTCAACCGACCGCATCGGCTCCTTGCTGCTTTATCATTATCCGACAACCTGGAACCATATCCTCGGCGACCATGCCGTCACCTTCCGCGTGCTGCCGATCAGTGCCACGGAAACCGCGGTGACGACGAAATGGCTCGTCCACAAGGATGCGGTCGAAGGCGTCGACTACGACCTCGCTGAGCTCACCCATGTCTGGACCGAGACCAACGACCAGGACCGCCGCATCGTCGAGGAAAACGCCTTCGGCATCCTGTCGCCGGCCTACGAACCAGGCCCCTATTCGGAGCTGCATGAGGGCGGCGTGATCCAGTTCGTCGAGTGGTACACGTCGTTCATCGGGCCGCGCCTTGCCGAAGGCGGCCGGCCGGCCCTGCGCAGCGTCGCCTAGCCCAGGGGACAAGAGGATGAATGCGATGACGGACCTTGGCCTCTATCGCCATCTCGACCAGATGACGCCCTGGAACGACCGGCTGCAGGTGCTGGAAGTGATCGGCGTCAGCGACGAAGCGCCGGACGTGAAGACCTTCACCTTCCGCTCCGACAACCAGACCTGGTTCCGCTACAAGCCGGGCCAGTTCGTGACGCTGGAACTGCCGACATTGGACGGGCCGCTGATGCGCACCTACACGCTGTCGTCCTCGCCGTCGCGGCCATTCTCGATCGCGGTGACGGTCAAGGCGCAGGCGGGCAGCACCGGCACGCGCTGGATGTTCGACCATCTGACGCCGGGCTCGCACGTCAAGGCCTATGGGCCGACCGGTGATTTTTCGCTGCATAGCCACCCGGCGGCCAAATATCTGTTCATTTCGGCGGGCTCCGGCGTGACGCCGATGATGTCGATGCTGCGCTGGTTGAACGACTGTGCGCCATGGACAGATGTCGGCTTCGTCAACTGTGCGCGCCGCCCGGAAGAGATCATTTTCCGCAAGGAACTCGAGCTGCTCGGCAGCCGCATGCCCGGCCTGTCGCTCGGCTTCATGATCGAGGAGCGGTCGAGCCGCGAGGGCTGGTTCGGCCATATGGGCCGCATCGACGCGATCCGGCTGCCATTGCTGGCGCCCGATTTCCGCGAGCGCGAGATTTTCTGCTGCGGCCCCGATCCCTTCATGCGCGCCGTGCGCGGCATGCTGGACGCCGCCGGCTTCGACATGGCGAAATACCATCAGGAAAGCTTTGCTGCGCCTGCCGTGGAGGAAATCCCGGCGCCGTTCTCGCCGCCGGCGGAGGACGGCGCTGCTGCTGCCGTCGAGGCCGTGACACCGATCCGGTTTTCGCTTTCCGATGTCGATGCCGAATGCGTCGCCGGCCAGACCGTGCTGCAGACGGCACGCGCCTCTGGGGTGCGGATTCCCGCCGCCTGCGAGTTCGGCCTGTGCGGCACCTGCAAGGTGAGGAAGGTCGCGGGCGATGTCGAGATGAGTCACAATGGCGGCATCCTCGATCACGAAATCGAGGACGGCTTTATCCTCGCCTGTTGCTCGAAGCCGCTTTCTGCGCTTGAAATCGAAGCGTGACCGGCTGCGCTCGCCCCCGAGCCTGCGCCATCTTGCCAAAAACCCTGCAAATGGTTAGACGCCTGCAACGGTGGGGTTGACCGTAGGCCCGAAGATCATCTCCGCGGCCTGCTCGGCGGGGGAGCAAACATGCGACAATCCGGCATCTATGCCATTGCCAGCAAGGATATCGTCTTTGAATCCTTCGACGGCGAAGCCGTCGTTCTTGACCTGACCACGGGTAAATATTTCGGCTTCTCTGATTCAGGCAGCAGACTTTGGGATGCACTGTCGTCCGGCGTGCCTGCCTCCGAACTGGTCGGCGCCGCGACCGGCATTGGCGCCCTCGATGCCGCCGCGATTGACGGCTTTGTTTCACAATTGCTCGAATTCGGTTTGCTGGCGGCCGTAACCGATGGCGTGGCAAGACCGGCTCCAAGCGAATTGCTGGCTCAGCTCGCCGCTGCCAGAGAGCCCCTGAAGGTCGACATCCATGACGATCTCGCCGATCTCATTGTCGTCGATCCCATCCACGAGGTCGAGGAGCCCCTCGGCTGGCCCGCGGTGAAGCAGGCCAACTGAAGCGCCCATCAGGTTCTCGTTGCCGGGCAGCTCCGGAACAGGCAGACCCATGCCGAACGTCACTCTCGAAAACTTGGTTGACTACGCACGCCATGTCCTGGCGCAAGCAGAAAGCAGCGCCGCGCATTATCCGCTGACCTGCAAGGCGAGCTTGCCGCATCTGGATCTGACCGCGCATGTCAGCGTCGGCGCATTGGCGGATGCCGTCGCTCATGGCCTTGTCACGGCTCCGGGCAACCGAACGCCTGCCGACAGCTGCCGCGTCTTCGTCGCACATCCCGGCATAGACGGCATCGCGGCACCGGTCAGTTGGGGCCAGGGGCCCTTCACGCAGCATGGCTTCGCCACCCGGCTGGCGGAGGCCGGATTGCGCGGCAACCATTTTCACGACCTGGATTTCTGGCAGTTCTATGATCCGCAACGTCGCGTTGGCGTGCAATTGATGGCTTCGGCCGATGCCTTTCCACCGTGGGAGCCGGGAGCGCCGCTGCGGGCTTTCCTGCATTGGGAATATGCGGCACGCGGCATGCGGCTGGCCCATGCGGGGACGCTCGGGACTAAGGGCAGGGGCGTGCTGCTGGCCGGCGCGGGCGGGGCCGGGAAATCCGGAACCGTCGCCGCCGGCCTCCTCAACGGACTGGACAGCGTCGGCGACGACTATGTGCTGGTCGACCTCTCCAACGGCGTGACTGCCCGCCCACTGTTTTCAACACTCAAACAGGATCCCCAGGGGTTCGTTCGGCTTGGGCTGAAGCATCGGCTGAAAGCGCATGGTCCGCTCAACTGGCAAGGCAAGCATGCTTTTCACATTGATGACATCGCGCCTCGGCCGGTGCCCGAAACTCTGGACATCATCGCGCTGCTGGTGCCACATATCGGCGGAGGCGAGGCAAGTTCGATCGTGCCGGTGTCGCGCAGGGATGCCATGATTGCCTTGGCGCCGTCGGGCATAGCGCAGATGCCGGGCGAGCGGGAGAGCGGCTTTCGCTTCTTCAGCGACCTGACCCGCCTGCTGCCGTGCTATCGTCTGTCGCTGGGGACGCAGCCACAGGAGATAGCCGGTACGATTGCGGACTTTCTCACGCGGGGCGCTTCGTGAAACTGAGCGTGATAATGCCCGTCTACAACCGTGAGCGCTATGTCGTTTCGGCATTGCGCTCGCTGGTGCGGCAGCGGGACGCCGCCGATCTCGACATCATCGTCATCGACGACGGCTCGACCGACGGCTCTGCTGAGGCCGTGCGCTCGATGATGCGCGAAAACGCCTGCATCCGACTGTTCCAGCAATCCAACATGGGCGTAGCCAGGGCGCGCAACACCGGGCTGCGGCAACTGCCGCCGGATGCGGAGTTCGTTTCGTTTCTGGATTCTGACGACATCTCGCTGGCCGGACGGTTCAAGAAGGACCTCGCGCGCTTCAGAGCAGACCCCGGACTCGAGCTGACCTACTCGCTGATGACGCTGGTCGAGCGGATTGACGATGAGCGGCTGAAACCGGCAGTCGCCAGCCGCACGATGACACTTCGGGGAATTTCGCTGAGCGCCGCCGTGTTCAGCAGAGGGCTTGTCGACCGGACGGGCGAGTTCGATGAGGATTTCGAGCAGGCTGAGGATACCGACTATCTGCTGCGCGTTTTCGAGGCGGGACCGAACTACGAATTGTTGGACGCCGTCGCGATCTACTACCGACGCCATGCCGGAAATGTCACCAAGGAACATAGCGGCAGGGTCCGCAACCACTTGCGTGCAATCCACAAGTCGATGCGGCGGCGCAAGGCCGATCCGGCACGGCGAGAGGTCCAGGGAATCTTCGAATTGAAGAGTCCCACCGATTGGCGGATGCTATGATGCTCGACACCATCAAGTCGGATCAGCCAAGCCCGGAATGCTGCCGGAGACGCCCATGAAGCTGAGCGTCATCATGCCGGTCTACAATCGCGAACAATTCGTTGGCCTCGCGCTGCGCTCGCTGCTCAGGCAGCGCGAAGACATCGATCTCGACATCATCGTCATCGACGATGGGTCGACCGATGGTTCGGCAGCCGTCGTACGGTCGTTGATCGACGAGGCCCCGTGCATTCGTCTTTTCCAGCAGAGCAATGGCGGCGTCACAAAGGCGCGCAATGCCGGGCTGAAGCAGTTGCTGCCGCAGACCGGCCTGGTGTCGTTTCTCGATTCGGACGACATCTCCCCGACAGGGCGCTTCAAGGCGGATCTCGCCTGCTTCGGAGAAGATCCTGGCCTGGACCTGACCTATTCGCGCATGACGTTGGTCGACAAGATAGATGGCGAGACGCTGGAACCGGCCGCCGACAGCCACTCCATCACCGTGCGAGGGATCCACCTGTCCGCCGGGATCTTTGCGCGAAACCTCATCGAGCGCACCGGAGGTTTCGACGAGGATTTCAAACAGGCCGAGGACACCGACTATCTTTTGCGTATCTTTGAGAGCCAGACAAAATACGTTATGCCCGATACGGTGGCTCTCTACTACAGACGTCATCCCGGCAACATGACCAAGGAAGCCGATGTGCCCTTTCGCGAGTTCATGCGCGCCATTCACAAGTCGATGAAGCGTCGCAAGGCCGACCCCAGCTTGCGCCGGGTGGAGGGGATTTTCGACTTCAAGGATCTCGCGCAGTGGCGGTTCCTTTGATGGCAGGCTACGGCGTTGTCATTCCGGCTTTCAACGCGGCCGCCACCATCGGCGCTGCCCTGAACTCCGTTCTGGCCCAGACGGCAAAGGCGGAGGCCATCGTCGTGGTCGATGACGGTTCGACCGACGATACGGCTGCGGTGATCGAAGCGATGAACCTGCCGGTGACGGTGCTGCGACAGGACAATGCCGGACCTGGCAGCGCAACGACCCGCGGCATTGCGGCACTCTCGACGCCGCTCATCGCGACGCTCGATGCCGACGATTTGTGGCTGCCGGACAAGATCGAAAAGCAGCTGGTCCATCTCGACCGTCATCCCGGGACAACGGGCGTCTTTACGCATTGGCGGACGTTTCGCGGCGACAGCCCCGATTTGCCCGATGCGACCAGTGGAGCTGGCTGGTCGCGCACGACGATGATGATCCGCCAAGAGGTGGTGCAGAGCGTCGGTCCCATCATCGACCCACCAGGCGGTCGCGGCGAGATGATCGACTGGATCGCCCGGGTTCGTGAGGCAGGCTTTGCCCTTGCCATGCTCGACGACGTGCTTGCATTGCGCCGCATCCGTCCGGGCAGCCTTTCCTACGGCCGCGATCCGGCACGCGACCGGGGCTACCTCCAGGTCGCAAGGCTCGCCATGCAGCGGCGAGCCCAGAACAAGGCAGGTTCCAGTTGAACGCCACGCCCGTTCGCCGCATCGGCCGCCGCTTCCCGGACTATGGCTGGTCGTGGCCCACCGGCCAGCTGGACCTGTTGCTGAAGGCGGCGCTGCTCTCCGATGAGGACGCAGCCGCTGCCTGTGCCGCGCGCTGGCTGGACGAGAACGACATCGATCTCGTCTCGTTTCGAGAACATCGCCTGCTCGCCGCCATCTCCGACAGGTTCGGCAGGAAGCTGGCCGGGCATGCCGCCCATCCGCGCCTCGTCGGCCTGCAGAAGATGCTGTGGACGAAGTCGCGCATGGCGATGCGCGAGGCCGAGCCGGCGCTGAAGGCGATGGCCGACGGCGGCGCCGACATCATGCTGATAAAGGGCGCCAGCCGCATTGCCTTGAACGCGTCGGCGCAGCGTGGCCGGGTGGCGCATGATATCGACATATTGGTGCGCCCGCGCGACATGGCTGCCGTCTTCGACATCTTGCGCGATCGCGACTGGCAGATCGCCTCGGGCGTCAGCGCGCAATATCTGCGAACCCGGTTGGCGTCGCTGCGGTCGATGAACTTCTTCAAGGGCCGTTTCGGTGACATCGACCTGCACCAGCTCGGCTATGACGGGTCGCAGACGAGCGCGGAAGACGACCTGGCCATCTGGCAACGGGCGGTCCCGGCACAATTCAGCGGCGTCGCGGTCTTCGTGCCGTCGCCGGCCGATCGCATGGCCCTGGCCATCGCCCATGGCGGCCTCGACGCCCATACCCACAGCGACTGGCTTGTCGACTGCGCGGTCGCCATCCATGGCGAAGACGTCGATTGGGACACGTTCCTCGACATCGTCGGCAGACGCGGCCTGGCGGTTCCAGCGGCGGTGGCGTTATCCTATCTAACGTTCGAGATCGGCATTCCGGTGCCGGAACCGACAATGGCCAGAATCTTGGACATGGCCGACGGGGTTGGCCTGTCGCGTTGGTCGTCGGTTCTGCAAGCCAAGCCGCGCACGGATTTCGGCGGTCTTGTCTGGCTATCGCGCGGGCTTGCCAAGCAGTTGCGCCTGAAGCGGAAGAAGGGCCGGTTGCAGCAGGAGCCGCCCGCCACACCTTGGCGCGGCAGATCGGCCGCGCGCAAGCCTCAAGCAGCATCGGCGCCTTTGGTGTTTTCGCAGGCCATCGCCTGTCCGCAAACGACCGGCGACATGATGCTCGAAATCACCGTCAGGATCGGCGTTCCGCCGGTCCGGCGCCGCATCGAGATGGAGATCAATGACGGTGGCGAGCATATTGCCCGCCTGCGCGCCATGGCCATCAGCCGGTCCGGCAGGGAACGCGTGCTGCATTTTCGCGGCAAGGTGACTCTCGGCGGCGCGCGAGTTGCCTTGACGCTCGAGGCGCGACCATCGCGACAGTTTCGCGAGTGGAACGACGCGGCCACGGTGGCCGCCTATGGCGCCTTGCCTTTCCAGTTGCTGTCGGCGGATTTCTTTCCGGTCGGCTGAAGGAAGGCCCACCCGGCAGCTATAAGGCGTCGGGAGTGATCAGCCTCAAGGATGGGAAATAGGTCTGGTAGCGGCCGACATCACGGGTCAGAAGCGGAAGCTTGGTGACGGCGGCATGTGCGCCGATGAAGAAGTCAGGCAAGACGCCGGTCCTCGATCCTCCCGATCGGCGGTATTGCGTGAATACCTTTCCAGCAAGGAAAAGGGCGGCTCTTGGCATCGGAGCCATTTCGAGACCGGCCGCATCCAGAAATGCCTCAAGATCCTCGATTCTGATGTAGCGAACGGCAAGTTCTGCATAGACCGCATCATTGATCAACAATGGCCCATCGAGGCTTGCCGCCTCGAGTTGCGCGATCGACCAGCCCGCCCAATTGGGATCGTCCGTAACAAGGTCGAGCAGAACGTTGGTGTCGACGAACGTCACGCTCCGCCACGCGTCAGCGCCATGATAGCCTCGGTCGTGAGCCCCTCGCCGGCATGGCCGCGCAGATTGGCGAAGCGGCTCGCAGGCGGCTTTCTGTCAACCCGAGCCAACACCACGCTGCCATCGGCGGCGCGCCGGAAATCGACTCTGCTGCCCGGGACGATCCCCAGGAGGTCGCGGACGGGTTTGGGAATGGTCACTTGTCCCTTTGCCGTGACGGTGGTGGCCATCTTCACTCCTTGGTAATACCATATTCCGACAAGGTATTACCTCATCGGTCGATTTTCAAGGCTTGAAGCATCGTGTCTCTACCGAACCGCCAGAGTCCGTTCAAACTCCGTAGCGTTCGGTGCGAATGATTTCCGCTGCAACGCCGGCATTGATCAGCGCTTGGGCGGCCGCGGAAACGAAGGCGTTGGAGCCGCAGACGAAGGCGATGCCAGGCGGCTCCGGCAGCCGCGTCATGGCTTGAACCATCATCGCGACGTCTACCCGCCGCGCATAGTCGGCCGGGCGGCGTGCGGCTTCGCGCGTCAGTGTCAGCATCAGGTCGAAGCCGTCCTGGCGTTCGTCGAGGGCGATCAACTCGTGACGAAAGATCACTTCGTCCCAGACCCGGACCGAAAAGACCAGGACGACGGGCACCGCTGAATTATGCGCGGCGCGGTGGCGGAGCATCGACATCAAGGGCACGACGCCCGAACCGCCGCCGACCAGAACAAGCGGTCCACTCTCATCCTCCGGCCAGACGAAATGCCCGCCAAGCGGCCCGCGCAGTTCGATTTCATCGCCCACTGCCGCGACCTCGTGGAAGAAGGGCGAGACCTCGCCATCGTCGAGTTTTTCGATCGCCAGTTCGATTGCGCCGCTCGTTTCGGGCGCGGAGGCGATGGAATAGGAGCGGCGCGCCTGATAGCCGTCCGGCGCCGTCAGCCTGACGTCGACATGCTGCCCGGCGCGATAGGCGAAGGGCCGAGACGGCTGGAAAAAGAAGCTGGTGACACGCGGCGTGCGCTTTTCGATGCGGACGATGCCGGCTGTTTGCCAGGGCGACTGCACTGCCGCCGCATCGCTCATGGATCGTCCGTGTAGCGCTGCTCGCGCCATGGGTCGCCATAGATATGGTAGCCGCGCAATTCCCAGAAACCGGGCTCGTCTCGCGTGGTGAATTGCAGGCCGTTCAACCATTTGGCCGACTTCCAGAAATAAAGATGCGGCACCAGCAGCCTTGCCGGGCCGCCATGGTCCGGTGTGATCGGCTTGCCTTCGTAGAGCAGCGCCACCATGGCCTTGCCGGCGGTGAGGTCCTTGACCGGCACGTTGGTGGTGTAGCCGTCGAACGCGTGCGCCAGCGTGAAGCCGGTCGGCGGCTCCACACCCGCATCGGCAAGGATATCGTCGACCAGCACGCCCTGCCACGGCGTGTCGAACTTGGTCCATGCTGTCACGCAATGGATATCGCGTGTCATCTTGGTCATCGGCAGCGCGTTGAACTCGGTCCAGTTCCATTTCTTGATCGGGCGTGGCCCATGTTTCAGCGTGAAAGACCAATCCTCGGTACGCACGCGCGGCGTCGGACCGGCCGACAGCACCGGAAAACCCTGTTCCAGATATTGGCCCGGCGGGATGCGGGCATCGCCATCGGCTGGCGGGCGCCGTCCTGAAGAGAAACCTCGGGTGACCATAGCGGCAATCCCCATGCAATCAGGCCACTATCGGCCTGACGCAATGTTCTCGAAGATGCCGTGACGGGCAACCGAAATCTTGACGGGCGGAGACCGGCGGGACCGTCACCGATGGACCTGCCGCTCCGCGTTCCCGTCAACAGCAGTTCTCAGCCACTGGCAAAAGGCACCGCGATGTACATTTGAGCGTCGCCACGCTCGACCAGCAACAGGACCGATTTCCTGCCGGACTTGCCGGCCAAGGCGATCGCCTGGGTTACCTGCCTGGCGTTCTTGACCGGCACCTGATTGACGGCGACGATGATGTCGCCGGCCTGTATTCCGGAAGCGGCGGCCGCTTTGTCGGGGTTGACGCTGGCAACCACCGCGCCGTGCTGCTTGCCGGCTAGGTTCATCTGCTGGCGAATGTCGGGCGTTATATCCATCAAGCCGAGCCCTATCGCCGGAGCGCGCCCGGCGCTCGGCGCGTCGGACCCGTCGTCCAGCGACGCGGTCTTCGCATCGGCGCTGTTTTGGCCGACATCGACGGAAATCCGCATCGGCTTGCCTTTGCGCCAGACATCCACCGTTTCCCTGGCGCCCGGCGCGACATCGGCGACCGCCCGCGACAGGTCCTTGGGATCCTTCACGTCCTGCCCGGCAAAGCTGGTGATGACGTCACCCGTCTCGACGCCGGCCTTGGCCGCCGGCGAACCGTCGTTGACCTCTGAAACCAGCGCGCCGCCGGAATGGTCGAGCCCGATGGCGCTCGCGACATCGGGTGTCACCTCCTGTATCTGAACGCCGAGATAGCCGTACTGGATGGAGCCGCCCTTCATCAGCTTGGCGACCACCTTCTGGGCCTGATCCGACGGAATGGCAAAGCCGACGCCGACGCTGCCGCCATTGGGTGAATAGATCGCCGTGTTGATGCCCACGACATTGCCGGCGACATCCACCAGCGGACCGCCGGAATTGCCGTGGTTGATCGGCGCGTCGATCTGGATGAAATCGTCGAACGGGCCGCTATGCAGGTCACGGCCGCGCGCCGAGACGATACCTGCCGTGACGGTGGTGCCGATGCCGAACGGGTTGCCGAAGGCCAGCACCTGGTCGCCTGGCATGAGCTTGTCGGAATCACCCCATTTGACGGTCGGCAGGGGTTTGTCTGACTTGACCTTGAGTACGGCGAGATCGTTCTTGGCATCGCGGCCGACAAGCTTGGCCGGAAGTTCGGTGCCGTCGTCGAGCGTCACCTTGATCGAAGAAGCACCATCGATGACGTGGTTGTTGGTGACGACGGTGCCATCCGCGCCGACGATGAAGCCGGAACCCAGCGCCTCGGCGCGCTGCGGTTGCTGTTGCGGCGGCGTCTTGGGCGTCGGCATGCCCTGGTCACCGAAGAACTGGCGGAAATAGTCATCGAAGGGCGAGCCGCCGTCGAAAGGAGATGCATCGCTCATCGTTTCAGGCTGTGCCTTCATGACGGTGGTGACCGTCACCACCGCCGGCTTGTCGGCGGCAACGATGGGGGCGAACGAGCCATTGGGCGCGGTGATGCCGGCGACAGGCGTCTGGGTTGTCGGAATGGTGTTGCCCTCGCCTTGGGCGAAAGACATGACGAAGGGGGATATGATCAGCGCAGCGCCCAGCAAGGCCGCGACGCGATGCCTACGAAGGATATCTGACATGGTCGTTTGTCCGGGCGAGAGTTGATCCAGCGCCGTGGCCTCTCCCGTGCGGGGAAATCGGTCATCGGCGTGTCGAGGTCGCAATTGCCCGTCTCGCCTACATGGCAGCCAACCGGATCGACGGCCTTGCATCTAGGGCGCGGATTCGCCCGATTTAGGGTTTTAGGGCGACCTTACGAAGATTTAATATCCGCACGGCGGCAGGGCCGCAAAGTCGTCGGGCGGCACCTTGCTGTCTCGCTGGAGCCTCAGCCACCGGCGCTTCGCTCGAGATAGGCCGTGGCAATCTCGCGCATGCGCTTGCCGTCGAAGCTCGGTCCGTGTCCACCATGACCGATGCGGATCGGCAGGTCCAGCAGGCGCCGCATCGTGCTGACATAGGCGGCTCGGTCGGAATCCGGCAGGTCGTCGATCAGCATGGCGTCATAGATGGCATCGCCGCTGAAGAACAGGCCGTCGACCTCGTCGAACAGCGCGATCGAATCCGGTGAATGGCCCGGCAAATGCAGCACGCGAAATTGCCGGTCGCCAAGATCGACGACATCGCCCTCGTCCAGGGTTCGCGTCAACGGCGCGGGCGGGATCCTGTAGTCGGCCGACTTCCATCCAGGCGCCGGCGGTTTCGAGACGGCACCCTCGAGGTCATGAAACATGTAGGCGTAGGTCGCGGCCTCATCCATGGTCTCGAACCGAGCCGCGCTCATCCTTGGCCCGGCCCGCAACGGGAATTCATGCAGCGAGCCGACGTGGTCGAGATGGATGTGGGTGGCAACGACCAGCAGCGGCTTGCCCTCCGCCGTCTCGATCTGCGGCGCCAGCGGACAGATGCCCATGCCGGTGTCGACGAGCAGGTCGGCATCGCGACCGCGCAGATGCCAGATATTGGCCCGAACATAGGCATGGACGAAGGGCTCGGTCAGCATCGTCGTCTTGTCGTCGACGACGCTCCTGCTGAACCAGTCGGGCATCACCTGTGAGCCGGGCATCAAGTGTGAGCCCGGCATCAGACGAAGGGCTTCCCGACCTTGTACTTTTCCGGCACCAGCCGCTTGAGATAGGCCATGCCGGCATCCGACAGCTGATTGACATCGGGCTTCATGAAATCGTCCGGCATGTGGCGTGTCTTGCCGGCGACGTTCTTGAGCGGCACTTTCTTCAGCACCGTTCTGGTGCCGTCATATTGCAGGGCCACCGAGCCGCCGCCCTGTTCGGCGACGGTGACGGCGAAAGCGCCGGCATCGAACGCCTCCTGCGCGTCGACCGCGCTGATGGCGCCGATATAGCCGCGCGGCATGTAGCCGAGCGCATCGACGCGGGCCCGCTTGCCCGGCAGGCCTTCCGCCAACGCGCGCTCGAGTGCGGCCGGCAGGTCGCTGCCCGACAGCTTGACGTTGCCGTGCGCGTCGCGCTCAAGCTGGTCCGGCGGCACCAGGCTTTCGACCAGTGCCTTGCCGTCGGCGGTGCTGACCCCTTCCGAAACGGCGACGATGCAGCGCTTGTGGCGATCGAGCGTGGCGCGGACGTCGTCGATGAAGCCGGCGGCCGAGAATGGGCGCTCGGGCACGTAGACGAGGTGCGGGCCGCTGTCGGGGTCGAGCTGCCAGGCAGCGGCAGCCGCGGTCAGGAAGCCGGCATGCCGGCCCATGACGATGCCGACATAGATGCCGGGCAGCGCACGAAAATCGAGATCGACCGACAGGAAGGCGCCGGCGACGAACTCGGCCGCCGAAATGAAGCCCGGCGTGTGGTCGTTTTCCTCGAGATCATTGTCGATGGTTTTTGGCGCATGGACGAAGGCAATTGAGCCGCCGGCGGCATCGGTCAGGATCTGCTGGGTACCCGACGTGTCGTTGCCGCCGATATAGATGAAGGCGTCGGCGCCGGCCTTCTTCAGGCCGTTGAGGATGACATCGCAATAGGCGGCGTCGGGCTTGTCGCGGGTCGAGCCGAGGGCGGCGCTCGGCGTGCCGGCAATCAGCCGCAGCCGGTCCTCGGGGATGGCGGAAAGGTCGACATAATTGCCGTCACGGATGCCGCGCACGCCATGGATTGAGCCCAGCACCTTGGCACCTGGATGCCGCTTGCGGATCTCCAGTGTCGCCCCGACAACCGTCTGGTTGATGACGGCGGTTGGGCCGCCGCCCTGCGCGATGACAAACGTTCCAGCCATGCTTGATTTCTCCCGGCGCGATGGTTTTCAAGGCACCTTGGCCTGTCTTGCCGCATCGCGCAACGGGAGTTTCGAGCGGCGCCAACACGCCGCATAAGCGTCAGACGACGACGACCGGATTTTTCTTGGAGACGCGGCTGTAGAGGTCGATGATGTCCTGGTTGATCAGGCGCACGCAGCCCGACGACATCGCCTGGCCGATGCTCCACCATTCGGGCGAGCCGTGGATGCGATAGCCGGTGTCCTTGCCGTCCTGGTAGATGTAGAGGGCACGCGCGCCGAGCGGATTGGTGAGGCCGCCGGGCTGTCCGGCTTGCCATTTCACCAGTTCAGGCTTGCGGGCAATCATCTCTGGCGGCGGCGTCCAGGTCGGCCATTCCCTGCCGTACTGGATGTTGGCGCGACCCGACCAGCGGAAGCCATCCTTGCCGATGCCGACGCCGTAGCGAATGGCGTCGCCACCCGGCTGGACGAGATAGAGCATGCGCTCCTTGAGATGGACGACGATGGTGCCGGGCGCCTCGCCTGTCGTGTCGACGACGATCTGGCGGCGGAATTCCGGCTTGACCTTCAGATATGGCACTTCCGGCACGTTGAAGCCGCCGTCGGTCAGCCCGGCATACATGACGCCGGGGCTGGTGATGTTCTTGTCGACGCTGATGCTTGGCCGGATCGGCCGCACGGAACCCGTGGTGACGTCGTCGAGCTCGAGCTCCGGCAGACCCAAGCCCGAGGTCGAGCAACCGGCGGCGCTCAGCAGCGCGAGCGCCCCTGCCCCGGACAGGATGGCGCGGCGGGAAAGATGATGATCGGTTTCGATTGCGTCGCCATTTCGCGGCGGCGTCAGACCTTGCGGCAACTCACGCATATACCCAGACCCTACGCTGTCGGCGGGAAGCACGGTCCGGCCGGATAGCGGGCATTTTCATCATTCATGGTTGATAAAGCGTGAAGACATTGCACAGCCTGCATTTGCGCATGGCCTTGACGATGTCCGACCTTCTTGCCTGGGCTTGAACGAAGGCTGCTGCACAAAGAGACCTCGGTCGGGCCGGCGTTTCCTACTCCTCAAACCATCAGCGAGGGGCCTCCATGTGCAAGATCTTAAAAACCGACATCAAGCTTTTTGCCGCTGCCATTGTCGCGGCGGCAACCGTTCTCGGTGCCAATGTCAGCCTGGCCGATATCGTGAGCACGCTGAGCGGCGCGAACTGACACCGATCTGCCGCTGGCGCAGTCAGGGAAATCGCCTCTTTACATTCTCCTGGGCCTAAGGATTTATCCTCTTCTTTAAGCTCAAGGGAGACGAGCATGTCCTTCGAAAACTGGGCCGCCTTCGCCGCCGCGTCGACGATCCTCCTCATCATTCCGGGTCCGACCATCCTTCTCGTCGTGTCCTACGCGCTGGGCCAGGGCTGGCGTACCGCTCTGCCGATGGCAATCGGCGTGGCGCTGGGCGACTTCACCGCGATGACCTTGTCGATGCTGGGTATCGGCGCGCTGCTGGCAGCTTCGGCTGGTGTCTTCACCATCCTGAAGCTGATCGGCGCCGGCTATCTGATCTATCTCGGCGTGAAACTGTTTCGCGCCGGCGGCGCGCTGAAAGCCGAACCGCGCACCGACGCGGTCTCCTCGGCCAAGATGATGGCGCACGCCTGGCTGGTCACCGCGCTCAACCCGAAAAGCATCACCTTCTTCGTCGCCTTTCTGCCGCAGTTCCTCGACCGGCACGCCGATTTCTGGACGCAGATGCTGATCTTCGAGACGACCTTCCTGGCGCTCGCCTTCGCCAATGCCTTTGGCTATGCGCTGATCGCCTCACGCGCACGCAACGTGGTGCGCAATCCCAAGGCGATCCGCATCTTCAACCGCACCGGCGGCACGCTGCTGGTCGGCGCCGGCATCGCCACGGTGGCGATGCGCTCCAGCAATTAGGCTCTCTGTCTGACCATGACCCCGAAACTGTTTTTCGGGATCATGGCCAGCCTTACCATTTGACGCTGAACCCCAGATTGCCTTCGAGGATCCGACGCTCGTCGCCGCCGAGATTGGTGGTGTAGTCGCCGGTGGCGAAGATGCTGACCTTGTCCGTCACCTTGGCGATCACACCGCCGCCGAACTCGAACGAGGTCGATCTGCCCTCGGTGGAGATATCGGTGGTGTCGAAATTGACATGGCTCGTGCCGCCGAAATCGTGCCAGATGTTGGCCTTGAGGTACGGCTGCAGCGCCATGCCATTGATCGTTGTTTCGCCTTGCAGCCGTGCGCCGAGCCGGCCGGTCACGTTGCCGTCGGTATCAAAGGAAACCGAAGCAAAGCGGTCCGATGCATCGTCGAGCGACAGTTGCTGCCAGACCAGTTGCGCCTGCGGTTCAAGCGTCCAGCCTTGCCCCAGCGCGATGGGATAGCCGCCTTCCAGCGAAGCGGTGACACCGGTCCCGCCGACGTCGATGCCGATGCCGCGCGACGATGTTGCGTCTCCGCCGAAGAAGGTGGCCATGAGGACGCCGTCCAGGTACCAGCCACCCTGACCGATCCGGGTCCAGTAGCCGCCGACGCTGGTGCCGTTGATATCCATGCTGCCGACGGACAGATTGTCCCAGCCCAGCGCCTGGCCGCGCACGTCGCCATTCATGCTGGCATAGGCGACGAACAGGCCGGCGCGATCGGTCTGGCCCGACGCGGTTTCGCGGCCGAACAGATCGAAGCCCGCCTGGAGGCCGAACAGGGTGCCGTCGAAGGACGGCGATACCGTTCCTGAATACGCCATCTTGCTGTCCTGACCGAAGATGCGGCCCCAGACCGGCGACAGCTCGGTGTTCGACAACAGGCTCTGCTCGCCGCGCCGTTCGTGGAAGGTGCCGAGCGTCGTCATCGCCAGATGTTCGGCGACCGGGGGCAAGGCGGAATAGACCGGAACCTCGATGCGATAGAGCAGGATCTCCTCGCCCGCCGCCGGTGTCGGCAGGTCAGGCACATCCGTTGGCACCACCGGTGGCGGCGGGGGCGGATCCGCAACTGGTGCCGGCGGTGGTGCCGGCGGCGGCTCGGGCTCCGGATCGGCGGCCTGCACCGGCGGTGTCGGATCGACCGGCGGGTTGTTGATGTCGCCCTCGGTCGGAGGCGGCGTCGGCGGCAGCTCGGAAGGCGGCGGCGGCGGCGGTTCGGCCGCCGGCGGCTCTGGTTCCGGCGGCGCAGTAGGTTCCAGCGCCGGCGGGGCGGCGGCCGGAGGGGCCGGCGTGTTCAGCGTCGAGCGCAGGTACCAGTTCTCCTCGCTGCCGGCGCTGACGCCGCCCTTGAACAGATAATATTCAAAGGCACCGGCGGCGACCGGGGCGTCGAGCGCGAATGTCGTGGCGCCCGAGGTGGCGCCGTTGATTGCCTGGACGACCATGATGCCGTCCTGCGTGGTCGCAGCCCCCGCGCCGCCGAGATTGACCACGGAGATCCCGGTCGAACCGGAAGCCGTTCCGCTCGACAGGACCAACTTGTCGGATGCGGAGGAATCGTCACCGAGCTCGGTCTGGATAAGCAGCAGGCCACCCAGGCCGACATAGTTGCCCGAAATCGTCAGGCTGTCGGTGGCACCGGTGCTGCCATTGGTCAGGTCGATGCGGCCGGCATTGGTGACCTGCGCCAGCTGGCCCGCCGTAAAGGCCTGGATCGCCGTGTTGAAGCCGCCGCCATAAAGCGTGCTCGCGGCATCGACACTGAGCGAACCTGTGCCGGTGCCGCTATCGCCGAGCACCAGATTGCTGTCCATCGTCAGCTCGGTGTCGTTGGTGGCGTCGATGCTCTCCCAGTTCTGGAGCCGGCTGACCCCATCCAGTTTGACGTTGTCCAGTGTCAGCGCGTCGGTACCGAGGCCGCCTGATATGGCATCCGTGGCACCGAGATTGGCGTTGGTGAGGTTGCTGAGCCTGGCGGTGTCGTTGTCGCCGCCGAGATCGACGGCGCCATAGATGATGCCGCCACCGTTCCAGACGAAATCGTCGGCGCCAAAACTCATCAGTATATCGCCACCGACCGTGCCCCCGGTGATCGTGACACTGTCATTGCCGCCGCTGACGCTGATGTTGCCGCCGATGGTGCCGCCCGACAGGATGATCGTGTCCTTGTCGAAGCCGGTGACGAGGTTGCGGTCGATGGTGCCGCCGGACATGTTGAAGTAATTCTGGTCGAGCTTCATGTTGACGCGGCCGATGCGGCCACCGGTCATCACGGCGCGGTCGCCATCGTCGAAGAAATCGACGATGCGTCCGCCGGTCATGGTGAAGGTGTCGAGGCCGTCGCCCTGGTTGAGCGAGCCGATCTGGCCGCCGCTCATGTTGAAGTCGTCGATGCCGGCGCCCTGCTGGACATTGCCGGCGACGGTCCCCGCGCCAATGGTGAAAAAATCCGTGCCGCCACCCTGATCGACGGTGCCGGTGATGGTGCCGGACTGCATGTCGATGCGGTCCGTGCCGACGCCAAAGCTGACATTGCCTGATATCTGCCCGGTGCCGCCGGCAGGAAAATTGAGCGTGTTGTCGCCATCGGCATCGGTGAGGCTGCCGCCAGAGTCGCCGCTATCGCAGGTGTAGACGGTGTTTCCAGCGGATGGACCCAGCACGCATGCGGCAAACGCGGCGGAGTTGGGCAGCAACGCAAAAGCTGTAGTTGAGAAGATGCTAATAAGCCACGGGTGTAGCGGCTGCGGCTTTCGCCGGAGCGAAGCAACTGCCACCTGAGCATCCCCCGAACGACTGTTCGGAGGCGAGTTCTTCATATGCCGCATCGCGTCCCCCCTCGATTCGCGATTCCAGCCCCCGCCAGCCGCCGTAATGAAGACACAATTCATTCGATTTTACAAAGCCTAATCTGCCCCGCATGGTTGCTAAACTGCAAAGACTACTGAAATGATCTGGCGTAGCGCGCGGTTGGCGTGTCCGTGGCCCATGCTTTAGGATCGGTTTGGGCCGAAGGATCGAGGCCCTGTCACGAATCGATGAAAGGACATCGCATGGCAACCAGGGACGTATTCGGCCTGGCGCTTTCGGGCGCGACGGCGGCGGGATCCACCCCCTACAGCCAGGCGGTGCGTGAACTGCAGTGCTTCATCGGCGACCCCGTAGCCTCCGTCGACCGCGCCATCGCGGAAGATCCCGGCTTCGTCATGGCGCATGTCTTCAAGGGCTATCTGTTCGGCCTCGCCACCGAGCGGGAGGCGACAGCGGTGGCCAAGGCTTGCCATGAGGCGTCACTGCCGCTTGCCGCGACCACGCGCGAGCGGGCGCATGTCACAGCCCTGGGTCATCTCGCCAACGGACGCTGGCATCAAGCCAGCCGCATTCTCGAGGACATCACCATCGAGACCCCGCGCGACGGGCTGGCGCTGCAGGTCGGCCACCAGATCGATTTCTTCACCGGCAATGCACGCATGCTGCGCGACCGCATCGCACGCGCCCTGCCGTCCTGGCAAAGCGGCATGCCCGGCTACCACGCCATGCTCGGCATGCACGCCTTCGGGCTGGAGGAAATGGGTGACTATGTGAGGGCCGAGCAGCTTGGCCGCGCGGCGGTCGACATCGAGCCGCGCGACGGCTGGGCGCAGCATGCCGTCGCCCATGTTATGGAGATGCAGAGCCGGCAAAGGGATGGCATCGCCTGGATGCAGGCCAACCCGGAAGCGTGGACAAGGGAGAGTTTCCTGCAGGTCCACAATTGGTGGCACCTGGCGCTGTTCCACTATGATCTCGGCGAGACCGACGCGGTGCTGGCCCTCTATGACGGCCCCATTTACAGCGTGCAATCGACGATGGCGCTCAACATGGTCGATGCCTCGGCAGTCCTGTGGCGGCTCGCCCTCGGCGGCGTCGATGTCGGCGACCGCTGGGCGGCGCTCGCCGCCAATTGGCATAAGGCCGGCGCCGGCAATTATGCCTTCAACGATGCCCACGCGATGATGGCCTTTGTCGGTGCAGGGTTAGATGCGCCGGCCCTCGCTTTGCTTGAGGCTCAGCGCGAGGCCATGCGTGGCAGCGACGACAATGCGGCTTTCACGCGGGATGTCGGCCATCCGCTGACGCTCGCCGTCAAGGCATTCGGTGAGGGCAATTACGCCGAGACCGTGCGCCTGATCCGGCCGATCCGATCGATCTCCCATCGCTTCGGCGGCAGCCACGCCCAGCGGGATGTTATCGACCTGACGCTGATCGAGGCAGCGTTGCGCGCCGGTGACGGTGCGCTGGCCAGGGCGCTCACGGCCGAGCGTTCGATGGCGCGGCCCGACAGTCCGCTGTCAGCGCTGTTTGTGCGACGCGCCGCCGATTTGTCGGAGAATTGACCCGAAGCGGATCTTGTTTTAAAAACTGGCCAAGTCAGATTTTTTCGAGACCCGAAAAAATTAACTGGCGTGGGAGGAAGACATGTATCTGGGCCTCGATCTCGGAACGTCGGGCGTCAAGGCGCTGCTGATCGATGCCGGGCAAACCGTCATCGGTTCCGGCCATGGTTCGCTTGATGTTTCACGGCCGCATCCCGGCTGGTCGGAACAGAATCCCGAGCACTGGATCCGGGCCTGCGAAGACGCAATTGCCGAGCTCAAATCCTCCCATCCGGATGAACTCGCGGCAGTCAAGGGCATTGGCCTGTCCGGGCAGATGCATGGCGCCACGCTGCTCGACGCCGCCGACAAGGTGCTGCGTCCCTGCATCCTGTGGAACGACACGCGCAGCCATGCCGAGGCGGCTGCGCTCGATGCCGATCCGCGCTTCCGCGCTCTGACCGGCAACATCGTCTTTCCCGGTTTCACCGCGCCGAAACTTGCCTGGGTGAAAAACAACGAACCCGCTCTCTTCGCCAAGGTCGCAAAAGTGCTGCTGCCCAAGGATTTCCTGCGGCTCTGGCTTTCGGGCGAACACATTTCGGAGATGTCGGATTCTGCCGGTACCTCCTGGCTCGATGTCGGCAACCGGCGCTGGAGTACGGACCTGCTCGCAGCGACGTCGCTCGACGAGGAGCAGATGCCGTCGCTGGTCGAGGGTACGCACAAGGCAGGCGCACTGCGCAGTGAATTGGCCTCGAAATGGGGCGTCCAGGCCATTCCAATCGCCGGCGGCGCCGGCGACAATGCGGCCTCGGCCTGCGGCATGGGCACGGTCGGCGCCGGCCACGCTTTCGTCTCGCTCGGCACATCGGGCGTGCTGTTTGCCGCCAACGCTTCCTACCTGCCCAACCCGGCTAGCGCGGTTCACACCTTCTGCCACGCCCTGCCGAACACCTGGCACCAGATGGGGGTCATCCTGTCGGCGACGGATTCGCTCAACTGGCTGTCCGAAATCACCGGGAAGAGCGCCGGCGAATTGACCACTGAGCTCGGCGACACATTGAAGGCGCCGAGCGGCGTGTCCTTCCTGCCTTATCTCTCGGGCGAGCGCACACCCTACAATGATGCCGCCATTCGCGGCGCGTTCACCGGGCTGGCGCATGAATCGAGCCGTCCCGTGCTGACCCAGGCCGTGCTGGAGGGTGTAGCCTTTGCCTTCCGCGACAGCCTCGAAGCCCTGGCCACGGCCGGCACGAGTTTGACGCGGGTGACGGCGATCGGCGGCGGCTCGCGCTCGCACTACTGGTTGAAGGCGATTGCCACCGCGCTTCAACTGCCTGTCGACATTCCCGCCGACGGCGATTTCGGCGCCGCCTTTGGCGCCGCGCGGCTCGGCCTGATCGCGGCGACGGGTGCCGATCCGCTTGAAATCTGTACGGCACCGAGGACGGATGCGACGATCGAACCGGACGCGGCGCTTGGCGGCGTCTATGCCGATGCCTATCAGCGCTACCGGGAGCTGTACCCGGCGATCAGGGCTGTAACCGCGTGATTCAGTGCGAGGCGCCCCCCTCTGCCCTGCCGGGCATCTCCCCCTCTAGGGGGGAGATCGGCAGCGTTGACGGCTTTACTCGTCTTGCAAGGTTGATAATTAGCGATGGCGGGAAAGACAGCCAATCTCCCCCCTTGAGGGGGAGATGGCCGGCAGGCCAGAGGGGGGCGCTTCGCACCCGCCTCGCCCAGAAGTCCTCACTGCGCAGGCACCTTGTCGAGAAAGCCGGTGACGCTCTTCAGGCGGCCGTTCTCAATGATTCCGATGTCGGTACCTTCGATCACCGATGGCGTCCCCTCAGGCCCGAGATTCCACGAGAAGCGGATCTTGTCGGCAAAACCGTCCGGCGTGCCCTTCAGCGAGAACCGGAAGCCGGCAAAGCGCTGCTGCACGCCGTCGATCAGAGCCGCGACGCCTTCATGGCCGTCGCCCTGCATGAGCGGATCACGATAGCTGACGTCTTCCGTGAAGGTCGCCTTGAGCAATTCGGTCCGGCGGACGGCATCGCTTTCGTTCCAGGCGGTGATGTAGTTTTCAGCGATCTTGGTGAGGTCGGTCATGGTCTGTCTCCTTCATTGACGGTTTTGACATGACCCTTTTCAACCGGCGCTGGCCTGAAACCAATTACGCCTGAGGTAATGGCGGCAGAACTTTGTGAGAGGACAGAAATCATGAGCAGCGGATTTTTCGGCGACATCAAGAAAATCAAATATGAAGGGCCGGATTCGACCAATCCGCTGGCCTATAGGTTCTACAATCCCGACGAGCTCGTCGCCGGCAAACGGCTGGAAGACCATCTGCGCTTCGCCGTCGCCTACTGGCACTCCTTTGCCTGGCCGGGCGGCGATCCGTTCGGCGGCCAGACCTTCGACCGGCCGTGGTTCCCCAAGGCAGGTGGCACCGACACGATGGAACTGGCAAAGCTGAAAGCGGACGTCGCCTTCGAGATGTTCTCGCTGCTCGGCGCGCCCTATTTCTGCTTCCACGACGCCGATGTGCGGCCGGAAGGCAAGGATTTTTCCGAAAGTGCCGCGCGCCTCGACGAGATCGCCGATTACTTCGCGGGGAAGATGAAGCAGACCGGCGTCAAGCTGCTTTGGGGCACCGCCAATCTGTTCTCCAATCGCCGCTTCATGTCGGGGGCGGCCACCAATCCCGATCCGGATGTCTTTGCCTACGCGGCGGCGACGGTAAAAAGCTGCATCGACGTCACCAAGCGGCTGAAGGGCGAAAACTACGTGCTGTGGGGCGGGCGCGAAGGCTATGAGACGCTGCTCAACACCGACCTCGCGCGCGAGCAGGAACAGGCCGGCCGGTTCCTCAGCATGGTCGTCGACTACAAGCACAAAATCGGCTTCAAGGGCGCGATCCTGATCGAGCCGAAGCCGCAGGAGCCGACCAAGCATCAGTACGATTACGATGTCGCCACGGTCTACGGCTTCCTCAAGCGCTTCGGGCTGGAGAAGGAGGTCAAGGTCAATATCGAGCAGGGCCACGCCATCCTGGCCGGCCATTCCTTCGAGCACGAACTGGCTCTGGCCAATGCGCTCGGCATTTTCGGTTCGATCGATATGAACCGCAACGACTATCAGTCGGGATGGGACACCGACCAGTTCCCCAACAACGTGCCGGAAATGGCGCTGGCCTACTACCAGGTCCTGCAGGCCGGCGGCTTCAAGACCGGCGGCACCAATTTCGACGCCAAGCTGCGCCGCCAGTCGCTCGATCCGCAGGACCTGCTGATCGGCCATATCGGCGGCATGGACTCTTGCGCACGTGGCCTGAAAGCCGCGGCCCGCATGGTCGAGGACAAGGCGCTATCGGCGCCGCTGGCCGAACGTTATGCCGGCTGGAACACGGCCGAGGGCAAGGCGATGCTCGCCGGCAAGCGCACGCTTGAGGATATCGCCGAGCGTGTCGTCAAGAAGAGGATCGAGCCGCAGCCGAGGTCCGGCCGCCAGGAACTGCTGGAAAATATCGTCAACCGCTACGTGTAAGGCGCGCGCCGCTCCATCTCTGGACCGACATCCGGCACCACTGGCTGAAAGCCGCCGCCATCGCTATCTGCTAGTCAGCCCACTTCGCGAGAGGCTGCCGAGGATCGCACAGATCTTCGGCAGCCAGCGTGAGATCAAGATGCCACGCGTGTCGCCGAAAGAGAGCCCGTGCGGCAGCCTTTATTTTTATGCATGTCGTCATCCCAAAACCGCTGGCACTTTTGGGCGACATGCATTGGCGGGAGACGGAAAATGGCAGAGGATCGAATCATCGTGCGCCCGGCGCAGGCGAGCGATATTCCGGCGTTGAAGCAGGTGCTGCAGGAAACGTTCGAAGGCACATGGCTGCCGAACATCACCGAAGCAGCGGCGCGGCGCTATGTCGAGACGGATATTGGCGGGCGCTATGTCGACCGGAGCTGGCCTGAGTTCGCCGTTGCCGAGATCGATGGCGAGGTCGCCGGCCTGATCCATTGGCGCGCCGATTTCATCGAGGCCCTGCACGTCATGGCATCCCGTCAAGGCCAAGGTGTCGGCCGCCAGCTGCTCTCCCATGCCGAACAGGCAATCGGCACCGCCGGGTTGGCGCAGGCGCGGCTGGAAACCGACACGTTCAACCTGCCGGCACAAGCCCTCTACAAGGCGGTCGGCTATGTCGAGAAAAACCGCTATCCAGACGACGAATGGGACAGTGGCTTCACCACGGTGCTGTTCGAAAAGCGGCTGTAGATCTCTCCTTGATCTGACCTGCCGGGACGCAGGAACAGCTTTGCGCATGGCCCGGTCCCGCGACACGGTTTTGCCCTTCGACGCCCTTCAATGACCTCGCTCTTGCCTTCAAACTGCCGTCACGTTTCTCATATAAGAGTGGCTCGTGGCGGGAGAGGAAGAAGGAGGCGAACCGATATGCAGAACGAACGTGAAATCGACGCCCTGCTCTCACCTGGCGAGGCCGGATCGATCATCGACCGGCTGATGGCGATGCCGCATCCGAAGGATGGTACGCGCCGCTCAAACGAATGGGACCGCGCCGTTGCCAGCCGTTTCGAGACCCATCTTGCCAGACAGATGCGCTCGCAGATCGACGGCGGCAGTGACCGTCAGAACGCTGCCTGAGCTTTCCGACTTTGTGCATGTCGTTGTCCCAAAATCGCTACACACTTTTGGGCGGCATGCACATCAACCCCTCCGCAATCTGACCGGCGCTTCGCCGAAAGCCCTTGAAAATGCCCTCGAAAATGCCGCGGCGGACGAGAACCCGGTCCGCCCGGCAATATCGGCCATGGCAACCCTCGTATCGACCACCAGCCGGCGCGCGGCGCCGAGGCGCAGCCTGAGGTAATAGGCGCCCGGCGTCTCGCCGATCGATTTGCGAAAGATGCTTTCCAGCGTCCGTGCCGTCACGCCGGCGCGCTTGGCCACTGCTTCGATGGTCAGCGGCTGGTCGACATGCGATTCCATCAGCCGGATGGCTTGCGCAAGGCGCGGGTCATAGCCGTCGAGCCGGCCGAGCGAGACCAGCGGCTGTGCGTCGGTGGCGGCGCGAGCCTGGTCGTAGATGAAGACGCTGGCGACATCGAGCGCCACCGCCATACCGAGCCGCGTGCGGATGAGATGCAGCATCAGGTCGAAGGTCGGTGACGCGCCGCCCGAGGTGAACACTGGCCCGTCGATGACATAGCGGTCCGGGCGGACATCGACGCCAGGGAAGGCCGAGGAAAAATCCTCCATGTCCTCCCAGTGGGTGGTGGCGCTGCGCCCTTCCAGCAGGCCGGCGCGTGCCACCAGCCAGGTGCCGGCCTCGACACCGCCGCAAGCACGCGCCGTGCGTGCGGCCCGGCGCAGGCCCGACAACAGAGCCGAGGTTGCATAGTTCTGGGTGCCGAAGCCGGCGACAACGACAAGAACGTCGGTCGGCTCAGCCGCATCGAAGCGGCCGCCGACCGCCACCGGCAGGCCGCATGTGGTGACCGGAGCCTCGCCGGTCACCGAGACCAGCCGAAAATCGAACAGGGTCTCGCCGGAGATGCGGTTGGCGGCGCGCAGTGGATCGACGGCGGATGCCACGCACATGATCGACGAGCCGGAAAACACCAGCAGCGTCACCTTGAGCGGCAGACGCTCGGCACGAAAGATCGTCGGTTTTTCGCTTTTCGTCATGGAAGCTTCGTAAAACGCAAAACAGTTTCCGGCAAGTCGGGCATTGTTGTGGACTGTTCTTTCGGAGGAGAGTTCTATGCCGCTTGCGATGAACCGTGAGGTCTTCATTACCTGTGCCGTGACCGGGTCCGGCGGGTCGCAGGACCGCAGCCCTCATGTGCCGCGCTCGCCAAAGCAGATCGCCGATTCGGCCATCGACGCGGCCAAGGCTGGCGCCGCAATCGTGCACTGCCACGTCCGCGATCCCGAGACCGGCAAGCCCAGGCGCGATGTGCATCTCTACCGCGAAGTGACCGAGCGCATCCGCGAGGCCAATGTCGACGTCGTGCTGAACCTGACCGCCGGCATGGGCGGCGACATGGTGTTCGGATCGCCGGAAGCGCCGTTGCCGCTCAACGAAAAAGGCACCGACATGGGCGGCGCCACCAACCGCATGGAACATGTGCGCCAATGCCTGCCGGAAATCTGCACGCTCGACTGCGGCACCATGAATTTCGCCGAGGCCGACTATGTCATGACCAACACGCCAGGCATGCTGCGCGCCATGGGCGGCATGATGACGGCGCTTGGCGTCAAGCCGGAGATCGAGGCCTTCGACACTGGCCATTTGTGGTTCGCCAAGCAGCTGGTCGAGGAAAAGGTGCTCAACCCCGATGCGCTGGTGCAGCTCTGCATGGGCGTGCCGTGGGGGGCGCCGGACGACCTCAACACCTTCATGGCCATGGTCAACAATGTGCCGTCGACCTGGAACTGGTCGGCCTTTGCCATCGGCCGCAACCAGATGGCCTATGCTGCTGCGGCGGTGCTGGCCGGCGGCAATGTCCGCGTCGGGCTGGAAGACAATCTATGGCTCGACAAGGGCGTACTGGCGACCAATGCGCAGTTGGTCGAGCGCGCCGCCAGCATCGTCACCAATCTCGGCGCCAGGATTCTTGGGCCGGAAGAGGTACGGCAGAAGCTCAACCTCACCAAGCGGGCGCCGATCGCGGCATGAATTATTCGTCGGGAGGGTCGGCATGACTACCGTAAAATTCACCGCAATGAAGGATGGCGACCGGGACGACTACGAGTTCCTGACCGCGCATGAGATCGACTACGCGGCCAGGACCGGCGAGCGGCTGCTCGACGCGCTGGTGCAGCTCGACGCGGGCCTATCGGGCTACAAGATCACCCGGCTCGGCCATTCGCTGCAGGCGGCGACGCGTGCCTGGCGCGACGGCGCCGACACCGACTGGATCGCCTGCGCGCTACTGCACGACATCGGCGACATCTATGCGCCTTACAATCACGATGAATATGCCGCTTCGATCCTCAAACCCTTCGTGCGCGAACAATGCACTTGGGTGGTGGAGAAACATGGCGACTTCCAGCGGCTCTACTATGCCCATCACCTCGGCGGTAACCGCCATGCGCGCGACCGCTTTGCCGGCCACGCCTATTTCGACGATTGCGACCAGTTTTGCGAACGCTGGGACCAGTCCAGCTTCGACCCCGATTATGACACGCTGCCGATCGAATTCTTCCGGCCCTTCGTCCTCGAAGTCTTCGCCCGCAAGGCATACGACCCGTCCGTGATCCGCGCCGGCGAACGCGTGCCGCTCATAGATCCCACAACCGCCATGACCAGAACCGGAGCTTCCGCATGAGCATCATCAACAAGGCAGCCGCCATCGGTGGCGGCGTCATCGGCGCCGGCTGGGTGGCGCGGCTGCTGCTCAACGGCATCGACGTGTCGATCTTCGATCCCGATCCCGAGGCGTCGCGCAAGGTCGGCGAAGTGATGAAGGGCGCGCGCCGCGCCTACAAGCAGATGGTACCCGGCGGTTTGCCGAAAGAGGGCAAGCTGACCTTTGCCAAGACCATCGCCGAGGCAGTGGCCGATGCCGATTTCATTCAGGAAAGCGTGCCGGAACGGCTCGACCTCAAGCACCGGGTGCTCGCCGAGATCGATACCCACGCGCCGGCCAATGCGATTGTCGGTTCCTCGACCTCCGGCATCAAGCCAACCGACATGCAGGTGGCGATGAAGAAGCATCCGGAGCGGCTGGTCGTCGGCCATCCGTTCAACCCGGTCTATCTCCTGCCGCTGGTCGAGATCGTGGGCGGCGAGCAGACCTTTCCCGAGGCGATCGAGGTCGCCAAGGAGATGTATGCCTCGATCGGCATGAAGCCGGTCGTCATCCGCAAGGAGATCGAGGCCTTCGTCGGCGACCGCCTGCTCGAAGCGGCATGGCGCGAGGCGCTGTGGCTGATCAAGGACGGCATCTGCACGGTCGAGGAACTCGACGACATCATGCGCTATGGCTTCGGCCTGCGCTGGGCGCAGATGGGCATGTTCCAGGTCTATCGCGTCGCCGGTGGCGAGGCCGGCATGCGCCACTTCATGGCGCAGTTCGGGCCCTGCCTGAAATGGCCATGGACCAAGCTGATGGATGTGCCGGAGTTCAACGACGAACTGGTCGACCTGATCGCCACGCAGTCGGACGACCAGGCGCATGGGCTGTCGATCCGCGAGCTGGAAAAAATCCGCGACGACAATCTGGTCGCCATCATGGATGCGCTGTCGAAGCAGAACAAAGGCAAGGGCTGGGGCGCCGGCGCCCTGCACAAGGACTATACCAGGCAGCTGGCCAAGCTGGCGGCGAAGAAGCCCACGGCCTCCAAGGCTGCCGAGAAGGCCAAAGCCTTGAAACCGGTCAAGAAAGCCGAAAAGCCGAAGAAAAAGCCCGGCAAGAAGAAAGGCTGAGAGCATGGATTTCGGGCTGTCGGAGGAACAGAGGCTCATCGTCGAGACGACGCGTGCGTTCGTCGAGAACGAGCTTTACCCGCATGAGCGCGAGGTCGAGCGCACCGGCGTGCTGCGCCGCGACCTGATCGAGGAGATCAAGGTCAAGGCGATCGAAGCCGGGCTCTATGCCGCCAACATGCCGGCCGATGTCGGCGGTGCTGGCCTCGATACGGTGACTTGGCTGCTCTACGAAAAGGAGCTTGGCCGCGCCAATTACGCGCTGCACTGGACCTGCGTGGCGCGGCCCTCCAACATCCTTTTGGCCGGCACGCCGGAGCAGCGCGAAAAGTACCTGTTCCCCTGCATCCGCGGCGAGAAATGGGACTGTCTGGCGATGACCGAGCCGGGCGCAGGCTCCGATTTGCGCGGCATGAAGGCGACGGCGGTACAGGACGGCGACGACTGGGTACTCAACGGCACCAAGCATTTTATCTCCCACGCCGACCTCGCCGACTTTGCCATCGTTTTCATGGCTTCCGGCGAAGAGGATTCGCCGCGCGGCAAACGCAAGAAGATCACCGCATTCTTCGTCGACAAAGGGACGAAGGGCTTCACCGTCCGCGATGGCTACCGCAACGTCTCGCATCGCGGCTACACCAACGCCATCCTCGAATTCGACGATTGCCGGCTTCCCGCCGCCCAAGTGTTGGGCGAAGTCCACAAGGGGTTCGACGTCGCCAATTCATGGCTCGGCGCCACCCGGCTGCAGGTCGGCGCCACCTGCCTCGGCCGCGCCGAGCGGGCGCTTGGCCATGCCATCGAGTATGCCGCGCAGCGCCAGCAGTTCGGCCAGCAGATCGGCAAGTTCCAGGGCGTGTCGTTCAAGCTTGCCGACATGGCGACCGAATTGAAGGCCGCCGACCTGATGGTGTTCGAAGCCGGCTGGAAGTACGATCAGGGCACTGTCACCGATCAGGACATGGCCATGGCCAAGCTGAAGGCCACCGAGATGCTTGCATACGTTGCCGATGAGGCGATCCAGATTCATGGCGGCATGGGACTGATGGACGATTTGCCACTGGAGCGCATCTGGCGCGACGCGCGCGTCGAGCGCATCTGGGAAGGCACGTCAGAGATCCAGCGCCACATTATTTCAAGGGCGCTGCTGCGTCCGTTCGGGGCATAACATATGCATAAACTTGAGCGTCTCCTGCGGCCGAAATCGATCGCCGTCTTCGGCGGTGCGCAGGCCGCGGCCGTCGTCGCGCAATCGATCAAGATGGGCTTTGCCGGCGAGATCTGGCCGGTGCATCCGACCAAGGACGAGGTCGCGGGCCGCAAGGCCTATCGTTCGGTCGCCGATTTGCCTGACGCGCCGGACGCCGCCTTTGTCGGCGTCAACCGGCATTTGACCATCGAGGTGATCAAGGCGCTGGCCGAGCGCGGCGCCGGCGGCGCCGTCTGCTTTGCCGCCGGCTTCCTTGAGACCGAGGCCTACGACGACGACGGCGAGCGGCTGCAGGCCGAGCTGGTTGCGGCAGCCGGCTCGATGCCGATCATCGGGCCGAATTGCTACGGCCTGATCAATTATGCCGACGGCGCGCTGCTGTGGCCCGACCAGCATGGCGGCATAAGACTGGCCGAGGGCGGCAAGGGCGTCGCCATCATCACCCAGTCCTCCAACATCGCCATCAACATGACGATGCAAAGGCGCGGCCTGCCGATCGCTTTCCTGATGACCGCCGGAAACCAGGCGCAGACCGGGCTGTCCGAAATGGCGCTTGGCCTGATCGAGGACGAGCGGGTCACGTCGCTCGGCCTGCACATCGAGGCTTTCGATTCGGTAGCCGGCTTCGAGCGGCTGGCAGCACGGGCGCGCGAGCTGAAAAAGCCGATCATCGCCATGAAGGTCGGCCGTTCCGAACAGGCCAGGCAGGCGACCGTCTCGCATACCGCGTCGCTGGCCGGCTCGGATGCGGCCTCGGGTGCGTTCCTGCGGCGGCTCGGCATTGCGCGTGTCGATTCGATTCCCGCCTTCATCGAAGCGCTGAAGCTGCTGCACATCACCGGACCTTTGCCCGGCTATAGGCTGTCGTCGATGAGCTGCTCCGGCGGCGAGGCCTCTGTCATGGCCGACAGCGCCGAAGGGCGCTGGGTCAATTTCCCTGTGCTGACCGACAGCCACCGCGCCCATGTCAAATCGACGCTCGGGCCGCTGGTCGCGGTCGCCAATCCCTTGGACTATCACACCTTCATCTGGAACAACGAGCCGGCGATGACCGCCACCTTCACCGCAATGGTGTCGGGCGGCTTCGACCTCAACATGCTGGTGCTGGATTTTCCGCGACCTGATCGTTGTTCGGTCACCGATTGGTGGGCGACGCTGCGCGCCTTCGAATCGGCGCTGAAGACCAACAAGGCGCATGGCGCGATCGTCTCGTCGCTGCCGGAAAACCTGCCGGAGGAGTACACCGCCGAACTGATGGCGCGCGGCATGGTGCCGTTGTTCGGCATTTCGGAAGCCATGGATGCCGCCGGGGCGGCGGCCTTCATCGGCTGGGCTTGGGCCGAACCGCAGGCGCAGCCGATCGACACTTCTGCTGCCGGTGCGCCTGGTGGCGACCATGTCACGCCCGACGAGGCCGAAGCAAAATCGCGGCTGATCAAGGCCGGCCTGCCGGTGCCGAAAGGCGAACGGGCCGCCAATGCGGTCGAGGCGGTGATTTCGTCGATGGCGCTCGGCTTTCCCGTCGCACTGAAGGCGCTCGGCGTCAGCCACAAATCCGAAGTTGGCGCCGTCAGGCTCAACCTCAGGGATGCCGAATCCGTCAGCACCGCGGCGCATGACCTCTTGCCGCTCGGCACCGGGCTCTATGTCGAGCGCATGGTGCGCGACGGTGTCGCCGAGCTCATCGTCGGCTTCACCCGCGACCCGATGTTCGGTGCGGTGATGACCTTGGGCACCGGCGGCGTGCTGGTCGAATTGTTGCGCGACAGCGTCACGCTGATGCTGCCGGCGACGCGCGACGATATCGAGGCGGCGCTGCGCGGCCTGAAACTGTTCCCGCTGCTCGAGGGCTATCGCGGCCGGCCAAAAGCCGATGTCGCGGCTGCCATCGATGCCATTTCGGGCATTGCCGCCTTCGTGCAGCAGAATGCCGGTGAGATCGAGGAACTCGACATCAACCCGCTGATCGTCTGCAGCGAAGGCAAGGGCGCCTGGATCGCCGACGCACTGCTGGTGCTGGGAGAGAACAAGAATGTCTGACGTCATTTCGACCCGCCGCGAGGGCACCATCCTCGAGGTCACCCTCGACCGGCCCAAAGCCAACGCCATCGACCTGAAGACCTCTCGGCTGATGGGTGAGACCTTCAAGGCATTCCGAGACGATCCGGAATTGCGCGTCGCCATCGTCAAGACCGCCGGCGACAAGTTCTTCTGTGCCGGCTGGGACCTCAAAGCCGCTGCCGGCGGCGATGCCGTCGATGGCGACTATGGCGTCGGCGGCTTTGCCGGGCTGCAAGAATTGCGCGACCTCAACAAGCCGGTGATCGCTTGCGTCAACGGCATGGCGGTCGGCGGCGGCTTCGAGCTGGCGCTGTCCTGCGACCTCATCTATGCCTCCGATCATTCCTCCTTCGCGCTCCCCGAAATCCGCGCCGGCACGCTGGCCGACGCGGCAACGATCAAACTGCCGAAGCGCATCCCCTACCATGTCGCCATGGACCTTCTGCTGACCGGCCGCTGGATGGATGTGGCCGAGGCGCATCGCTGGGGCCTGGTCAACGAAGTGCTGCCCAAGGAGAAGCTCGAGGACCGTGTCTGGGAGATCGCCCGGCTGCTCGCAGGCGGCCCGCCGCTGGTCTTTGCAGCGATCAAGGAGACCGCGCGTGTGGCCGAGGCGCTGACCTTCCAGGACGCCATGAACAAGGTGACCCGCCGCCAGCTGCCGACGGTCGATGCCCTCTACGGCTCCGAGGATGGCATGGAGGGTTTTCGCGCTTTTGCGGAGAAGCGTGAGCCGGTTTGGAAGGGGAAGTAGTGGATACCGCCGGAACGATGGCGCTTACCCCCCTCTGGCCTGCCGGCCATCTCCCCCTCAAGGGGGGAGATTGGCAGCTTCGATCTCTGCACTCTTCTTGCGACGCAGAAGGTTGGCGAAAGTTTTCGCAACATCCGATCTCCCCCCTTGAGGGGGAGATGTCCGGCAGGACAGAGGGGGGCGCCCTGGCTCAGCCTTGGGCGCCTTTCCAGCACCCATGACCGATTACAAAACCCTCATCGACGCCGAGACCTGGGCGTTCATAGAGCGGACCAATTCTTACTATCCGCCCGACACGATCGACTACACGATCGCGCAGCAGCGCGGGATCTATGACCGCATGTGCCGCGAATTCTTTGCCGGCTATCCCGAAGGCGTGGCGGTCGAAACCTCAGCCATTGCGACGCCCACGCACGACATCCCGATCCGCACCTACCGAAGCACACACAAAGCTGCGGTGACGGTGCTCTATGTCCATGGCGGCGGCTTCATCCTCGGTGGGCTGGACAGCCACGACGATGTCTGCGCCGAGCTCTGTGCCCGCACCGGCTATGAGGTGGTCTCGGTCGATTATCGGCTGGCGCCGGAGCATCTGCATCCGGCGGCCTTCGACGATGCGATGAGCGCCTTCGAATGGGCCGCCGCCAATCGCGATCATTCTATCGTGCTGTGCGGCGACAGCGCCGGCGGCAATCTCTGCGCCGCCGTCAGTCACGCCACGCGTGACCGTTCGAAAAGGCCGTTTGGCCAGGTGCTGATCTATCCCGGCCTCGGCGGAGACCGCGCGAAAGGCTCCTATGTCAAGCACGCCGAAGCGCCGATGCTGACCGTGCGCGATCTCGAATTCTACAAGCACATCCGCACCAGCGGCGTGGATAGGACCGGGGACATCACGCTGTCGCCGCTCGCCGACACCGACTTCTCCAACCTGCCGCCGACAGTACTGATCACCGCCGAGTGCGACCCGCTGTCGTCGGATGGCGAGAGCTATCACGACCTGGTCGTGGCGGCGGGCGGACGCGCAACCTGGTTCGAGGAAACGGGGCTGGTGCATGGTTATCTCCGAGGCCGGCACACGGTCGGCCGCGCCCGCGCAAGCTTCACCCGGATCGTCGATGCGGTGACCGCGCTTGGACAGGGCGATTGGCGCTGGTGATCGCGGCTGGACTCTGAGGACCGACCGGCCCCGGCTCATCCCACCGAAGCGGCCGCCGCACGACCGGCGCTGCGGCCGGAAAAGATGCAGCCGCCGAGGAAGGTGCCCTCAAGCGCCGCATAACCATGCACACCGCCGCCGCCAAAACCGGCGGCTTCGCCGACGGCGTAGAGTCCCGCAACAGGCTGGCCATCGGCACCCAGCACGCGGCTGTCGAGATCGGTCTGCAGGCCGCCCAGCGTCTTGCGGGTCAGGATGTTGAGGCGCACCGCTATCAGCGGGCCGTTTGCCGGATCGAGCATCTTGTGCGGCTTGGCCGTGCGGATCAGCCGGTCGCCGAGATAGGCGCGCGCCCCGCGCAGAGCGGTGATTTGCATGTCCTTGGAGAACGGGTTGTTGAGCTGCCGGTCGCGGGCGCGCATTTCGCGCTCGACCTGGGCTACCTCAAGAAGCGGCTCGCCGCCGGCCAGCGCGTTCATGCGCGCGACCAGCGTCGGCAAGTCGGCCTCGACGATGAAATCCTCGCCCTTCTCCATGAACGCCTTGACCGGGCCCGGAATGCCCGATGTGGCGCGGCCGAGCACCTGGCGCCAGCTCTTGCCGGTCAAATCGGGGTTCTGCTCGGAGCCCGACAGCGCGAACTCCTTCTGGATGATCTTTTTGGTCAGGATGAACCAGGAATAATCGAAGCCGGTGCTCATGATGTGGGAGAGCGTGCCCAGCGTGTCGAAACCGGGATAGAGCGGCATCGGCAGGCGCTTGCCGCGCGCATCGAGCCACAGCGATGACGGGCCGGGCAGGATGCGGATCGCATGATCGGTCCAGACCGGCGCCCAATTCTTGATGCCCTCGACATAGTGCCACATGCGGTCACGGTTGATGATCGAACCGCCGGCCCGTTCCGTGATCGCCAGCATGCGGCCGTCGACATGATCGGGCACGCCGGTGATCATGCGCTTCGGTGCGGCGCCCAGCCGTTTGGGCCAATTCTCCCGCACCAGTTGATGGTTGGCGCCGATGCCGCCGGAGGCGACGATCACCGCTTGCGCGTGAAGCTCGAAATCGCCTGATATTTCGCGCGAACTCTTGTGGCCGCGCTCGACATCGCTGGGCTGCAGGATGTCGCCACGCACACCTGTCACAACAGCACCCGTCCGCGTCAGTTCATTGACGCGGTGGCGGAATTTGAAACTGATCAATCCGCGCTTTTGGGCCTCGCGCACGCGCTGGGCGAACGGTTCGAGCACACCGGGGCCGGTGCCCCAGGTAATGTGAAAGCGCGGCACCGAATTGCCGTGGCCGATTGCATTGCCGCCGCCCCGCTCGGCCCAGCCGACCACAGGAAAGAATTTCAGGCCGCGCTGCATCAGCCAGGAGCGTTTCTCGCCGGCGGCGAAACCGACATAGGCTTCCGCCCATTTGCGCGGCCAGAAATCCTCCGGCCGATCGAAAGCCGCGGTGCCCAGCCAGTCTTCCAACGCCAGGTCATGCGAATCGCGGATGCGCATGCGCCGCTGCTCGGGCGAATTGACGAGGAAAAGGCCGCCGAACGACCAGAACGCCTGACCGCCCAGCGACTGCTCCGGCTCCTGGTCGACAATGATGATTTTCTTGCCGGCCTCGGCAAGCTCGGCGGCGGCAACCAGCCCTGCAAGACCGGCGCCGACAATGATCACGTCCGCATCGTCAGCCATCTTTCCTCCCAGAATTAGCCGGCTACTTCAATGCAAGGGGTCAGACTGTCTCCCAGCCTTCTTTGCCGCCGGCGCGGAAGATGGCATCGATGACTTTCTGGTTGAGCACGGATTCCTCCAGCGTGAAGACGCGCTCCTTGCCGCCCTGTGCCGCACGCGCGAAGGTCTCGACCTCCAGCCGGTATTGCTGCGTGCCGGGAAAGCGGAACACTTGCGTCTCGGTGTGGTTCTGGTTGTGCAGTTCGACGCGGTGGTGGTCGTAGAGCCCGGCATTGAAGGGCGAGAACAGCTCGATGAAACCCTTCTCGCCGTGGAACACCATCACCTGGCGCGCCGCCATCTGCGTCGACAGATAGAACGACAGCTCGAAGTCGCCGAAATCGGCGCGGATCGAGGAGTAGATGTCGGTGCCGAATGTCTTGTCGCGCTCGATCGTCGCCTGCACGCGCAGCGGCTCCTTGCCGGTCGAAAAGCGCGTCGACACGGTCGGGTAGACGCCGATGTCGGGCAGCGCACCACCGCCGAGATCGAGCTGGTTGCGCATGTTGCTGGGGTCGACATTGTAGTAGGAGAAGGCACCCTGCACATGGCGCAGCCGGCCGATGGCGCCGCTGGCGATGAGGTCGCGTACCTTGATCCATTGCGGGTGGTAGATGACCATGAAGGCCTCGCAGACCAGCACCTTTTTCTGGTCGCGCAGCTTGATCAGCGGCAGGATGTCCTTGGCGTCGAGCGCCAGCGGCTTTTCGACCAGCACGTGCTTGCCGGCTTCGATGGCCTTGGCCGCCCATTCGACATGCTGCGAGGTCGGCAACGGGATGTAGACGCCATCGACCTCGTCGGAGGCAAGCAGTTCCTCATAGGAGCCGAAGGTATGGCGCGCGCCGAAGCGCTCGGCCAGCGCCTTGGCCTTCGACAGGTCACGGCTGGCGATCGCCGACAGCACGCCGTTCTCCGCCTCGACCATCGCCGGCAACAAATGCTCGCGGCCGATCTTGGCCGTCGACAACACACCCCATCGGAACATCAGGCTTCTCCATCACAATTACAGGCAACGAGGTTTGCCCGAAATCGCCGGAAAAGCCAATGACGAGGGTCAGCCCCTTTTGCCGGTCAGCGTCATGTCGAAGTCGACGATGTTGGAATAGATTGGCGTGCCGACATCCATGCCGTAGCGCGACCTCAGCACCTTGCCGGTGACATGGAATTTGATCGTCCCGGCCTTGAGACCGCCAAGCTCGGCCATGAACTTTTCCGGAAACGTCTTGCCGCGCGCCGTCAGCCGGCCGCTGACGAGGGCCGTGGTGTCGCTGGTTCGGGTCACGCTGGTAGAGCGGAACTGGATCTCCGGGTTGTTGGCGGCATCGAACACCGCGTCGGAGCGCAGGAAGGCATCGATACGGCTCTGGCCGGTGCCAACGCTTTCGGGAAAGATGGTGAAATTGACCTGCGAGTGCCCGACATCGCTGTTGTCGATGCGGATCGAGCCCTTGAAGCGGGCGAAGGCGCCATTCAGGCCGCCGCCGCCGACCTTGCCGATGGAGAAGCGGATGCTGGAGTTGGCCGGGCTGATCGAATAGCTGCCGGCGGCGTCACCAAGCGCGACGGCCGCTGAAACAGGCATGGCGAGGCAAGCGGCGACCGCCGCAAATCCGAGGATGCGCGTGTACATGGGGATGTTCCTTGTTGGAGGCAGCGCATTCCTGCGCCCTCACTCCATGAACGAATGAACCGCTCGCTCTATTCCGGATCTGACGAAGGCGTGATCATGCGCATGAGCACGCCATCCCTGAGCTGGAAATGATGCCGCAGTGCCGCCGCAACGTGGAGAGCCACAAGCGCCATGCCGGCATAGGCAAGATACCAATGCGCCGCCGCCCAGAAGCTTTCGGCACCATCCGATTCGGCCAGCGGCAGGTTCGGCATGACGAACAGGTTGAACGGCAGGCTGGGTATCTCCAGCATCGAGACCGACACGAGCGCCCACCCGGACAAGGGCAAGGCAAGCTGGAACGCGTAGAGCGCAAAATGGGCCAACGGTGCCGCCCGACGTTCCAAAGTCCCGACCGAGCGCGGCAGCGCCGGCGTTGTATTGCCGTAGCGCCAGACGATGCGCAGGATGATCAGGCCGAGCAGCAGGAAGCCGAAGGATTTGTGCAGCTGGATCAGTTCGAAGGCGGTGCGCTGGCTGGTCACCCGCACCATGACGAAGCCGAGAGCGAACTGGCCGATGAAGATCAGCGCAATCAGCCAGTGAAGAATGATCGCGCCCCAGCCATAGCGGGTGGTGCTGTTGGTGATCGATGTTTGCATCGTTGGTGAACGACCGCGATGCCGGTTATCTTCCACCAAGGGGGGGCGAGCCCGCTTTATCCACTCACCTTGAAGAAATCGACAAAGGCCCTGAGCGCTGGCCGCATCTGACGGCGGCTCGGATAATAGACAAAGAAGCCGTCGAAGGGCGGGCACCAGTCCTCCAGCACGCGGATCAGCCTGCCGTCGGCGAGCGGTGCGCGGACATAGTCCTCAAAGACGAAGGCGAGCCCGGCGCCGTCGACCGCCGCCTGGGCGATCAGATGGTCCTCGTCGAGGATCAGCGGTCCCTCCACCGCCATCTCGATCGTCTCGCGGCCTTTCTCGAACTCCCAGCGGTAGAGGATGCCGCTGGAGAAGCGGAAGCGGATGCAGCGGTGGCCGGCCAGGTCGCGCGGGTGGCGCGGCTTGGGGTTGACCTCGAAATAGACCGGGGCGCCGACCACCGCGCCGCGAAGGTCCGGCCCGATGCGCACCGCGATCATGTCGCGCTGCAGGCTCTCGCCAAGCCGGACGCCAGCATCGAAGCCGCCTTCCACCACGTCGGTGAAGCGGTCCTCGATGACGATCTCCAGCACGATGTCGGGATAGGCCGACGCAAAGGCGCCCAGCCGTGGCGTCAGCGCCAAATGCGCTGCCGTGCGCGGCACGGTCAGGCGCAGATTGCCGGCCGGCCGGTCGCGCGTCTCGATTGCCGTCTCCAGCGCCAGGTCGATCTCCGACAGCGCCGGCCGCAACCGCTCCAGCAACTGCGCACCTTCTTCGGTCGGCGCGACGCTGCGTGTGCTGCGCGCCAGCAGCCGAACGCCAAGCCGCGCCTCCAGGCTGGATACCGCGTGGCTGACAGCCGAAGGCGCGATGGCCAATTCCCTGGCGGCGCCCCGAAAGCTGCCGCATTGAGCGACAGTTGCCAGCACGGCCAATTGGGAAAGATGCGCGCGATTCATTGATCTATCTTTTAGTACAGCCCGTGCGGATGGAAGCCGATTATCGAACACAAGGCAAGGCGCTATTTCTCCCACATCGCAACAAGGAGACGCGTTATGCAAACCCGCAAGCTAGGAACTGAATTGAACGTCTACCCCGTCGGCCTCGGCTGCATGGGCATGAGCTTCGCCTATGGCGGCCAAGCGGAAGCCGATGCGATCGCCACGCTGCACCGCGCCGTCGATATCGGCGTCAACTTCTTCGACACGGCGGAGGTCTATGGCCCCTTCGAGAACGAGATTCTGCTCGGCAAGGCGCTGAAGCCGGTGCGTGATCATCTGACGATCGCGACAAAATTCGGCTTCCGGATTCTGGAGGAAGGTACAGGCCTCGACCGCATGGCGGGCGTCGACAGCCGCCCCGAGCACGTCAAAGCGGTCGCCGAGGCCTCGCTGAAACGGCTGGGCACCGATGTGATCGACCTCTACTACCAGCACCGTGTCGACCCCAACGTGCCAATCGAGGATACGGTCGGCGCCATGGCCGAACTGGTGCGCGAGGGCAAGGTGCGCGCGCTTGGCCTGTCCGAGGCGAGTGCCGCGACCATTCGCCGGGCCCATGCCGTGCATCCGGCATCGGCCGTGCAGAGCGAATATTCGCTGTGGAGCCGCGACCCGGAAGACGAGGTGTTCGCCGTCTGCCGCGAGCTCGGCATCGGCTTCGTTCCCTATAGCCCGCTCGGCCGTGGGCTGCTGACCGGCACGATCGCCAAGCCCGAGGCCTTGAGCGACGGCGACTGGCGCCGGACCTTGCCGCGCTTCCAGGCCGAGGCGATGGAAGCCAACGCCGCTGTCATCGCCACCTTGGAAAAGCTGGCTGTTGAAAAGGGCGTGACCTCGGCACAGCTGGCGCTGGCCTGGGTGCTGCACCAGGGCGATTTCATCGTACCGATCCCCGGCGCGCGCAAGATACGCCATCTGGAGCAGAACACGGCGGCGGCGGACATCGAGCTAAGCGCGGCCGAGGTGCAGGCTATTGGTGACGCGCTGTCGCCCAACAAGGTTATGGGCAAGCGCTATACTGAGGAGTTGCTGGCGCTGGTGAATGGGTAAAAACTGCGAGTAAGCGAAAGGGGCGCCGGGCGCCCCCTTTTCGTACGCAGCGCGGTGCAAAAGGTGGGAGACGCTGGCGTGAAGCGCGCCCTCTGCCCTGCCGACATTTCCTACCAAGGCACGACAGTGATCTCCGGCCAATACTCCTGGGCGCGTCTGCCCTTCGCCTCATGCGTCTTCTGATTGTCCATCACCCGGTTCGGTGTGATGCGGAACGAAAAAACATCATCCAGCCCGAACGGCGCCACCAACACCAGCTGCCCGTCAGCATCGTATCGAACCCCGACGGCGTGCGTCTTCGACGCGAAATAGCAGACGGGATCGCTGGCGTTCGAATAGCGCGGGCAAGGCCACCCGAACTTCTGCGGATACCAAAGATGCACCCGCGCCTGATTGCGCACCTCGACCGGCAGCGGCAGTCCTTCGAAATGCTTCTCCGCGCGGCGAATAACGGCGTCCTCGGCCTCGTAGGAGAGGTCGCTGTCATCGAAGTAGAACAGGTCGACATCCCTGATGCCATACCCCGAAGGCTTGCCGGTCAGATGGTTCCAAACACTGTTGTAGAGCGCGCCGGAAACCACCAGCCAGTCCGGCAGGTCGAGCGTGCGAGCCCGCGCCAGCGCGTCGCGTAACAGCGGGTCGGCAAGCACGATGGCGAGAAATGCCGCGCGCTGCTCTTCAAGAGGAAGGCCCGAATAGGAGAGAGGATCCATCGCCCTTTGGAGAGCGATTCGGCAAGTATCCGCAATGCTTCGCCCATAGCGCCACCAAAGATGTGGCCAGATTGCAACGTGACCGGACCATGATGCTCGGCCTGGCCCTAAAACAGCCCCACCCTCGTCATCTGACGACTATGCGCGTCTGCCCATCTGCCGGCATGGACGATTGCTATTGGAATTTTCCACACCGGCTGGGGTAGCCTGGGCATGCAGATATCGTCGGTTTGGCCAGCAGCATCGTCGAGAGGACCGATCGACAGGGCAAAATTGACTGCGAAGTGGTTCTGGATTGCCGCGACCTTCTGCGTTCTGATCGCAGCCTCGCTCAATGCAAGTGCTGCGGCGGAGCCGATCGTGATTTCCCCGGCCACGCTGCCGGATGGGAGAGTTGGTGAGCACTATGATCGGACGCTGATGGCTTCAGGCGGAGCTGGCGGGCCATACACGTTCGCGCTCACTTCGGGGGTCACGCCGGTCTCCTTCAGCAGCGGCGGCGTCCTCTCCGGGGCAGTGATAGCCGCCCCCGGCACCTATAATTTCAGAGTCCTGGCGACAGATCAGGTCGGCAACACCGGCACACGCGACTACACGATTGTGATCGCGGACAACCCGGTCTTGATTTCGCCTGCTGCGTTGCCCGGCGGGCAGATTGGCCAGCCGTATAACCAGGCGCTGACGGCTTCGGGTGGCGCTGGCGGTCCCTACACGTTCTCGATCGTTTCGGGCTCCATGCCCGTCGCCTTCAGCAGTGCCGGCGTCCTCTCAGGGCCAGTGATAGCCGCCCCCGGCGTCTACAGTTTCAGGGTCCGGGCGACAGACCATGTCGGCAACAGCGGCGAACACGACTACACCATCGTGATCGCGGACAACCCGGTCGTCATTTCACCAGCTGCCTTGCCCGGCGCGCAGATTGGCCAGCCCTATAGCCAGGCGCTGACGGCTTCGGGTGGTGCTGGCGGCCCCTTTACGTTCTCGATCGTTTCGGGCTCCATGCCCGTCGCCTTCAGCAGTGCCGGCGTCCTCTCCGGGCCGGTCATAGCGGTCCCCGGCGTCTACAGTTTCAGGATTCGGGCGACGGACCATGTCGGCAACAACGGCGAACGCGACTACACGCTTGCGATCACCACTGGCCCGCCCATCGTAATTTCACCGGCAGCTTTGCCCAATGGCCAGGTTGGGCAGCCCTATAGCCAGATGCTGACCGCAACCGGCGGTGTGGGCGCGCCTTACACGTTTCAGCGGATCATCGGAAATCTGCCCGAAGGCGTTTCGCTCGCAACCGATGGCACACTCGGCGGCACGCCGACCGAGAGCGGATCATTTGCCTTTGCCGTCGATGTGTTCGACACCTCCGAGAACAGGGCAAGGCGCGAGTATACGCTGGACATCGCTGCGGCGCCCCGACCGACGGCGCCGTCACTGACCATGACGATCGTTGCCGGCATGTCAGCTTCGCTGCCGTTGACGCCGGGTGCTACCGGCGAACCATTCAGCGCCGCGGCGATCATGTCCAGCGCCCCCGCCGAGGGCGGCACGGCGACGCTGTCCGGCGCGCCCAACTACCTACTGACCTTCGCGTCCTCGCCGGTGTTTTCAGGCACCGTCATCGTAACGTACACACTGACCGGCCCCGGCGGCGTTTCCGATCCGGCCACGGTGACCATCACCGTCACCACGCGGCCGGACCCCTCCGACGATCCGGAGGTCGCCGGGCTGCTCAATGCCCAGGCGCAAGCGGTGCAGCAATTCGCCGCCGGGCAGACAGACAATATCAACCATCGCATGGGCGCTTTGCGAAGCGAGGCGTGCCGCAAGGCCTTTGCGAATGGGCTCGAACTGTCTGGCCAAGGCGCCGATGGCAATGCCGCCAGCGTCGACTTTCCAGACGGATCCGATTGTGGGGGCGAAGCGGCAAAGCTGGGCTTCGGCTTGTGGGCCGGCGGCCACATCGATCTCGGCCATAGTTCGCCTGATGATAGCGCGGAGCGGGACTCCGTTTCGATCAACATGACCACCGGCATCGACTACCGTTTCAACGACCGTTTCGTCGCCGGTCTGGCCGTCGGCTACTCCAGCGACGACAGCGACATTGGCGGCAATGGCACCGAGAGTTCCGGCGAGGCCTACAGCGCGACGCTCTATGCAAGCTATCGCCCGGCCGAAAACCTGTTTCTCGATGCCCTGGCCGGCTACGGTTCGTTCAGCTTCGATTCGAAGCGCTTCGTGACAAGTGTTGGCGGCTTTGCCGACGGTCAGCGTGACGGCGACCAGATTTTCGGCTCGCTGACTGCCGGTTTCGATCATAGCGTCGGCGGGCTGCGACTCACTCCGTTCGCCAGGTTGACGGCATCCTCTTCGAGCCTCGACGCGTTTACCGAAACCGGAGCAGGCATCTATTCGCTGAGCTTCGGCAAGCAGAGCGTCGACAGCCTCGGCGGCACGCTTGGCCTTGCCGGCGGCTATGACATGCCGGTGGCCCTCGGCGTCTTCACACCACGCTTCCGGTTTGAATACACTCACGAATTCTCCGGCTCGAGCGACGTCGATATCCGCTACGCGGATAGTCCGGATGGCCTTGTCTATGGCTTCCAGACGCAGCCTTTGGCGAGTGACCAGGTGATGATCGGCCTGGGCGCCGATCTGCTGCTGCACCAAGGGTTATCCATCGGGCTCGATTATCGCGGCACAATCGGCTTTCAAGACAGCTACAGCCATGCCTTTGGCCTGAGGGTCGGCGGCGGGTTCTGACCATTGCGGCAACGGCTGCTTATCCGTCCCGTAGACGGATGAGCAGCCCCATCGCTAACAGTTCAGTCGCCTTGGGCGCTACGTCCTCAGAACGCCACCGGCCTGCTTGCCGACATTCTCGACGATACGCTTGGCCAGTGCCTCGAAATCCTCGTCGGTCAGTGTCTTTTCAACCGGCTGGATCGACACTTCGATGGCGATCGATTTCTTGCCCTCGCCCAGCGAAGCGCCTTCGAAGATGTCGAAGACCGAGACGGCGGTGATGAGCTTCTTGTCGGCGGCGAGCGCCGCGCGCACCAGCGTGCCGGCCTCGACCGTTTTGTCGACGACGAAAGCGAAGTCGCGCTTGACCGCCTGGAAGGGGGACAGTTCCAGTTTCGGCTTGGTTTTCGTCGGCTTGGCCTTCGGCTCGGGCACGGCATCGACAAACACTTCGAAGCCGCACAGCGGGCCGGAAACATCGAGGCCTTCCAGCGTCTTCGGGTGGAATTCGCCGAAGGTGCCGAGCACGGTTTTCGGACCGAGCTTGATCGTGCCGGAACGGCCGGGATGATACCAGGCCGGGCCGCCGGCCTCGATCTGCAGCCGGTCGACAGGCGCACCGCAGGCTTCCAGTGCGGCGATCGCGTCGGCCTTGGCGTCGAACACGCCGACCGCACCCGAATTGCCGGCCCAGTTGCGGCCTGAGCCGTCGAGCTTGGCGGTGCCGCGGCGCACGCCGGCGGCCACGCGCCGCTGCTGGTCGGCGCCGTCGCCCTCATAGGTGCCCGAGACTTCGAACAGCGCCACGTCGCCGATGCCCTTGTCGGCATTGCGCTGGGCAGCAGCAATCAGGCCCGGCAGCAGCGACGGCCGCATGTCGGACATGTCGGCGGCGATCGGGTTGGCGAGCTTCAGCGCGGTCTGGCCGCCGCCGAACAGCTCGGCGTGCTTGGCCGGAATGAACGACCAGGTGACGGCTTCCATCATGCCGCGCACGGCAAGCGCGCGCTTGGCGGTGCGGGTACGGACCTGCAGCGTGGTGAGGATCCTTGCATTGACCGCGTCATGCGCACCGAGCGGCTGCGGTGCGATGTTGTCGACACCATGGATGCGCATGACTTCCTCGACCAGGTCTGCCTTGCCGTCGACGTCGGGGCGCCAGGACGGCACGGCGACATTGACCACATCGCCCGATCCCTCCGGCTTGAAGCCGAGGCGCGACAGGATGTCGAGGCTTTCCGCCTTGGGAACCTCGATGCCGGTCAGCCTCTTCACTTCCGAAAGCGGGAAGGAAACGATCTTCGACTTGTGGCCGGCATAACCGACGACTTCCATTTCGGTCGGCGTGCCGCCGCAGAAATCGAGCACCAGTTTCGTTGCCAGCTCGACGCCGGGAACCATGAATTCGGGGTCCACCCCGCGCTCGAAACGGTAACGCGCGTCGGTGATGATGCCGAGCGTGCGGCCGGTGCGCGCCGTGGTGATCGGATCCCAAAGGGCGGATTCGATCAGCACATCTGATGTGTTCTCGTCGCAGCCCGAATGCTCGCCGCCCATGATGCCGGCGATGGACTCGACGCCGTTGTCATCCGCGATGACGCACATTTCCGGCGTCAGCGTGTATTCGCGGCCATCGAGCGCCTGCACCTTTTCACCATCGCGCGCGCGGCGCACGACGAGATTGCCGGCAACCTTGCTGGCGTCGAACACATGCAGCGGGCGGCCGCGGTCGAAGGTGACGTAATTGGTGATGTCGACCAGCGCGCTGATCGGCCTCAGCCCGATGGCGATCAGCCGCTGCTGCAGCCATTTTGGCGACGGCCCATTCTTGACGCCCTTGACCAGCCTGAGCGCGAAGCCGGGACAGAGCTCCGGCGCTTCGATCGTTACCTTGACCGGACACATGCCGTTGCCGACATGCGGCATGATGGCGCCGCCGACGAGGCGGCCAAGCCCGCTCGCCGCCAGATCCCTGGCGATGCCGTAGACGCTGGTCGCATCCGGCCGGTTCGGCGTCAAATTGATCTCGATGACCGGATCGTCGATGTGCGCATAGGCAGCGAAGCTGGTGCCGACAGGCGCATCCTCAGGCAGGTCGATGATGCCGTTGTGCTCGTCGGACAGTTCCAGCTCGCGCTCGGAACACATCATGCCATGGCTTTCGACCCCCCTGATCTTGCCGACCGTCAGCGTCACGTCGATGCCGGGCACATAGGTGCCGGGCGCGGCAAAGGCGCCGATCAGGCCGGCCCGCGCATTGGGCGCGCCGCAGACGACCTGCACGGGTGGCTTGCCGTTGCCCGTATCGACGGTCAGCACGCGCAGCCGGTCGGCATCGGGGTGCTGCACCGCCGTCAACACCCTGGCTATGACGAAGGGTTTCAGGCTCGACTTGTCGTCGACATGCTCGACTTCGAGGCCGATCGAGGTCAGCCGCTCGACGATCTCGTCAAGCGTGGCGTCGGTCTCTAGGTGGTCCTTGAGCCAGGAGAGGGTGAATTTCATGGGACTGTTCCGTCTGGTCTTTTGACGCTTGTTTTCAGATGTCTCGGCAGGTCGTCGGATATATGCAGGAAGGCAAGCTGTTCGCTGACATAGGCATGCTGCGTCGGCTCAAAATCGGCCGGCGCATCCATGGCGCCGAGCATGAAGTAGATGTCGTCCTCCAGCCGCTCGTCGACATAGGCGATGGGTGAGCCGCAGGTGCCGCAGAAGGAGCGCGTCACCGGGCCGTTCTCATACATCTTCAGCGCCTTGCCGGTGAACGCGACCTGATCGACCAGGAAGCCGACAAAGGCCGACATCGGCGCGCCGCTGGCCCGCCGGCAATCGCCGCAATGGCAATAGCTGACGTGATGCGGTTCGACTGATGCCTCGAACCGCACGGCGCCGCAGCGGCAGCCGCCGGCATAGGGCGCTGTCATGCGCTCAGGCCTCCGAACAGCGTCGGCATGTCGAGCGGCCTGAACCCGTAATGCGACAGCCAGCGCACGTCGGCATCGAAGAAGGCGCGCAGGTCCGGCATGCCGTATTTCAGCATGGCGATACGGTCTATGCCCATCCCCCAGGCAAAGCCCTGATATTCGTCCGGATCGAGCCCGCCATGGCGCAGCACGTTGGGGTGCACCATGCCGCAGCCGAGGATCTCCATCCAGTCGGAGCCTTCGCCGAAGCGCACTTCGCCGGGCCTGGAGCGGTCACACTGGATATCGACCTCGAGGCTCGGTTCGGTGAACGGGAAGAAGGACGGCCGGAAGCGCATCTTGACCTGCGGCACCTCGAAGAAGGCCTTGCAGAACTCCTCCAGCACCCACTTCATGTTGGCGACGTTGGCCGTCTTGTCGATCACCAGCCCCTCGACCTGATGGAACATCGGCGAGTGGGTGGCATCCGAATCCTGCCGGTAGGTCTTGCCCGGAATGACGATGCGGATCGGCGGCTTCTTCGTCTCCATGGTGCGGATCTGCACCGGCGAAGTGTGGGTGCGCAGAAGCTTGCGCTCGCCCTTCTCGTCCGGCTGGAAGAAGAAGGTGTCGTGCATCTCGCGCGCCGGATGGCCTTCTGGGAAATTCAGCGCGGTGAAATTGTAGTAATCGGTCTCGATATCGGGACCTTCGGCGATGGAAAATCCGAGGTCGCCGAAGATCGCCGCAATCTCGTCGATGACCTGGCTGATCGGGTGTATACGGCCGCGCTCAGCCGGCGACTGCCGCACCGGCAGCGTCACATCGACCTTTTCGGCGGCGAGGCGCACGGTGATCGCCACATCTTTCAACTCGGCCTTGCGCGCCGTCAGCGCATCTGTGACGCGGTTCTTGAGTCCGTTGATTGCGGGGCCTTTGACCTGACGCTCCTCGGCGGTCATGGCGCCAAGGGTCTTCAGCATCTCGGACACGGCGCCCTTCTTGCCGAAAGCAGCGATGCGCACGGCCTCGATGGCCGGCTCATCGGCGGCCGAGGCGATTTCGGCCAGAAGTGAGTTTTCAAGCGTATCCAGGCCAGTGGTTGCGTCGTTCACGGTCAAAACTCGCTACGTTGGAAATCAGCTCTAAGTGAAAGTCACTTTTAAGTTGAAGTTCAGGCAAAAGAAAAACCCGCGCCAGCCGTGCCAGCGCGGGTTCCCCAAATCAGAATTGCGAATGCTTGGGAAGCGCTGGTCTTAGGCGACAGCGCTTTCAAAAGCGTTCGGCGTGGTGTTCTTCAGATATTCGAGCGCCACCTTGGCCTTGGCGACCAGGGCTGCGAAAGCCTGCGGCTCATGGATGGCCATGTCCGACAGGATCTTGCGATCGATCTCGATGCCCGACTTGTTGAGGCCGTCGATGAAACGGCCATAGGTCAGGCCATGCTCGTGCGTCGCGGCGTTGATGCGCTGGATCCACAGCGCGCGGAACGAGCGCTTGCGGTTCTTGCGGTCGCGGTAAGCGTACTGCAGCGACTTTTCCACCGCCTGCTTGGCGATGCGGATGGTGTTCTTGCGGCGGCCGTAGAAGCCTTTCGCGGCTTTCAGGACCTTCTTGTGCTTGGCGTGCGAGGTGACGCCTCTTTTTACGCGTGCCATGTCATGATCTCCTTAAAAGCAATTCCAGGAAAAGTGCCTTGCGGTTTTCCGTTCGGAATTGCGTAAAACAAATGCGTGTCCAGACCGAATGCCTTATTTGAGCGGGATGTTATCCAAAAAGTCTGCAACTTTTTGGCATCACGCCTTAGAGGCCGTTCGGCAGAAAATTCTTGATGACCTTCTTGCCATCCGGTTCAGCCAGAACCATCGTGCCGCGGGCATTTCGAATGAACTTGTTGGAACGCTTGATCATGCCGTGACGCTTGCCGGCAGCAGCCGACAGGACTTTACCCGTACCTGTGATCTTGAACCGCTTCTTGGCGGCCGATTTGGTCTTCATCTTGGGCATTTTGCTACTCCGTATTGTTGGCGCACTATCGCGCTTCTTGTTCGCTTCGGGCCGACCAAAGCCCGAAAAGCAAATGAAACCGCCACGGCATGCCCTGCCGGGCGGTTTTCTTGAACGGCGGTCCTATACGTTAAAGACGGCCCGCGCGCAACACCTGTGGAGATGCGGCGCTGTGTCCTTGGTCAGGGCAGCGTGAACCAGACCGGCAACATGCCTGACAGCTGGGCTCCGTCTATCAATTCGAAGGCCGGCAGGGCGATGAGAAACACCAGGCCGTCGAGCAGCGTGGTCAGCAGCAGGCGGGGCTTGAAGCTGCCCGTATCGCCCTCCTGGTAGAGCGACAGCTTCGGGAAGAAGCGCGGCACCTTCTCCAGATAGGCCTGGTACGGCGCGCCGAGCGCTTCCTTGAGGAACTTCTCTTCGCGCAGGATGACGATGTGGAAGGCACCCGCGCACAGCAGCGCAAAGAGAATGATGCCGGAGAACGAGCCGATCTGCGCACCGACGCCGGCCGCGGCTACGGTCGAGAACACATAGAGCGGGTTGCGGGTTATCGAGTAGGGCCCACCGGTCACCACCTCGGAAGATTTGCGCCCGCCTATGTAGAGCGTCGCCCAAAGGCGCCCGACGATGCCGAGGAAAATCAGCAGCACGCCGAACATTTCGATCGACTCATGCACCCAGGTTTCAGGCGGAAAACTTGATTGGCCGAACAGCAGTGCCAGAAACAGCACCACCACCAGCACCGCAAGCACCATGCGGCGCATATGCTGATAGCCGCCCAGCCCGTGTGCCTCGACGGGCGCAGACTTGATTTCATTGACCATGGCGGAATCCGATCGTCGAAAAATTTGCCGGCGATCGCAGCTTCTGGCCAAGAAAACAGGGCCTCGCCGATCGTTGGGATGACTTGCAGGATAATTCAGGCGGATTTAATGCACGTCGCCTTTTTTGACTGCCTACCGCCGCTCAATACAGCCAGAAGAGGACGGGAATTACACCGCTTTCCTGTCCGGACTCGATGAGTTCGAAAAACGGTATGGAAACCAGAAACATCAAGCTGTCGCGCAGCGTGTGATTGAAGATGCGCGGTGTGAAGGTGACCTCGGCCTGATCGCGATAAAGTCGGGGATTGGGAAAAAAGCGCGGCACCCGTGCGACGTAGTCCTTGTACGGCGCCCCGAGCACGGTCGTCAAATGCCGTTCCTCGCGCAGCGTGACGATGTGGAACGCGGCCGCGCACAAAACCGCCGACGCTACCGCGACGATCGCGCTGCCGGTCTGGGTGCCGATGCCGACGGCTGCTACGGTGGAGAAAAAATACAGCGGGTTGCGCATCACCGAATATGGGCCGGTTGCAACCACTTCGGCCGACTTGCGGCCGCCGATATAGAGGATCGACCAGAGCCGGCCGCCGATCCCGATCAGTATCAGGGCGATCCCGTGCGCCTCTATGCGTTCGTGGGTTAGTTCATCGTGCGGGGAGCCGCCGAAGATCAGCAAAGCGCAAAAAGCACCGATTAGCAGCGCCAGCAGGACGCGCCGGCGCCGCTGATAGCGACCCATTTCACTCGTAGAACGTGCCGCAGCGGTCATGGCAGAATCCTTTTGCCGCGAGGACCGGCAACCAGAATCCTTGTCGATGCAACTTGCGGAGAAATCATGGCGAAGACAAAACAAACAAAAGGCCGCCGAAGCGGCCTTTGCTTTTGACGGGGATCGCTCTAGCGCGGCGACAGCACCATCATCATCTGGCGGCCTTCGAGCTTCGGTTCCGCCTCGACCTTGGCGATCGTCGCCACTTCCTCGCGGACCTTGTTCAGAAGCTGCATGCCGAGTTCCATATGCGCCATCTCGCGGCCACGGAAGCGCAGCGTCAGCTTGACCTTGTCGCCTTCCTCGAAGAAGCGGCGAACCGCCTTCATCTTGGTCTCGTAGTCATGGCTGTCGATGTTCGGGCGCATCTTGATCTCCTTGATCTCGATGACCTTCTGGTTCTTGCGCGCCTCGGCCGCCTTCTTCTGGTTGGCGTATTTCAGTTTGCCGAGATCGAGTATCTTGACGACGGGGGGCACCGCATTGGGCGATATCTCGACGAGATCGAGCCCAGCCTCTTCGGCGAGCAGCAATGCGTCGTTGATGGAAACATCGCCGCGGTTCTGGCCTTCGGCGTCGATAAGCTGGACCCGGGGAACCCGGATGTCACGGTTGGAGCGCGGGCCATCCTTGGTCGGCGCCGCTGCTTTGAAAGGTCTGCGAATGGTCGTGGTCTCCTTGGCCGTTTCGTTCAGGGTCTGTCAGTGTTGATGCATGGACGCGCCAATGTGGTGAGCGCGCGGGCGGAGTCAATAGCACAGCATTGACAGAAAATCACCCTGATCGCTGCTCTGCACCAAACAAACAACATCGTGAGCACTTTTCGCCACGCCACCGTCCGTGTCACAAGACCGGCGTTGAGGAAAAGCCATGACTGCCACGCCCCCAATCTTTCTGGATGTAGATGGATCGCGCATCGCGGTGCGCCATACTGCTGGCTCTGCGCCAGGCATCGTCTGGCTCGGCGGCTACAAGTCGGACATGCTGGGCACGAAAGCTCAGACGCTGTCGGACTGGGCGGCAAGCGAGGGCCGAGCCTTCCTGCGCCACGATTATTCCGGCCATGGCGAATCCGGCGGCGCCTTCGCCGACGGCACGATTTCGACATGGCTTGCACAAAGCCTTGCCGTGTTCCGGCATTTCACCCGGGGCAGCCAGATCCTGGTCGGCTCCTCGATGGGCGCCTGGATCGCGCTGCGCATGGTGCAGGAATTGCGCAAGGCAGGCGATAGCAACGTCGCCGGCCTGGTGCTGCTGGCGCCGGCCCCGGATTTCACCGCCGAACTGGTCGAACCGGTGCTGACCAAGGCGCAGAAGCGCGATCTCGCCAAAAAAGGGTTCTTCGAAGAGCCGTCGGACTATTCCACGGAACCCTACATCTACACCCGCGCGCTGATCGAGGACGGGCGCGACAACCTGACAATGACAGGCCCGATCGACACCCATTGCCCGGTGCACATCCTGCAGGGCCTGGCCGATGCAGATGTGCCGGCAAGCCATGCGCTGAAGCTGGTCAGCCTGCTGCCCGCCGACGACGTGACACTGTCACTGATCCCCGACGGCGACCATCGCCTGTCGCGACCGCAGGATCTCGACATGCTGGTTAGGGCTGTCGATGCGATGGCGCAGAGGGGAAACTGATGCGCCTTTCCATCCCGATATCCGCCTTCGTCGCGGCGATCGTCGGCTTCGGCGGCACGCTGGCCATCGTCATCGCCGCCGCCACCGCAGTCGGTGCGACGCAGATCGAGACGGCAAGCTGGGTGACGACGATCTGCCTGGCCATGGCGATCGAGAGCCTGTGGCTGTCATGGCGCACGAAAATGCCTGTCATCACCGCCTGGTCGACGCCGGGCCTGGCGCTGATCGCGGCATCGAGCGGCTTTTCGATGAGCGAGGCCGTCGCCGCCTTCATCGTCACCGGCGTCCTTCTGATCGCCACAGGGCTGTTTCGGCCCCTGACCAAGCTGATCTCGAGGATACCGCCCTCCGTTGCCTCGGGCATGCTGGCCGGCATCGTCGTCACCTTCGCGCTCAATGCGGTGAAAACCATTCCAATCGACCCGTGGCTGATCCTGCCGCTGATCGCTGCCTTCTTCGTTATCAGGCTGTTCAACCCGGCGCTGTCGGTGCTGGCGGTTCTGATCGGCGGTGGCCTCGCCGCTTTCCTCACCGGCCGTGTCGGTGGCCTGCCGACACCGGAACTGTCGACGCTGACGCTGATTGCGCCTGACTTCACCACCAAGGCGGTGATCGGCCTGGCACTGCCGCTCTACCTCGTCACCATGGCGTCGCAAAACCTGTCCGGCCTCGCCGTGCTGCGCGCCGCCGGCTATCACCCGGAGCCCGGCCCGCTGATCGGCGTCACGGGCCTGTTTTCGTTGCTGTCGGCGCCGTTCGGCGGCTCGACGACCAATCTGGCGGCGATCTCGGCGGCGATCTGCACCGGACCGGACGTCCACCCCGATCCCGCCGAGCGCTGGAAGACCGGGCCGTTCTATGCGCTCGCCTATCTCATCTTTGCGATTTTCGGCGCTTCGCTGGTGGCGATCTTCGCGGTGCTGCCGCAGAGCCTGATCGTGCTGGTGGCAGGCCTGGCGCTGATGGCGTCGCTCGCCAACGCGCTGTCTATCGCGCTGAAGGAAGAGGCGGATCGCATGGCCGCCACCGTCACCTTTGTCGTCACCGCGTCGGGTCTGACGCTGTTCGGCGTTGGCGCCGCATTCTGGGGCCTGATTGCCGGGCTGGTCGTGCTTTTCCTCGATATGATCAAAAAGCGATAATCATTTCAGATGCTTGTCCGGATTTGGCGGACATTGTCTTGAATCGCCGTTTTTCTCTTCCCATTTCGATTCCACGCAGCCCGGATTTGGCTGTCTCCAACCGAAGGAATGGGAGAAAATGAACGCATCCGCATTGATCCGTCCGGCCTGGACGCCGGCAACCATCGCGTTGATGGTTGTAGGTTTCATGGTGTTCTGGCCACTCGGCTTCGCCATGCTCGCCTACATCATCTGGGGCGACCGCCTCGATGGCTTCAAGCGTGACGTCAACCGCGCGACCGACGGCATCTTCGCCGGCTGCCGCCGCGGTTCCGACAAGGCCGCGCGCTGGGGCAATGGCTCCGCCCGCACCGGCAACGTCGCTTTCGACGACTGGCGCGAAAAGGAACTTGAGCGGCTGAACGAAGAGCGCCGCAAGCTCGACGAGATGCTGACCCAGTTCGACGAGTATGCCCGCGAATTGCGCCGCGCCAAGGACCAGGACGAGTTCGACCGGTTCATGGCCAACCGCAACAAGTCGACGGCTCCGACGAAGACCGATCCAAGCACCGGAACGACGACCACCAAGCGTGGCAAGGGCTCGAACCTGCTTGACGACTGAGGCCAAGCGACTGGCCACATCGTGAAAAAACGGCGTCGCGCGAGCGGCGCCGTTTCTTTTTTGTTCTAGTCGTTTTTCTCGAATCGCGTATCGTCCCGCCATGACTCTCGGCTTCTTTCGCAATCTGACAAAGCCCAAGCCCACGCCTGTCGTGGAGCGCGAATATTGCGTCGCCGGCCGCACGCTGCCGCTTAAGATCGTCGAGAGCGCCAGGGCGCGCCGAATGACGCTGCGCATCGATTCAGGCGGCCAGGGTCTACGCATAACCGTGCCGCCAGGCCTGCGCCGCGGCGAAGTGGACAGGTTCCTCGAGCGGCACCAGGACTGGCTGGAGCAGCGACTGGCCAAGGTGCCGACGCGGCCGCAGGTGCGGCCCGGCATCAGGATCCCGCTGCGCGGCGTGCCGCACCGCATCGTCCATGAACCGTCAAAGCGCGGCACCGTCACCGTGTCGCGCGACGAACGTGGTCCGCTCTTGATCGTGCATGGCGACCGCATACATCTGCCGCGCCGCCTCGCCGATTTCCTCAAGCGCGAGGCCAAGAAGGAAATCGAGAAGCTGGTGGCCAAACACACCGAGGCGCTCGGCAAGCGCGCCAAGGCTATCCGCTTCAAGGACACATCAAGCCGCTGGGGGTCATGCACCTCCGAAGGCAATCTGTCCTTTTCCTGGCGCATCATGATGGCGCCGTCGCCGGTCATCAACTACCTCGTCGCGCATGAAGTGGCGCATCTCAAGGAGATGAACCACGGTCCGAAATTCTGGAAATTGTGCGAAAAGCTCTGCCCCGACACCGATCGCTGCAAGGACTGGCTGAAGCGCAATGGCGGTGCGCTGCAGGCGATCATGTTCGAGTAGATCGCTCAGTCGTCGTTGGCGGCGTTCAAGTCCTCAGGCCGTAGCCCCTCATCGCCATGATGCGGCCACGGCAGGAAATTGCCGTCGAATTCATCGCTGCCAAAATAGTCGAGCGCGCGGTGCGCCTCGGCGCCGTCGAAGGCGGCCTTGTCGATCAGGTGCGCGATGACCTCGCGCGCCTGCGCGATCTTCTGCCTGAGTTCGGCAATTGTCCTGTCGGTCATGGTCATGCTCCCGCAGTGTGTCCTGTTCATCCATAGGTAGCGCCTTTGGCCGCGCCGGCAAACAGCATGCTTTTTCTCGACTCTTTTCGCTTTTCATGCCAATTCCCGCGCCATGGCACTCGACATCAAGATCTGCGGCTTGAAGACCGACGCGGCAATGGCCGCGGCGCTGGCCGGCGGCGCCAGCCATGTCGGGTTTATCTTCTTCGCCAAAAGCCCACGCTATGTCGAACCCGCCGAGGCTGGCCGCCTGCGCGAGGCGGCGCGCGGCAAGGCGATGGCGGTTGCTGTCATCGTCGATGCCAGCGACGCTTTCCTGGATGAAATCCTTGCCCAAATGCAGCCCGACATGCTGCAACTGCATGGCGCGGAAACGCCCGAGCGCGTCGCCGAGGTCAAAGCCCGTTATGGTTTGCCGGTGATGAAGGCGCTGCCGCTCAGCGAGGCTGCCGATCTCGAACGGATAAAGCCATTCATCGGCATATCAGACCGGTTCCTGTTCGACGCCAAGCCGCCGAAAGGCTCAGAACTGCCGGGCGGCAATGGTGTTGCCTTCGACTGGCGCATTCTTGTCGGCCTTGACGGCGGCGTCGATTACATGCTTTCCGGTGGGCTCAACGCCGCCAATATCGGCGATGCCCTTCGGCTTGCCGACCCGCCCGGAATAGACATTTCCTCAGGCGTGGAAAGCGCACCGGGCGTCAAGGATCCGGCGCTGATCGAACAGTTTTTCCGGGCCGTCAGGACCGCGCGGAACACCCGCGCAGCCTAGTAGTGCCTTAAACCAGAGCATGTCCCGGAAAAGTGGGAACCGGTTTTCCGACAAGGACATGCTTCATAAGTCAAGATGCCAGGAGATCGGCGATGAACAAGCCGGCGACACCCAATTCCTTCCGCACCGGACCCGATGAACAGGGCATGTTCGGCATTTTCGGCGGTCGTTTCGTTGCCGAAACGCTGATGCCGCTGATCCTCGATCTGGAGCAGCACTGGAACGAGGTCAAGAACGATGCGAATTTCAGGGCCGAGCTGACTGACCTGTCGACCCATTATGCCGGGCGACCCTCGAAGCTCTATTTCGCCGAAGGCCTCACGAAGCATCTCGGCGGCGCAAAGGTCTATTTCAAGCGCGAGGATTTGAACCACACCGGTTCGCACAAGATCAACAACTGCCTCGGCCAGATCCTGCTGGCCAAGCGCATGGGCAAGAAGCGCATCATCGCCGAGACCGGCGCCGGCCAGCATGGCGTGGCATCGGCCACGGTCGCGGCCCGCTTCGGCTTCCCCTGCGTCGTCTATATGGGCGCCACCGACGTCGCCCGGCAAAGCCCCAATGTCTTCCGCATGAAGCTGCTCGGCGCCGAAGTGCGCCCGGTGACCGCTGGTCACGGCACGCTGAAGGACGCCATGAACGAGGCGTTGCGCGACTGGGTGACCAATGTCGAGGACACCTATTACCTGATCGGCACCGCCGCCGGCCCGCATCCCTATCCGGAGCTGGTGCGCGACTTCCAGTCGGTAATCGGCACCGAAGCGCGGGCGCAGATCCTAGAGCAGGAAGGCCGACTGCCGGACACCATCATCGCCGCTGTCGGCGGTGGTTCGAACGCCATCGGCCTGTTCCATCCCTTCCTCGACGACAAAGAGGTCCGCATCATCGGCATCGAGGCCGGCGGACGCGGCCTTGACGGCATCGAGCATTGCGCCTCGATGAATGCCGGCGCGCCGGGCGTGCTGCATGGCAACCGCACCTATCTCCTGCAGAACGCCGACGGACAGATCATGGACGGCCATTCTATCTCGGCCGGTCTCGATTATCCCGGCGTCGGCCCCGAGCATTCCTGGCTGCGCGATTCAGGCCGCGTCGAATACGTGCCGATCCTCGACGACGAGGCGCTCGAGGCCTTCAAGCTGACGACGCGCGTCGAAGGCATCATCCCGGCGCTGGAATCCGCGCATGCCATTGCGCATGCGGTGAAGATCGTGCCCGCCATGGACAAGGACCAGATCGTCATCGTCAACCTGTCCGGCCGTGGCGACAAGGACGTGCATACGGTGGCCTCGATGCTGGGTATGGAGATCTAGGCCCCTTTGGACAGTTTCGATTTGGGAGTTGATTATGAGCAAAATTCGTCCAAAGGGCCAGACATGGTGACCCGCATCGACCGCCGCATGGCAAAACTGAAAGCCGAAGGCCGCCCGGCGCTCGTCACCTATTTCATGGGCGGCGACCCTGACTACGACACCTCCTTGTCGATTATGAAGGCACTGCCCAAGGCCGGCGCCGACATCATCGAGCTCGGCATGCCGTTTTCCGACCCGATGGCCGACGGCCCGGCGATCCAGGCGGCGGGCCTGCGGGCGCTGAAGGGCGGCCAGACGCTGGTCAAGACGCTGAAGATGGCGGCCGACTTCCGGACCAGTGACAATGAAACGCCGATCGTGCTGATGGGCTACTACAATCCGATCTACATCTATGGCGTCGACCGCTTCCTCAAGGACGCGATCGCCAGCGGCATTGACGGGCTGATCGTCGTCGACCTGCCGCCCGAGATGGACGAGGAACTGTGCATTCCGGCGCTCAAGGCCGGCATCAATTTCATCCGGCTGGCGACACCGACGACCGACGACAAGCGCCTGCCGAAAGTGCTGCAGAACACGTCGGGCTTCGTCTACTATGTGTCGATGACCGGCATCACCGGCTCGGCGCTGGCCGACACCGGCAAGGTGGCGGCGGCGGTCAAGCGCATCAAGGGCCACACCGACCTGCCGGTCTGCGTCGGCTTCGGCGTCAAGACCGCCGAGCAGGCCCGGGTGATCGGCGCCAATGCCGACGGTGTCGTCGTCGGCACCGCGATCGTCAATGCGGTTGCCAATGTGCTGGGACCGAAGGGCGAAAAGACCGCCGATCCGGCCGAAGCCGTCGCCACGCTGGTCAGCGGCCTTGCGCAAGGCGTGCGTTCGGCCCGCCTTGCTGCTGCCGAATAGTTCTCCTACCTCTTCCCAATCCTCGTCAGGACAGGAGCCGAAGCGATGAACTGGATCACCAATTACGTTCGCCCGAAGATCAATTCGATGCTCGGCCGGCGCACCGACATGCCCGAGAACCTCTGGATCAAGGATCCGGAGACCGGCGAGATGGTGTTCCACAAGGACCTGGAATCCAACCAGTTCGTCATTCCGTCGTCCGGCCATCACATGAAGATCTCGGCCAAGGAGCGGCTGAAATTCTTCTTCGATGGCGGCAAATACGAGACCCTGGACAACCCCAAGGTGATGCAGGATCCGCTGAAATTCCGCGACGAGAAGCGCTATGTCGACCGGTTGAAGGACGCCAAGGCCAAGACCGGCCTTGAGGACGCGATCATCAATGCGCTGGGCACCGTCGAGGGTCTGCCGGTGGTGGTCACGGTGCAGGATTTCGCCTTCATGGGCGGCTCGCTCGGCATGGCCGCTGGCGACGCCATCGTGCATGGCTTCGAAGTGGCCCTGCAGCGCAAGCGGCCGCTGATCCTGTTCGCCGCTTCCGGCGGCGCGCGCATGCAGGAAGGTATTTTGTCCCTGATGCAATTGCCGCGGACAACGGTTGGTGTCGACCGGCTGAAGGAAGCCGGCCTGCCCTACATCGTCGTTTTGACCAACCCGACCACGGGCGGCGTGACCGCCTCCTATGCCATGCTGGGCGACGTGCACATTGCCGAGCCCGGCGCGCTGATCGGCTTTGCCGGACCGCGCGTCATCGAACAGACGATCCGCGAGAAATTGCCCGACGGCTTCCAGCGCTCCGAATATCTGATGGAGCACGGCATGGTCGACATGGTCGTATCCAGGCTGGAAATGCGTGAAACGATCGCGCGCCTGCTCAAGATGCTGCTCAAGCTGCCGGAAGAGCAAAAAACGCTGGAGCCGGAAATCCTGCCGCCGGCGGTGGTCGCCGCGGAAGCTCGGCCGCAAGCCTGAAGCGACACGAAGCGCCGCGACCGCGATTGCACGGGTGCTTCGGCGCGCTGTAGCTTTTGATTGCCATAGCCATCCGAAACCGATTCTGGTTTTCACGGCTCATGCGCTAGGATTCTGCCATGACGACGCTTGCCGCCGACCGCGAAATCGAAGCCCTGATGGCGCTTCATCCGAAAGGCTTCGACCTTTCGCTCGACCGCATTTCGCGGCTGCTGGAGCGGCTTGACGATCCGCAGGATCGGCTGCCACCGGTCATCCACATCGCCGGCACCAACGGCAAAGGCTCGTGCGCCGCCTTTTCGCGCGCCCTGCTCGAGGCAGCGGACTACCGCGTCCATGTTCACACCTCGCCGCATCTGGTCAACTGGTATGAGCGTTACCGGCTGGCCGCCGATGGCGGCGGCAGGCTGGTCGAGGACAGGGTTTTCGCCGATGCTATTGCCCGTGCGGCCAGAGCCAATGAAGGCGAGAAGATCACCGTCTTCGAGATTCTCACCGCCGTCACCTTCCTCTTGTTTTCCGAACACCAGGCCGACGCCGCCATCATCGAGGTCGGGCTCGGCGGCCGCTTCGACGCGACCAATGTCGTCAAGGAGCCGGCCGTGTCAGTGATCATGCCGGTGTCGCTCGACCACGAGGCCTATCTCGGGGACCGTGTCGAACTGATCGCGGCCGAAAAGGCCGGTATTATCAAGCCCGGCTGTCCGGTGGTCATCGGCGCGCAGGAGAGCGAAACGGCGCTGCAGGTGCTGATCGAAACCGCCGAGCGGCTTGAATGCCCCACCTTCGTCTACGGCCAGGACTTCCTTGCCTTCGAGGAAAACGGCCGCATGGTCTACCAGGACGAAGACGGCTTGATGGACCTGCCACCGCCCAGGCTGCCCGGACGCCATCAGTTCGCCAATGCGGCGGCGGCGATCGCCGCGGTCAAGGCGGCCGGTTTCGAGATCAGCCATCGCGCCGCCGAAAAGGCGATGATCAATGTCGCCTGGCCAGGGCGTATGCAGAAGCTGATGCAGGGCCGGCTGGCCGAACTGGCACCCAAGGGCGCCGATATCTGGCTCGACGGTGGCCACAATCCGGGGGCCGGCGTGGTGGTTGCCGAAGCGTTGGCCGAGCAGGAAGAGAAGAACCCGCGTCCGCTGTTCCTCATCTCGGGCATGATCAACACCAAGGACCAGAGCGGCTATTTCCGTGCCTTCAAGGGCCTCGCCCGGCATGTCTACACGGTGCCGGTGAGCCTTAGCGAGGCCGGCGTGCCAAACGACGAACTGGCGGTCCGCGCGACGGAAGCCGGGCTGACCGCCGAGCCGGTGAGTTCCGTCGCCAGCGCGCTGATGCTGCTGCGCGACACCTGGGACGGTCCGGCGCCACGCATCCTGATCAGCGGTTCGTTGTATCTGACCGGCGCGGTGCTGGCCGAGAACGGCACCCCGCCGACCTGAAGGCGGATTTTTCTGCGAGGAACCTGTCATGATCAAGGTCAAGCAGCTCGCTCACGTCTGCATCTTCGCCAACGACCTTGAAGCGACACGAAGCTTCTATCGCGACGTGCTGGGCATGGACACCTGCTTCAATTTCCTGCGTGACGGCAAGATTTTCGGGTTCTACCTCGATTGCGGCGGCGGCAGCCATGTCGAGGTGTTCGGGAAAAACGAGGCCCGCTATGGCGACCTGAACCAGATCAACCACTTCTGCCTAGAAGTGGAGAACATTGATGCCGCGATCGCCCACATCAGGTCGAAAGGTGTCGACGTCACCTCAAAGAAACTGGCCTGCGATGACACATTTCAGGCCTGGATCCGCGATCCAAACGACGTGAAAATCGAGTTGTTCGAGTACACCCAGAAAAGCGCACAATTCACCGGCGACGACCGCATCGCTGATTGGTGAGACCAGCCAAGCCATGACACCGCATCAGGCGCCTTTCTAAGGGTCTCTGAAATCACAATGGTATGATTGCTTCCAGATCGATGTCGACGCCGATGCTTGCCGTCAGGCGGGAATAGAAGAGGGAGGCCGGTTCTCGCCCGGCCTCCCGAATCTCATAGGATTCAAGTGCGCGTTCGACGATATCAGCTATTGAACGGTTTTCGCGACGAGCGAGTCGATGAGCAATATCTCGTGCTTTTGCGCTGCGGACGGAAAGCTGGGGTTCGGCCATTTCAAACTCCCCTTTCTAGAAGATGTAGTCTCTCAGCGCCCATCAAGATGGCACATGATGGCATGCCGTCACCTCAATTCGATCTCGATAAAGGCATATTCGCCTTCGTTGGCGTTGATGACGTCATGTTCGACGCCCTCTTTGCGGAAATAGGGCGCGCCCTTCTTCATCTCGGCGAAGGTCTCGCCGTCCTTGGTCAACAGCTTCACCTTGCCGTCCATCAGCGGCACGACGACATAGTCGTGGCCGTGGCGATGCCAGCCGGTGTTTTCGCCCGGTGCGAAGCGGTACTCGGTGACGATGACGCGCTCATTGTCGATGAATACGGTGGCCTTGGCGGATCCGGTCATGGGGTTCTCCTGTCTGGCTCAAGCAGATGACATGGAGTGGCCGGACGCGAGAGCCAGAGCCACGCACCGATGACGCCAACAAAAAGCCCGGCGCGAGGCCGGGCTTGATGGTCATATGAATTTCAGATGGATCAGGCGAGATTGCCGTTGATCCAGTGCGACAGCGCGGTCTTGGGCGCCGCACCGACCTTCTTGTCGGCCATTTCGCCGCCCTTGAAGATCATCAGCGTCGGGATCGAGCGCACGCCGAACTGGGCGGCAAGCTCCGGATTCTCGTCGATGTTGAGCTTGGCGATCTTCACCTTGGCGCCGAGTTCGGTGGCAATGTCTTCGAGCGCCGGCGCGATCATCTTGCAGGGACCGCACCATTCCGCCCAGAAATCGACGACGACCGGTACGTTGGCGTCAAGCACGTCGGCCTGGAAGTTGCTCTTGTCGACCTTCACGGTTGCCATATGGAAAATCCTTTTGAAAGTTTTTGTCCCACCAAATGTGGTGGTGATCGCGCCCTTCTTCAAGCAGGTGTTGTGTCACGCTCCCGTGAGTCGGGCAAGGGCGTCGTCCATGGCACCGGCCGGCAGCTCGATCAGCCGCGGCGCCTCGGTGAACAGCAGGGCCGCCTTGACCGTGCGGCCGGGATAGAGCGGCTGCAACAGGGCGCGATAGAGCGCGAGCTGGAGCAGGTAGGCCGGCGGCACCTCGGCCAGAGTGGAGGGCGCCGGCCGGTTGGTCTTGTAGTCGACGATCGAGACCGTGTCCGACGTCACCGCCAACCGGTCGATCTTGCCGGAAATCGAGCGCTTTTTGCCCTTTACTTCCAGGCTGCCCATGATCGCGACCTCAGCACGCGACGACGGCGCAAACAGCTGACCGAGGCCGGGATCCGCAAGGATTGATGTGACCGACGCCAGGGCTTTTTCGCGCTCTGACGGAGGCCAGTCCGCACCCGTTCGCAAGAGATAGCGCTCCGCCGCGCGCTGGCGTTCGGGCTCGGCAATGCCCGGCAGCATCTGCAGCAGTTTGTGAAGGGCAAGCCCGCGCAGCACCGCAAAGCCCGGCTCGGCATCGGCGTCGAGCACCGGCGACGCCTTGTCGACCACAGCTTCCTTGCCTTCGTCTATCAGCGCCGCAGCACCGGATGGCGACAGCGGACGCGGCAGATCCTCGAAGGGGGGCAAGGGCCGGAACAAGGTCGCCGGCAGAGGTCCGAAAGCATCCGTCGGCCGCGCCTGCTCGCCGGAAGCCAGTGCGACCGGCGGCAGCTTGGTGACATGGAAACGATGCACCGGCTCGCCGCCGGCGGGATGCGCACGCTGCTCGCTTTCCGGCGCACCGATCAACGCGCGGCTGACGATCGAATGCCAGGTGCCGGCGTTCGGCGCTCGCTTGCCGTGATAGCCGCAGACGATCAGCCGGTCCTCGGCACGGGTCATGCCGACATAGAGCAGCCGGCGGTATTCGTCGTCGGCGAGTTCCCGTGCCCGCGCCGCCGCTGCTTTGGAAAAGCCGTTGGCGACGTCGCTGGCAGAGCGCCAGAGATAGCCCTTGCCGTCCCAATTCGCGCCGGAGCCATCGAAGGGCATCAGGCGCGGCAGATGCTGGTCACTGAACGGGGCGGAACCGCCATCGACCAGGAACACGACCGGCGCTTCCAGGCCCTTGGCAGCGTGCAGGGTCATGACCCGGACCTCGTCGCGGGTCTGGTCCATCTCGCGCTTGATCTCAGGACCGGCGTTTTCCAGCGTCGACAGGAAGGCTTCCAGCCCCGGCAGGCCGGTCCGTTCCTCGGCCAGGCAGAAGCTGAGGAACTCGTCGAGAATGTCGCCGGCTTCGGGCCCGAGCCGCGCGATCATCTTGCGGCGCACGCCATCACGCGCCAGCAGGCCAGCGTAAAACTCGAACACCGGTTTGAAGGCGGCCTCGTTCGTCCAGATGTCGACCTGGGCGACGATCTTCGCCAGTCTCTCGCTTTCGCCGGCGTGCTGTCGCAACGACGCGATCAGCGACAAGCCGGACGGCCTCTGCGCGGCGAGCGTGAAAAGCGTCTCTTCCGGCAGATCGAAGATCGGGCTGCGCAACACGGCGGCAAGCGACAGATCGTCCTGCGGCTGGATGAGGAGATGACCGAGCGCAATCAGGTCCTTGACCGCGATGTGTCCAGGCAGGCTCAGCCGGTCGGCGCCGGCAACCGGAATGTCGCGGCGTTTGAGTGCGCGGGTCAGCGCATGGACGAAGCGGTCGCGCTTGCGCACCAGCACCAGCACATCGCCCGGCCGCAGCCGCTTGCCCCGGCCTTCGATGATTTCGCCACTGCCGATCCAGCCGGCGATTGTGGCGGCGACGTTCTCAGCCACGCGCACCGCCGGCGCGTGCGCATGGTCGATGGCTTGCGTCCAGTCGTCGGGCTCATCGACGACATCGGCGCCGACCGACGGCCACACCTCGACATAGCCCGGTGCGTCGGTGCGGATCGCCTGGTGGCGCAGCGGATCGGGATCATGGCTGATGCCGCGCCGCACGCTCGCGTCGGCGAAGACGCGGTCGACCGCGGTAAGAACGTCGTCGGTCGAGCGGAACGACCAGGTCAGTTTGAGATCGGCAAAGGACGCCTCGGCGTCACGCACCCGTCCCGCGAACAACAGCCGGCTGTCGGCGAAGGAGTCCGGGGCAGCCCCCTGGAACGAATAGATCGACTGCTTCTCGTCGCCGACCGCGAAGACCGTGCGATGGACCCTGTCGCGCGCGCCAAAGCCGGCAAAGAATTCTTCCGCCAGCCGTTTCACCACTTCCCATTGGTCCGGACTGGTGTCCTGCGCCTCGTCGAGCAGGATATGGTCGATGCCCTGGTCAAGCTTGTATTGCACCCAGGGGCCGGCGTCTGGCCGCGCCAGCAGGTTGACGGTGCGGGTGATCAGGTCGTTGAAATCGAGAAAGCCGCGGCTGCGCTTCAGCATTTCGTAGCGGGCGATCAGCCAGTCGGCGATGGTCAGCGCCGCTCTTGTACCCTCCAGCATCCGGAACAGGGCCAGCCGGTCGGTGGTTTCGACGATGGCATTGGCGGCCGAGAGATAGCGCTCCGCCAGATCCGGCAGCCGGTCGACCAGGGCCTTCCTGAAGGCCTTTGCCGGGTCGTAGGCGTCGCCATCGGTCTTGAGGAAGGCTCGCGCCAGCAGTTGCAGGCGCCGAATGGGATCGCCCTCGGCGAAAGCCTGCCGCGCATAGGGCAGGATGTTGTTCAGCACCGATCTGGCGTCGGTGGCCTCGGCTGCGTGGGCGAAGCCGGCAAAATAGTCGGGCAGGAAACCCGGCAACGGCCATACCGAAGCGGCTATGCCCTCGGCCGTCTGGCCTGGATGGAAATGGAATTCCTCGAACAGGGCCTGGAAGCGCGTGCCATCACGCCCGACGGCGTCGATGAAATTGCGCAAGCCGTCGCGCTTGCGCACGATCTCACCCAGCAAGGCGTCGAGCCCGGCTTCGCCGCCCCGATCGAGAATGGCGGCAAAAGCCTCGGCCAGATCCCTGTCGCCGGCGGATGTGCCGGAGATCATCTCGCGGCGCGCCGCGGCGAACAGCGATGCCTCCATCTGGCCGTCGAGCATCTCGAAATGGGCCGGGATGTTGGCTTCCAGCGGGAACTGGTGCAGCACCGATTCGCAGAAGGCATGGATGGTCTGGATCTTCAACCCGCCGGGCGTTTCCAGTGCCTCGGCGAACAGGCGCCGCGCCCGGCGCATGGTCTCGAGATCCGGCCGGCGGCCTTCCAGAGCCTCGACCTTTGCCGCAAGGTCGGCGTCACCGAGCGTGGTCCATTCCGACAGTGTCGAGAAGACCCGGTTGGACATGTTGGCGGCAGCGGCGCGCGTATAGGTCAGGCACAGGATCTTCGAGGGATCGGTGCCGCGCAGCAGCAACCGGATGACGCGCTGGGCCAGCACATGGGTCTTGCCGGATCCGGCATTCGCCGACACCCAGGCGGAATTGCCGGGATCGGCGGCGCGGGCTTGGCTGGTCGCGGTGTCGCTGGGGATCGGATAGGCCTTTTTCATGCCTCCCCTGCCTCGTCGCCGGCATCGCCGCCTGCCGACCATTCGAGCACGCGGGCAAGATGGTCGTAGTCGCCATCGGTCTCGCCTTCGCGGAACGGCAGCGCGCGCGACAGATAACCCGTCGCAGGATCGGCATAGTGGATCAACAGCTTTTCCAGCCGCGCCCAGGCCTCTTCGGCAAGATCGGTCGCGGTCCGCGGCTGGCGATTGTGTTCGAGGATGGATTCCTCGAACACCTCGCCATTCGGCTTCAGCCTGATGAAGGCCAGTTGAGAGGGCTCGCGTACGCCCAGATCCTTGAAGGCGCCGCGCCTGAGCAGCGCGCCCTCCAACGCCAGTTGCGGCGCAAGCAGTGTGTGCGCCTGCGCCTTGGACGGCGAGGAACCGGTCTTGTAATCCAGTATGTCGGCCATGCCGCCGGCCAAAAGGTCAACGCGGTCGGCGTAGCCGGACAGCGTCACGCCGGATTGGCCGACAACGGTCTTGCCGGCGCGCTCCTCGGCATGGCGCTTTGTCACCGCATCGGCGCGCGTGCGCTCCCACCCGATGATGTTGGCGGCGAGTTTCTCGAAGCGCGGCCACCACACCGCCTCGACATCGGCCGGAAGTGCGGCCTCGGCAAAACAGGCGCGGCCGGCGGCGATAAGGCCGGCGAGCGCCTCGGGGGTGCGCGGATCGGCGACACTGCCTGAGAACAGATGCAGGATGGCGTGAAACAGCGTGCCGCGCTCGGCCGCACCGGGGTCGCGGATGACCTGATCGAGCGGCATCAGTCCAAGGATCCGTCTCGCATAGACAGCGTAGGGATCCCGGCGCAGGGTCTCGATCTCGGTGACCGAGAAATGCGTCGGGCGCACCGACAGGGGCGGCTTCGGCTGCGGCCGTGGCGCGAAATCCCGCCTTGGGCCTGTATCCAGCGCGCGCGCCCAGGCGAGCAGTTCGTCGCCACGCCGGCGCAGCTCCGCTGCCTGATTGTTGCCGATAAAGGTCAGCAGCCGCTGAAGCCAGCGCGACGGCACGGCGGGTGCGTCGCCGGCGCGCGCCGAGCGGGACAGCACCACTTTCCCAGCGCCCATGGCCATCTGGAAATCATGCGCGGCAAGGCCGATGCGCCGCTCGGGCGGTTCGAGGTCGATACCGGTCTTCATCAGCCGCGACATGAAGCGGTCGCTCTCGGGCTTGCGCGGCCATACGCCCTCATTGAGCCCGCCGATGACCAGCGTATCGACGGTCAGCAATCGGGCTTCCAGCGCACCCCAGATGGCGATGTTCCGGTCGGTGCCCTGTGCCGGCTTGACCGATTCAGGCGCGATCAGCGCCGCCATGATATCGGGCCACTCGGTCGCCGCGAAGGACAGTGAAGCCGAAGCCGCGACCAGCCCGCGCAGCAGTTCGGCAAGCTTTTCGCCGGCGTCACCGGCATAGAGTTCGCCAAGACCACCGTCGGCGGTGCGGCCGAGATTTTCGAGTGTGGCGACGCTGGCCCTGACAAGCGCGGCAAGGTCGGCATCGTCCCGGCCGCGGAAGGCTGCGAGCGGCGCCAGAGCCTGCTTGAGACGTTCAAGCAAATTCCGGGTAGTTTCGATGGAGCGCACGGTCAGCCGGGAAAACCAGAAGGGCGGCCGGCTGCCGCCGCCCAGACCGGTGAGGCGGGCCTCGAACAGTTCCGGCAGCGAAACGATGTCTGGGCGGCCGGTGCCGCCGCGCAGCGCCACCAGCTCGACCAGTTCCGCCGCGTGGCGCACATCGGCCCGTTCGAGGCCGAGGCCAAGCAGCGGATGCTTGAGCAGCGACAACAGGCCGACCGGATCGCCTGGCCTGAACAATGCCTCGAGCGCCAGCCTGAGCAGGCTGGCCGCCGGGGTGTTGGCGAGCGGCGTGCCACCGGAATCGTCGGCGGCGACGCCGAAGCGCTGGAGCTCGATCGAGACGCGCCGTGCCAATGCGCGATCGCCGGTGACGAGAGCCGCCCTTTGGCCGGGCTGTTCGACCGCGCGCTTGAGCGCGACGGCGATGGCGACAGCTTCATCACGTTCGCTGGCAGCTTCGAGCAAGGTCACCTCGGCGAAGGCGCCGGCAATGTGGGACGCCGGGAAACCGGCACGTGTCTCGGCCCAGAGTTCGGTGGTTTCGGCCGGCCGCAGCGCTTCGCCGACAAGGGCGGCGCGAAGCGCAAGTCGCGGTTCGGCCACGCCAATCTCCTCGACGTCGCTGCGCAATACGCCGATCTTGCCGATCAGCCTGGCCAAGCCATATTGCGGGTGGCCGAGCACGGCTGGACGCGCGCCGGGCGCGGCGATTGCCTGGAACGACGCTTCGTCCAGCGTACGGTCGAGGCCGGGCAGCACGATGGCGCCGCCGGGCAGGCGCGCGATGGCGGCAAGCAGTTCGGCCGTGGCGGGTATCGAGCCGGTCGAGCCCGCGGCGATAACGGGGCCAGCGGGCGGATTGCGCAGCAGCCGCGCCGCCTCGGCGCGGATCAGCGCACTGCGATGCGCGGCCGGATTTGAGCGGTCGCTTTCCGCGAGGAATTTCGGCCAGGCTTCGGTGACGATGCCGAGGAATTCGAGGGTCACCTGCCACCACCCGGCAAGGTTGCCGGTCACCAGATCGGTGAGCTTGGCCCAGTCCGTTCCTTCCGTCTCGATCTCGTCCATCAGCCGGGCGAGATCGCGCGCCAGCCAGATCGCGTCGGCGGTGGAAGCCGGGATGACGATCTCCTCGGCGAAAAGGGCGGCGACATGCGCCGGCAGCCGGCGTTTCCAGGCGCGCACCAACGGCGTCAGCAGCAACAGGCGTTCGATCGCGGCGATCGGCGGCGCGAGATCTATGGCCGCCGATGCCTCGGTCTCGAATGCGGCCTCATCCTCGTCGAACTCGCCCAGTGGCCGGATGACCGGCAGGATCGCCGAGCCGCCGCCGCCGCGTGCCGCCAGGCTGTCGACGAAGACACCCCGCAAGGCACGCGCGGCACGGCGTGTCGGCACATAGATGGTGACATCGGCCAAAGCGAGCGGGTCGCCGTCAAATCGAAACCCCGGAACAAGGCGGCCGGCAAGCAGCGCCTCGGCAAGCGTCGGCAGAAACGGCGCTCCGGGCGGGATCGAGAAAACGCGGCTGGAGCCGCTCATTGCGACTCGATGAGCGCACCGGCGACCGCCGCTTCCGCGAGCGGTACGGCATCGGGCGTGCCGACGGTGATCCAGTGGCCATGCATGGGCATGCCGAACAGGCGGCCGGCCGCGATGGCGGAATCGAAATAGGCGTTGAGCGAGTGCGGCCCGGCCGGTGCACCCTCGAACAGGCGCGGATGGACGATCGCCGCCCCGGCATAGATCAGCCCCGCCGGGTCGCCTTTCGAACGCCGCAAGCCGCCATCCGGCGCCACCAGGAAATCGGTGCTGCCGCAGTGTCCGGTCGCCTGTTGGAGATCCGCCAGCATCAGCAGAATATCCATTTTCGCCGCGTCCCATGCAAGGGCGAGGCGCTGGAGATTGAGAGGACCGTCATCGATCCAGAACGTGTCGGCGTTGAGGATGTAGAAGGGCTGATCGCCCAGTTCGGGCAACGCCTTGACGATGCCGCCGGCGGAATCGAGCAGTTGTTCGCTCTCGTCGGAAATGACGATGTTTGGCGCGCGGCGGGCAGTGACATGGGCGACGATCTGTTCGGGAAAGTAGTGGACGTTGACGACCGCCTTGCCGACGCCGGCGGCGGCCAGGCTGTCGAGGCTCCAGTCGAGCAACGTCTTGCCGGCAATCTTGACCAGTGGCTTGGGAATGGTGTCGGTGATCGGCCGCATGCGTTTGCCAAGCCCGGCGGCAAGTACGATGGCGGTGTCCGGTCTTGCTGTCACAGCGCTCGCTCCTCCAGCAAACCCTGGGCGTCGTAGAACTCGCGCAGGCTTGCCAGCGCCGGATGAGACAGAGCCCGGCGCAGATAGTCGCGGATGCGCGGCAAGTGCTTCAGATAATAGGGCTTGCCGTCGCGTTTTTCGAGACGGACGAAGATGCCGAGGATCTTGGAATTTCGCTGCGCCGCCATGATGGCGTAGGATTCCAGGAAGCTTGCCTCGTCGAAAGCGCCGGCTGCGTGGCGCGCCGCGACATAGGCATCCAGCGTCTGTTTCTCGATCTCGGGCGAGATGGTGACCCGCGCGTCCATGGCGAGCGAGGCGACGTCATAGGCGCAAGGGCCGATCAGCGCATCCTGGAAATCGACGATGCCTAGCCGATCATGCCCGGAACGGTCGCCGCGCCAGATGATGTTTGGCGAATGGAAGTCGCGCAGCATCAGCGTGACCTCGCGGCCTTGCAGCCGGTCGAGGAGCGCATTCCATTGCTTGTGGTAACCGGCGCGCAAGCTCTCGCTTGCCGGAGCGCCAGTGATTGCCGGCACGTACCAGTCGACCAGCAGATCGGCTTCGATCATCATGGCGTCGCGGTCGAAAGGCGGCACATCGTGGAAGCCGCCTTGCCCTGTTTCCAGGCGCTGCGGCCAGGCCCTGCCGTGCATCATGGCCAGCAGCTCAGCGGACGCTGCGTAACGCTCGGCCAGCGGCTGGCCATCGCCGCTGAGGAAACCTTCGGAACCAAGATGTTCGAGAAGCAGGAAACCTTGCTCCTGGTCCTCGGCATGGATTTGCGGAACGCTGACGCCGCCTTCCTTCAAGGCGCGGTCGATGGCAACGAAGGCGGAGACCGACTGAGCGGTATGCGCGATCTCGGCATAGGGCTTGCCGTCGCGCACAGGCGGACCGAGAACCAGCCGTGGCGAGTTCATCAAGACCCGAGGCTTTTGGTCCGGCAACGAAACGATCTCATAGGAGCGGGCCGAAGCATCGCCGATGAAATGGCGGCGCTGCGCTTCCCCCCAGCCGGCGTTCACGAGAAAGTCGCGCATGGCCAACGACCGTGCCGCCCGATCGAAGGCATCACCCTGGCCTGACAATCGCGCCAGCCGGCCTTCGCCATGCTGGACGAGCTCGATCAGGACTGTGGTTTTCGGCAGATGGGCTTCCGCCCGTTCCGGCCATTCGACCAAAGCAGCACCCTGCGCCAGGGCTTCGTCGAGCCCCAACTCATCGATCTCGTCCGCCGAGGACAGGCGGTAGAGATCGAAATGATGGACCGGAATGCGGGTGTCGTAGCTCTGCACCAATGTGAAGGTCGGACTCGGAACATCGAGACCGGCATCGTCGGCCAGGGTCCTGATCAAGGCCCGCGCCAGCGTCGACTTGCCGGCGCCGAGATCGCCCTTGAGGGCAAGCACGTCACCCGGGCGCAGCGACAGCGCCAGATCTTCGCCCAGCCGCGCTGTCTGGGTCTCGTCGGCGAGTAATCGCTCCAGCACCAGTCCGGTCATCGAACGCGCTACTCGGCCGCGGCGCGGATGCCCGGCATGTCTGGAAAGGTGCAGATGACGGTCGTGCCCTTGTCCTTGCCGGTTTCGATGCGAACGCTGCCGCCATGCAGCTCGACGAAGCTCTTGACGATCGACAGGCCGAGGCCGGCGCCGCGCCGGCGGCCGCCATTGGCGCGCGGCTCGAAACGGCGGAACACCGAATCGAGCACATCCGGCGGCATGCCGGGACCATCGTCATGAACCGAGAATTCCACCCCATCCGCCAGATGGCGGCAAGTGAGCCGGATGATGCTGGCTTCCGGGGCGTAATTGGCGGCGTTGCTGAGCAGATTGTAGAGGATCTGGCGGACGCGGACCTCATCGCCGTGAAACGTCTTCGGCGCCGCGATGGCGTCCACCTGGAGACTGATCGAATGCTCTTCCAGCCGGTCGGCCACCAGTTCGGCCGCAGCGGCGATGGTGCGATCGACCTGCACCTCGGAAATGTCGAGCTGCATGATGCCGGCGTCCACCGTCGCCAAGTCGAGTATGTCGTTGACGATGGTGAGCAGGACCGCGGAGGACGAGCTGACATGCTCGACATATTCGCGCTGCTTCTGCGTCAGCGGACCGGTCGTGGGCTGCGACAGGAGTTCGGTGAAGCCGATGATGTTGGTCAGCGGCGAACGCAGTTCATAGGAGACGTGCTGGACGAATTCGTTCTTGAGCTGGTCGGATTTTTGCAGCGCCTCGTTCTTGTCCTTCAGCGCCCGCTCGACATGGACGCTGTCGGTCACGTCGACGAAGGTCATCATCACCTGCCCGTTGGGCAGCGGGATCATGGCGTAACTCAGCACATTGCCGTTGTTGAGCTCGGTCTGTCCGTGGCGGTCGCGGCGCTCGTCGTCAAAGCCGGTGATGGCGGCAACGAAGCTGGGCCAGGGGCTGTCCGCGGCCTGCCGGTCGCAGAGGTCGCGTATCGTCGACACGTGGACACTGGGCTTGGCCGCTTCACCGCTCAATCCCCAGAGAGTGGCAAAGGCAGGATTCGACAGCCGGAGCCTGCCGTCGGGTCCGAACACCGCCACGCCTTCGGCAAGATTGTCGAGCGTCTCGCCCTGAACCCGCACGGCTGTCTGGTAGCGGCTTTCCAGGTCCATCTTCTCGGTCAGGTTCTCGAACACCCAGGTCACGCCGCCCTTGGGCTGCGGATTGGCGACGACGCGAATGGTCTTGCCGTCCGGCAGATGCCACCAATGTTCCTGGGATTCGACGGCGCGATAGGCGCCGAGCAGGCCTTCCTTCCAGCGACGCCATTCAGGCTGTTCGGCGATCTTGCCCTCGCTGCGCAGCCGGTCGAGCAGCAAGGCATTGTCGGGTGCGCTGTGCAGGAAGCCGGCGTCCAACCCCCAAAGCTTCTGGAAGGCTTGGTTGAAGAACCGCAGCTTCTCGTCGGTGTCGAAAATGGCGACTGCCGTGTTGAGCTGGTCGAGCGTGTCGGCGTGGCTTCGCACCGTCCGTTCGTATTCGCCGCGAACGGCCTCAATGGCACTGGTGTCACAGGCAAGGCCGGCCGAGCCATCGCTGCCGGCGAAATCGGTGACCGCGAACACACGGCGGTCACCTTCGATCACGGTGGACAGCGACTGCTCGAAAACCGGATGCGTCTTGTGCTGGGCGGCAATCGCATCGCGCGCCTGGCCGCCGAGGAACTCTTTTTTCTCCCGGACCGCGGCTTCGGCATTTTCGGCTTCGACGGCATCGGCATAGGCGCGGTTGACCCACTTCAGCCCGCCGTCCTCGCCGCGGAGCCATGCCGGCATGTTCAGCGCGTCGAGCAGGCCGATCATCGTGTCGTGGTCGGCGGCCAGCCGCTGGTTCTCGATCTTCAGCCTGGCCTGGCTGCGCTGCGTCTCCGAGAGCGAGACGAAACGCACGAGCACATGCGCGGCACTCTTGCGGCCATGCACTTCGAGCGGCGCACCGGCCTGCGATTCGATGACGAGGTCGAAGGGTTTGGCCTTCTCGCGCAATCCCGCGACGGCATGTTCGAGTGCCGCCGCCGAACGCGGCATCAGCCAGCGGCCGAAAGCGAGAAAAGCGGCCCTATCTTCGGGAGCGCCGCTTTCGACGGGCAATGTGCCGATAAGCTCGGGCTTCTTGTTTTCAGCGGCCCAGACGACGACGCGCTGGTCACGCAGATTGAGCAGCGCCTCGGAGCGGCGGAGCGCCGCGTTGATGTCGGCGAGGCGGCTCCTGAGTTCGACATTCTCCGCCGAGGTGCGGGCTCTTTCGCGGATGAGAACGATGGCCGATATCAGTGCGGCACCCGTCACGCCGACGAACACGGCAAGCTGCATGACCTCGATGGCGCTCACCGACAGTCCCGCGACGCTGGCAGCAGCGGTTTCGGCATGCGCGACGGCGCCAGCCAAGGGGCCCGCGAGCGCGGAGGTGGCAAGGAATGTCGACGCACGGGCGCGCCAGGACAGGCTCCCGCCTTCCAGGGCGGAGCCAGCAATCCCCGAATCGTCATGGCCGCCGGAAACGGCCCGTCCCGCTCTGTGCGGGTGTTGCCCCGGCATGTCTTGGTCCTCTCCGCCGCCTGAATGCAAGACCGCCCTGATGCGTGCCTCTCTTGACCCTCTCGGGCTGGAAGCATCGCCGAATCACCTGACAATAACCCCTCGCCGAATCGCCGTGAAGGCTGATGGCGCGCAAAAATAAGGCCGGGCGAAAAGTCAATCGCCCGGCCTCAATATCTGGTAGCAATTTTAGCTTTGGTTAATAGCGGTAGTGTTCCGGCTTGAACGGACCCTGCGGCGTGACGCCGATATAGGCGGCTTGTTCACCCGACAGTTCGGTCAGACGGGCGCCGAGCTTGTCGAGATGCAGGCGCGCGACCTTTTCGTCGAGATGCTTGGGCAGGACATAGACCTGGTTCTCGTACTGGCCGGGCTTGGTGTAGAGCTCGATCTGCGCCAGCACCTGGTTGGTGAAGGATGCCGACATGACGAAGCTCGGGTGGCCTGTGGCGTTGCCGAGATTGAGCAGCCGCCCTTCCGACAAAAGGATCATCCGCTTGCCGTCCGCGAAGGTGATCATGTCGACCTGCGGCTTGACGTTGGTCCATTTCAAATTGCGCAGCGCGGCGACCTGGATCTCATTGTCGAAGTGGCCGATGTTGCCGACGATGACCATGTCCTTCATCGAGCGCATATGGTCGAGGGTGACGACATCCTTGTTGCCGGTGGTGGTGATGACGATGTCGGCGGTGGGGGCCGCATCTTCCAGCGTGACGACTTCAAACCCGTCCATCGCCGCCTGCAGCGCGCAAATCGGATCGACCTCGGTGACCTTGACGCGGGCGCCGGCGCCCTTGAGCGAGGCCGACGAGCCCTTGCCGACGTCGCCATAACCGCACACGACAGCGACCTTGCCGGCCATCATCGTGTCGGTGCCGCGGCGGATGCCGTCGACCAGCGATTCCTTGCAGCCATATTTGTTGTCGAACTTCGACTTGGTAACCGAGTCGTTGACGTTGATGGCGGGGAAAGGCAGCAGGCCCTTCTTCTGCAGCTGATAGAGCCGGTTGACGCCGGTGGTCGTCTCTTCGGTGACGCCGCGGATCGCCGCCTTCTGCTTGGTGAAGAAGCCGGGCGAAGCCTTCAGGCGCTTCTTGACCTGGGCATAGAAGTATTCCTCTTCCTCGCTCTGCGGGTTGGACAGCACGTCCTCGCCGGCCTCGGCGCGGGCGCCGATCAGGATGTACATGGTGGCATCGCCGCCATCATCGAGGATCATGTTGGAGAGGCCGCCATCGGCCCACTGGAAGATCTTGTCGGTGTAGTCCCAATACTCCTCGAGCGACTCGCCCTTGACGGCGAACACCGGGATGCCGGCTTCGGCGATGGCCGCGGCCGCATGGTCCTGGGTCGAGAAGATGTTGCAGGAGGCCCAGCGGATATCGGCGCCCAGTTCCTTCAGCGTCTCGATCAGCACCGCCGTCTGGATCGTCATGTGCAGCGAGCCGGTGATGCGCGCACCCTTGAGCGGCTGCTTGGGACCGAATTCCTCACGGCAGGCCATCAGGCCCGGCATTTCGGTTTCGGCGATCTCGAGTTCCTTGCGGCCCCAGCCGGCAAGCGAGATGTCGGCGACCACATAGTCCTTGCTACCCGTCATGGCAGTACTCCGATGCGAATGTTGTGCTTGCGAATTTGTTGCGGACACGCCCGCGCCGGTCGGCGCGTCGAAGGGCGCGAATTGCCGGCCTGACTAGCAGATCGGAGCAAGGACGACAATGGGATATAAAGAAATCTTTATCCCTGCATGTCTCTCAGACACGCATCGGCGCTCTACCTGATCAGCATTCCTCGCCAAAGCGGGACGCCACCAGCTGCTCCAGGGCGTCGATGACCTGCCGGGCTTCCGGTCCGCTGGCGGTGACGCGGATCGAATAGCCGGGGCTTGCCGCCAGCATCATCAGGCCCATGATCGAGGTGCCGCCGACCTTGACGCCATCCTTCTCGACATGCACCGAGGCATCGAAGCCGCTGGCCAGCTGGACGAACTTCGCCGAAGCGCGCGCATGAAGGCCACGTTGGTTGATGATGGGAAAATCCCGGACAATTTGGTCTTTTTCCGGGGACAGCGCGGTCATTTGCTGCTCAGGAGCTGGCTGGCGACATTGATGTATTTGCGGCCGGCGGCCTGAGCCTCATCGAGCGCGGCGGCCATATTGTCGCCCTTGCGGATCGAGGAGAGCTTGATCAGCATCGGCAGGTTCATGCCGGCGATCACCTCGGTGCGGCCGGACTCCATCACCGAGATGGCAAGGTTGGAGGGCGTGCCGCCGAACATGTCGGTCAGCACGATGACGCCCGCCCCGGTATCGACACGGGCAACAGCGTCGACGATGTCGCGGCGACGCTGCTCCATATCGTCGTCGGCACCGATCGCCACGGTTTCGAAATTGTCTTGTGGCCCGACGACATGTTCGACGGCATGTCGGAACTCGGTGGCCAGTTGACCGTGCGTTACAAGCACGAGTCCGATCATTCTTTGGTGGCTCCCGTCATCGCCGCTTCACAGGCGCATTTTATGCTCGCCAGCCAATCCAGGCGGCGGGAGCGCTATCTTGTCGACGCACGGCCCGTTGACAAGCCCAAAATTGCGCAGGCACATGCCATTTTGACGCATTGCAGCAAAAAACCCGGAACGGATCATAGAAAAGGCGCGATCGACAGCCGCGCCATCACGACCGGCAAGGCGGCAGCGACGTTGCGTTCGACCGCATCGATACGCGGCACCCGACAGCCGGCGATGCTGGTGTCGGCATCCTCCTGAAAGCGTGCCGTTTCACCGGCCGGCGTCAGGCGGACATGCAAATCGACGATGGCGGCGGGCTCGAACGGCACCGCTCGCGGCCCGAGCCCAGGCACCTCGACGAGGCCTTCTATGATGGCGGGAGCGCGGCAGAGAAGCCGCCCGGCATGCACCTCGACAAAGAGCTGATCGTCACCGACGAGCCGCGAGAACAGGCCGCGATGGCGACAATGGTCGATGAGCGCCAGCGCCAGCGTCGTCTTGCCCGAACCGGAGGCTCCGGTGACGAGAATGCCGCGCTCGCCGATCAAAACCATTGTCGCGTGAATGTTTTCAGGCTGCACGGCTGGACCAGGCGTGGTTGGGATTCATGCTCTCAGCCTTCGGCCGGCAATGTCACCACAAAGCGTGCGCCCTTGATCTCGCCGGGTTTGGTGCCGGGGATGTTCTCGGCGGTGAGCGTGCCGCCATGGGCCTCGACGATTTGCCTGGATATCGACAGGCCAAGCCCCGAATTCTGGCCGAATGCCTCGCCGGCCGGCCGGTCGGTGTAGAACCGTTCGAAGATGCGGTCGATGTTGTCGGCCCGGATGCCGGGGCCATTGTCGTCGACGGTGACGATGTTGAACTTGCCGGCACGCGCCAGCGACAGGCTGATGTGGCCATGATCCTCGGGAACGAAGGAACGGGCGTTCTCGATCAAATTGGTGATGACCTGGCCGATGCGAAGATCATGCCCGACGACGACGTAGCCTTTGACGCCTTGCGGCAGTTTGGCCGCCTTGAACTCGATCTCGACCGCCTTCTTGTTGCGCGTCGCTTCGCGCGAAACGGCGACCAGATCGGTGATGAATTTCTTCAGGTCGACCGTCCCGGCATCTTCACGCGCGAGCTCCGCGTCCAGGCGCGATGCGTCGGAAATATCGGTGATGAGCCGGTCCAGCCGCCTGACATCGTGCTGGATGATATCCATCAGCCGGCCGCGCGAATCGTCGTTCTTGGCCAGCGGCAAGGTTTCCACCGCGCTGCGCAGCGACGTCAGCGGGTTCTTCAACTCGTGCGAGACATCGGCCGCGAAGCTTTCGATCGCCTCGATGCGGGCGTAGAGCGCGTTGGTCATGTCGCGTATGGCGATCGACAGATTGCCGATCTCGTCCTGGCGGTCGGAAAAATCGGGGATTTCCTCACGGCTCTTGACGCCGCGCCGCACCCGCACCGCCGCCGCCGACAGCCGGCGCAGCGGATTGGCGATGGTGGAGGCAAGCAGCATCGACAGGATGGCGGTGACAAGGGCCGCGATACCGAAGACGCGCAGGATCGCCTTGCGCTCGGCGGCGACGATCTTGTCGATGTCGCCGCCTTCGGTCGACAGCATCAGCACGCCCAGGACGGCACGAAAGCGCTGGATCGGCACCGCCACCGAAACGATCTGCTCCCCCTGCTCGCTGACGCGCACGATGGTCGACGGGCTGCCGGTGAGTGCCTTGACCACTTCCGGGAAAGCGGCGCCATTGCCGCCCGGCTGCTCGTGATAGACCGGCAGCTCGGTGTTGCGGAAGAAGTCGAAGACGAATTTCTGGATGCGCTCGACCAGATCGGGCTCTTCCTCCTCAACCGGCGGCAGGTCGTAGCGCAGGATCTGGCCACGCGAATAGAGGTGGCGTGAATCGAGCAGCAGATTGGCGTCGCGGTCATAGATGCGGGCGCGGGTCCTGGTCGGCGAGATCAGCCTTCGCAGCACCGGGGCGACCCGCTCCGGGTTGATCGGGAAGTCGAGGTTGTCGAGTTGGTCGGAGCCCGGCCCCAGGCTTTCGCCGGCCTGCAGTTCAAGCAGCTTTTCCGGGTCGATGCTGATCGAATCCGTCTCGACCGTCGCCGACGCGGCGATCGCGCCGGCGATGATCTCGCCCTGGGTCATCAGGCTTTCGACGCGGGCGTCGATCAGCCCGTCTCGGAAGGTGTTGAGATAGAGGATGCCGGTCACCAGGACGGCAAGGCCGGCAAGGTTGAGGAACAGGATACGCCGTGTCAGGCTGGAAAAGATATGATGGCCAAGGAAACGGCGCATCGGCACCGTGATCTTCGACACGAAGGACGGCATGATCCGCGACGGCCGCCTGGAGGCGCCCGCCGGTCTTGTTCGCTGTGCTTCCACTGCCATCGAATAGCAGGCCCTGCTACTTATGCTTCGCGGAACCGGTATCCGACTCCGTAAAGGGTTTCGATCATCTCGAAGTCGTCGTCGACGGCCTTGAACTTCTTGCGCAGCCGCTTGATGTGGCTGTCGATGGTGCGGTCGTCGACATAGACCTGTTCATCATAAGCCGAATCCATGAGCGCATCACGGCTTTTTACGACGCCTGGACGCTGCGCCAGCGAATGCAGGATCAGGAACTCGGTGACGGTGAGCGTCACCGGCTCGCCTTTCCAGGTGCAGGTGTGGCGCTCCTGGTCCATGACGAGTTGGCCGCGCTCGAGCGAGCGGGCCTGCTGGCTTGGCGTCTTGGCGGCAGCCTCGCGGGCACTGGCGCGGCGCAGCACGGCGCGCACCCGCTCGACCAGCAGGCGCTGCGAGAAGGGCTTGCGGATGAAATCGTCGGCGCCCATCTTGAGGCCGAACAATTCGTCGATCTCGTCGTCCTTGGAGGTCAGGAAGATCACCGGAAGGTCGGACTTCTGGCGCATGCGGCGCAGCAGTTCCATGCCGTCCATGCGCGGCATCTTGATGTCGAGGATGGCAAGGTTCGGCGGGCGTGCCGCCAGGCCTTCCAGCGCTGACGCACCATCCGTGTAGGTCTCGACGCGATACCCCTCGGATTCCAGGGCGATCGACACCGATGTCAGAATGTTGCGGTCGTCATCGACAAGCGCGATTGTTGCCATTTCAAGCGGCTCCCTCATGAGCTGTCCCTTCTGTCGTAGAGAAGGGGCTTTTGCAGGACAAATTAGGTACAAAATGTGGCATAGGCCTTGTCCGCTGTCACGCGCGGCATGCCGGCGGCCACAATCCTACCTCGACATGGATTGGACGAACGGACATCGCCAATCCTTTGGGCAACCGCGAAACTTTTTGCACATATAAACGATTTAAACAACTTTCAAAATATTTAAATCGATTAATGATTTGATATCATTTGGCTTTTCTGGTTCTGACCATCTCGCCCGCGTAGTGGGCGTGCTGGAAACGTGCCGGCAAAGATGCGGCAAATCCAAGAGGGACACTCGATGTCGGAAGTCGGCAAACGCAATTCCGCCTGCGCGATCGATCATATCGGCCTGAAAACCACCGGCGTGGTGCGCTATAATTTCGGTGCGGCCGCCCTTTATGAGGAATCGATCCGGCGCGGCGAGGCCCGCTTGACCGCCCATGGCGCGCTGGTCGCCGAGACCGGACAGCACACCGGCCGCTCGCCCAAGGACAAGTTCGTCGTCCGCGATGGCGCCACCGAACCACATGTCTGGTGGGACAACAACAAGGCGATCTCGCCGGCCCAGTTCGACACGCTGCTCGCCGATTTCCAGGCGCATGCCGCGGACAAGGATCTATACGTCCAGGATCTGGTCGGCGGCGCCGATGCGGAGTCGAGGCTGCCGACCAGGGTGATCACCGAATTTGCCTGGCACTCGCTGTTCATCCGCAATCTGCTGATCCGTCCGGATGCCGCCGAACTCGAACAGTTCGTGCCTGAGATGACGATCATCGACCTGCCGTCCTTCCGCGCCGATCCCCTTCGTCACGGCAGCCGCACCGAAACGGTGATCGCCGTCGATCTTTCGCGCAAGATCGTGCTGATCGGCGGCACCTCCTATGCCGGCGAGATGAAGAAGTCGGTGTTCACCATGCTCAACTATCTGCTGCCGGCGAAAGGCGTGATGCCGATGCATTGCTCGGCCAATGAGGGTGCGGCCGGCGACGCCGCCATCTTCTTCGGCCTGTCGGGCACCGGCAAGACGACGCTCTCGGCCGATCCCTCGCGCACGCTGATCGGCGACGACGAGCATGGCTGGGGGCCGCACGGCATCTTCAATTTCGAAGGCGGCTGCTATGCCAAGACGATCAAGCTGTCGGCGGAAGCCGAGCCGGAAATCTTCGCCACCACGCAGCGCTTCGGCACGGTGCTGGAAAATGTCGTGCTCGACGCTGATGGCGTGCCGGATTTCAACGACGGAAGACTGACCGAGAACACACGCTGCGCCTACCCGCTGGACTTCATCCCCAATGCCAGCAAGACCGGCCGCGCCAACCATCCCAACAACATCATCATGCTGACCGCCGATGCGTTCGGCGTGATGCCGCCGATCGCGCGGCTGACCCCGGCGCAGGCGATGTATCATTTCCTGTCCGGCTACACCGCCAAGGTGGCCGGAACCGAAAAGGGCGTGACCGAGCCCGAAGCGACGTTTTCGACCTGTTTCGGTGCGCCGTTCATGCCGCGCCACCCTTCCGAATACGGCAATCTGCTGCGCGAGCTGATTGCACGCCACGGCGCCGATTGCTGGCTGGTCAATACCGGCTGGACCGGCGGCGCCTACGGCACCGGCAAGCGCATGCCGATCAAGGCGACGCGCGCGTTGCTTGCAGCCGCACTTGACGGCTCGCTGAAGACGGCCGAGTTCCGCACCGACCCTCATTTCGGTTTCGAGGTGCCGGTGGCTGTGCCGGGCATCGATAGCGCCATTCTCGACCCGATGATTCTGGACCCCCGGGCGACCTGGGCCGACAAGGCCGGCTACGACCGTCAGGCGGCACGGCTGGTCGGCATGTTCGCCGTCAATTTCGAGAAATTCGAAAGCCATGTCGACGCCGTGGTGCTGGGCGCGGCGCCGCGCATGCAGGAAGCGGCGGAGTAATCGCGCCACAGGGGTCAGCTTTCGTTGAAAGGCCCGGTTCGATCGGGCCTTTTCTTTTTCGATCCGCCGCGCCATGACTGCGGCATGGCGAGCGACGACAACATCATCATATCAGGCGATGCGGTGATCCATCCGGGCGACCTGCACGAGGATTTCATCCGCTCGTCCGGTCCCGGCGGCCAGAACGTCAACAAGGTGGCGACGGCGGTGCAACTGCGCTTCGACGCGGCCAACGCAACGGGTCTGTCGGAGCGCGTGCGCGAGCGGACGATCAAGCTTGCCGGCCAGCGTGCCACCAAGGACGGTGTCATCGTCATCGAAGCAGGCCGCTTCCGCACCCAGGAACAGAACCGGGCGGATGCGCGGGCACGGCTGACGGCATTGGTCGCCAAGGCCGCCGAACCGCCACCGCCGCCGCGCAAGAAGACACGGCCGTCGAAGGGTGCCGTGGAACGGCGGCTGAAGAGCAAGGCCGGGCGCGGCACGATCAAGAAGCTGCGGGGCCGGGTGGAGAACGATTAAGCACCACACCAATCACGCGCAAAACGACTTCCCATTTTGGACCGCAGATGCAAAGTTCAACCATTGCCATTAGCAAGGGAGACCAAGGATGGGCATGTTCGATTTCGTCAAGAGCGTCGGCAAGAAACTGGGCATCGGCGGTGACGACGAAGCCGCACCCACGGCCGACACACTCAAGAAGGAGCTCGATTCGCACAAGCTCGGCACCGATGGCGTCGAGGTCGTCGTCACGGGCGACACGGCGGTGCTGAAGGGTGTGGTCAAGGACCAGTCGATCTTCGAGAAGGCGGTCATCGCCGTCGGCAACACGCTCGGCGTCTCCAAAGTGCAGGCGGACGAATTGCAGGTCGCGCCAGCACCTGGCACGGCCGCCGCCCCCGCCAAGGAGCCCACCTTCTACACGGTGAAGAAGGGCGACAATCTCTGGAAGATCGCCGAGAAAAGCTACGGCAAGGGCCAAGGCGTCAAGAACACGGTCATATTCGAGGCCAACAAGCCGATGCTGACCCATCCCGACAAGATCTATCCGGGCCAGGTGCTGCGCATTCCCGACCTCGCCTGATCGGCGGCTGCCAATTCGACAAGAGCGGCGGCTTTCGGGTCGCCGTTTTCATTTGAACGTGACATTTTACGGTTCCGAACCATCCAAGAGGTAATCGAATCCGTGCTCGTCCTGCCCAAAGGCGTCCGCCACATGCCGGCCTACCTGTCGCGCAGCGCGCAGGAAGAGATGGTCGACGAGGTGGGACGGATCGTGCAGCAGGCGCCGCTGTTCGTGCCGGCCATGCCGCGCACCGGCAAGGAGATGAGCGTGCGTATGACCAATTGCGGGCCGCTCGGCTGGGTCACCGACAAGGAGCACGGCTATCGTTACCAGCCGGCGCATCCGGTAACCGGGGCGCCTTGGCCGCCAATTCCGGATGCGCTGCTCGACCTGTGGCGCGAGGTCTCGGGCTATTCGCACCCGCCGGAAGCATGCCTCATCAATTTCTACACGCCGGACGCAAAAATGGGCCTGCATCAGGACCGCGACGAGACCGATCTTTCGGCGTCGGTCGTCTCCGTCTCGCTCGGCGACGACTGCCTGTTCCGAGTCGGCCAGACCACGCGTGATGGCGCCACCAAGTCGTTCAGGCTGCAAAGCGGTGACGTCGTGGTGCTCGGCGGCGAGGGGCGGCTGTGCTTTCACGGCGTCGATCGGATCTATCCCTCGACCTCGGCGCTGCTGAAAAACGGCGGGCGGATCAATCTGACGCTGCGGCGGGTGACGGAGCCGGCCGTCACAGCTTCCTGAGCGCCACTTCCTCGATCAGGTGGTCGGCGCCTTTGCGCAGGATCAAGTCGGCGCGGGCCCGCGTCGGCAGGATGTTCTCGCGCAGATTCTTCAAATTGATGTTGGTCCACAGGCCTTCGGCGATGGCGCGCGCCGAACTCTCCGACAGCTGCGAATAGCGGTGAAAGAAGGAGTCCGGGTTGCGGAAGGCGGTCTCACGCAGCCGCATGAAGCGGGAAATGTACCAGTTGTGGATCAGCTTCTCGTCGGCATCGATGTAGATGGCGAAGTCGAAGAAGTCCGACAGGAAAGGGACGATCTTGCCGTCCTGCGGCAGCTTGCCGGGCTGCAGGACATTGATGCCTTCGAAGATCAATATGTCGGGCCGGTCGATGGTGACGAACTCGCCAGGAATGACGTCATAAGTCAGGTGCGAATAGACCGGCGCGCGGACATCGGGCAGCGCCGACTTGATGCCCGACAGGAAGCGCAGCAGCGCGCCCACATCGTAGCTGTCGGGGAAACCCTTGCGCTCCATCAGGTTCTCGCGGCGCAGGACCTCGTTGGGCAGCAGGAAGCCGTCGGTGGTGATGAGATCGACCTTGGGGCTCGACGGCCAGCGCGCCAGCAGTTCCTTCAGCACGCGTGCGGTGGTCGATTTGCCGACGGCGACCGAACCGGCAATGCCGATGATGAACGGTGTCTTGACCACGTCGACCGCGTTGAAGAAGGCCTGGCGTTGCCGAAACAGCAGCTGGCTCGCTTCGACATGCGCCGACAACAGCCGCGACAGCGACAGATAGATGCGCGTGACCTCCTCGAGATCGACCGGATCGTTGAGCGAGCGCAGGCGGCGGAATTCGTCCGCGCTCAGCGTCAGTGGGGTATCGGCGCGGAATTGCGACCATTGCTCGGCGGAGAAGAAGCGAAAGGGGGAATACTTCTCGGTCGGCGCGAGCTGATCCATCGAGATACCTGCCCTTCCTCGCGGTCAGCCCTTGGGCCGTGACGCCTTCTCGGCGATGCCCGAACGCCGGGTGCGGCCTTCGAGTTCCCTGAGCACGTCGCTCAGCGAAACTCCCGAGAGGCCGAGAACGACGAGCCAATGATACATAAGATCGGCGCTTTCTGAAACGATGGCCGGTTTGTCGCCCCTGACGGCGGCAATCACCGTCTCGACGGCCTCCTCGCCGAGCTTCTGCGCCGCCTTGTCGATGCCGCGCGCGAACAATTTTGCCGTCCACGAATCCGGATCTCCTGAATGGGCGCGTTCCCCAATGATTTTTTCCAGATCGGAAAGCGAAAACTCGGTCATGGCGTCATCTATCTGCTTGTTTAAGCATGATCTTTTCCGAAAACCGGTTCCCACTTTTCGGGATCATGCTTTAGGGCCGATTATTCACAGAGTCCAGCCGCATCGGCAGGCCGGCGGCGGCCATATGCGCCTTGGCCTGCGCTATCGTGTAGGTGCCGAAATGGAAAATGGACGCGGCCAGCACCGCGCCGGCATGGCCGTCGCGAATGCCTTCGACCATGTGGTCGAGCGTGCCGACGCCGCCGGAGGCGATCACCGGCGCGCGCACGGCGTCTGATATCGCGCGGGTCAGCGCGATGTCGTAGCCGGCCTTGGTGCCGTCCCGATCCATCGAGGTCAGCAGGATCTCGCCGGCGCCGCGATCGACCATTTTCCGGGCGAATTCGACCGCGTCGATGCCGGTCTTTTCGCGGCCGCCATGAGTGAAGATCTCCCAGCGGTCGGTCTCACTGGTGCCCGACACCTTCTTGGCGTCGATGGCGACGACGATGCACTGGTTGCCGAACTTGTCGGCGGCCTCCGCAACGAAATCCGGGTTCTTCACCGCGGCCGTGTTGATCGACACCTTGTCGGCGCCGGCCAAAAGCAGCTTCCTGATATCGGCGACCTGGCGCACGCCGCCGCCAACGGTCAGCGGCATGAAGCATTGTTCGGCGGTACGTGCGATAACGTCGAAGATGGTCTCGCGATTGTCCGACGAAGCGGTGATGTCGAGGAAGCAGAGTTCGTCGGCGCCGGCCGCGTCATAGGCCTTGGCCGCCTCGACCGGATCGCCGGCGTCGACGAGATCGACGAAGTTGACGCCCTTGACGACACGGCCGTTCTTGACGTCGAGACAGGGGATGACACGGGCTTTCAGCATCAGCGGCCCTCTATCGTGGCGATGAGATCGTTCAGCAACTGGCCGACCTGCGGCGGAACATCGGCCTGGGCGTCGAAGGCCGGGTCGTAGGCGGAAACGGTGATGCCGACGATCGGCACCGCCAGCGCGATGGCGCACGTGGCATCGCGCAACTGTTCCGGGCTCGGCCCGCCCGAAGTGATATAGCGGTTGGCCTGCAGCTCCCGGGGATCGTGCACGTCCATATCGAGATGCATGTGCACGCGTCTGGCGCCGGCGACCATCAGTCTTTCGGCCGCCTGGGCCACCCCGGAGCACTCCGTCCGCACGATCGGCAATGTCTCGAGAAGCTGTTTTTCCGCGGGATCGAGATCGCGCGCGTTGACGAGCACGCAACGCGACGGATCGACCGGCTTGAAGCCCGGAATGGCCGACGCCATCGGCCGCCAGCACAGGCCAAGCACGGTCGCCAGCGCCATGCCGTCGAGAAAGCCGTATGTGGATGTCTCGGGCGTGTTGAGATCGCCATGCTGGTCGGCCCAGATGATCGCATCGGCGTCTTCGCCGGCGACCGCGCCGGCGCTGGTCAGGCAGTTTCCGGCAAGGACGATGGGAAACCGACCGGCGTCGCGGGCAAGGCGAACCTCGCTCGCAACCGCGTTGCAGACGGCAAAGCCGGTGGCGATTTCACGCTCCTGGGCATCTCCAACCTTGCCGATATCCTCGACCATCACATCGTGGCCGGCCATCGTCAGGGCGTCGACGAGCCCGCCAGAGACCAGCGCGTCCGGCCCCTGGCCCATGCCGCCATGATAGTGGCCGCTGTCATAGGAGGCCAGGATAATGGAGATTTTCACGTCCGCGTCTCCGCCCTGCCCTGCAGGATCGCCAGGGCCTCGGCCGGATCGATGCGGCCGTCATAGAGCGCGCGGCCGGAGATCGCGCCTTCGAGCTTTTGCGCATCGGGCATGGTCATGCGCACGATGTCGGCGATCGAGGCGAGGCCGCCCGACGCGATGACCGGGATCGACACGGCATCGGCGAGGTCGATGGTGGCGTCCCAGTTGATGCCGGTCAAAACGCCGTCGCGGTCGATGTCGGTGTAGATGATGGCAGCGACGCCGGCGCCCTCGAACTTCCTCGCCAGTTCGATGACGCCGAGGCTCGACGCCTCGGCCCAGCCCTCGACGGCGACCTTGCCGCCCTTGGCGTCGATGCCGACGGCGACCTTGCCCGGAAACGCCTTGCAGGCCTGTTTGACAAGGTCCGGGTCACGCACCGCCACCGTGCCGAGGATGACCCGGGCCAGGCCGCGATCGAGCCAGTCCTCGATCTGCGCCAGCGTGCGGATGCCGCCGCCGAGCTGCACCGGGTTCTTCGTTGCCTTGAGGATGGCGCCGACCGCCGCACTGTTGACGCTCTGGCCCTGGAAGGCGCCGTTGAGGTCGACGACATGCAGCCATTCGAAACCCTGTTGCTCGAAGGCCCGCGCCTGCGCGGCAGGATCATCGTTGTAGATGGTCGCGGTCGTCATGTCGCCATGCCTGAGGCGCACGCACTGGCCGTCCTTGAGATCTATCGCCGGGAAAAGGATCATCCGTTCAGGCGCCTTCCACAATGGCGAAATGGGATGTCGAATAGAGACGTCGGAATTTCAGCGCCACCTGGTATTCAGGCGAATGGAAGCAGGCGAGTGCGACCGCATAGCTCTCGAACTCGATGATGACATGGCGATTGCCCGATAGCCCTTCCGGGCTCGACGACTGACCGCCGCGGGTCAGGAACTTTGCGCCATATTTGTCGAAAGCCGCTTTGTTGGCGGCAATGTATAGCGGATAGTTTTCCGGATCGGTCACCTCGACCATCGCCATCCAGTAGCCCTTCTTGCTCATGGTCTATCCCTCTGCTCGAGCATGATCTCCGGACAAACGGGAACCGTTTGTCCGAGAAAGCCGGGGTCCACTTTTCGGGATCATGCTCTAGGGCCTCCAGCGCAGGAAATTGGTGATCAGCGCGAGGCCGAGCGCCTGGCTCTTTTCCGGGTGGAACTGCGTGCCGACAAGATTGTCGCGGGCGACGGCCGCCGTCACCGGGCCGCCATAGTCGGCAACCGCCAGAACCTCGTCCGCCTTGCCCGCATCGAGATGATAGGAATGCACGAAATAGGCATGCAGCCCGCTTGCGCCAGTCGGTATGCCGGCAAACAGCGGATGCTGGCGCTTGAGCTCGATCGTGTTCCAGCCGATCTGCGGGATCTTCAGCGCCGGATCGGAAGGCATGATCTCCTTCACGTCGCCCGATATCCAGCCGAAGCCCTTGGTAATCGTCTTTTCGAGGCCGCGCTGCGACATCAGCTGCATGCCGACGCATATGCCGAGGAACGGCCGGCCCTTGACGATCGCAACCTCCTCGACGGCTTCCCACATGCCTTCGACGGCCTGCAGGCCGGAGGCGCAGTCGGCATAGGCGCCGACGCCGGGCAGGACGATGCGATCGGCCGTGCGCACCTGCTCGGCATCTGCGGTCAGGTCGATATCGGCCGATATGCCGGCTTCGCGCGCGGCGCGCTCGAAAGCCTTGGTGGCCGAGCGCAAATTGCCCGAGCCGTAGTCGATGATCGCAACCCGCATGTCAGCTTCTTCCCGGAATGTGGGTCAGCCCCAGCGCCATGCCCGGCTGCGCTGGCCGCGCGAGGGCAGCATCGGGGACCATACGCGGCGCCGGCACAACCTCATCGGCAAGCGCTTCCGCTTCCAGCGCATAGCGTGTGTCGGCGTCGTCGAGCCAACCGGCTTCGACCGCGCCCCATTCGTGCCAACCGCGCCGGCGAAGTGCCGCGATGCGCAGGCCTTGCCCTTCCAGTCCGACATAGAGCGAAACCAACAGTGACAGCAGCGAGCCGGCCAGACCAAGGCCGAGCTTCTGGCCCAGCATCGAAAGCAGGCCCATGACGACGAAGGCAAGCGCTGCCTCGATCCACAGCCGATGCCAGGCGAACCATAGCGGCGGCACCAGGAGGCCCAGCCAGGTGAAGCCATCGCGGACAAAGGCCGTGGCATCGGCCTTCTCGCTGCGGCCTGGCGGTTCCATCACGACATAGGTGGCCATGGCCTTATCCCTTCAACGATCCCTTGGTGGAGGGAACCGCATCCGGCTGGCGCGGATCGCGTTCGAGAGCCGCGCGCAGCGCGCGCGCCACCGCCTTGAAGCAGGTCTCGGCGATGTGATGGTTGTTGGCGCCATAGTGATTGGTGACATGCAGCGTGATGCCGGCATTCTGCGCCAAAGCCTGGAAGAATTCGCGCACCAGTTCGGTGTCGAAGGTGCCGATCTTCGGCGACGAGAAGGAAACGTTCCAGACCAGGAACGGACGGCCGGACACGTCGATCGCAGCGCGCGTCAGCGTCTCGTCCATGGCAAGGTCGATCGAGGCATAGCGCATGATGCCGCGCCGCTCGCCCAGTGCCTTGGCCAGCGCCTGGCCAAGCGCGATGCCGGTGTCCTCGACGGTGTGATGATCGTCGATATGCAGGTCGCCCTTGGCCCTGACCGTCATGTCGATCAGGGAATGGCGCGCCAGCTGGTCCAGCATATGGTCGAAGAAGCCGACGCCCGTCGAAATGTCCGATTTTCCGGTGCCGTCGACATGGACCGAGACGGCAATCTCGGTTTCCTTGGTCTTGCGGCTGACTTCGGCGGCGCGGGGCGGCATCACTCTATCCTTGTCCCAGAGGTTCACATCGTGACCAGCTCAGAGGTTCAAGCGCTCGCAGGCTTGAAAACGAAAGCCTTCTAGCAGCATGATCCGGCGATTGCCAGTTGCGAACCCGGCCGCTATCCAGCGGTTTGCAATCATCGGTCCCATGCATACATATGGCCGATCAAGTCACTCGTACCGCGCCGATCGCCTTATCGGGATGGCGCTGCTCGGAGCCAGGAAATGTCCGATAATCTGACCATGCACGCCACGACCATCGTGACGGTGCGCAAGGGCAACAAGGTGGTGATCGCCGGCGACGGCCAGGTCAGCCTTGGCCAGACCATCATGAAGGGCAACGCCAAGAAGGTGCGCCGCATCGGCAAGGGCGGCAATGTGATCGCCGGGTTCGCCGGCGCCACCGCCGACGCCTTCACGCTGCTGGAGCGGCTCGAAGCCAAGCTCGAACAATATCCAGACCAGCTGACGCGCGCCTGCGTCGAACTCGCCAAGGACTGGCGCACCGACCGCTATCTGCGCCGGCTGGAAGCGATGATGCTGGTGGCCGACAAGTCGGTATCGCTGGCGCTGACCGGCACTGGCGACGTGCTCGAGCCCGAATTCGGCGTCATGGCCATCGGTTCGGGCGGTAACTACGCGCTGGCCGCGGCCCGCGCGCTGATGGACAGCGACAAGGATGCCGAGGAGATCGCCCGCAAGGCGATGCAGATCGCATCCGACATCTGCGTCTACACCAACAACAATTTCGTCGTCGAAACGCTCGAGGTCGGCTGAAAAGGCCGGCCATGACCCCGAAAAGTGGAAACCGGTTTTCTCGGACGAACGGTTCCGTTCGTCCAGAGATCATCGCCGAACAAGAAGATAGCTACGACTTTCGGCCGGTGACGGAAAAAGACCTGCCGATGATCGCCGGCTGGCTCGCCGAGCCGCATGTTGCAGAGTGGTGGGACGATCCGGAGACGGAAATCGCCGGCATTCGCGAGCACATCGACTCGATTTCGGTCGAGCCGCTGATCGTCGAGCTCGACGGCAAGCCGATCGCCTATCTGCAGAGCTACGACCCGCATCTGGAAGACGACCATCCCTATGCCGACCAGCCGTTCGGCACGCTCGGCATCGACGTGTCGATCGGCGTGCCGGAGTTGCTCGGGCGCGGCCATGGCTCGGCAATCGTGCGCCAGTTCGTCGAACAGCTTTTCGAGGAAGGTGTTCCGCGCGTCATCATCGATCCGGATCCCGCCAATGTCAGGGCGATCCGTGCCTATGAAAAGGCTGGCTTTGTTGCCTTTGACACCAGAACATCGGAGTACGGGCCGGCCTTGATGATGGCGCGCGACGCGACGCAGGAGCCCAATTGATCAGCGCCGAAACCCTCGACAAGGCAGTCGCGAAAGGTTTGATCTCGCAGACCCTGCGCGATCAGTTGGAGGCCATGGAACGTGCGGTCGCTCTCGCCCCCGAGGCCAGGCGCGCCGATGACGAGGGTGACGAGGAAAACCTGCGGCTGGTGGGCGGCGGCAACGATCTGTTTGTCACCGTGGGAACCGTTCTGCTCAGCGCCGGCTTCTTCTTTGTCCTGACCACCTTGCTTCCAGGCCAAACATTCTGGATCGCAGGCATCCTCGCGGTTTTCGCCTGGGGGCTCGCCGAAATCGTCACGCGTCAGCACCGGATGAAATTATCGTCGTCCGTGCTTGCCCTGATTTTCATGGCCGCCATTCTGGCCGCTCTGGCGCTACAGGTGGAGGCCAGCTTCGGCATACGCAAGCCGGAGACTATCTGGCAGCTATTGGCGTTGCGCCAGACGGCGTCCCAGGCCGGATATCTGTTCCTGGGCGGAGGAATAATCGCGGCGGCGATCTATTTCTGGCGTTTTCGCGTCCCCATCATTGCCGGGGCTATCGCCATCGCTTTTACACTGCTTGCCTTCCTGCAAACGGCGATAATCCTGTATGATAGCGTGACAGCGGGTGCGATTGCGCCACCGCGTATGGAGGATGTTCCCGAATTGCTCCGCGCGGCACTTTACATGCCGCTGATCTGCGGCCTGATCGTGTTCGCAACGGGTGTAGCTTTTGACATTTACGACAGGGATCGACGCAAGATCTGGTCCGATTGCGCTTTCTGGCTGCATGTCGTCTCGGCGCCCATGCTGGTGCATCCGCTCTTCATCATGGCAACCGGCCAGAACGTCGTGTTCGGACATATCGCGCCGGATGCCAATGCAACCATCATGCTGACTATACTGATCCTTGGCTTCCTCTATGTCGCGCTTGCCATCGACCGCCGTTCGCTTCTGGTTCCGACATTGGCTTACTTCGGCTCGCTGGGCATCTATTATCTGGTGAATTCCGCCTCCGATTCGACGGGCATCCCGCCTTTTGCCTTGATCCTGGTCGTTGTTGGCGCGCTGATCATTCTGTTCGGGGCTGGCTGGCAGCGTATCCGGCGGATTGTGGTCAAACCCACCTTGCCGGCTGCCGTGATCCGCCGGCTACCGCCGCTGAAGGCGTGACAAGGCTTGTGATGGTCGAGACGGCGACGCGAAACGAGGGGGAATGAACCGATGACGACACCGACCGCGGAGAACAGCTATTCGGCCTATGAAGACAGCTGGCGGATGGGGCTTCTGCTCGTCCTCGCCCTGATCATCTTCCAGGCCGGGGCGCTCTACGGCATGGGGCGAGCGCCGATCTGCACCTGCGGCTACGTCAAGCTCTGGCATGGCGTCGTGCAGAGTTCGGAGAATTCCCAGCACATTTCGGACTGGTATACGTTCTCGCACATCATCCACGGCTTCCTGTTCTATGCGCTGGCAAGATTCCTGTTCCCGCGTTCGCCGATCGGCTTGAGGCTGGCGTTCGCCGTCTTCATCGAAGGCGGTTGGGAGCTGCTCGAAAACAGCCCATTCATCATCGAGCGCTACCGCGCCGGCACCATCTCGCTCGACTATTACGGCGACAGCATCATCAATTCGGTGTCCGACACACTGGCCATGATGCTGGGATTTGTGATGGCGCGAAGGCTACCTATATGGGTGATCGTCAGCCTTGCCATCATCTTCGAACTCGGTACCGGCTATCTCATCCGGGACAATCTGACACTCAACGTGATCATGCTGCTGCATCCGTTCGAGGCCATCAAGCAGTGGCAAAGTGGAATCTAGTGATATGAGCACATTTTCTCCCCGCGAAATCGTTTCGGAACTCGACCGTTTCATCATCGGCCAGAAGGACGCCAAACGCGCCGTGGCCATCGCCTTGCGCAACCGCTGGCGCCGCCAGCAGCTGGAAGGCCAGATGCGCGAAGAGGTGATGCCGAAGAACATCCTGATGATCGGGCCGACCGGCGTCGGCAAAACCGAAATCTCGCGCCGCCTGGCGCGGCTCGCCGGTGCGCCTTTCGTCAAGGTCGAGGCAACCAAGTTCACCGAGGTCGGCTATGTCGGCCGCGATGTCGAGCAGATCATCCGCGATCTGGTCGAGATCGCCATCGGCCTGGTGCGTGAGAAGATGCGCGAAGACGTCAAGGCGCGCGCCCACGTCAACGCCGAGGAACGCGTGCTGGAAGCGCTGGTCGGCAAGACCGCGAGCCCGGCCACCCGCGATAGTTTCCGCAAGAAGCTGCGCGACGGTGAGCTCGACGACAAGGAGATCGAGGTCGAGGTTGCCGACACCGGCAGCGGCGGCATGCCCGGTTTCGAGATCCCCGGCATGCCCGGCGCCAATATCGGCGTGCTGAACATCAACGACATGCTGTCGAAGGCGATGGGCGGCAAGAAGACCAAGATGCGCAAGACGACGGTGAAGGAGTCCTACGATCTGCTGGTCAATGACGAGTCCGACAAGCTGCTCGACCAGGACGAAGTGGTGCGGCGGGCGCTCGATGCGACGGAGAATGACGGCATCGTCTTCCTCGACGAGATCGACAAGATCGCCTCGCGCGAAGGCGGCATGGGCGCCGGCGTTTCCCGCGAAGGCGTGCAGCGCGACCTGCTGCCGCTGATCGAGGGCACCACGGTGGCGACCAAATACGGACCGCTGAAGACCGACCACATCCTGTTCATCGCCTCCGGCGCCTTCCACGTCTCGAAGCCGTCAGACCTGTTGCCGGAATTGCAGGGCCGCCTGCCGATCCGGGTCGAGCTGCGGGCGCTGGAGAAGGACGATTTCGTCCGCATCCTGACCGAGACCGAAGCCAGCCTGATCAAGCAGTATATCGCGCTGATGAAGACCGAGGGCGTCGAGCTGACCTTCACCGACGACGCTATCGATTCGCTGGCCGGCATCGCCGTCGACCTCAACGCCAGCGTCGAGAACATCGGCGCAAGGCGGTTGCAGACGGTGATGGAGCGGGTGCTGGACGAAATCTCCTACGATGCGCCCGACCGCAACGGCACATCAGTCACCATCGATGCCGCCTATGTGGAGAAGCATGTCGGCGACCTGTCCAGGAATACCGACCTGTCGCGGTTCATCCTTTAAACGACGGCGCCGGAACGTTCCGGCGCCGGTCCAGGCAACATTTTCCGGCAAGCAAAATCATGTGTGGCCAGATGGTACCATCTGGCCACCTTTCGTAGTGCCGGGTGAAGGGGCGCTCTCGACTCGACCAAGAGCTTTACCTAGTTTGCGCGGCAATTCTCGATCTCTTGGTTTGACGGAATTCCGGGAAACCGTTTCACACTTTTCCTGGAATTGCTTGGGCGGCGGGTGCATGAAAAAACTGATCCTGGTCATTCTCGGCTTGACGCTGGCGGCGACGCTGTTCGCCGCCGAGGCAGCGACATTGGTGCCGCCGGGAAATCGCAATGCCGTGCAGCCCGACATTCCGGGTGCCTCCAGCCGGCGCACGCAGGCGACCAACACCAGCTTCCAGGCGAAGTACCGCAAGGTCTACGCCCTGCTGCAGAACGACGCCGGTCTGCGCGGCAAGATCAAGAAGGCAGCAGCCACCTACGGCATCGATCCCTTGCACATCGTCGGCGCCATCGTCGGCGAGCACACCTACAATGTCGATGCCTATGACCGGCTGCAGACCTACTACGTCAAGGCGATCTCCTATCTCTCCAGCAAGCTGTCCTTCGCCTATGAAGGCGAGGACATCACGGATTTCGTGCAGCGGCCGGAATTCAAGAAATGCGCCGCAATGTCCGACAGCTACGATCTGTGGGAATGCCGCGAGCAGGTGTGGAACCATTCGTTTCGCGGCAAGAGCGTCGGCGGGACCAGCTTTCCCGACGACCGTTTCGGCGCCACCTTCTTCCAGCCTTACTATGCCGGCCAGACCTTCGGCCTCGGCCAGCTCAATCCGCTGACCGCCTTGCAGATGAGCGATCTCGTGCACAAGGTTTCCGGCCTGCCGAAGCTCGACGTCGGCGATCCCAATTCGGTCTACAAGACCATCATGGATCCCGACCTGACGCTGCCCTACGTCGCCGCGACGATCCGGAAATCGATCGATGCCTATAAAAGCATTGCCGGCTTCGACATTTCGGGCAATCCGGGGGTCACCGCCACGCTCTACAATGTCGGCAATCCGGAGCAGCGCGCCGACGCGCTGAAGGCGGAGAACGACAGGCGCCGCGCCGCCGGCGAGCCGGAAAAGCTGCCGGAAGAGAATTACTATGGCTGGCTGGTGAATGATAAGCTGCCGGAGCTGAAGGCGCTGTTTTAGGGCGGCTCTCTGGCGTTAATTTGCCGACGCCTGCGCCGCCCCTCATTGCCCTGCCGGGCATTTCTCCCCGTATAGCGACGGGGAGAAAGGGGCCATCGTTGACCGCCACGCCCCCTCTGTAACGTTGCCGATTGGCGAAATCCTCGGCGAAAGCGCCCTTCTCCCCGTCACTATACGGGGAGAAGATGCCGGCAGGCAGATGAGGGGCAGCGCAGACGTCGACAATTGGCGCGACGGCTCAAGCCGCCAGCAACGACTTCAGCTTGACCGCCTGTGATCCCAGCGCTTCCGGCGCCGGTTTCGCGTGCTTGCCGATCAGCATGTCGGCCAGCCTGATATCGCGGGCGACCGCGTTGCCGGGGCCGATGCCGCTGGCCGCCACCAGCCTGCCGTCTTGCGCCAAATGGAAGAGAATGAAGGCGCCATCGCCGAGGTCGCGGCGCACGGTGCTGCTGCCTTCGTCGGACAGCCCGGCGATCTGCAGGGACAGACCATATTGATCCGACCAGAACCACGGCACCGCCGCATGCGCCTCGCCGGCACCGAGCATGTTCCTGGCCGCCAGCGCGCCCTGTTCCTGGGCGTTGCGCCAAGCTTCCAGCCGCACCCGACGGCCGCCATAGACGGCGAGCGGAAACGAGCAGCAATCGCCGGCGGCAAAGATGTCGGGATCGCTGCTGCGCAGTTCGGCATCGACTGCAATGCCATTGTCGATCGTAAGCCCCGCTTCGGCCGCAAGCCCGGTCACCGGCACGGCGCCGATGCCGATGATCGCGAGGTCGGCGACGATTTCCCGGCCGCCGGCAAGTGTGGTGCGCACCTGTCTGCCGTCGTCGGCGATGGATGCGATGCCATCCCCGCACAGGATATCGACGCCCTCGGCGACATGCGTATCATGGATGATTTCGGCGATCTCCGCCGGCACGCCGCGCATCAGGATGCGCGGCTGCGCCTCGATGACGGTGACATCAGCGCCGAGCTTGCGGGCCGCGGCCGCGAGTTCGAGACCGATGAAACCGCCGCCGATGATGGCGATCCGGTTGCCGGGGGTGAGGTGCGCGCGAATCGCGAGCGCGTCGGCGAAGGTCCTGAGATAGACGCAGTGCGCGCCAAGGCCGGGCATCGGCAGCTTGCGCGGCGTCGAACCCGTTGCCAGCAGGAGCTTGTCGTAAGGCAGGACCGATCCGTCCGACAGACGCACCGCATGCGCCGCGCGATCGATCGTCACGGCCTGGACGGAATGGACATGCCGGATCGATTTCTCGGCCAGAATTGCGTCGCTGGCGATCGCCTTGATCTCGGGCGCATCGCTGGCCATCGCCTCCTTGGACAGAGGCGGGCGCTCATAGGGCAGATGCGGCTCGTCGCCGACCAGCGTCACCGGCCCCTGATAATCGAGGTCGCGCAGCGCCAGTGCCGCGCGCCCACCGCATTCGCCGGCGCCGATGATGACCATTCCCCCCGCCATGTCGGTCATCCGATCTGAATCAGGACTTTGCCGGCGTCGACCTTGACCGGATAGGTCTTCAGGTTGACGCAGACCGGCGCGCCGCGGGCGTCACCCGTCTTGTAGTTGAAGCGGCCATTGTGCTTGGGGCATTCGATGATGTCATCCATCACCAGCCCGTCGGCCAGGTGCACCTTTTCATGCGTGCACAGGCCGTCGGTGGCGAAGAACTCGTCGTCGGGGCTGCGATAGATGGCGAAGGTGCGGCCGCCATGGTCGAAGCGCATCACATCCTCCTCGTCTATGTCGCCGGTGGCGCAGGCCTCGACCCAGTCGCTCATTCAAGTCCTCCCCAAAAGCAAATCCAGGAAAATTGCGCAGCGGTTTTCCGCCCGGAATTGCGTTAAAACAAACAGTCTAGATCGGATAGAAGCACGATCATTCCGCCGCGGCGGCGATAGTGTCGTTGTGGAATTCTTCGCGATATGGCCGTGCGGTCGGCGGCAGCTCGCGCTTGAGGAAATAGTCCTCGTTGCGCAGCTGGCGCAGGAAGACCGGGATCATCTCGCGATAGCCGGCCAGGATCGACGGTGTCGGCTCCGGCAGATCGTGCTTGATCAGTTCGTGCAGCCTCGGCAGCGCATGGTACGGCACCATCGGGAACATGTGATGCTCGACATGGTAGTTCATGTTCCAGTAGATGAAGCGGCTGATCGGGTTCATGTAGACGGTGCGGCTGTTCAGCCTGTGGTCGGTGACATTGTCGGCCAGGCCGCCATGCTGCAGCAACCCGACCATGACGTGATGCCAGGCGCCGTAGAGCCTGGGCAGGCCGACCAGCATCAGCGGCAGGAACGAACCGGTATAGAGCGCCAGCCCTACGGTGGCGGCATAGATCGCCGTCCAGATGCGGGCGACGCGGATCGCTTTGGGCTGTTCCTGTTCGGGAATGAAGGTCTTTTCGGCGGCGCTGACGGTGCCGGCGGCGTTGCGCAGCATGTCTGACATCGCATGCCAGGCGTCGAGCACGCCAGCGAAGCCCAGCATGGCGCGAACCAAATCAGGCGGCCGCATGACCGAGATTTCCGGGTCGCGGCCGACGATGACGGTGTCGGTGTGGTGGCGGGTGTGGCTCCAGCGCCAGGTCACCGGATTGCGCATGATCATGAAGCAGGCGATCTGATAGACCGCATCGTTCATCCACTGCGTCCGGAAGGCGGTGCCATGACCGCATTCGTGCCAGCGTGAATCCGTCGAGGAGCCGTAGAGCACGCCATAGACGAAGAAGAACGGCACGCACCACCAACTGCCCCAGAACCAGGCACCGCCGGCGCCGCTGACGATCAGCGCGGCGAACCAGATTGCCGTATCGCGGATCGCGGGCCCGTCGGAGCGCTGCATCAGCTCCTTCATCTGCTTGCGCGGCACGTCGGTGTGATACCACTCGGCCGCCGATAGGCCGGTCTCGACGGCGAGCTTGGCGTCGCGGCCGATCAGGCTGTAGTCACGCCGGGACGGCGCAGTGGACATGATTGCCTCCCTCGGCAAAGGCATCCGCCAGAGCGAATGTCCTGAAATCCTTTGGTTTCGAGCGTCAAAGTAACGCCGACCGATGATGGACTCAACATCACAAAGATAGTTTCTATCATTTCCCATCAGGATGATGTACGAAGGCTCAAGCAAACCCGACGAGGCAAGCATGGTGAAGCGGCCGACAATATCAGATCTGGCGCGCATCTCGGGCGTCAGTGTCGCCACCGTCGACCGTGTGCTGAACAACCGGCTGCCGGTGCGCGAAGAGACAGCGCGCCGCGTCTACGAGACCGCTACCGATATCGGCTACCACGCCGCCGGCCTTATCAAGCAGCGCATGCGCCAGGAATTGCCGGAGTACCGGCTGGGCTTCCTGCTGCTGCGGGGCAATGATGCCTTCTACGGCGACTTCGCGCGGGAACTCGAACTGGCCATCTCGCGATCGCAGCGCTTCCGCGGCGTTGCGACCATCGATTTCGCCAGTTCCCTGGCTCCCGACGAGATCGCCTCGCAGATGCGCAGGCTGGCGGCGAAATCGAGGGCCATCGCCGTTGTCGGTCCGGACCATCCGACCCTGACAGCGGTCGTGGAAACCTTGAAGGCGAGAGGGCAGCCGGTCTTTTCGGTGCTGTCCGACTTTGCCGCCGGCATCCGGGAGGGCTATATCGGCCTCGACAACCGCAAGGTCGGGCGCACCGCCGCATGGATGATCTCCAAAGCAGCCAAGCGGCCCGGCAAGGTCGCCCTCTTCGTCGGCAGCCACCGCTTCCATGGCCATGAGCTGCGCGAGATCGGCTTTCGCTCCTTCTTCCGGGAGCATGCGCCGGAGTTCAGCGTGCTTGAAACGCTGGTCAATCTGGAAGCCAACCAGGTGACCCATGACGCGATGATCGATCTTCTGGCGCGTTATCCGGATCTTGCCGGCTGCTACGTCGCCGGCGGCGGCATGGAAGGCGCGGTCTCGGCGCTGCGGGCAGCGAAGCCCGCGACCATGCCGGTGGTGGTCTGCAACGAGATCAACGCCGAATCGCGCGCGGCACTCGCCGACAACATCCTCACCATGGTGATCTCGACCCCGCTCGCCGCTTTGTGCCGTGAGCTCGTCGACCTGATGGCGCATGCCATCGAAACCGGCGCCGCCAACGCTCCGGGCCAGACCTTCCTGCCCTTCGACATCTACCTGCCGGAAAACATCTAGCCCGCCGCCGCGCAAGCCCGCCGAGGCAAATGATAGAATCCATCAGAGCGATGCGTAAATCGGCCCGCAGGCCGCGGAATCGCCCTTGACGCCCCGATGTGAAATGGAATAAATATTTCATCATCTGTGTATTTTGGTTCTTTCGTTCCGGAATATCTGTTTCAAACAGAGGGCTTGACGTTCCAGCCAGGAGGCAGGCGTCACCCGGAACAGAAAAGACATCAGGGAGAGATTCCCCGGGGAGATCGGGGATTCCGGATAAATCGGTGAAACCGGGCACCAATATGTGGAGGAGAAACACAATGAAGAAATTGATTTTGGGCGTCGCCTTCGCGGCGCTGATGAGCTCATCCGCCATGGCCGCCAAGGTTGGCGTGTCGATGGCCAAGTTCGACGACAACTTCCTGACCGTGCTGCGCAACGGCATGATCGAGCAGGCCAAGGGCATGAGCGGCGTCGAGCTGCAGGTCGAGGACGCACAGAACGACGTTGCCAAGCAGCTCGACCAGATCAAGAACTTCGCCGCCTCGGGCGTCGATGCCATCATCGTCAACCCGGTCGACACTTCGGCCACGCAGGCGATGTCGGACGCCGCCGCCGCAGCCAAGATCCCGCTGGTCTATGTCAACCGCGAGCCGGTCAATGTCGACACGCTGCCCGACAACCAGGCCTTCGTCGCCTCGAACGAAGCCGATTCCGGCACGCTCGAGACCAAGGAAGTCTGCCGCCTGTTCAAGGAAGCCGGCAAGAAGGAAGCCAATGTCTATGTGATCATGGGCGAGCTTTCCAACCAGGCCGCCGTGCAGCGCACCAAGGACATCGACGATGTGATCGCGACGCCGGATTGCAGCTTCATCAAGATCATCGACAAGCAGACGTCGAACTGGAACCGCGACGAGGCGCAGAACCTGATGACCAACTGGCTGTCGACCGGCAAGCCGTTCGACGGCGTCATCGCCAACAATGACGAAAGCGCCATCGGCGCCATCCAGGCGATGAAGGCCGGCAACATCGACATGAAGGCGGTTGTCGTCGGCGGCGTCGACGCCACCCAGGACGCGCTGGCGGCCATGCAGGCGGGCGACCTCGACGTAACCGTGTTCCAGGACGCGGCCGGCCAGGGCGCCGGCGCTCTCGATGCGGCGCTCAAGCTCGCCAAGGGCGAGAAGGTCGAGCACAAGGTCTACGTGCCCTTCCAGCTGGTGACGCCCGCCAACATCGACAAGTTCCTGAAGAAGAACTGAGCCGCCAACGGTTCGATACGGAGCGGCGCTCTCGATCAAGACAGCGCCGCTCCCCTCTCTCCCTCAGCGCCGCAGGCGCGAGGGCGACCGCGGCTGATGGAGGACAGAATACGTGGCACAGACATCTCATGGCGTCGGCGGCGTCGGTTATGATGCGAGGAAGCGCACATGGCCGGCCGAGTTCAATGTTTTCCTGGCACTGGTCATTCTCGTCGTCATCTTCGAACTGATCGGCCGCATTTTTCTCGGCGACAGCTTCCTGTTCAACACACGCAGCGACGTCGGCGGCATCTTCAACGAAGCGCGCCTGCAGATCATCATCCTGCAGGTGTCGATCGTCGGCATCATCGCCATCGGCGTGACGCAGGTCATCATCACCGGCGGCATCGACCTGTCCTCAGGCTCGATCGTCGGCGCGACCGCCATGATCGCCATGAGCTTCGCTCAGGTGGCGACGGTCAACGGCAACCCCAATCCCAAGGCGATGTTCCTGGCGCAGGGCTGGACGGACCTGCCTGTCATCGTGCCGCTGCTGGTGGCGATCGCCTGCGGCCTGTTTGCCGGCCTCGTCAATGGCGCGCTGATCGCCTACACGCGCATTCCGCCGTTCATCGCCACGCTCGGCATGATGGTGACCGCGCGCGGCATCGCCAAATGGTGGTCCAAGGGCCAGCCGATCTCGTTTCCCACCGAGAGTTTCGCCGGCATCGGCAAAGGCCTGATGCCCGTCGTCATCTTCCTGTCGCTGGCCATCCTGTTCCAGCTGATCATGACCTACACCAGGTACGGCAAGCACTGTTACGCGATCGGCTCCAACGAGGATGCCGCGCGCATGTCCGGCATCAAGATCGCCAACCACAAGATCCTGGTCTACGTCATCGCCGGCATTCTCGCCGCGCTCGCCGCCGTGGTGCTGAGCTCCAAGAACCTGACCGCGCAGTCCGGCATGGGCGTGATGTACGAACTCGACGCCATCGCCATGGCGGTCATCGGCGGCGTCTCCCTGTCGGGCGGCCGCGGCTCGATCATCGGCACGGTGATCGGCTCGCTGATCTTCGGCGTCATCATCTCCGGCTTCACCTTCCTGCGCCTCGACGCCTACTACCAGGAGATGGTCAAGGGTGTGATCATCGTCGGTGCGGTGGTTCTCGACCAGTGGCGCCAACGCCTGCGGGCAATGAGGGCATGACCATGTCAGACATCGTCCTGAAGACTGAAAACCTGACCAAGCGCTATGGCGGCGTGCACGCGCTGGAAGGGGCGAATTTCGAACTGCGCAAGGGCGAGCATGTCGCCATCATGGGCGACAACGGCGCCGGCAAGTCGACCTTCGTGCGCCAGATCACCGGTGTCGAGCAGCGCACCAGCGGCCAGATCTGGTTCGACGGCAAGGAAGTGAATTTTGCCGGGCCGATCGAGGCTCGCACGGCGGGCATCGAGACCGTGTTCCAGAACCTGGCGCTGGCCGACGATCTCGACGTGCCTTCGAACCTGTTCCTCGGCCGCGAGAAGGTTTTGTTCAACCTCGGCCCGTTCTCGATCCTCGACCGCAAATACATGCGCAAGGCGACCGAGGCGGCGCTCGTCCGCACGGCGGTGAAGATCCCCAATCTGTCCAACACCATCCGCCACATGTCAGGCGGCCAGCGCCAGTGCGTGGCGATCGCCCGCACCGCGACCTTCGCCTCCAAGCTGATCATCATGGACGAGCCAACGGCTGCCCTTGGCGTGCAGGAGACCGCGCAGGTCGAAAACATCGTCCGTACGCTCAAGGACAATGGCGAGCCGCTGATCCTGATCAGCCACAATATGCGCCAGGTGTTCGATCTCTGCGACCGTATCGTCGTGTTCCGGCGCGGCCGCATCGTCGCCAATCTGCGCAAGGAGAACACCGACGGAAACGATATCGTCTCCTACATCACCGGCGCCAAGACCGGGGAGGCGGAACTCGCGGCCTAAACAGGATGGTCATCCTGTTTTCTGGCGCGCTCGAAAAATAGACTTGCCACCTTCCCCCAAAAGGAAGGTGCGGACACAACTCTCTCTAACCCATCCCCCAGAGGAAATATCATGACCGTTCGCTTCGCTCTCCTCGGTGCCGGCCGCATCGGCAAGGTCCATGCCCGCGCCGTCGGCTCCAATCCGCAGGCCAAACTGGTTGCCGTCGCCGATGCGTTCGAGAAGGCCGCCAAAGAGCTGGCGAGCGCCTATGGCGCCGAGGTGCGCAGCATCGAGGATATCGAGAAAGCCGGTGATATCGACGCCGTCGTCATCTGCACGCCGACCGACACCCATGCCGATCTGATCGAGCGCTTCGCCAAGGCCGGCAAGGCGATCTTCTGCGAGAAGCCGATCGACCTCAACGTCAAGCGCGTCGAGAAGTGCCTGGCCGTGGTCGAGAAGACCAAGGCGACGCTGATGGTCGGCTTCAACCGCCGCTTCGATCCGCACTTCGCCGCCGTGCGCAAGGCAATCGACGACGGCGCCATCGGCACCGTCGAGATGGTCACCATCACCTCGCGCGATCCCGGCGCGCCGCCGATCGACTACATCAAGCGCTCGGGCGGCATTTTTCGCGACATGACCATCCATGATTTCGACATGGCGCGCTTCCTGCTCGGCGAAGAGGTCGTGGCGGTCAGCGCCCATGCCTCGGTGCTGGTCGACAAGAAGATCGGTGCCGCCGGCGATTTCGATAGCGTCAGCGTCATCCTGGAAACCGCTTCCGGCAAGCAGGCGGTCATCTCCAATTCGCGCCGCGCCACCTATGGCTACGACCAGCGCATCGAGGTGCATGGCTCGAAAGGCATGGTTGCCGCCGAGAACCAGCGCCCGGTGTCGATCGAACTGGCCAACGAGAAGGGCTATACCCGCCCGCCGCTGCACGACTTCTTCATGACCCGCTATCTCGACGCCTACGCTATTGAGATCGCCGCGTTCATCACGGCCGCGACCTCGGGCAAGAAAGCGTCGCCGAGCGGTGCGGATGGGCTGGTGGCGCTGAAGCTGGCCGACGCGGCGCTGAAATCAGCAACGACCGGCAAGACCGTCCGTCTCGACAAGTAAGAACCGGAAACTAGGGTACAGGGAGCAGAGCGATGAGCACATCCGCCGATCGCAATTCGAAGACGCGCGCCATCGTCACCGGCGGCGCGCAAGGCATCGGCTTTGCCGTTGCCGAAGCGCTGGCCGACGAAGGTTGCCGGGCACTGGCGCTCATCGGCCGATCGCAGGAGAAGGGCGACAAGGCCGTCGCCCATTTCAAGAAGGCGGGCGTCGACGCGATCTTCATCAGCGCCGACGTGTCAAAAGTGGCGGACTGCAAGCGCGCGGTCGCCACCGCGATCTCGCATTTCGGCACCGTCAACGCGCTGGTCAACGCCGCCGCCACTTCGGCGCGCGGTTCTCTGGTCGAAACCTCCGAAGAGCTGTTCGATACGATTTTCGATACCAATGTGCGCGGCCCGTTCTTCCTGATGCAAGGCGTGGTGGCGCATCTCCTGGAAAAGAAGGCACCCGGCTCGATCGTCAACGTGCTGTCGATGTCGGCGCATACCGGCCAGTCGTTCCTGACGCCCTATTCAACCAGCAAGGGCGCGCTGATGACGCTGACCAAGAACGTCGCCAATGCCTATCGCTACAACCGCATCCGCTGCAATGCGGTGCTGCCCGGCTGGATGGACACGGAGGGCGAGGACATCGTGCAGAAGAAGTGGCACGATGCGCCGGACGACTGGCTGGCAAAGGCCGAAGCCGCGCAGCCGATGGGGCAATTGGTGAAGCCGGACCAGTTGGCGCGGCTGATCAGCTACATGGTCAGCCCGCAGTCCGGCGTCATGACCGGATCGCTGGTCGACTATGACCAGAGCATTGCGGGGTCGTCTCCGGAATAGGGTCAGCGTCGCGGCCGGCCCGTTTCTCCCCGTCACTATACGGGGAGAAATGCCCGGCAGGGCAATGAGGGCAGCGCCGACTTTGATAGTTAGAGGGTCGATTGAAGTCGGGGCTTTTTGGCCCTGTCCTATCCGTTGACGCAAGCGCCGCCCCTCACCTGCCTGCCGGCATCCTCTCCCCGTATAGTGACGGGGAGAGGAGCGCTCTCGCCAGCGATTTCGCCAACTCATCTACGGCACGTGACAAGCGCCTCCGCATCGACTATATGAACCTCATGATCAACCTGACCGCCACATATTGGTACTTTAGGAGCTCGCTGGCGGCGGGAGGATTGCGCTCGATCTGAAGATTGCAGCAACAAGATCCGAACAGCCGCCATACCTGGCGGCTTTTTTGTTTCAGCCGGCAGGTTCCCTCTAAATCAAAGAGGAGCATGATGTCGTCCGAAAACCGCTTCACACTTTTCGGCATCATGCTCTCGACAGGAGCAGAAAGCCGTGTTGACCACCACAGACGACCTCCGAGTCAAGGAAATCCGAGAACTGAGTACGCCGGACGAGGTGATGCGGGAGATCCCGCGCACTTTGACGGCGACGCGCACCGTCAGCGCATCGCGCAACGCAACCCATGCCATCCTGAACGGCACCGACGACCGGCTGCTCGTCATTGTCGGCCCGTGTTCGATCCACGATCCGGTCGCGGCCGTCGACTATGCCAGCCGTCTGGCGGCGCTGCGCGAGAGCCTGTCGGACCGGCTGGAGATCGTGATGCGGGTCTATTTCGAGAAACCGCGCACGACGGTCGGCTGGAAAGGCCTGATCAACGATCCCGACCTCGACGGCAGCTTCAACATCGACAAGGGGCTGCGGATGGCGCGCAACGTGCTGTCGGCCGTCAACAATCTCGGCCTGCCGGCGGCGACCGAATTCCTCGACATGACCACGCCGCAATACATTGCCGACCTGGTCGCCTGGGGCGCGATCGGCGCGCGCACGACCGAGAGCCAGATCCACCGCGAACTCGCCTCGGGCCTTTCCTGCCCGGTCGGCTTCAAGAACGGCACCGACGGCAATCTGCGCATCGCCGCCGAGGCGGTGAAATCGGCTGCCCAGCCGCATCATTTCATGGCGGTGACCAAGGGCGGCCGCAGCGGCATCGCCACGACCACGGGCAACGAGGACTGCCACGTCATCCTGCGCGGCGGCGTTCAGCCCAACTATGACGTGGCGAGCGTCGAAGCCGCCGCTGTGGAACTCGCCCGCATCGGCGTTGCGCCCAGGCTGATGATCGATGTCAGCCACGCCAACTCGGCCAAGAAGCCCGAGAACCAGCCCAAGGTCGCGGCAGATGTCGCCGGCCAGGTCGCGGCAGGCGACGAGCGCATCATCGGCCTGATGATCGAGAGCAATCTCGTCGCCGGCCGGCAGGACGTGGTGCCGGGCAAGCCGCTGCTCTATGGCCAGAGCATCACCGATGGCTGCATCGACTGGGCGACCACCGAGACGGTGCTGCACGGCCTTGCCGGCGCCGTCGAGTGGCGCCGCTCGGCACGCCGCGCCATGATCGACAACCGGCAGGGAGCCGCTTGAGCCACTATTGCCGGCCTTTGCCCGGCACGACCCCCACCCTAACCCTCCCCACAAGGGGGAGGGAACGCTGCCGCACTCCTACTCGAACCTTGACGTCTGAAAGCCTCGGCAGTTTGCCATTGTCAGCGCCGGCGGGAGTCTCCCTCCCCCTTGTGGGGGAGGGGTTAGAGGTGGGGGTCTTCTTCGCAAGAAATCCTACGCCGCCCTTAATCCTTCCCATGCCGTGAACACCGACACGGCAAAGAGCAGCAGTCCGGCCGCCCGGCCGGCAAAAATGGTCGCCCGCGGATTGGCGATCAGAAGGTTGCGGCTGCGGCCAGCCGTGATCGCCAGTCCGCCATAGATCGCAGCCTGGGTGGCCACGGTCAGCAGCCCCATGACCGTCGCCTGCATCCAGATCGGACCGTAGTCCGGTTTCAGGAACTGCGGGTAGACGGCAAGCACGAACAGGTATGCCTTCGGGTTGATCAGGCAGGTCACAAAACCCTGGCGAAAGGCCTTCCATGCGGACCGGCTGCCGGCAGGCCCTTCCTGACCGACAGTGATGGAACTGCGCATCAGCGTGATGCCGATAAAGGCCATGTAGGCGGCGCCGGCAAGCAGAAGCGGCTTGAACAGGATCGGCACGAAATGCATCAGCAGGCCGACGCCGATGGCGCCGTTCAGCGTGTGCACCATGCCGCCGACCATGATGCCGCCGGTCGCGGCGAGACCCCTGTCGCGCCCGCCGGTCAGTGCATTGGCAAGCACGAAGAGCATGTCCATGCCCGGAACGGCGATGATGCCGAACAGCAGGATAAAGAAAAGCCAGAGATTTTCCGCATAGCCCATGTCAGTTGCCTGCCGCCTCGCTCCGCCAAACCGCAGCGGAACCTGTTGATTTTCAAGTCGATAGGCGCTCCTATAGGTCAGCCCAACTGACAATGCTGTGTCAATTGGGCTCGCAACCCGGGGAAAAAATGCGCAAGGCGTCACGCCTGTTCGAGATCATCCAGATCGTGCGGCTGGCGCGGCAGCCGGTGACGGCGGCGACGATTGCCGAGCGGCTGGAAGTGACGGTACGCTCGATCTATCGCGACATCGCAGCGCTGCAGGCGATGCGCGTTCCGATCGAAGGGGGCCGCGGCATCGGCTATATCCTGCGCCCCGGCTTCGACCTGCCGCCGCTGATGTTCTCGATCGAGGAGATGGAGGCGATCGTCCTGTCGCTGGCGCTGCTGGAGCGCACCGGAGACAGCGAGCTCAAGCAGGCGGCCAAGCGCGTCAGCGCCAAGATCGCCGGGGCGGTGCCACCACCCTTGCGCCAGGCCTTCGACGCCAATGCGCTGCATGCGTGGGGATTCGCCGCGCCCTCGACCGGCGCGATCGACTTGGCGCTGGTGCGACGCGCCATCCGCGACGAGGAGAAGCTCGATCTCTCATATCGCGACGAGATGGGCCGGGCCTCCGAGCGCCTCGTCCGCCCGATCGCGCTCATCTACTACGCCGAAACCGCCAACATCGTCGCCTGGTGCGAGCTGCGCCAGGCGATCCGCAATTTCCGCAGCGACCGGATCGAGGATTGCCAGGCGACGGGGTTGCGGTTCAAGGGCGAAGGCGACCGCTTGCGGCAGGTCTGGGTGAATGGATGGGAGATCAATGCGGCGGTTGGCGGCTGACGCGATTCTCCCTTCTCCCCCTTGTGGGAGAAGGTGGATCGGTGCGCAGCGCCGAGACGGATGAGGGGTGTTCCAGCGGAGTGAGACGTTGGTGTTCCCTGGAGCACCCCTCATCCGACCTCGCTTCGCGAGGCCACCTTCTCCCGCAAGGGGAGAAGGTGAGCCGCCGCCTCACCGCACGTCCACCCAGCGCTTTTCCTCGAAGGAGCGCGCCATCGCGTGCACCGTGCGCTCGATCTCCAGCCCTTCGGCGAATTCGATGAGCCGTGCCGGCCTGCCTTCAAGCCGCGTCAGCAGTTCGTGGCACTCGATGATCTTGAGGTCGTTGAAGCCGAGGCCATGGCCTGGCGCCGGCACGAAGAGGTCATAGGGCTTGTGGTGCGGCGCCACCAGGATGGTGCGGTAGCCCTGCTCGGTCGGCCGATCTGATGTGAGATAGAGCTGGAATTCGTTCGATCGTTCCTGGTCGAACAGGATCGACCCTTTCGAGCCGAAGATCTGGACGGCGATGCGGCCCTTGCGGCCCCAGGCCGAGCGGTTGACCAGCAGCGTGCCGGCAATGCCGCTTTCCAGATGCATCAGCACGCTGGCTATGTCGTAGGTCTCCACAGCGCGGCGGCCGCCGCTGGCCAGCTTGCGATCGGCATAGGGTTTGGCCATGTCGCAGATGACACTGGCGACGCGGCCGAACAGGGCTGAGACCAGCGACAGCGGATGCACGGCGAAATCGTCGAGCGCGCCATAGCCTGACGCGGCTTCGTGCTTCCAGAAGAACAACGCCTCTGGGTCGGCCATAAAGTCCTCGTCCATCTCGATGCGCAGATGGTTGACCTCGCCGATGATCTTCTCTTCCAGCAAAGCGCCGATGTGGCGGATGGCCGGGCTCTGGATGTAGTTGTAGCCGAGCGCCGCGATCTTGCCGGACTTTCTCGCCGCCGCTGCCATCGCCTCGGCCTCGGCAAAGCTCGGCGCCATCGGCTTTTCGCACCACAGATGCTTGCCGGCTTCGAGGATGGCGATGGCCATTTCCGGATGGAACTGGTTGGGCGTGGTCAGCGAGACGATATCGACTTCGGGATCGTTGACGACGGCACGCCAGTCGCCCGACGCCTTGGCGAACCCGAACTCGCCCGCCTTGCGCCGGGCAAGCTCTTCATTGACCTCGCCGAGATGGACCAGCCGTGGCTTGGCAACGTCGGGAAAGACGGCGCTGACGGCACTCCATGCGATGGCATGACACTTGCCCATGAAACCCGTACCGATGAGACCGACGCCGACCATTTTCCGTTTCTCCACTGCTTGAAGCGCTGCGTGGATGAATTAGTCCATTTTCTCTTGGAATGGAATGTCTGCCTCATTTTTTATGGTGTTCTTGCGCAGGCTCGCTATGATGATGCACAGAGGACGCTTCACGTATGAGCCTGGACAGAGCGACGATGGACGAACGGGTACCTCGCGATTTCGAGACGCTGCGCACCACCATCCTGGAGCGGCGCGAAAGCCTGCCGAAGCGCATCGCCCAGATCGCTGCCCATGCGCTCGACAATCCCGACGATATCGCTTTCGGCACCGCCGCCAGCATCGCCGCTTCGGCCGGCGTGCAGCCTTCGACCCTGATCCGATTTGCCCAGCAGCTTGGCTTCGATGGTTTCACCAGCCTGCAGCAGGTGTTTCGCGAACGGCTGCGCGAGCGCAACTCATCCTATGACGAAAGGCTGCAGGCGCTGCGCGCCAAGGCAGAGGGCGGCGCCGGCCATCGGTCGATCTTCGACGGCTTCGTCGCCGCCGCCAGCACCTCGCTCAACGACATTTCGCGCACGCTGGACGACGCGCATCTGGAAGACGCCATTTCCCTGCTGGCGAAGGCCGAGACCATCTACGTGCTGGCCAAGCGCCGCTCGTATCCGGTGGCGTCCTACATCGCCTATGCGCTGGGCAAGCTGAAGATCCGCAACCAGCTGATCGAATCGGCGGCCGGGCTGAATGCCGAGATGATCGGCTTCGCCACGCCGGCGGATGCCGTCATCGCCATTTCCTTCTCGCCCTACGCACCGGCCACGATCGAGGAAGCGCGCAGCATTTCGGAACAGGGCGTGCCGATCGTCGCCATCACCGACAGCTCGTTTTCGCCGCTCGCCCAGTTCGCCAAGGTCTGGTTCGAGGTTGCAGAGGCCGATTTCGCCGGCTTCCGCTCGCTGTCGGCGACAATGGCGCTGGCCATGGCGCTGACCGTCGGCGTCGGCGAGAAGCGACGCGACACGGGCCGCAAGCGCAAGGCCTGATCCATCGCCGAAAAGACACTTTTCACGGAAGGAACACTCATTCCATATTGACTATGGATTGGAATTATTATTTCATATTCCCGGCGCCACGCTGCCGCTCGCGCGTGTACCCCAACACAACAAGGCCGACGGGAGGTTCCAATGAGCGAAGCCGTGGACGCTGAATACGCGCCGCTCGACGTTATCACTATCGGTCGCGCTTCCGTGGACCTTTATGGGCAGCAGATCGGCTCGCGGCTGGAGGACATCACCTCCTTCGCCAAGTCGGTCGGCGGCTGCCCGGCCAACATCTCGGTCGGCACGGCCAGGCTCGGCCTGCGCTCGGCACTGCTCACCCGCGTCGGCGACGAGCAGATGGGCCGCTTCATCCGCGAGCAGCTGACGCGTGAAGGCGTCAATGTCGACGGCCTTAAGACCGACAAGGAGCGGCTTACCGCCTTGGTGCTGCTGTCGGTCGAGGACGAAGGCGTTTCGCCGATGATCTTCTATCGCTCGGACTGCGCCGACATGGCGCTGGCGCCGGAAGACATCGACGAGGCCTTCATCGCCTCGGCGCGCTCGATCGTCGTCACCGGCACGCATTTTTCCAGGCCCAACAGCGATGCCGCGCAGCGCAAGGCGATCCGCATCATGAAGGCCAAGGGCGGCAAGGTGGTGTTCGACATCGACTACCGGCCGAACCTGTGGGGCCTTGCCGGCCATGCCGAAGGGTTCGAGCGCTATGTGAAATCGGACCGGGTCTCGGCGCAGTTGAAGACGGTGCTGCCCGATTGCGACCTCATCGTCGGCACCGAGGAGGAGATCATGATCGCGTCGGGCGCCGACGATTGCCTGAGCGCCTTGAAGACGATCCGCTCGCTGTCGTCCGCCACCATCGTCCTGAAGCGCGGCGCCATGGGCTGCATCGTCTATGACGGACCGATCAGCGACGATCTCGAGGACGGTGTCGTCGGCAAGGGATTTCCGATCGAGATCTACAATGTGCTGGGCGCCGGCGATGCCTTCATGTCCGGTTTCCTGCGCGGCTGGCTGGGTGGCGAAGATCATGCGACAGCGGCGACCTGGGCCAATGCCTGCGGCGCCTTCGCCGTGTCGCGTCTGCTCTGCGCGCCGGAATATCCGACCTTCGAAGAACTGCGGTTCTTCCTCAAACACGGCAGCGAGCATCTGGCGTTGCGCAAGGACGAGGCGATCAACCACATCCATTGGGCAACGACGCGCCGGCGCGACATTCCCTCGCTGATGGCGCTCGCGTGCGACCACCGCGTGCAGCTCGAGGATGTGGCGGCGAAGGCCGGCGCCGATCCGGCACGGATCGAAGAATTCAAGGTGCTGGCAGTCAAGGCGGCTGCGAAGGTCGCCGCCGGCCGCGACGGCTACGGCATGCTGATCGACGAGAAACACGGCCGCAAGGCAATGTTCGAATTCGCCAGGCATTCCTTCGCCTGGCTCGGGCGGCCGGTAGAGTTGCCGGGTTCGCGGCCGCTGCGCTTCGAATTCTCGCAGGACATCGGCTCGCAGCTTGTCGAATGGCCGGTCGACCATTGCATCAAATGCCTGTGTTTCTATCACCCCGACGATCCGGCGGCGCTGAAGGAAGAACAGCAGCAGAAGTTGCGCGCCCTGTTCGAAGGCGCGCGGAAGGTCGGCAGGGAACTTCTCATCGAGATCATTGCCGGCAAACATGGCAAGCTCGACGACACGACGATCCCGCGCGCGTTGGAGGAACTCTATGCGCTCGGCATCAAGCCGGACTGGTGGAAGCTCGAGCCGCAGGCGTCGAGCGGCGCCTGGGCGAAGATCGAGGCCGTCATCCTGAAGCACGACCCGTGGTGCCGCGGCGTCGTGCTGCTGGGCCTGGAAGCGCCGCAGGACGAGCTGGAAGCGGCGTTCGCCGCCACCGCCAAGGCGCCCATCGTCAAGGGCTTTGCCGTCGGCCGCACCATCTTCGTCCATGCGGCCGAACAATGGCTGGCCGGCAAGATGTCGGATAACGAGGCGATCGCCGACATGGCGCAGCGCTTCGAACAGTTGACGGATGCGTGGCTTGCCGAGCGCGGCCGCAAGGCGGCATAAGAAGGCGCGGAATAGGACTGCGGAGGAAAACACCATGAGCAAGACAATCCGCCTGACAATGGCGCAGGCGCTGACCCGCTTCCTGTCACGCCAGATGACCGAGATCGACGGGAGCAAAGTCCCGATCTTCGGCGGCGTCTGGGCGATCTTCGGCCACGGCAATGTCGCCGGCATCGGCGAGGCGCTTTATCAGCTGCGCGACGAGCTGCCGACCTTCCGCGCCCACAATGAACAGGCGATGGCGCATGCGGCGATCGCCTACGCCAAGGCCAATTTCCGCCGCCGCTTCATGGCCGCGACCTCTTCGATCGGCCCCGGCGCGCTCAACATGGTGACGGCGGCGGCGCTCGCCCATGTAAACAGGTTGCCCGTCCTGTTTTTGCCGGGCGACGTCTTCGCCAACCGCATCCCAGATCCGGTGCTGCAGCAGGCCGAGGATTTCTCCGACGGCACGGCTACGGTCAATGACTGCTTCCGTCCGGTTTCACGCTATTTCGACCGCATCACCCGGCCGGAGCAGATCATTCCTGCGCTCAGCCGCGCCATGGCCGTGCTGACCGATCCGGCCGAATGCGGCCCGGTGACGCTGTCTCTGTGCCAGGACGTGCAGGCCGAGGCCTACGACTACCCCGAGAGTTTCTTTGCCGAGAGGGTCTGGCACCAGCGCCGGCCGCGCCCGGATCGCCATGAGCTTGCCGCCGCGGTAGCGGCGCTGAAGGGCGCAAAAAAGCCGCTGGTGATCGCCGGCGGCGGCGTCCTCTATTCGCAGGCGTCGGACGAACTGGCGAAATTCGCCGAGAGCGCCGGCATCCCGGTCTGCGAGACGCAAGGCGGCAAATCCTCGTTGCCGGACGACCATCCGCTCAACATGGCGGCGGTCGGCGTCACCGGAACTTCTGCCGCCAACCGGTTGGCTGAGGAAGCCGATGTCGTGCTGGCCATCGGCACGCGTCTGCAGGACTTCACCACCGGTTCGTGGGCGCTGTTCAAGAATTCGGGCAAGACCATCATCGGGCTCAACGTGCAGCCCTTCGACGCCGGCAAGCACCGCGCCCTGCCACTGGTCGCCGATGCGGCCGAGGGCCTGGCCGAACTCAGTGCTGCGCTGAAGGGCTGGAAGGCGCCGGCAAGCTGGACCGACAATGCGTCCTCCGGCAAGAAGGCCTGGCAGGCCGAGGCGGCCAAGGTGACGGCGTCGACCAATGCCGCCTACCCGTCCGACGCGCAGGTGATCGGCGCCGTGCAGCGCGCCATGGGCTCCGGTGTGACGCTGCTGAATGCCTCCGGCGGGTTGCCGGGCGAATTGCACAAACTTTGGCAGGCGGGCGCGCCCGGATCGTATCATGGCGAATATGGCTTCTCGACCATGGGCTACGAGATTGCCGGCGGGCTCGGAGCCAAGATGGCGAAGCCCGGCGAGGGGATCGTCGTCATGATCGGCGACGGCTCCTACCTGATGATGAACTCCGAAATCGCCACCTCGGTGATGCTCGGCCTCAAGCTCACTATCGTGCTGCTCGACAACAGAGGCTATGGCTGCATCAACCGGCTGCAGATGGCGACCGGCGGCGCCAACTTCAACAATCTGCTGAAGGACTCGCGCCACGAGGTTCTGCCCGACATCGACTTTGCCGCGCATGCGGCGAGCATGGGGGCGATCGCCGAGAAAGTGCCGTCGATCGCCGGGCTGGAAAACGCGCTGGCACAAGCCAGGAAGAATACGCGCACAACGGTGCTCGTCATCGACACCGACCCGCTGGTTTCCACGGATGCCGGCGGCCATTGGTGGGACGTGGCGGTGCCGGAAGTGTCTGTACGGCCGCAGGTCAACGCGGCGCGCAAGGCGTATGACGAAAAGCGGAAGATGCAGAGTGTGGGTGATTGAGGTCGGCGCTGCCCCTCACCTGCCTGCCGGCATCCTCTCCCCGTATAGGGACGGGGAGAGGGACGCTGTCACCACCGGTTTCGCCAATCACCGCCGTCGCAAGAAAGACGCCGAGGTCGCGGCTAGACCCCTTGTCCCCGTCCCTATACGGGGAGAAGGTGCCGGCAGGCGGATGAGGGGCGGCGGCAACCAAAGGATAACTGTTCTAAACCGGAGTGACGACTTGAAAGCCAAACTGGGCATGTCCCCCATTGCGTGGTGGAACGACGATCTTGCGGAACTCAGCGATGACGTGTCGCTGGAAGAATGCCTGCGCCAGTCGCGCTCGGCCGGCTTCACCGGCATGGAGATGGGCCGGCGTTTTCCCAATGATCCCGAAATCATGCTGCCGATCCTGAAGGCGTCCGACGTCACGCTATGCGGTGGCTGGTTCTCCGGCACGCTGGTCGATGGGGAGATGGCCGACAACAAGGATCGCATCCAGCCGATGATCGACCTGTTCAAGGCGGTGAATGCGCCTTGCATCGTTTATGGCGAAGTCGGCCGCTCGATCCAGGGCGACCGCTCGAAGCCGCTGGCGACCAAGCCGAAGCTGTCGGATGACGAGATGAAGGCTTACGCGAAACGCCTGACCGCGTTTGGCGAATGGTGCGCCGAACAGGGTATGCCGCTGTCCTATCATCACCACATGGCGGCGGTGGTCGAGACCGAGCCGGAACTCGATGCCTTCATGCGCTATTCCGGAGCCGGCATTCCGCTGCTGCTCGATGCCGGACATCTGGCATTCGCCGGCGGAGACGTGCTGCGTGCCATCGACAACCATCATACCCGCATCAGCCATGTGCATGTGAAGGACGTTCGCATGGGCGTGATCGAAAAGCTCGATCGCACCAAACAATCCTTCCTCGACGCGGTGGCGCTGGGCGCCTTCACCGTGCCGGGCGACGGCTCGCTCGATTTCGGCGCCATCGTGCAGCGCTTCGCCGACCATGGCTATGAGGGCTGGTTCGTGGTCGAGGCCGAGCAGGACCCGAAGAAGAACCCGCCACTCAGGATGGCACAGGTTGGCTACAAGGAATTGATGCGCGTCATGACCGCCGCCGGCTATACGGTCGAGACGCAAGGCTTTCCAAATGTCTAGTTTCCCAATGGCTGGTGCGACGGGTTCCCGGCGAGACCGATTGCTGTAGATTGGCCCTATGAAAGATTCCGAACACCCCTTCTTCCGACCTTTGTGGCGGCGTGTCGCCATCGTCGCGGTCTGCGTCATCTGGTCGATCATCGAGTTCGCCACCAGCACGCCGTTCTGGGGCATGATCGCGCTCGGCTTCGCCGGCTACGCCGTCTGGCAGTTTTTTTATCTCTACAAGCCTGCTGACGAGGCGAAGCCTTCGGTCGAGCCCGAGCCGAAGGAGTAACTGATCGCATGCGTTGGCGACTATCTTGCAGTGCTTCTCGTTTCGTCATCCTGGGGCGGAGCAAGGAGCGAAGCGACGCGGCGCAGACCCTAGGATCCATGCCATGACTTTGAAGCTGGTGTGACGGTGCAGAATCCGCTCCGCTGCGCCCTTCGGCCGAGGCAACGGCATGGATCCTAGGGTCTCCGCGACGGAGCTTCGCTCCTGCTTCGCCCTAGGATGACGAAGTTGGAAGGGCGCCGGCCGAAGATTTGCGATGGCCCTTTCAAACAGGCGGCTTGGCTTCACGGAGTCCTTCAAGCCAACGGAATAGGAGACAAAAATGTCGAAGCTGCTCGTCAAAGCCGACAAAGGCCATGGCCGCGTCGCCCATGTGACGCCGAAAAGCGCCGGCTGGACCTATGTCGGTTTCGACCTGCATCGGCTGAAGCCGGGCGAGAGCGTCTCCGGCAAGACGGAGGATCGCGAAGTCTGCCTGGTGTTCGTTACCGGCAAGGGCAAGGCTTCAGCCGGCGGCAAGGATCTCGGCCTGCTCGGCGAGCGCATGTCGCCCTTCGAGGGCAAGCCGTGGTCGGTGTATGTGCCTGAGGGATCGGATTGGTCGGTGACGGCGGACACCGGACTGGAACTCGCGGTCTGCTCGGCGCCGGGCCTTGGCGGCGGTCTGCCGGTTCGCGTCATCGGACCGGACGATCTCGGCCAGGAGGTGCGCGGCAAGGGCACCAACACACGCTATGTCACCAACATATTGCCGGAGGGCAAGCCGGCCGATTCGCTGCTGGTGGTCGAGGTGATCACGCCCGGCGGCCACACGTCGAGCTATCCGCCGCACAAGCACGACCGGGACAATCTGCCCGCTGAATCCTATCTTGAGGAAACCTACTATCACCGTCTCAACCCGCCGCAGGGCTTTGCCTTCCAGCGCGTCTACACCGATGCCGACGAGAATGGCCATCGCGCGCTCGACGAAGCGATGGCGATCGAGGATGGCGATGTCGTGCTGGTGCCCGGGGGCTATCACCCCTGCGCCGCCTGCCACGGCTACGACCTCTATTATCTCAACGTCATGGCCGGACCGAAGCGGACGTGGAAATTCCACAACGCGCCCGAGCACGAGTGGTTGATGAAGGCCTGATCGGTCGCTGCGTGAGCACTCGCTCCCTGGTCCAGCACGAAAAAATCGTCGGCTAATGACCCCGCCGCAGCGTTTTGTTACCTGAAAGCCAGCAAGGCTTCGTCAATTCGTCATGGAAATCACCTATGGCAGCGAAGCTGACAAGGACTTTCCATGCGCTACGCCCTCTATTTCACCCCCCGGCAGGACGAGCCTCTGGCGCGGATCGCCGCCGACTGGCTGGGCCGCGACGCGTTCGGCGCCGCGACGAGGCCGGTCGAAGCGGTGGCCGACCTGTCGGCGGCGGAAGTCGCTTTCCACACCGCTTCGGCGCGCCGCTATGGCTTTCACGCAACGCTGAAAGCCCCCTTCCGCCTGGCTGCCGACGAGACGGAAGCCTCGCTGCGCGCCGCACTCGACCAATTCGCCGAGGCGACGCCGGTGGTGACCATCCCGCGTCTCGTGGTCAGCCAGATCGACGGCTTCTTCGCACTGGTGCCGGAAGGGCCAGTGCCTGCGCTCAACCGGTTCGCCGATGACGTGGTGCGCGATTTCGACCGGTTTCGCGCACCACTGAGCGAAGCGGAAATCGAGCGGCGCAGCCCGGATTCGCTGAAGCCGGCCGAGTTCCGCAATCTCTGCCAATGGGGTTACCCCTATGTCTTCGAAACCTTTCGCTTCCACATGACGCTGTCGGGCCGGGCGGGGTCACAGGAAAGCCCTCGTTTGCGCGCAGCGATCGACAGCCTGTTCGCGGAAGTGCTGCAACAGAAGGTGCTGGTGGATGCGCTGACCTTGTTTGTCGAAACCGAACCGGGTGCACCGTTCATGGTGCTCTCGCATCACGCGCTCGGGCGCCGCCCGGCCAGAAAAACCGCCTGAAGGACTGCCTGAAATGACCGCCGAGACTGTTCTCCACAATGCCCGCATCGTGCTTGCCGACGAGATCGTCGAGGGTTCGCTGGTGCTGCGCGACGGCTTTATCGCCGGCATCGAATCCGGCATCAGCCGCATCGGCGAGGATATGGGCGGCGACTATATCATTCCCGGGCTGGTCGAATTGCACACCGACCATCTCGAAGGCCACTACGCGCCGCGGCCCAAGGTGCGCTGGAATCCGATCGCCGCCGTGCTCGCCCATGACGCGCAGGTGGCGACCGCCGGCATCACCACCGTGCTCGACGCCTTGCGCGTCGGCATGGACGAAGACGCCGACCTGACATCGGCCGACATCCGCAAGCTGGCCGACGCGATCGAGGACAGTGTGAAGCAGGACCGTCTGCGCGCCGACCATTTCATCCATCTGCGCTGCGAGGTTTCGGCACCGGACTGCCTCAGGGCTTTCGCCAATTTCGACGGCGACGAGCGGGTCAAGCTGGCGTCGCTGATGGACCATGCGCCAGGCCAGCGCCAGTTCGTCGATCTCGAGACCTATGCCTACTATTACCAGCGCAAGCTGAAGCTGACCGATCGCGACTTCAAGCTGTTCTGCGAAAAGCGGATGGCCGAATCGGCGCGCAATTCGGCGCCGAACCGGGCGGTGATATCAGCCGCCTGCCAGGAGCGCGGCATCGTGCTGGCCAGCCACGACGACGCCACATCAGGCCATGTCGACGAGGCGATCGAGCAGGGCGTGCGCGTCGCCGAATTCCCGACCACGGAAGAGGCCGCCAGGGCCTCGAAAGAGGCCGGGATGGGCGTGCTGATGGGCGCGCCCAACGTTATGCGCGGCGCCTCGCATTCGGGCAATGTCTCGGCCCGCACGCTGGCCAGCGACGGCCTGCTCGACATCTTGTCATCCGACTATATTCCCTTCAGCCTGATCCAGTCGGCGTTCTTCCTCGGCGATGTCGTCGAAGGCATTTCCCTGCCGCAGGCCGTCGCCATGGTCTCGAAGAACCCGGCCGATGCGGTTGGCCTGACCGATCGCGGCGTCATCGAACAGGGCCGCCGCGCCGATCTGGTGCGCGTGCGCGTCGACGACCATGTCCCGGTGGTGCGCACCGTCTGGCGGCAGGGAAGCCGGGTCGCATGATGGTGTCGGCGTCGATCGAGCGGGAATTGTCGGCCGAGACGTTTCCGATCCGCGATGGCGTTTTCGTCGCCGTCGTCGGCCCAAGCGGCGCCGGCAAGGACACAGTGATCGGCTACGCCCGCGCCCGCTTTGCCGACGAAACGCGGCTGGAGTTCGTCCGCCGCGTCATCACCAGGCCGAGCGATGTCGCCAGCGAGGACCACGACACGCTGGCCGATGCCGCCTTCGTCGAGGCCGAAGCCGATGGCGCCTTCGCCATCTCCTGGGAAGCGCACGGCTTGCGCTACGGCATCCCCGCCGATGTCGACTGGTCCGTCGCCAATGGCCGTGTCGCTGTCGCCAATGTGTCGCGCGCGATCATCCCCTCCTTGCGCGAACGCTATGCCAATCTGGCCATCGTCGAGATCACCGCCTCGCCTGAAGTGCTGGCCGAGCGTCTGGCGATGCGCGGCCGCGAGTCACGCGGCGAAGTGCTGGCGCGGCTGGCACGCAGCGCCAATGTCACTCTGTCCGGGTCCGGCGTCACCTCGATCGACAACAGCGGCCCGCGCGAAGCGGCCGGCGAACGCTTCGCCGAGGTGCTGCGCAAGGCGATGGCTTTTTCCGACATGTCGGGCCTGATCTAGATCGTCGGCTCCTGACGCCTCGTTCACGCGATGGGCGCTTTAAGCCCCAAGCGCAAAGGGCATCAGCGACACCGTGCCGGCCGAACTTTCACCTGGGGCGAGCACGATGGCGCCCTCGTCCGGATCGCTCCATCCGCCCCGGTTGAAAGCACCGGATGCCATGGTCTGCGGTTCGACGCAAAAGTAAGGCTTGGCCGGATCGGCGTACAGCATCAGGTGCTTGAAGATCGGATCGGCCTTGATGCGCAAACCCGCGCCGCGCGCCGGAAAGCGAAGCGTCGCCTCACCCGTCCAGCCGCCATAATCATTGTTGCGCCAGCCGGCGGGTAAAGGCCGGCTCTCGGCGAAGTCGAGTTCGGGCGCAAGCGCTATCGGATCGCCGGCGATGCCTTGCGGTTCCTCCAGATAGAACCGCGCGGCCTTGAATTGCAGCGTGACGTCCGGGTCGCGGTCGAACCAAGGATGCAGGCCGAAACCAAACGGCATGGAAACCGGCCCCGTGTTGGTCAGTGTCATGGTCACGTCGAGGCCTTCTTCGGACAGCACGAAAGCCTGCGTCGCGTGATAGGAGTAGGGTTCGAGGCTGGCTGCGATATCCAGCGACAGCGTTGCCTGGGCGTCGCCCGCTGCAGTGACAGTCCAGGGGTGTTTCCAGCCGCTGCCATGCACGTTGATGGCTTCGGGCGGATTGTTGGGCTGGACCCGCCAGCGCTTCGCTCGAAACTCGAAGGTATTTCCGGCGATGCGGTTGGCGTAGGGTATCATCGGGAACATGGCCACGCCAAGCACGTTGCCCGCTTCGCGATCATGGTCCGAGAGCCTGCGCATGAGATCGATGCCGCGCCAGCGCAGCGCGCTGAGGCTGCCGCCGATTTGCGGCACCAGTTCGGCTTCGAGCGCGCCGGCCCTGAGCGTCAACGGTTCAGGAATTGCAGCCATCGCCCGCCATTCGCCGCGAGGCGCTATTCCGCGGCCGCGCCGGCGGCGCTTTTTCGGGTGGCGTCGACCATCAGCCGCCGTTCCCGGAACACGCCCCATTGCTGGTCGACCAGCACGCCGATGAGGATGACGCCGCCCATCACCGCGAAGTTGAGCGAGGACGGGATGCCGAGCAGGTTGACTAGGTTCTGCAGTTCCTGCAGCAGCACCGTGCCGAGGATGACGCCGATCAGCGAGCCTTCACCGCCGCGCAGCGAGAAGCCGCCGAGCACGGCGGCGGCGATGGCGTAGAGTTCGTAGAACTGGCCGTGGCTGGCCGGAGAGATCGAGCGCGTGTACATGGCGAAATAGATCGCCGACAGCGCCGTCAGCACGCCGCAAATGACGTAGGCGGCGATGACGACGCGGCCGGTGCGGATGCCGGAATATTTCGCCGCCTCCTCGTTCTTGCCGATGGCGTAGAGATAGCGGCCGAACACCGAGCGGTGCAGCACCACCCACATGACGATCGAGATGACGATCAGCGCGATGAAGCTGTTGGGAACGCCATAGGAGCGCCCGGCGGTGAGGAATTCGAGGTCGGGAAAATTCTGGCCGAAGGCAAAACCCGCGGTGCCGTCGGCGGTGTAGAAGCGGGCAACGCCGCGGTAGATCAACAGGCCGCACAGCGTGACGACGAAGGGCTGCAGCTTGAGCCTTGTGATCAGCCAGCCATGCGCCAGGCCAATGATGGCGCCAAGCACCAGGATGAGCACGAAGGCCAGCGGCCATTCCATGCCACGCACGGCGATGAAGTCGATGAACAGCGTGCCAAGCAGCGCTACCACCGAGCCGACCGACAATTCGATGCCGCCGGTGATGATGACGAAGGCCTGGCCGATCGACAGGATGCCGAACAGGCCGATCAGGTTCGAGGTGTTGGCGAGGTTGATCGGCAACAGGAAGCGCGGATTGATGATCGCCACGATCGCCCCGACCACCAAGATCAGGATCAGCAGGCCGAGATCTTTCTTGCTCATCGTCTTCTCCCCAATGCCTGAGCGGATCGCGTTTGCGCGGCCCGTGGCAAGAACTATTTCGGCTGCTTGCCCACCGCCAGGAGCAGCACGTTTTCCTGGCTGAACCGGTCCTTGTCGAGAATACCCGAGATCTGGCCCTCATGCATGACGGCGATGCGGTCGGACACGCCGATCACCTCTTCCATGTCCGAGGAGATCATCAGCACGGCGACGCCGGCATCGGCCAATGCGCGCATCAGGCCATAGATTTCCGCCTTGGCGCCGATGTCGATGCCGCGCGTCGGCTCGTCGAGGATCATCACTTTCGGGTTCATGGCCAGCCATTTGCCGAGCACGACCTTCTGCTGGTTGCCGCCCGACAGCGTGCCGGTGCGCGTCTGCACCGACGGTGCCTTGATGCCGAGATCTTTCTTCTGCTTCTCGGCGGTGGCGGTCTCGGCGCTTGAGGACACCAGCGAGCGGCGCGCATGCGCCGGCAGATTGGGCAGCGAAATATTCTGGGCGATCGACAGGTCGAGCAGGATGCCGGTGAGCTTGCGGTCTTCCGGCACCAGGAAGATGCCATGCGCGACAGCGTCGGCCGCGGACGCCAGCGCGAGCGGCTTGCCGTCGAGCTCGAGCGCGCCGCCAAGCTTCGAGTCGATGCCGAAGAACACCCGCGCCAGTTCGGTGCGGCCGGAACCGACAAGGCCGGCAAGACCGAGGATTTCGCCGCGCCTGACGTCGAGGTCGACCGGCCGGCCGGGATAGGCCGGTGTGCGGATGGCCTTGGCCGCAAGCGCTACGGCGCCGGGCGCACGCGCAGCTTCGGAGGCTTTTTCGCGCTCCTTCAGCATGCGGCCGATCATCAGCTTGACCATCTGGTCGTGGCCGATGTCGTGCTTGCCCAGCGTACCGGCAAGCATGCCGTCGCGCAGCACGACGACGCGGTCGGCGACGCGCTCGACCTCGTGCAGGCGGTGCGAAATGAAGATGACGCTGATGCCGTCGGCCTTCAGCGCCTTGATGACGTCGAGCAATTTGTCGGTTTCGGCGAGCGGCAGGCTCGATGTCGGCTCGTCGAGGATGACCAGCCGCGCCTCGATCGACAGCGCCTTGGCGATCTCGACCATCTGCTGCTGGGCCAGCGACAGGGTCGCAACTTGGGTGTCGGCGGAAAAATTGGCGCCGACGCGCTTCAAAAGCGGCGCCACCATGGTGCGCAGCCTGGCGCGGTCGACGAGCTTCAGCGGCCCGGCGCGCAACGGCTCGCGGCCGAAGAAGATGTTGGCCGCGACATCGAGATTTTCGAACAGGTTGAGTTCCTGGTGGACGAAGGCGATGCCCGAACCCAGGCTGGCTTCGACGGAGAGCCTGTCATGCGCGGTGCCGTCGACCGTGATCGTGCCGCTGTCGGGCGTGGTGACGCCGCCGAGGATCTTCATCAAGGTCGATTTGCCGGCGCCGTTTTCGCCGACGAGGCCGATGACCTCGCCCGGCCTGACCTCCATGGAGAAGCCGTCCAGCGCGACGACGCCCGGATAGGTCTTGCGCACGTTCTCGAGGCTGAGGAACGGGGCGGTCACGGATGCAGCAATGGATGTGTCGGAATAGTTCATCATGCCTGACAGCGATTGGCGGAACGGCCTCCTCGCAGACTGACGGGCCTGATCGAACCCGTCAATAAAAAGCGAGGCGTCGCGCTGCCCCTCACCCTACCCCTTCCGGGGCGAGCCACTTGTCTCGCCCGTCCTTCGGACCCCCGTATAGAGACGGGGAGAGGGGGATTGCCAGCGTTGGAGCGCTTCCCTTCTCCCCGTCACTATACGGGGAGAAGGTGCCGGCAGGCGGATGAGGGGCAGCGCTAACGACGATCAGTTTCCAGACATCGCCTTCAGATTGGCGGCGTAGGCGTCGACGTCATCCTTGCCGATGATCTTGGTCGGGATGATGATGAGGTTGCCTTCCGGGATGCCCGACTTGTCGCCCTTGAGATAGGCAGCCATCAGCTTCATGCCCTGATAGGCCCATTCGAAGGGCTGCTGCACGACGGTGGCGGCAATGGTGCCTTCCTTGACGCCGCCCAGCGTGATCGGATCGTCATCGAAGCCGACGACGGTGATCGAGCCGAGCTTGCCGGCGTCGCGCAGCGCTTCATAGATGCGCGGCGTGTTGTAGGAATAGAAGCCGACCATGCAGGTGACGTCGGGGCTGGCGACCAGCGCGTCCTCGACATTCTTCTTGGCGCGCGCCTGGTCGATGTCGTCGCCGCGCACGTCGATCAGCTCGATCTTGGTGCCGGCCAGGCCGTCCTTCATGCCCTGGATGCGCTCCTTGGCGTTGTCGGCGCCGAGCAGGCCGACGAAGCCGAGGCACTTGCCGCCATTGGGCATCGCCTTCTTGGCGATTTCGGCCGCCTGCTTGCCGGCATCGACATTGGACGAGCCGATATAGGCGACGCGCTTGGTCTGCGGTGCGTCAGAGTCGGTGGTGAACAGCGCCGTTTCCGAGGCGATCTTGTTCAACCCATCGGTCGAGGTCTTGGGATCGACGGCCGAGACCATGATGCCCTTGACGCCGGCGGTCACCAGATCGTCCATCAGCCGCTGCTGGATGGCGACCGAGGACTGCTCGGGATATTTGAGCTCAAGATTGTAGTCAGGCAGTTCGCCCTGCGCCTTCTTGACGCCGGCTTCGGCGGCCTTCCAGAAATCGGAAGCGCCGTTGACGACGAAGGCCAGCGTCGGCTTGTCTTGGGCGCGCGCGATGGCCGTGGCCGACAGGCCAAGCAGCAGCGCGGTCGCGGCTACGGATGCAGTTCGTATCAAGGATTTCATGTTCAACCTCCCGTTTGGCTCAGTCGTTGGACCGGCCGATCTTGCATTAACCTGATTTTGGCACTGACCTGATTTGCCGTTTGCAGCGTGGACGCCCTCCTCCTCAAAGGGGTTCCCGGCACCGAAAGAATGGCGTCGTTCCAGCCACGATCATGGACCTTAGAGACTCATCCTTCGTTCGTAAATAGTCCGATTTGTCTGACATATCACATATCCGAGACAAGGGTTGCGGAGGTAGGTCCGCTCGCCACCGGGCCATTTTTCGTACTCTCCCGCCGCCCCGAACGTCACCGACCGGACGCGACGGATTGACGGTACAGGGCATTTTTGTATTAGTAAACAGTATTAGTTCCACGCCAATGCCGGGGTTTCGCGGTGCGCCCGCCGCCGAGCCGTGGTCACCGCCGGCCCGCCACCCAAGCCTTCCGCCCTTTAGGTTTTGGCTTGTATGGGGATTCATGGCGGATGGACCTCTGGTATACTAATAGTTATAAACGACCTTGGGGTTACCGCTATAAATCGACGGCGTCACGCCATCTTGCCGGCCTGACCGGCCTGCCAGACTGGGATTTGCCATGAGCGAGACGACGGATCGGGCCAGCGACACGGCGAGGCGGCGCAAAGCGCCGGCCAAGGGCGCCAAGGGCCGCGTCACCATGATCGATATCGCCAGGGCGGCCGGCTGCTCGCAGGCGACCGTTTCCTTCGTGCTCAACAATTCGCCAGGGATCAAGCTGTCGCAGCAGACCCGCGAACGGGTGATCGAAACCGCGCGCACGCTCGGCTACGCCGCGCCCGCCTTCTCAGCCCTCCACCCGACGTTGCCTGCCTTCGGGGGGCCCGCCTTCGAAGGGCTGGACGGGGTGATCGGCTTCGCCGTCGACCAGCTCGCCACCAGCCCGGAAGCCGTGGTCGCCATCGAGGGCGCGCGCCAGGCCTCGTGGAATGCCGGCAACGTGCTTCTGGTGGCGCAGACGCTGGGCGATTCCGTCATGGAGCCGCGCGCCATTTCAGCGCTGACCAAGCGGGGCATTTCGGCGCTGATCTACATGACCATCTTCACCCGCGAGATCACAGCGCCCGACTACCTCTACGGTCTCGACATCCCGGTGATCCTGCTCAACTGCTATACGGCGGACTATGCCTTCCCTGCTGTGGTGCCGAGCGAGATCGCCGGCGGCCAGAGCTCGACCCGCCATCTGATCAGCCACGGCCACCGCCGCATCGCCACCATCACCGGCGAGCCCTGGATGCAGGCCGCCCAGGACCGCCTGAAAGGCTACCGCCGCGCGCTCGCCACCGCCGACATCCCGTTCGACCCCGAGCTGGTGGTCGAAGGCGACTGGTCGGCCAGCGCCGGCTACGCCGCCACCGTCAAGCTGCTGGCGCTCAGGGATAAGCCCACCGCCATCTTCTGCCAGAACGACCGCACCGCGATCGGCTGCTACGAAGCGCTGAAGGAAGCCGGCCTGCACATTCCGCAGGACATCTCCGTGGTCGGCTACGACGACGAGGAAATCGCCCGCCACCTCTTCCCGCCGCTGACGACCTCGATCCTGCCGCATATGGCGATGGGCCAATGGGCGATCGAACAGCTGGAAGCGCCGGCGGCGCCTGGACGGGGGCGGTATCCGATTACGAAGCTGGAGTGCCCGCTGGTGGAGCGGGAGAGTGTGAGGGGGGTGGCGGGCTGACGGCGGCGCGGCTGGGCAGCAAAGGGAGCGCCGAACTGGACGTTGCGAATTCTGCAGCCGAATAAAAGGCGGTGGTGGAATATTCAATTGCAGCCGGATACTCTTCCTGCTGAGATATAATCGCGAATCGATCTTGCTTGATAGTCAGGTTCAACAGCAGACTCGGCAGCAAGGACCGTGCGTGTTTCATCACTCTGCCGACAATCTCGACGATTTAATGCGAAAGGTTTTCACGCGGCTGTTGTCCGGTAACAAGCGGAACAACCGCGTGAGATCACGCAAAGGTACAAGCACCGAGTTGTTCGGTGCGCTTCTCGAACTTACTAATCCGCGTGCGCGACTGGGAAGATCCGAGGCGCGCGCTAGAGTTTTCAGTCCGCTTGGCGAACTGCTCTGGTACCTGTCAGGCAGCGACGCATTAGACCAAATCAATTACTACATCGAAGGATATGACGAGTTTTCCGACGACGGCGAGACGCTCAACGGCGCTTATGGCCGCCGTATCTTCGGGCGCGCTCGCCTGCACGGCGACGCCGAGCCCAAGGACGAATGGCAGCGCGTGATCGACACTCTGCGCGCCGAGCCCGGTTCGCGTAACGCGATCATCCAAATCTACGCGAACGCCGACGGTGCTCGAAACGGTGCAGACGGCAAAAAAAGCAAGGACATTCCTTGCACCTGCACGCTGCATTTCGTCATCAGGAAGAAACGGCTTCACCTACACGTGCACATGCGGTCCAACGACGTTTTCCTCGGGCTGCCGCATGACGTCTTCTCGTTTACCATGCTGCAGGAGATCGCCGCGCGTGAGTTAGGGGTCGAACCAGGAACCTATCATCACTCGGTGGCCAGCCTACATCTCTACGACGACACGGAAAGGCAAAAGCCGCGTACAAACGCCCAGAAGTACGTGGACGAGGGGCTGCACGACATCGTCCCCATGCCGCCGATGCCGTTGGGCGATCCGTGGCCGGCCGTATGGCAAGTGCTGGAAGCGGAACGTGAAATCCGTGCCGGCAACCCGAATTTCGAACCCGTGGCGGATCTCGACCCCTATTGGCGGGACCTGATTATACTGCTGCGCGTCTTTGCTCTTGGCACATTACGGGATACGAAGCGTGCCGCCGAGTTGCTCAACCGGCTGAACCATGACGGGTTCAAACTCTATGTGCTCGATCGGATCGCTAAGAAGAAAGTGGCGGATCCGGTCATCCGAGAACTGTTCGAACCGGAAGAAGTAGATGCCCAACGGAATCCATAGGGACCGCCAATTCCAATTGCTGAAAGGCCTTGCGGCATACGAAGACGAATTCGGTCCACTTCCCGGTATCGCGGATCCCGCGGCCAGACAGACACTGGTTGAGCAGATGGTGTCGAGCATCCGACGGATCGAGTATGTGCGGAATTTCCGCCATCGCCCAGCCATCTCGGCTGATCGTATCAATCCGTACTCCCCTCTTTTCGATCCTCTGAAAGGTGCGTTTTATCTTGATACCAAGGGCCGCCGCGACGAAGCGGTATGGATAGCTTTTCTGGGCACTCATTTTGGCAAACACGCCGAAGATGCCTGGAAGCTGGCCGCGAACGTCATGGGCTCGTTCGGAGAGGGGCCGGTGTGGACTTTGGAGCGCTATGGCGTCAACAGGGCCGATTTTGAGGCGATGTTAACCACGCATGAGGATGACCTGAAGTCCAAATCTATATCCGGACGATTTTCGAACCACCGTCAGTACCAAAGCAAGAAGATTGGCAATATTGGCAAGGTGTTCAGTACTTTCCACGAATGGTTGACGGCCTCGGGTGGTATGAATTCCAAGGTGCGGCTGATACATAAAGAGGTTGGCCAGGAGCCTACGGCAGTTTTCAAGAAGCTCTACCGATCGATGAAGGATGTCTACGGTTTTGGTCGCTTGGGCAAGTTCGACTTCCTGACCATGTTGGGCAAGCTAGACCTAGCGCCGATTGACGCCGACAGTGTGTACCTAACGGGCGCCACCGGCCCGTTGTTCGGGGCTAAGCTGCTAGTCTTGGGAGCGACCAATGCAGAAGGTAAGCCCAAGGAGATCGAGAGGGCGGTTGATACGCTCGACGACTACCTCAACGTGGGTAAGCAAGTGCTTGAAGACAGTCTCTGCAATTGGCAGAAGAGCCCGACGATCTACACTTATTTCAGAGGTTAGTCGATCAGGTCAGGTATGTTTGGGTCTTCACCCCAACGGTAGCGGCGCTTGAGGAAGTTCAGCTTGCTGTGATCCACCACGTCGGCCCGCTGCAACTGACCTACGATGATACCTGGTGTGACATCCACCGCTCGGGCGATGGCCATGATAGCCTTCGGCCCCACGCCACGGTTGTCGAGTTCTTCCCGAAAATTGGCAGGAAAGAGCAATTCTTGCGCAAACTCGTTGGCCTCTCGTTCTTGAGTCTCCGTGTCCGTTCCCATGAATACAGCGCCTTCGCCGTCGATATGGTCTTGCCCATGCAGTACGATGTGCGCAGCCTCATGAAAGAACGTGAACCAAAAATGGTCTTCCGCCATATGGCGGAAGCTAAGCAGGATGACCGGATTGCCGTTGGTATCGAACCAGGACGCGCCACTTGCGCGGCAACCGTCCGGAGTCCGGGCGGTTGCTACTGCCACACCGACAGATCTGCAAGCGGCTACGAGGCGCGGAACAAACGCGGATGGCCGTTTGAAAGCTGAAAGCTTCTTTAGTCCTGGAAGCATGTTCCTAAATGCCGAGAGGTCAAACTCGGGCAGGTCACGGTCGGCGATGGCCAATTCGCCGGCGCGCAGCCAGACCAGTGTGGCCATGCCGTCGGACGCGAGGGATAGTGAGGTTCGGAAAGCGACAGCGCCCACGCCCGATGAGTAGCGCTGTCCCCATTCCTGCAGAGTCAAGCAGCCAAAAAATGCGAGAATCTCGTCCTTGAGTTTGTTCTTAGACTTGCTGCCTTTGGGGACCCAACCGAATTTGCGCATCGATGCTGCCGGCATCGATGCGACCCATGACGCCTCTGAGTCTTGTGAACTCTCGTCCAAACGGGCCATATCCAAAACGTAGGATTTATCGCGGGCCAGCCAGAACCGCGTCGTAGACCCTAGATTGTCGGCCAGAACACCGGCGTCACTTTCTGTCAACCGACGGTGGCCCCTAATCAAAGCGTCGAAATCGTCTGTGGATATTCCCAATGCGTCAGCGAGTTCTGCGCCGTCGATTTCCTTGGTGTCCATGAGCCGCACTATCGTGTCGCCCGGCGGTGAAGACCAGTTAGGGTCAATCATGCTAGCAGCTTTCCGTTGTTGAGAATCCGCAAGAGCTTAACGCGGTGAACATCGCCCCAGTTGGTCGTGTCGATCACACCGGCTCCGATGGGCTCCACCTCCACTACAGCGGAATCTCCCAATGGATAGCTTAACCCGATCTTGCCTTCAGCCCAGTTAACCTTTGGTTCATCCGGCACTTCGTGGAGATAAATGGCGCCCCGCATGTCTGCGATAAGACTGTGGTATGACCGTGCCAGGTCCTCACCGAGCATTTTCGTTGCCGCCTTTCCGTCGATAGTTGCCCTTCGGATTTTCGGTGTGAGATAGTGAAGTTCCAAGGCAAATCGTCCCGCGAGCAGACCCGAGACCACGCCTGTGACTACTTCGCGCTGCGAGTAGTGAGAGACAGCCCGAGGAAAAAGACAAGTCGAATCGTTCGTCTAGACAACTAATGTCAGCGCTATCCGGCTACGACACCATAATCAATGCCGGTGTCGTCATGTAGCTGAGCGATTGTGCTTATCCTTGCTGATATGCGGCGCAAAGCAGCCACCGCCAAACGCAGTGTCCAGAACGGACCCCTTTGCATTCTGGCGCACCCGACAGGATTCGAACCTGTGACCTCTGCCTTCGGAGGGCAGCGCTCTATCCAGCTGAGCTACGGGTGCTTTCCGGAATCCGGAAAACGAACCAGCCGGTGAACCGGCAAGTCACGGCTTCTTAGCGGAAGCAGGCGCGGGCTTCAACGGGCAATTGGAGATTGGCGCAGCGACATGGCCCGGTGCGTGCAGGCTGCGGCCTATGAGGTTGCCGCCCCCGCCTTCACCGTCCGCCGCCCGCGCACCGCCCGCTTCGGCTTCTTCGCACCCGCCAGTTCGTGCATCGCATCCAGCTGCATCTGCTGCATTTCGGCGAGCCGCGTCCATTGGCGCGAGATGAGGTAGTCGAGTTTTTCGTGCAGATGGCGCACTTCGAGCTCGGCCTTGAGGTTGACGCGGTAGTCGTTGAAGGAGCGCAGGCGGTCCTTGGACTCCTGCCGCCGCTGGCTCATCATGATGATCGGCGCCTGGATGGCGGCGATGCAGGAGAGCAGCAGGTTGAGCAGGATGAAGGGATAGGGATCGAAGGCGGCGCTCATGCCTTCGAGCAGGTTGATGCCGATCCACACCAGAAGCACGCTGCCGAACGAGATCAGGAACCACCAGCTGCCGCCGAAGGCCGCCATGTTGTCGGAGACGCGGTCGGCAAAGGTGCGGTGCTCCTCGAATTCTTCTTCCGAGTTTTCGGAAATCGTGTCCTGCCTGGCGATCGATTCGACCACCTGGCGGTCGAGCTCGGAGAATTCGCCGTGCTCCTGCTGCAGCAGCTCCTCCATGTAGCGCATGCGGTAGCGGCCGAGCTCGGCGCGGCTGATGCGGGCGCCGGCCGGCAGGTCGGGATGGTCCGACCGGATGCGGTCGGCGAGGCTCGGGCGCAGCGTGTCGATGCGCACCAGGTCGCGCTTGCGGAATTTGCGGCCCGAGATCGCCGACGGTTTTTTCTTCGGCTTGCCACGGTGGGCGCCGGGACCCGCAGGTTCGGAGTCCGGCACTTCGGGCGTCTCGAAGTGCTCGTCCGATACCGGATCGGCCTCCAGCTCACTGAGGGTCGGCGCCTCGAAATATTCGCCGCCGCTGTCGTGCTGGTTGTCTTCCGGTTGCTCGGGCGTTTTGGGGACGGTGCTCATGGGTGCGGGCTCCTGATGGTGCTGGGCGACGTATGCCGCAACATCGCCAGCATCGCGACGGATTTCGTGGGACTACAAGTGTTTTTGATCGCTTCCCGACTTCGTCATCCACGGGCGGAGCGGGAGCGAAGCGGACGCGCAGACGCGAGGATCCATGCCGCGACCTGCGAGTGTCGCTTGCGGTGCAGAACTTGCCCGATGTTGGCGCCAATCACCCCCCTCTGTCCTGCCAGCGTGCGCAAGGTTCTGCACCCTGGTGACGCGTTTGGAGTCCCGGCATGGATCCTCGGGTCTGCGCCGCGTCGCTATGCTCCTTGCTTCGCCCGTGGATGACGAAGTGGTGGGCGGCAGCCGAGCACCCAGACGCGAACCGCGCCGCGGCCACTATTGCTCGGCGAACATCAGCCTGGTCTTGGCGCCGTCCGTCGTCGGCGACAGGCTCCGTTGGATCAGCGCTTCGACGTGGTCGTTGCGCTGGCGGGCTGAGTCGGCGCCCATCACCACGACGATCAGATTGCGGCCGTCGGCGTTGTAGGAGGTGACGATGTTGAAGCCCGACGCCCTGATGTAGCCGGTCTTGATGCCGTCGACGCCGCGCACGCGGCCGAGCATGTCGTTGTGGCCGCGCACCAGCCGGCCGCGGAACATGAAATCGCTTTCGGAGAAATAGTGGAACTGCTGGGGAAAGCGCCGATGCAGCGCCATGCCGAGCACCGCCATGTCGCGCGCCGTCGTCATCTGGCCACCGTCGGGCAGACCGGACGCGTTGCGGAAAATGGTGCTGGTCATGCCGAGCTGGCGCGCCCTGGATGTCATCATGGCGGCGAACTGAGCTTCACTGCCGCCGAGATATTCGCCGACCGCCACGGCCACGTCGTTGGCGGATTTGACGACGATGGCGCGGATCGCGGAATCGACGTCGATGCTCTCGCCGCGCCGGAAGCGCAGCTTGGTCGGCGGCTGCGAGGCGGCATGGTCCGAAACCGGGATCTGCGTCTGCTTGCTGACGCGGCCGGAGTCCAGCGCCTCGAACAGCAGATAGAGCGTCATCATCTTGGTCAGCGAGGCCGGGTAGCGCTGCGCCGTCGAGCTGACCTCGAACAGCTGCTTGCCGGTCCTGGCGTCGACGACGATGGCCGCATATTTCTGCGCCGGCGCCGGCACGGCCAGCACGCTGTCGGGCGGCGTCGTGGCGCAGCCGGCAAGCAGCACCAGCAGGGCGAGTGCCGCAAAAAATCTCTGGATGAGCGGAAGGGGGTTGTACAAGGGCAAGTCTGTTCTGGGGTCGGCTGTTGCTGAGATGCGGCGAAGCTAACGTAACGCATGTGATGCGTCCATTTGGTTAATGGCGGCAGCAAGGCATTTGCCCAGGTTTGCGCATATTTTCAGAGCTTGGCGCCGCCCCTCATCTGGCTGCCGCCATCTTCTCCCCGTGAACGGGGAGAAGGACGCTCTCCTCGACGGGTTCGCCAACCGCCGGCGTCGCAGAGTGAACGCCAACGCCGCGGCATCTCCCTTCTCCCCGTTCACGGGGTGCCGGCAGGCGGATGAGGGGCAGCGCCGGCGTCGGCTATCGGCCCCGCCGAGCATCTGCCCCGAAAACGCCGGTTTTCCCGTGTCTTTCCTTGCCAGGGCCGCGTTTCCCGTGGGAAGGGGCGTGGTATCTCAGGGCTTGGGGGCTTGGCATGACGAATATCGGGGCCGGGGGCGCAGCGCCCTCGCTTATCAGGGCATCGCTCAGCCGCACCGGCAAATGGGCCGGCAGTGTCGCCTTTATCGGGGGTGCCGTATCAGACATCCTCAATCCGCTGGCGCCGTTCGCCGCCTATATCGCGCTGACCGCCGCGGTGGCCGCAATCATCATCGCCATTGCCATCGTGCTCAGGCTGGTGCTGGCGGCCAGAGCGCTGCCGGCCTTGATCTTCGCCACCACGGCGGCGGCCGTCGCCAGTGGCGTCTACGGCCTGCAGCAGCAGACCAACGCCCAGAACGGGGTGATCGCCAGCCTGGTGCCGGCCATTGCCGGGCTGCAGCAGTCGATGGGCATCGTGTCCGAAAAAGTGGCCAGGATCGAGCAGACCGTCACGCAGATGCAAAATACGGTCGAGGCGGTCAAGCAGACGACCGACACGGTGGCGAAGAAGGCCGACGAGATCGCTAACGCCCAGCAGCAGCAGACGCAGCAGACGGCGGAGGTGCAGAAGACCACCGACGAGGTGAAGAAGCAGACCGAGACGCTGGCCGCCGGCCAGGCGCAGCAGCAGGCCCAGACCGAGAAGCTGCAAGAAACGACGCAGCAGATCGCCGCCTCGATCGACACCATCGCCAAGGGCTTTGCCGCCTTGGCCGCGCAAGGCGGGGCGATTGCCGAGCCGAAGCGGCCGGACGAATTCTACCACAATGCCCGCGTCTACGAGCTGTCCGGCGACATGCTCAACGCGCGGCGCTCCTACCTCGCCTTCGCCGGTTTCGATGTCGACGCCATCGACCCCTACACGCGCTTTGCCACGCTGCTTCGGGTGCAGGACGGTAAGGCCGGCGCGCGCGAAGTGTTCGGCGCGCTTGCCGACAAGGGCAAGGCGCTGTCGATCAAGCTTGTGCATATCCAGCAGTTCGACGACGCCCAGCGGCTCGACAAGCTCAACGCCTTCATATCAGCCAATCCAGATTTCGCGCCGGCCTATTTCCTGCTGGCGCAGGAGTTTTCCGAAGACCGGCTCGGCGCCCAGACGCTGGCCGACAAGCGCAACGAGGCCAAGGCGCTGACCAGGTTCGTGTCCTACGAAAAGGATGGCGGGCTGCTCAAATATGTCGTCGACCAGACGCAGTTGGCCGACTGGCTGGACCGCAGCCGCAACCGGCTGGCGGCACTCGGCGACGTGCTCGATCCCGCCCGCTTCGTGCCTTCGCTGACGCCGATGCGCTCCAACCAGGGCTGGTCGATGACCATCTCGCTGCCGGAGCCGGCGACCGCCATCTCCTGGCGCATGGGCGACAGCGGCCCGTTCACCGACACCGGTTTCCTGGCCATGAACGACCAGACGACCGGCAAGCCGATGGCCAATCCGAGCTTCGAGATGCCCGACAGCACCGTGGCGGGGATCATCGCCATCAAATATCTCGACATCAGGGGCCGCGAGACCGGCCCGTTCGACATCCGCTTCGACCCGGAGACCGCGCTCCAGCAAGGCAACAAGCAGATCCTCGACCAGTTCTGGACCTCGTGGATCGCTTTCGATGCCAGCGGCAATCATGGGCTGGTCTACTTCACCCAGATGCTGTCCTACCGCTGCGCCATCAAGCAGGTGCATTACAGCCTGAACGGCGCGGCGCTCGACAAGGAGATCAAGATGCCGCCCTGCGACAAGAAGGACCCTTACGCCATCCCCTACGACTACCAGCCCTATTCAAGGTCGCCGACAGCGTGAAATCGATGTCGGTGCAGGTCACCTACACCGACGACACCAAGTCGCCGGTGCGGGAATACAAGCGGCAGTAGAGGCGCCCACCCTCCCCCTTGTGGGGAGGGTCGATCCGCCCAGCGGATCGGGGTGGGGGTGACGCCGGCGCCAGACCCCCACCCCGTCGAACGATCTCCGCTTCGCTCCGGCCGCTCGCCGACCCTCCCCACAAGGGGGAGGGTGAAAGGGCGCTGATGCAAAATGCCTGTCGCAGTGCTTGCGCAGGTGCCGCCGAACAGGCCAGTTTGCGCCTGCAGAATCGGTGAGAGCGCAATGACCATCCACACCATCAAGGCCCGGGGCATTTCGGTTTCGCTCGACCTCACGGTCGGCCACATCGCCGACATGGTCGTCGAGGGTGGCGGGCGGCAGCTGAAGCCGCTGCACCGCGCACCCTGGGTCGATGCGAACGAGACACTGCCGGACAATTTGCCGGAAGGCACCGTTCGGCTGTCCGGCGATTTCCTCTGCGCGCCGTTTTCGCGCAGCGATGTCGAGGAAGCGCCGCTGCATGGCTGGCCGGCCAACAGCGCCTGGGATGTCGTCGAAAGTGCCGCGACAGACGATGGCTGGCGCGCGGTCTATCGCCTGCGGCACAAGGTGATGGGCGCTTCGATCGACAAGATCCTGACGCTGCGCGACGGCCATCCCTTCCTCTACCAGGAACATGTGTTTTCCGGCGGCCATGGTGCGATTTCGGTCGCGCATCACCCGATGACGACAATGACGGGCGGCGGCAGGCTGGCCTTTTCGCCGAAGCGGTTTGCCGCGACGCTGGACGACCCGCTGGAGCCGGATCCCGCACGCGGCCGCTTCCTGCTGGCCTATCCGGCACGATCCGCCGATCTCGGCCGTTTTCCCGCCGCAGGCGGCGGTACGCTCGACCTGACGGAATACCGCATGGGCGACCTGCGCGAGGATTTCCTCACGCTGGTCGAGACAGATCATGGCGGACCGGGCTGGACCGCGCTGGCGCGCCAGGCCGAGGACGATCTGGTGCTGGTGCTGAAGAACCCTGCCGAGCTACCGATCACCATGCTGTGGCTCAGCAATGGCGGGCGCGACTACGCGCCCTGGAGCGGCCGCCACCTTGGCGTGCTCGGCATCGAGGATGGCCGCGCCGCCGTCGGCCATGCCGCCTCGATCGGCGACAACTGGCTGAGGCGCGAAGGGGTAGCGACCGCCTTTGCGCTGGACGAAAGCCAAAGCGTTTCCTTTCGCCATGTCATCGGCGCCATGCCGCTATCTGGCGGCGAGCCACCGCAGGAGCTCACGACGGCGGATGGCCGCATGCGGCTGACGGCCGGTGGCGCGGCGCGGGAGGTTCCCTTCGACAGCGATTTCCTGCGTATTGGGCAGCCTGTGGCTGCCTGAACGAACAGCACAGTTTACTTCTGTTCGTTCAGGGGTTCCCATCAATTGCCAAAGTTGGCGCCGCCCCTCACCTGCCTGCCGGCATCCTCTCCCCGTATAGTGACGGGGAGAGGGGTGCTCTCATCACCGATTTCGCCAACTACCAGCGTTACAGAGTAGGCGCCGAGATTGCGGCTGGCCCCTTCTCCCCGTCACTATACGGGGAGAAGTGCCCGGCAGGGCGATGAGGGGCGGCGCCAACTTTGGCAAAAGACCGCCTCCAATAGCTCAAATCCCGATTTGAAATTTCCGCCAACTGCCGACAAGATACAGCGGAAATTATCGTGCCGATCATCCAGGCAAGCGAGGCTCTCATGTCCGAAATCGCCCATCTCGCCGCCACCATCTTCAAACGCGCCGGCAAGGCAAAGCGCTTCATCGTCGCCATTGCCGGTCCACCAGGCTCCGGCAAGTCGACGCTGTCGGCAAGGCTGCATGAACTGCTGCCCGAAGGGGCGGCTGAGGTCGTGCCGATGGACGGCTTCCACTATGACGACGCAGTGCTCGAGCGGCGCGGCCTGCGCGCGCGCAAGGGCGCGCCGGAAACCTTCGACTTTGCCGGGTTTGAGGCCCTGCTGAAGCGTATCCGTGCCGGCGAACCCGACATCGCCATCCCGGTCTTCGACCGCAGCATGGAACTGTCACGCGCCGCTGCTTCGATCGTCGCCACGCAAACCAAGTTCATCCTGGTCGAGGGCAACTATCTGCTGCTCGACGAAGAGCCGTGGTCGCGGCTGGCGCCGCTGTTCGATTTCTCGATCTTCGTCGACGTGCCGCGCAACGAGCTCGAGCGCCGCCTGATGGAGCGCTGGCACGGACATGGCCGCTCCGATGAAGATGCGCGCGCCTGGATCGCGTCCAACGACCTGCCCAACATCGAACGCGTGCTCGCGCGGCGCCGGGCTGCCGATCTGGTGATCGGCCTTTCCGCTTGATTCGACGGATTGCGCAAGGGGAACCTTAAGACTTTCAGGGCGTTATCCCGACACGGCAATTGTGCCAAAAGAGGGATTCGGTCCAATGGCAACCAAGGCAAGAAAGCCCGCGCCCGCCAAGGGCAAGGCGACCCAATCCAAGGCCGGCGCCGGCCCGGCGATGACAGCCCGTTCGAAGGACGCCAAGCCGGCCTTCGGCAAGGCAGCGCCGAAGAAAGTGGTGCCGACCGCAGCGAAAGCCGCGCCGAAAGCCGCAAAGCCGAAGAAGCCCGCGAGTTCCAGCGACTCCCTGAGCGGCAGTGCGATGCGCACGGCCAAGGCGACGGCCAACGTCGCTGCCGGCGCGGTCATGGTCGCCGCCCGAGGTGCTGCGTCGCTCGCCGCTTCCGTCATGGGCAAAGGCGGTTCGAAGGCCAAAGCGAAGGCCAAATAGCCGCGCTTCGAAGGCTGGCTATCCCTTGGCCGGGATGGTCAGGCCTTTCTGCACCGCCGGCCGCGCCAGGCCGCGCTCCAGCCATGTCGAGACATTGGCGAAATCGTCGAAGCCGACGAGTTCGCGGGCTTCGTACAAGCCGATCAGGTTGCGCACCCAGCCGAGCAGCGAGATGTCGGCGATGGTGTAGTCATTGCCCATGATCCACTTGCGCCCCTTCAGCCTGCCGTCGAGCACACCGAGCAGTCGCTTTGACTCGTCGCGATAGCGCTCCAGAGGGCGTTTGTCGGCGATCTCGCGGCCGGCGAATTTGTGGAAGAAGCCGACCTGGCCGAACATCGGCCCCACCGAAGCCATCTGGAAGAACACCCACTGGATGGTCTCGTAGCGGCGCGCGGCATCGATGGGCATGAGCAGGCCGGTTTTTTCAGCGAGGTAGAGCAGGATGGCGCCGGATTCGAACAGGCCGATCGGCTTGCCGTCCGGACCGTTCGGATCGATGATCGCCGGTATCTTGCCGTTGGGATTGAGCGACAGGAATTCCGGTGTCCAGCTTTCGTTCTTGCCGATGTTGACCAGATGCGGCTCATAGGGCAGGCCGAGCTCCTCCAGGGCGATCGATATCTTCACGCCGTTCGGCGTTGTCGCCGAATAGAGCTGGAGCTGGTCCGGATGCTTGGCCGGCCAACGCGTTGCGATCGGAAAGGCGGACAGGTCTGCCATGGAAACTCCTGAATGGGGTTCGCGCCGAGCGGCGCGGTCTTGGCGGGTCGGCCAAGGATTAGACGCGGCGCACGGCACGATCAATATGGCGGTGAAGGTTTCGTCGTGCACGAACAATCAACGGAATGGTCTGCCTGAGGCAGATCGCGCGCCCCTTAGATCAGACGGCCTTGAAGGCCAGCACGGCATTGGTGCCGCCGAACGCGAAGCCGTTGCTGATCGCGGCGCGCACCTTGCGCTCGCGAGGCACGTTCGGCGTGACGTCGAGGTCGCAATCGGGATCGGCCTCGCGAAAATTGGCCGTCGGCGGCACCATGCCTTCGCGGATCGCCATCACGCAGGCGATCATCTCCAGCGCCCCCGATGCGCCGAGGCAATGGGCGTGCATCGACTTGGTCGACGACACCGAAAGCTTGTAGGCATGGTCGCCGAAGACGCGCTTGATCGCTGCCGTCTCGATCTGGTCGTTGGCCTTGGTGCCGGTGCCATGGGCGTTGAGGTAGTCGACATCCTCGGGATTGAAGCCGGCATCGGCCAGGCAGGCGCGCATGGCCGCTGTCGGCCCTTCGACGGTCGGCGCGACAATGTCGGAGGCATCGGCGGAGAGGCCGGCGCCGGCGACCTCGGCAAGGATGGTGGCGCCGCGCGCCATGGCATGCTCGTAGGTTTCCAGGACCGCCATGCCGGCGCCCTCGCCGAGCGACAGGCCCTGGCGATCCGCCGAGAATGGCCGGCAGGTATCGGGCGCCAGCACGCGCAATGCTTCCCAGCCCTTCAGGATGCCCCAGACCAGCGGCGCATCGGTGCCGCCGGCGACCATCACATCGGCGCGGCCAAGCCTGATCTGGTCGACGGCCGAGGCGATGGCGTGGTTGGAGGAGGAGCAGGCCGAGGTGACGCCGAAGACCGGGCCGCGCAGGCCCAGACTCATGCTGACATGGCCGGAGGCCGCGCTTGGCATAACCTTTGGCACGGTGAAGATACCGGCGCGGTTCTTGCCCTCGACCAGGATGGCGCGATAGCTCTCTTCGATCGCCTCCCAGCCGCAGACGCCGACACCGACGACGGTGCCCATCCGATAGGTGGTGGCTTCATTCGAAACCAGGCCGGCCTCCTGCATGGCTTCTCTGGCTGCGATGGTCGCCAGCAGGCTGAAGCGGTCCATCGACACGGTCTGCTTGCGGTCGATTCCGTGATCGGGAAGCGCCTTGATTTCGCAGCCGACCTTGACCTTCAAATCATGCAGTTGGGGACTTGTGATCTGGCCGATGGCCGAGCGGCCGGCGCGCATCTCGTTCCAGATCGCGGGCGCGCTGGTGCCGAGCCCGCAAATGCCGCCCATGCCGGTGATGACAACGCGCTGCCGCATTCAGTTCAGGCTTTTTTCGCGATCAGCGCGCGCACAGCTTCGACCATGTCGCCGACGTTCTTCAGATTGCTCCAGGCGTCGACCGTGTTCATCTCGATCTCGATGCCATACTCTTCCTCAAGATCGAAGATAATCTCCGTCAGCTCGAGCGAATGGATGCCAAGCGAGGTCAATTCGGTGGTGGTGGTGATTTCTTCGCCGCCCGGCTCGGCATGAGCCTTGATCTTCGCGATGATATCCGTTGCCAGCTGGTCGGCCATTCGGTTCCTTCCCCACTATCTCGACGTTTCCCGACGCCAACTGAGCAGCGCCCCTTTTTCTCCTGGTATCAAGCCGTCGTCGTCGTTTAATGCCTCCGCCAAGCGCAGCATGACCGTACCAAGGTGGTTCCCTCTATAGAAACCGAAACGTTGTCAAGCAACAAGCTATATCGAACTCCATATCGACAAAGCCGACGGAGTGCTTAACGTGCAGGCATGGATATGGGCGAACCTAGCGGCGAACATGACGGGATTTCGACGCAGCGCGTTGCGGGCGTCGCGCGGCTTTCCTGCGCGCTCAGTGAGGGCCGCACGCGCCTGCGGCGCCTCTATCAGGACGGCGCCGCCAAGATAAGGATGCCGGCCGTCTCGGCCGATCCGTTTGAGGCGGTGCTGATCAACACCGCCGGCGGGATGACCGGCGGCGACCGTATCGCCTGGGAGGTGGATGTCGGCGCGGCCGCTTCGGCATCGATCACCACGCAGGCCTGCGAGAAAATCTACCGGGCCGCGTCCGACCGTGCCGAAGTGCGGGTCAATTTGTCGGTCGGCGAAAATGGCCGGATCGCCTGGCTGCCGCAGGAAACCATCGTCTTCGACCGGGCGGCCTTTGCCCGCACGCTCGACGTCGAGCTTGCCGTCGGCGCCGAGGCGCTGGTGCTGGAAGCCGCCGTCTTCGGCCGCCTGGCGATGGGCGAACGCGCCACGCAGGGCAACTTCCATGACCGCTGGCGTGTGCGCCAGGATGGCGCCCTCATTCATGCCGAGGATTTCCGCATCGGACCCGATATCGCCGCCACGCTCGACCGCCCGGCGGTTGCCGGCGGCGCGATCGCGGTGGCGACGCTGCTTCTGGTGTCGCCACGCGCCGAGGCCCTGCTCGACCGGGTTCTGGAGATCGTCGGCGAACACGGCAGCGCCAGTGCCTGGAGCGTGAAGAAATCTGGCAAGCTTCTTGCGAGGCTCTACGCCGGGGACGGCTACCGGCTGCGCCAGCGGCTGGTTCCACTCGTCGAATTGCTCAACGGAAGGGCGGGGTTGCCCAAATTATGGTCACTATAGGCCTGTCTCTACCAATCCAGGGAAACGCATGAACCTGACGCCGAGGGAAAAGGACAAGCTGCTGATCGCCATGGCGGCGATCGTGGCGCGCAAGCGGCTCGAACGCGGCGTCAAGCTCAACCATCCGGAAGCGATCGCGCTGATCACCGACTTCGTCGTCGAAGGCGCCCGCGACGGCCGTCCGGTCGCCGAACTAATGGAAGCCGGCGCTCATATCGTCAGCCGCGCGCAAGTCATGGAAGGCATCGCCGAGATGATCCATGACGTGCAGGTCGAGGCGACTTTTCCCGACGGCACCAAGCTGGTGACCGTGCACGAACCGATCCGTTGAGGAGGACAGGATGCTGGAGCTGCGTCCCAACTGCGAATGCTGCGACAAGGACCTGCCGCCGGAGGCGACGGATGCGCTGATCTGCACCTTCGAGTGCACCTTTTGCGCCGGATGCGTGGAACAGGTGTTGGGCGGCATCTGCCCCAATTGCGGCGGTGGTTTTTCGGCGCGGCCGATCCGCCCGCCAGCGATGCTGAAGAAATATCCGGCGTCGAGCAGACGCGTTCTCAAGGCTGAAGGCTGCGGTCCCAGCAAGGCGGCGTAAACACCAGACCGAGCAAAACGAAAGGCAAACAGATGATCCCCGCCAAACGCCTCTGCCTGTCGGCGATCCTGCTGCTGGCCGCTGCCATGCCGGCCTATGCTCATGTCGGCATCGGCACGGCCTCCTCCTTCACGGCCGGCTTCATGCACCCGCTTTCCGGGCTCGATCATATGACGGTGATGGCCGCAGTCGGGCTGTGGGCGGCGCTCAAGGGCGGCAAGGCGGTTCTTGCCTGGCCGGCGGCCTTTGTCTGCGTCATGCTGGTCGGCGGCGCGCTGGGTATGCTGCACATGCCGCTGCCCTTCGTCGAACCGGGCATACTGGCATCGGTCGTGACGCTCGGGCTGCTGGTGGCGCTGGCGATCGATCTGCCGGTCTCGGCCGGGGTCGCCATCATCGGCCTGTTCGCACTTTTCCACGGCCACGCGCATGGCACCGAGGTGCCGGAGAATGCCGGCGGGCTTGAATACATGGCCGGCTTTGCCATCGCCACGCTGTTGCTGCATGCCGCCGGCATCGCTGCCGGTCTCAGTCTCGGCATCCGGTTCCGTGGAGTGGCCCGTGCTGCCGGTGCCGCCTGTGCGGCGATCGGCATCGGTCTCGCCTTCGGCATCGTGTGAGGGCGACCATGATCCCCGGTGAAATCATCACGGTGGGCGGCGACATCGAGCTCAACAAGGGCCTGCCGACCGTCACCCTGAAAGTCGCCAACAGCGGCGACCGGCCGGTCCAGGTCGGCAGCCACTACCATTTCTTCGAGACCAATGAGGGGCTGAAATTCGACCGCGAGCGCGCCAGGGGCATGCGCCTCGACATTGCCGCGGGCACGGCCATGCGTTTCGAGCCGGGCCAGGAGCGCGATGTCACGCTGGTGCCGCTCGGCGGCAAGCGCGAGGTCTACGGATTTCAGCAGAAGGTGATGGGCAAGCTGTGAGATCTCAAGCTGTGAGATCTTTCGGCGCGCTCAGCTCAGTTCGATGGCTTGGCCGCGGCGTAGATGACGATCTTTCCGGGATCGTCGAATTCGACGGCAAGGACATCCTGCGCCTGCACGCGCTGCGATTCGATGGCGTTGAACAGCAGCGCGTTGGCTTCGATCTCCTTGCGCAGCTCGGTGATGTCGTCCTGATGCTGCTTGACCTTGCTTTCGATCTCCGGCGGCGGGCCGCCTTCGCTGCGCGCGGCGTCGGTGAGGAACACGATGTCGACCTTGTCGAGCTTGGACGTCTTGCGTACCGTACCGATGTTTTCACGCGTGCGGTCGATCGCCGTGTTGACGTTTGCGGCCTCAGTGGTGGCCTTGGTCTCTTCCTGCTTGACCTGCGAGCCGACGATGCGGTTGACGGTCTCCGTGCTTTCCAGCCCTTGCGCCTTCAATCCGGTAGCCGGACCGGCAGCCGCCAGGAACGCCATGGCGGCGACTGCCTGCATTCTGGTCGAGAAAGTGATCGCCATCGCTCGCTCCTGAGAGAAATCGTTTCGGGGCGCGGGTTAGCGCGAAAAGAACAAAACGAATCCCGCCCGGCGAAGGTTCCTTTCCCGATGCGGCCGGCCGGCCGGATGCCGGCCCGCCGTGCCGTGGCGTCAGCTCGCCTTCTTGGTGATCAGGGTCAGTGCGCCATTGGGTTCCATACTGGCCGCGACCACCTGCGCCGAGGTCATTCCCTTGGCCTCCAGCGCCGACTTCACCTTGGGCGTGGCGTCGATCGAGCTGCGCAGTTTCTTCAAGCCGTCATCGCCGCGCTGGGCGATCACCTGGTTGACCTGCGTCTGGGTGTCCTTTGGCAGCTCCGTGATGTCGACGATGTTGACGCTCTGGATCGTCGGCACCGCCGGCTGAGCCTGGGGCGTGGCTGGAGCAGGCGTTGCCGGCGCCGGAGTGGGCTGTGGCGCGGGTTGCTGCTGGGCACTGGCGGCGCCAGCCAGCATCAGGCTGGCAGCTGCGGCAAGAATTATCGTTTTGCGCATGGATTTTCCTTTCCATCGATTGGCAAACGGTCGGTCTGGGGTGACCCCCTAACCTCAACCGCCAAATGGGATCAGAAGGTGTCGCCCAGCGGGTCATTGCGTGACCATAGGATGGCAGCAATGTGCAGCCGCGCTTCAATCCAACCGCATTTCGGCAAACCGCATTTCGGGAGCAATCGCTGATGGCCAGAATTACCCGCGCCGCCTACGCGCAGATGTATGGCCCGACGGTCGGCGACAAAGTGCGCCTTGCCGACACCGAACTGTTCATCGAGGTCGAGAAGGATCTCACCATCCATGGCGAAGAGGTGAAATTCGGCGGCGGCAAGGTGATCCGCGACGGCATGGGCCAGAGCCAGGTTTCCAGAGCCCAGGGCGCCGTCGACACGGTGATCACCAACGCACTGGTGATCGATGCCAGCGCAGGCATCTTCAAGGCCGATATCGGGCTTCGCGACGGCCGCATCGCGGCCATCGGCAAGGCCGGCAATCCGGACACGCAGGATGGCGTCACCATCATCATTGGTCCCGGCACCGAGATCATCGCCGGCGAGGGCAAGATCCTGACCGCAGGCGGCTTCGACGCGCATATCCACTTCATCTGCCCGCAGCAGATCGAGGAAGCGCTGATGTCAGGCATCACCACCATGCTCGGCGGCGGCACCGGTCCGGCGCACGGCACGCTGGCCACCACCTGTACGCCGGGGCCATGGCACATGGCCCGCATGATCCAGTCCTTCGATGCCTTCCCGATGAACATCGGCCTGTCGGGCAAGGGCAATGCCTCCCTGCCCGCCGCGCTTGAGGAAATGGTGCTGGGCGGCGCCTGCTCGCTGAAGCTGCACGAAGACTGGGGCACGACGCCGGCGGCCATTGATTGCTGCCTGTCGGTCGCCGACGACTACGACGTGCAGGTGATGATCCATACCGATACGCTGAACGAATCCGGCTTTGTCGAGAACACGGTCGCCGCCATCAAAGGCCGCACCATTCATGCCTTCCACACCGAGGGTGCCGGCGGCGGCCACGCACCTGACATCATCAAGGTCTGCGGCCTGCCCAACGTCATCCCGTCCTCGACCAACCCGACGCGGCCCTACACGGTCAACACGCTGGCCGAGCATCTCGACATGCTGATGGTCTGCCATCATTTGTCGCCGTCGATCCCTGAGGACATCGCCTTTGCCGAAAGCCGCATCCGCAAGGAGACCATCGCGGCGGAAGACATTTTGCACGACATCGGCGCCTTCTCGATCATCTCGTCGGATTCGCAGGCCATGGGCCGTGTCGGCGAAGTCGCGATCCGCACCTGGCAGACCGCCGACAAGATGAAGCGCCAGCGCGGCTCGCTGCCGCAGGAGACCGGCAACAACGACAATTTCCGCGTCCGCCGCTACATCGCCAAATACACGATCAACCCGGCCATCGCGCATGGGCTGTCGAAAGACATCGGCTCGATCGCGGTCGGCAAGCGCGCCGACCTGGTGCTGTGGAACCCGGCCTTCTTCGGCGTCAAGCCGGACATGGTGCTGATCGGCGGCATGATCGCCGCAGCGCCCATGGGCGACCCCAACGCCTCGATCCCGACGCCGCAGCCGATGCACTACCGGCCGATGTTCGGCGCCTATGGCAAGGCCAGGACCAACTCGTCGGTGACCTTCGTTTCAAAAGCCGCGCTCGAATCAGGCCTGCACGGCAGGCTCGGTGTCGACAAGCAGTTCGTCGCCGTCGAGAACACCCGCGGCGGCATCGGCAAGCATTCGATGGTGCTCAACGACGCCACGCCGCATGTCGAGGTCGATCCGGAAACCTACGAGGTGCGTGCCGACGGGGAATTGCTCACCTGCGAGCCGGCTACCGTGCTGCCGATGGCGCAGAGGTATTTTCTGTTTTAGGATTGCTGCGCCCACGACGTATCGGACCCATCATGGACGAGCAAAAGAAACTTGCCTTAATTTCGAGGATGGGCGCGCTGCAAAAATACAACGGCGGCATTGCCCCACTCTCCATGCCGCTTGTTACATTGGAAGAATATTTCGATGGGGCTCAAGGCGAAGCCGGATTGCTGTGCAACAGCCCGGAGGCACCGAACAATGATACGGTTCTGGCTACATTTCAGTCGATACGGAAAAAGCCCGAAGTTCACGATGTCCGGATAGCGATCGTGCAGTGCGATGATGGAGAATGGCCATTCTCTGACAAAGTCGTCATTACAACGCGCGCCAGCGAAGAACATGTGATTGGCTGGCTGCCATCAGGCTTCGAGCCGGACGAAACCTGGGAAGGAGATGTCGATCACCTGCCCGCCGAGCAGATTGAAGTTCCGGCCGGCTACCGAAAGCTGTGGCTTTGGTATGATTAGCCGAAATTGTCGAAGCAGCTGGTAAGACACACGAATGGCCACCGAAATCGCTTCCGCCCACGACATCTTCCCGCACATCCGCATCGTCATGGGCATGGTGATCGGGCTTGGCGTCGCCCGCCTGCTGTCGGGGGTGGCGCGCATCGTCCAGCATCCCGGCCAGTACAAGCTCTATCCCGTGCATCTGGCCTGGGTCGTCTCGGTGCTCCTGATGCTGGTGCATTTCTGGTGGTGGGAGTTCGGCCTCTACGCCATCGAAACCTGGACCTTCGGCAAGTACCTGTTCATCATCTTCTACGCGATCACGCTGTTCCTGCTGTGTGCGCTTTTGTTTCCCGATTCGATGCTGGACTACACCAGCTACGAGGATTTCTTCTATTCGCGCCGTGCGTGGTTCTTCGGCCTGCTGGCTGCGACCTACCTGCTCGACGTGGTCGACACGCTGCTGAAGGGGCCGGAGCATTTCGCCCGCTTCGGCAGCGAGTATCTGTTCCGCACGCCGGTCTTCGTCGCGCTCTGCATCATCGCGATCCTGGTGCGCGACCGCCGCTTCCACATCGCCTTCGTCACGGCGGCGCTTATCTACCAGATATCGTTCATCCTGCGGCTCTTCGACACCATCGTCTGAACGAACGCGATGGTCTAGCTTGTTGGAGAAAGGCAGGGTTCGACATGTACAAGGCCGTTGGATCGCGCGGATCCCGGGTCAGCCGCGTTCTCTGGATGCTCGAGGAGCTCGGGCAGCCTTATGAATTGGTCGAGGTTCATCTGCGCTCACCGGAAGCCTATGCGCTCAACCCATCGGGCAAGGTGCCGATCCTCATCGACGGCGAGCTGACGGTGACGGATTCGGCGGCGATCTGCGTTTATCTAGCCGACAAGCATGCCGACAAGGACATGGGCGCCAACCCGGGCGTCGCGGGCCGTGCCGAGATGGATTCCTGGATGCATTTTGCCCAGAGCGAGTTGGAAGCGCCGCTGTGGAACAAATTGCGCCATCGCTTCCTGCTGCCTAGGGATGTGCGCGTCGATGTCGGTCCTGCGGCGGCTTACGATTTTGCCTCGGAACTGAAGGCGCTGGAGCGGCGGCTGGGCGACAAACCGTTTGCGCTCGGCGATCGGTTTTCCGCTGTCGATGTGCTGCTCGGCGACATGGGCGGCTGGGCTCGCGCCGGCCGATTCCCGATCGACTCCGAGCGCGTCAACGCCTATTTCGACCGCGTGCTGGCACGGCCCGCCCGTGCACGGGCGCAAGCAAATGGGGGATCCATGAAATGAAGCTCAACCTCAACACCGACTTCACCAAATTCCCGCGGGCCGTCTCCGTACTGTCCGCCGGCAACGCCGGAACCACGCTACCGTCCGGCCGGGCCATTCTCGCCCATGACGAGCGGCATTTGCGCCGCCGCGCCATCGAGCTTGCCGACGGCAGCAAGGTGCTGGTCGACCTGCCCGAACCCGTCGCCTTGAACGATGGCGACCGGCTGGTGCTGGAGGATGGCGGCCATGTCGAGATCATCGCGGCGCCGGAAGAGGTCTATGACATCCGCGCCCGCGACGGCGTGCATCTGGCCGAGCTCGCCTGGCACATCGGCAACCGCCATCTCGCAGCAAGCATCGAGGCCGGTCGCATCCTCATCCTGCGGGACCATGTTATCAAGGCGATGCTGGAGGGGCTCGGCGCCACGGTGGCCGACGTTTCCGAACCGTTCAAGCCGGTGCGCGGCGCCTATTCCGGGCATGGCGGGCAAAGCCACGATCACGGCCATGCGCATGCCCACAGCCACGCCGAAGCGCACAGCCATTCTCATGACGAAGCGCATACCCATTCGCACAGTCACGCCGGCCATCACCACGATCATGGCTGACCAGCCTTCGAACATCGCCCTGCTGCGGCTGATGGCGTGGCTGTCGCCTGCCTTTCCGGTCGGCGGCTTTTCCTACAGCCATGGTCTCGAGCGCGCGGTGCATGACGGGCTGGTTGCCGATGCCGGGAGCCTGGCCGGCTGGCTGGAAACGCTTGTCGAGATCGGTTCGGGCTGGAACGACGCCGTGCTGTTCGCCGAGAGTTGGCGCCGCGCACGCCACGCCGGTGATCTCGATGAAGTGGCGGCACTCGCCGAGGCGCTGGCCGGCTCGCGCGAACGCCATACCGAAACCATGCTGCAGGGTGCGGCCTTCCTCAAAGCGGCGGCAGCCTGGCCAAATCCGGTGCTGAAACGGCTGCCGGCTGAATGCGCCTATTGCGTCGCCGTCGGCGCTGTTGCCGGCGGCAATTCAATTGCGCTTCAGGATGCGCTGTCAGCCTTCCTGCAAACCTTCTTCTCCAACCTCGCCCAGGCGGCGATCCGGCTTGGCATCGTCGGCCAGAGCGGCGCGACCACGTTGTTAGCCGGCTTCGAGCCGCTGGCGCTGACGACCGCAGCCCGCGCCGCGCGCTCGACACTGGACGATCTCGGTGGCTGCGCCTTCGTCTCCGATGTCATGGCGATGAAGCACGAAACCCAGTATTCGCGGCTGTTCCGCTCATGACTTTTCTCGCCTTCGCGCTCTCCCTTGTTCTGCTGCTGATCACCGCGCTGCATGTCTATTGGGGTCTTGGCGGCATCTGGCCGGGCCGGGATGCGGCCTCGTGCGCTCGCGCCGTGGTCGGTTTTCGCGGTGTCGATGAGATGCCGTCGCCGTTCGCCAGTTTCGCCGTTGCCGCGTGCCTGTGCCTGGCGACACTATGGCCGCTGGCGCTCGAAGGCGTCTTTGCTTCACCCTTCCCAAAGCAGGGCCTCGCCGCCACTTCGCTGCTCATCGGCCTAGTGTTCCTGGGTCGCGGCATAGCCGGCTTCACGCCATGGTGGCGGCGGCTGGCGCCGGAACAACCTTTCGCGCGGCTCGATGTCCGCTATTATTCGCCGCTCTGCCTGTTGATCGGGCTCGGCTTTGCCATCCTCGCCATCACGGAGTTTCCGACATGACACAGACAAATGGCCCGCTGCGCATCGGCATTGGCGGCCCGGTCGGTTCGGGCAAGACGACGCTGACCGAAAAACTGTGCAAGGCGTTGCGCGACGAGTTTTCCATCGCCGTCGTCACCAACGACATCTACACCAAGGAAGACGCCATGATGCTGGCGCGGCTGCAGGCACTGCCCGAGGACCGCATCATGGGTGTCGAGACCGGCGGCTGCCCGCACACCGCCATCCGCGAGGATGCGTCGATCAATCTGCAGGCAATCGCCGAAATGAACAGGAAATTCCCGGATCTCGACATCGTCTTCATCGAATCCGGCGGCGACAATCTTGCCGCGACCTTCTCGCCTGACCTCGCCGACCTGACGCTCTATGTCATCTCGGTTTGCCAGGGCGAGGAGATTCCGCGCAAGGGCGGGCCGGCGATCACCCGCTCCGATTTCCTGGTGATCAACAAGAGCGATCTTGCTCCTTACGTAAACGTCAATCTCGATGTCATGGAGAGCGACGCCGGCCGCATGCGCGGAAAACGGCCGTTCGGCTTCACCGACCTGTCGCGCGGCAAGGGGCTGCAGGAGGTGATCGATTTCATCATCGAGCATGGCGGCCTGCGGGCCAGCGGTGCCGCTGCCAGCACGGCAGCGTGAGACAGCTATCCCTGCACCAACCAAAACCGGTTGCGGACATGGGCTGGCCACGGCATTCTTGCCGAAACCGGAGGATTTTAGGATGAGCCTTGCCCGTCTGCAAAAGGAAACGCTGACCAACCTGCCCTACTATGAGGAGCGCGTCGATCTTGCCTGCGCCTTCCGCTGGACGGCACGGCTCAACATGCATGAGGCGGTGGCCAATCACTTCTCGCTGGCCGTCAATGATGGCGGGACACAGTTCCTGATGAACCCCAACCAGGTGCATTTCTCGCGCATCAAGGCGAGCGACCTTCTGATGATCGATGCCAACGATCCAGAAACGCTCTCCGGCCCCGATGCGCCCGACCCAACGGCGTGGGGACTGCATGGCGCCATCCATCGCAATGTGCGCCACGCGCGCTGTGTCATGCATGTCCATTCGATCCACGCCACGGTGCTGGCATCGCTCGCTGACTCGACACTGCCGCCGATCGACCAGAATTCAGCGATGTTCTTCAATCGCCATGTCGTGGACGCGCATTATGGCGGGCTGGCCTTCGAGGAGGAGGGCGAGCGCTGCTCGCAGCTTCTCGTCGATCCCAAGGTCAAGGTGATGGTGATGGGCAATCACGGCGTGCTGGTCATCGGCGACACGGTCGCCGATGCCTTCAACCGCATGTTCTATTTCGAACGCGCCGCCGAGACCTACATCAAGGCGCTGTGGACCGGCCGCCCGCTGCGCACGCTTTCCGACGCGATCGCAGAAAAGGCCGCGAGCGAGATGGACGACTATCCCGGCCAGGCCGAACGCCATCTCAGCGAGTTGAAGGCGATCCTCGACGAGCAGGAACCGGTTTACCGGAATTGAGGACCCTTCTCCCCGTCACTATACGGGGAGAAGGTGCCGGCAGGCGGATGAGGGGCGGCGCAAGCCCCGAAAGTGTGGGACGAACCAAAACTCGGCCTGACCGTGATCTCAATACGCCATGGAAAGCGCCTTCATTGTCAATCGCGGCGCCGCCCCTCATCGCCCTGCCGGGCACTTCTCCCCGTATAGTGACGGGGAGAAGGACGCTCTTATTCGCCGGTTTCGCCAATCATCGACGTCGCAGGAAGAGCCACCCACTTTCCCCAAGCTTAAAGCCCCAGTTCAGTCCGCAATTCCTCGGCGCTGTTGATGACGACGGCGCCGGGCGGGCCTTCCATCGGCTTTTCCGGCCAGAAGATCGTTTTCATGCCCGCCGCCAGTCCCGCCATGGCGCCCGGCCAGCTGTCGTCGATCGCCACGGCGTGCGTAGGGTCGACATCGGCCAGATAGGCGGCGCGCAGGAACGGCTCGGCATGCGGCTTGCCTTCGCGCACATCGTTGCGGCTGATCGTCTTCATGCCGGGGTAGATCAGGCCGACCATGCTCAGATTGGCGTCGACGATCATCCGGTCCGAATTCGAGACCACGGCCTGCTGGATGCCTCTTGCACGCAGCTCGTTGAATATCTCGATCGCGCCCGGGCGCGGCTTCAGCCCCTCGACCAACGGCAGATAATGCTCGTATTTGCGCACGATCCAGTCGTCGAAAGGCAGGTCCAGGCCGAACTCGTCGCGCATCATCTCGTAGACCGGCCAGGCGGCGACACCGAGCACGCGCTCATGCAGATCGTCCGGCGGGACAAGGCCGACATTGCGCATCGCCGCCATCAGGGCTGCTTCGTGCAGCGGTTCGCTGTCGACCAGCGTGCCGTCCATGTCCCAGAAAACCGCTTTCGGCATCATGTGAGGCTCCTTTTTGCCATCCCTTAAAGGGTTTGAGCCGGGAGATAAACCTTCGGAGCACAAGAACCTGCCGCCTGCCGGGACCGCGGCCAAGTCTCTTTGGCGACACAGGCAAAAAACTGGGCCGTGCCTACGCCGATCGACAGCAAGCAATTGCTCCCGAGATTGACAATTGCGCAGCAGGCCGTTCCCTGCGAAAGTGGGCATGGGCCGCTCTCATGACCGGCGGTCTCGGGAGGCAGGACTTTGAATAGCCGGCAGGATGGTGGCAGCAACAGGCTGGACGATGCGGCGCGCGCCGGCTGGCTTTATTATGTTGCCGGCAACACACAGGACCAGATCGCTTCGACGCTCGGCATTTCGCGGCAAACGGCGCAGCGGCTGGTATCGCTGGCGGTGTCGGAGGGCTTGATCAAGGTTCGCGTCGACCATCCGATCGCCAACTGCCTCGATCTGGCGGCACGGCTGAGATCGCGCTTTGCGCTCGATCTGGTCGAGGTGGTGCCGAGCGACCCCAATTCGTCCTCGACCACGATCGGCATCGCCGAAGCGGCTGCCGCCGAGATCGAGCGGCGGCTGCGGTCACCGACCCCGATCGTCATGGCGATCGGCACCGGGCGCACGCTGAAGGCGGCGATCGAGCAGTTGCCGCCGATGGAATGCCCGCAGCACAAGGTGGTGTCGTTGACCGGCAACATCTCGCCGGACGGCTCGGCAGCCTTCTACAACGTCATCTTCACCATGGCCGACAGGGTCAAGGCGCGCTCCTTCCCGATGCCGCTGCCGGTCATCGCCTCGTCGCCGGAGGAGCGCGAGATGCTGCTCAACCAGCCGATGATCCAGCCGACGCTTGCGCTTGCCGCCGAGGCCGACGTCACCTTCATCGGCATCGGCGATCTCGGCCCCAAGGCGCCGCTCTACGAAGACGGCTTCATTTCGGAGAGCGAATTGAAGGCGCTGCAGAAGGCCGGCGGCATCGCCGAGATCGTCGGCTGGGTGTTCGATAGGGAGGGCCGCATGATCGAGGGCATCACCAACGACCGGGTGTCGTCGGCGTCGCTTCCGTCACGCGAGAAATCACTGGTCATCGCACTGGCCATGGGCGAACGAAAGCTGCCAGGCATCCTGGCGGCCGCGAACCGGCGGCTGATCAACGGCCTCATCACCGATGAACGGACCGCCGCCGCCCTGCTGGCCAACATCTGACCGGAACCACAACTGATTTGCGATAAAACCAACCGCGCTAGCTGTGCCGCCCGAAAGGGTCATTGCCATCGAGAAAACCGAGATCGCGCTGCAGATGCGGCGACAGGTCCCTGATGTCGAGATGTGCTCGTCTTTTGGCCGCGAACCAGCCGAATCCATCCGTCAGCCACGAAAACCAGCGGTGATCCGGTGCGGGAGTGCATTTTTGCTGCGCCATGGTCATGATCGTCAACCTTCGCTATCCTGAACCCGAATGACGGGTTGACTAGGAATGTCGGTCTTGACGGCAGTCTTTGCCAATCGAACGTCGATAAGGACCCATAAGGAGGCTTTATGCCGGACCTCAGCTCTCGGCAGGTTGCACAGCTTCCGCCGCTGCAGGCGATCCGGGTGTTCGAAGCGGTGGCGCGGCATCTTTCCTTCACCAAGGCCGCCAGTGAACTTGCCATGACGCAAGCGGCGGTCAGCTATCAGATCAAGGTGCTGGAGGAACGGGTCGGCGCGCCGCTGTTCCTGCGACGACCACGCCAGATCGCACTCACCGAGGCTGGACAGCGCCTCGCGCCGGCGGTCAGCGAGGCCTTTGCCATTCTCGGTCAGGCCTATGCCGCGGCGCGTGGCGGGGCCGACGGCTTGCTGTGCGTCACGACGGTGCTGACATTCGCCTCGAACTGGCTCGCGCACCGGCTGGGGTCGTTCCAGATCGCCCATCCAGCGCTGGCGGTGCGGCTCGAAACGTCGAGCCGCCTGACCGACTTTGCCCGCGAGGATACCGATATCGCCATCCGCTCGGGCGGCGGCAAATGGCCGGGCCTGGAGGCGCACAAGCTGCTCGATGCCGACTTCACGCCGATGCTGAGCCCGAAACTCGCGGCGACCATCGGCGGCGTCAGGGAACCGGCGGACCTGTTGCGGCTGCCGATCCTCGATCCCGGCGACATCTGGTGGACGCAATGGTTCGAGGCTGCCGGCGTGCATTCGCACGATCTTGCCAAGCGGCCCGGCAGCAGCATGGGCGCGCAGGCCTATGAGGCCAATGCGGCGATCGCCGGTCATGGCGTCGCGGTCCTGACCAGGGCGCTGTTCAAGGCGGAACTTGCCGACGGGCGCCTGATCCAGCCTTTCGATCTGGTTGGCGACGACGGCCATGCCTATTGGCTGGTCTACCCCGAAGCGCGCCGCAACGTGCCGAAGATCCGTGCCTTCCGCGACTGGCTGCTGGCCGAGATCGCCGGCTGACCGGCAAGCTTTCGGGCTGCGCCTGGTTCTCGCAGATCTATCCGCTGCTGCCTCACTGTATCCGGCCGGGATGATTCTCGCCCTGGCAATTTCCGCTCGTCCCGGCCTGCGGTGTCGCCCGGGTGCTGCGCTGCAGCATCGAATCCGACTTGACATAATTCACGCCAAGTGAGTAATTGCCCAAAGCCAAGGCAAATGCTCATCTTGGTTCAAGGGAGGAATTTGATGAAACTTCGCACGCTCACCCTGGGCTTGTTGTCGGCCAGCACGCTTGCGTTCGCCGCACATGCCGAATCCATCACCATCGCCACCGTCAACAATGGCGATATGGTCCGCATGCAAAAGCTGACCGAGGACTTCACCAAGGCGAACCCCGACATCCAGCTCAACTGGGTCACGCTCGAAGAAAACGTGCTGCGCGAGCGCGTCACCACCGACATCGCCACCAAGGGCGGCCAGTACGACGTGATGACCATCGGTACCTACGAGGTTCCGATCTGGGCCAAGCAGAGCTGGCTGCTGCCGCTCGACAAGCTCGGCGACGACTACGATGCCAAGGACATCATCCCCGCCATCGCAGGCGGCCTTTCGGTCGACGGCAAGCTCTATGCCGCGCCCTTCTACGGCGAAAGCTCCTTCGTCATGTACCGCAAGGACCTGATGGAGAAGGCCGGGCTGAAGATGCCCGACGCGCCGACCTGGGACTTCATCAGGCAGGCCGCCGACAAGATGACCGACCGCGCCAATGGCGTGAACGGTGTCTGCCTGCGCGGCAAGGCCGGCTGGGGCGAGAACATGGCCTTCCTGACCGCCATGTCGAACTCCTTCGGCGCGCGCTGGTTCGACGAGAACTGGAAGCCACAGTTCGATCAGCCGGAATGGAAGAACACGCTGCAGTTCTATGTCGACCTGATGAAGGCCGACGGCCCCGAGGGTGCGTCCTCCAACGGCTTCAACGAAAACCTGGCGCTGTTCCAGCAGGGCAAATGCGGCATGTGGATCGACGCCACCGTCGCTGCGTCCTTCGTCTCCGATCCCAAGGCATCGCAGGTCGCAGACAAGGTTGGATATGCGCTGGCACCCGACAATGGCCTGGGCAAGCGCGGCAATTGGCTGTGGGCATGGTCGCTGGCGATCCCCGCCGGGACGCAGAAAGCCGATGCCGCCCAGAAGTTCGTCTCCTGGGCGACCAGCAAGCACTATGCCGAACTGGTCGCTTCGAAGGAAGGCTGGGCCAACGTTCCTCCGGGCACGCGCTCCTCACTCTATGCCAATGCCGAGTACCAGAAGGCGGCTCCGTTCGCCAAGATGACGCTGGACTCCATCAACGCCGCCGACCCGACGCATCCGACCGTCAAGCCGGTGCCCTATGTCGGCGTCCAGTTCGTCGCCATCCCCGAGTTCCAGGGACTTGGCACCACGGTCGGCCAGCTCTTCTCGGCGGCTCTTGCCGGCCAGTCGAGTGTCGACGATGCGCTGAAGCAGGCCCAGGACGCTGCCACCGCGGCAATGACCGAAGGCGGATACATCAAGTAAGGCTCCTCCCGGTGCCGACTGCCGGTCGCCTCCTTGACCGGCAACGGCCGCCCGAATTCCCAGTTCGGGCGGCCGCCTTTAACGCCTTTTGAAAATTCAGTCTGACCAGTGAAGGGTGACGTCATGGCTACTCAGCAGACCCGTTCGCTTGCCCGTTTCATGATGGCGCCATCCGTGGTGCTGCTGTTCGTCTGGATGATTGTGCCGCTGGTCATCACCATCTGGTTCTCTTTCCAGCAATACAATCCGCTCAATCCGATCCGCGACGGCTTTGTCGGCTTCTCGAATTACGCGTTGTTCTATTCCAACCCGGCCTTCCTGCAGTCGATCCTCAACACGCTCACATTGGTGGTCAGCGTGCTCCTGATCACGGTGATCGGCGGTATCCTTCTGGCGCTGCTGATCGATCAGCCGATGTGGGGCCAGGGCATCGTGCGCATCCTGGTCATTTCGCCGTTCTTCGTCATGCCGCCGGTGGCCGCATTGGTGTGGAAGAACATGATCATGCACCCGCAATATGGGGTGTTCGCCGACATAGCGCGCTTCTTCGGGGCCCAGCCGATCGACTGGTTCGGGCAGCATCCGATGCTGGCGATCATCATCATCGTCGCCTGGCAATGGCTGCCTTTCGCCACGCTCATTCTCTTGACCGCGCTGCAGTCGCTCGACGGCGAGCAGAAGGAAGCCGCCGAGATGGACGGCGCCGGCTTCATCAGCCGCTTCATCTATCTGACGCTGCCGCACATGTCGCGCGCCATCACGGTCGTCATCCTGATCCAGACGATCTTCCTTCTCTCCGTCTATGCCGAGATCCTCGTCACCACCAATGGCGGCCCGGGATACGCCTCCACCAACCTGCCCTTCCTCGTCTACCAGAAGGCGTTGCTGGAGTTCAAAATCGGCCAGGCATCCGCCGGCGGTGTGATCGCCGTCATTCTCGCCAACATCGTTGCCTTCTTCGCCATGCGCGCCGTCGGCAAGAACCTGGACAAGTAAGGGAGGCTACGATGGCACGCTCAGTCACCACCCAGCACAAGACGATTGCGACAGTTGCCGCCTGGATCGTCGCCCTGCTGATCTTCTTCCCGATCCTCTACACGATCATCACCTCGTTCAAGTCGGAGCAGGAAGCCATCCAGGGCTTCAGCATCATCCCGTCGGGAACGTTCGAGAGCTATGCCGAGGTTCAGGCGCAGAGCGGCTACTTCAAATTCTTTTTCAACTCGGTGCTGCTCTCGGTCGGCTCGACCATCCTGGCCCTGCTCGTCGCCATACCGGCGGCATGGTCGATGGCCTTCTCGCCGACCAAGCGGACCAAGGACATCTTGATGTGGATGCTGTCCACCAAGATGATGCCCGCGGTCGCGGTGCTGTTCCCGATCTACCTGATCTTCCGCGACACAGGACTGCTCGACAGCCGGATCGGCCTGATGATCATGCTGATGCTGATCAATCTGCCGATCGTGGTGTGGATGCTCTAGACCTACTTCCGCGAAATACCGGGCGAGATCCTGGAAGCGGCACGCATGGACGGCGCGTCGCTGTGGAACGAGATCGTCTATGTGCTGACGCCGATGGCGGTGCCGGGCATCGCCTCGACGATGCTGCTCAACATCATCCTAGCCTGGAACGAGGCGTTCTGGACGATCCGGCTGACGACGACGGAAGCAGCACCGCTGACCGCCTTCATCAGCTCGTTCTCCAGCCCGCAAGGCCTGTTCTGGGCCAAGCTCTCGGCCGCCTCGACACTGGCCATCGCGCCGATCCTGATCATGGGCTGGTTCAGCCAGAAGCAGCTGGTGCGCGGCCTGACATTTGGTGCGGTCAAATAATTGATGGCGCGGTGAAGTAACGGAATTGCCCGAAGCAATCGGCAGAAATAACCCCTCGGGGAGGAAATCATGGGAAACATCACGCTCAAGAACGTCTCCAAATCCTTCGGAGCGACGTCCATCATCCCCGGTCTCGACCTGGTGATCGAGAATGGCGAGTTCGTCGTCTTCGTCGGCCCGTCGGGTTGCGGCAAGTCAACGCTGCTGCGGCTGATCGCCGGGCTCGAGGACACCAGCGGCGGCTCCATCAACATCGACGGCCGCGACGTCACCGGCGAGGCACCGGCCAAGCGCAAGCTCGCCATGGTGTTCCAGTCCTATGCGCTCTATCCGCACATGACGGTGGCCAAGAACATCGGTTTCCCGCTGAAGATGGCCGGCGAGGACAAGGCGACCATCGACAAGAAGGTGGGAGACGCCGCGCGCGTGCTCAACCTGACCAACTATCTCGAACGCAGGCCCGGCCAGCTTTCCGGCGGCCAGCGCCAGCGCGTCGCCATCGGCCGCGCCATCGTGCGTCAGCCGACCGCCTTCCTGTTCGACGAACCGCTGTCCAATCTCGATGCGGCACTGCGCGGCACCATGCGGCTGGAGATCAGCGAGCTGCACCATCAGCTCAAGACGACCATGATCTACGTCACCCACGACCAGGTCGAAGCCATGACCATGGCCGACAAGATCGTCGTGCTGAACGCCGGCAACATCGAGCAGGTCGGCTCGCCGATGGAGCTCTACAAGACGCCGAAGAACCTGTTCGTCGCCGGCTTCATCGGCTCGCCGAAGATGAACCTGATCGAAGGCACGCCGGCTGCCAAAAACGGCGCCAAGACCATCGGCATCCGTCCCGAACACCTGGAGATCTCGACCACAGCGGGCGAATGGAAGGCGGTCGTCGGCGTCGCCGAGCATCTCGGCTCCGACACCTTCCTGCATGTCCAGGCCGATGGCGTCGGCCCGCTGACGGTGCGCGCCGACGGCGAACTCGGCGTCCATCATGGCGACACCATCTATCTGACGCCCGACAAGGCCAAGCTGCATCGCTTCGGCGCCGACGGGAAGGCAATCTGAACATGCGGCTGGCCGGCAAATCCGCGCTGATCACAGGTTCGGCCCGCGGCATCGGCAGAGCCTTCGCCGAAGCCTATGCCGGCGAAGGCGCCACCGTCGCCATAGCCGACATCAATCTCGAGGCGGCGGAGAAGACGGCCGCCGAGATCGGCGGCAAGGCCTATGCGGTCAAGCTCGACGTCACCGACCTCGCCTCCATCGAGGCGGCGGTGAAAGCCGTCGAGACGAAGACCGGTGGCCTCGATATCCTGATCAACAACGCCGCTCTTTTCGATCTGGCACCGATCGTCGAGATCACCAAGGCAAGCTACGATAAATTGTTTTCCGTCAATGTCGCCGGCACGCTGTTCATGCTGCAGGCAGCCGCCCGCTCGATGATCGCCGCTGGCCGGGGCGGCAGGATCATCAACATGGCGAGCCAGGCCGGACGACGCGGCGAGGCGCTGGTCGGCGTCTATTGCGCCACCAAAGCCGCCGTCATTTCGCTGACACAGTCAGCGGGGCTCGACCTGATCAAGCACCGCATCAACGTCAACGCGATTGCCCCTGGCGTCGTCGACGGCGAGCACTGGGATCACGTCGATTCGCTGTTCGCCAAATATGAGAACCGGCCGAAGGGCGAGAAGAAGAAGCTGGTCGGCGAGGCAGTGCCGTATGGCCGCATGGGCACGGCGCAGGACCTCACCGGCATGGCGGTTTTTCTCGCCAGCAGCGACGCCGAATACATCGTCGCCCAGACCTACAATGTCGATGGCGGCCAGTGGATGAGTTGAGGGCGGGGGACGGCCTCTGCTCCTCGTCCCTCCGCGGGGAGCAGAGGCCGACATCAGCGGGCGCGTAGCCAGTGCCACCCCTTATCCTCTCCCCAACCGGGAGAGGAGCGTAACGAAGGCCTAGATTCGGCCAAAGGGTAAAACAGATGACCGTGAAACTCTCGTCCTCAAACCTCTCCAAACTGCCCGCTGAGGTCGCCGGCCCGAAGTATGACCGCGCGACATTGAAGGCCGGCATCGTGCATTTCGGAGTCGGCAATTTCCATCGCTCGCATCAGGCCGTCTATCTCGACGATCTGTTCAATTCGGGCGTCGGCCATGACTGGGCACTGATCGGCGCCGGCGTGTTCGACGGTGAAAAGATCGGCCGCGGCAAACTGGAAGAGCAGGACTGGCTGACCACGGTGGTCGAGCAGGACAGCGGCCATATGAGCGCCCGGGTCACCGGCGCCATGATCGACTTCCTGATGCCCGGCGATGCGGCCGGCATCATCGAACGGCTGGCCGACCCGGCGATCAAGATCGTTTCGCTGACCATCACCGAGGGCGGTTATTTCATCGATCCGGCATCCGGCGTGTTCAACCCGACCCACCCCGACATCCTCGCCGATGCGCAGCCCGGCGCGACACCGAAGACGGTGTTCGGCATCATCCTTGCCGGGCTGGTGCGGCGGCGCGATGAAGGCACCGTGCCGTTCACGGTCATGTCGTGCGACAACATTCCCCACAACGGCCATGTCACCTCGGACGGCGTCATCGGCCTGGCCCGTTTGATCGACGAGGATCTGGCGAACTGGGTCAGCGAGCATGTCGCCTTCCCGAATGGTATGGTCGATCGCATCACGCCGGCGACCACCGACCGCGAACGCGGCATCCTCGCCAAGGACTTTGGCCTTGAGGACAACTGGCCGGTGTTCTGCGAGCCGTTCCGGCAATGGGTGCTGGAGGACCATTTCACCGGCGGCCGGCCGCCGCTGGAAAAGGTCGGCGTGCAGTTCGTCAAAGACGTTGCGCCCTACGAATTGATGAAGATCCGCATCCTCAATGGCGGCCACGCGACGATTGCCTATCCGGCCGGCCTGATGGACATCCATTTCGTCCATGAGGCGATGCAGGAGCCGCTGGTGAGCGGGTTTCTGGCCAAGCTCGAACGGGAGGAAATCATTCCGACCGTGCCGCCGGTGCCGGACACGGTCCTGGAAGATTATTACCAGCTCATCGAGAGCCGCTTTTCCAATCCCAAGATCGGCGACACGGTGCGCCGGCTCTGCCTCGACGGCTCCAACCGCCAGCCGAAATTCATCATCCCGACCATCGCCGACCGGCTGAAGGCCGGAAAGAGCGTCGCGGGCCTGGCGCTGGAATCGGCGCTATGGTGCCGCTACTGCTTCGGCACGACGGATAGCGGCGCCGTCATCGAGCCCAACGATCCGAGCTGGGGCCGGCTGCAGGCAACGGCAAAAGCGGCAAAGGATGCTCCCGCCGCCTGGCTTGCCATGGAGGACATCTATGGCGATGTCGGCCGCGCGACGGCGTTTGTCGAGGCCTTCGCCCATGCGCTCAACGTGCTGTGGGCGAATGGCGCGCGCGCGACGCTGACGCGCTACCTCGCCGGCAAGCTCTGAGAGCCATTCTCGGCCATGACGCCTGAACTGGTCATCTTCGACTGCGATGGCGTGCTGGTCGACAGCGAGGCGCTCTCCGTCTCGGCGCTGCTCGGCATGGTCAAAGTCGCCGGCGGCAGCGTCAGTGAGGATGCCGCCTACGAGCATTTCCTCGGCAGGAGCATGAAAAGCGTGCGCGAGATCCTCGGCCGCGACTTCGGGCTCGATATCACAGACCTGCACCTGACCGAGATGCGCGTCGAACTGATGCGCAAATTCCGCGAGGAGCTGAAGCCGATCGCCGGCGTCAAGAAGATACTGCCGAAGCTTGGGCTGCCGTTCTGTGTCGCGTCCTCGGGCACGCTCGACCGCATCCGCTACGCGCTCGACGTCACCGGATTGCTTGGGCTGATGGAGCCGCACCTGTTCAGTGCCACCATGGTGGCCAAGGGAAAGCCGGCGCCGGATCTGTTCCTGCATGCCGCCGCCAGCATGCGGGCTCATCCGCGCAAATGCCTCGTCGTCGAGGACAGCCCGGCCGGCATCATTGCTGCGCGCGCGGCGGGGATGCGCGTGTTTGCCTTCACCGGCGGCTCGCATGCCGGCAACCCGACCTTGAAAGCGCGGCTTGCGTCGAGTGAGCCGGACTTTATATTCGCTGACATGCTGCAATTGCCCGATCTGATTGCAGGCCTGGGAGCGAGAGACAGAGCATCTTGACGAAACAGTTCGTTTGCGCGGTCGATGTCGGCACCGGGAGCGCTCGCGCGGGCATTCTCGACACCACAGGCACCTTGCTCGGCCGCGCCGAGCGGCCGATCGCCATGAACCAGCCGAAGCCCGATCACGCCGAGCATGATTCGCGCGATATCTGGTCGGCCGTCTGCACCGCCGTGCGCGCTGCCCGCGAAAAAGCCGGTGTCGAGCCTGAGGACATTGTCGGCATCTCCTTCGATGCCACCTGTTCGCTGGTGGTGCGCGACCGGCAAGGCGGCCAGCTCAGCGTCTCGGTCACCGGCGACAAGCGCTGGGACACCGTCGTCTGGCTCGACCACCGCGCCATCGCCGAGGCCGACGAATGCACGGCAAGCGGCCACGCCGTGCTGAATTACATCGGCGGCGTCATGTCGCCGGAAATGGCGACGCCGAAGCTGATGTGGCTGAAGCGCAATTTGCCGCGGACGTGGAATGAAGCCGGCTATTTATTCGACCTGACCGATTTCCTGACCTGGCAAGCGACGGGCTCGCTGGCCCGCTCGCAATGCACGCTGACCGCCAAATGGACCTATCTGGCGCATGAGGAGACAGGCTGGCGGCGCGATTTCTTCGAACTCGTCGGCCTCGACGATCTTTTCGAGCACGGCAGCCTGCCGGAAAAAGCCAGCCCGGTCGGCGCCGATATCGGTCGATTGACGGCGCAAGCGGCGGCCGAGCTTGGGCTGAGCGAGAAATGCCGGGTCGGCGCCGGGGTCATCGATGCCTATGCCGGCGCGCTTGGCGTGCTCGGCGGCTTTGCCGGCGACGAACAGGACATCGGCCGGCATTTGGCGCTGATCGCCGGCACATCGAGCTGCGTGATGGCGATGTCGCCCGATCCGCAGCCTTTCGCCGGCGTCTGGGGGCCATACTACGGCGCGGCGCTGCCGAGACTGTGGCTGTCGGAAGGCGGCCAGTCGGCGACCGGCGCCCTGCTCGACCACATCATCCGCTGGCACGGCGCCGGCGGCGAGCCGGATGCCGCCATGCATGCGAAGATCGCCGGGCGTGTCGCCGAGCTGCGCGCCACCGAGGGCGACAACCTCGCCGCAAGGCTGCATGTGCTGCCCGACTTTCATGGCAACCGCTCACCGCTCGCCGATCCGCATGCGGTCGGCGTCGTCAGCGGGCTGACGCTGGACTCCTCCTTCGACAGCCTGTGCAAGCTCTACTGGCGCACCGCCGTCGGCATCGCGCTCGGCGTGCGCCACGTGCTGGAGGCACTGAACGAAAATGGCTATCTGATCGACACGCTGCACGTCACCGGCGGCCACACCAAGAACCCGCTGCTGATGGAGCTCTATGCCGACGCCACCGGCTGCACGGTGATCGAGCCGCTGGCCGACGAGGCGGTGCTGCTCGGCACCGGCATGATCGCCGCCACCGCAGCCGGGCTGTTTCCCGACCTCAACGCCGCCTGTCTTGCCATGCAGCAAGGCGGCCGGACGCGCCCGTCGAACCCGAAATCATCAGGGCGTTTCGAGCGCGACTACAAGGTTTTCCTCGAGATGCACCGCCAGCGGCGGATGCTGGACGCGATCCGCTAGAGCATCGGGGCCGGTCGCTGGCTCAATCCGTTCCTGTCCCTCCTCTCTTGCCTTCATGTCGCGTTTCGTCCAGAAGCTGACGCAAACGCCGCGAAACCGAAGGTTTTGCCGTTTGACATGCGGCTTCCGGCTCTGGCCGACGTGCCGTAGCTGGAAAGAGCGGAACAATGTCTGCGATCGAAGCCGGCGCTCGCGCGCCGGAAAGTCTTTGGCGTCAGGAAATCAGGGCGACGCTGGCGCTTGCCTGGCCGATGGTGCTGACCAATCTCGGCCAGACCGCGATGACGGCCACCGACGTCATGATGATGGGTCGTCTGGGGCCGGATACGCTGGCCAGCGGCGCGCTTGGCGCCAACCTTTATTTCATGCCGCTGATCTTCGGCCTCGGCCTGATGCTGGCGACCTCGCCGATGATCGCCACCGAGCTCGGCCGCCGCCGCTATTCGGTGCGCGACCTGCGCCGCACCGTGCGCCAGGGCCTGTGGCTGGCGATCCTGATCTCGATTCCGATCTGGCTCGTGCTTTGGCACGGCGAAGGCATTCTGCTGGCGATGGGCCAGGACCCGGCGCTCGCCCGTCAGGCCGGCATCTATCTGCGCTGGCTCGAATGGGCGGTGCTGCCGTTCTACGGCTATATCGTGCTGCGCTCGTTCATCTCGGCGCTGGAACGGCCGGGCTGGGCGCTGGTCATCGTCTTCGTCGCCGTCGCCTGCAACGTCTTCTTCAACTGGGTGTTCATGTTCGGCAATCTCGGCGTGCCGGCAATGGGCATTGCCGGGTCGGGCCTTGCCACCTCGCTGTCCTCAGCGCTGATGTTCATCGGCATGGCTGCCGTGGTGATGCTGGAGAAGAAGTTCCGCCGCTACCGTCTGTTCGGGCGCTTCTGGCGGTCCGACTGGCCGCGCTTCAAGGGTCTGCTGCGGCTCGGCCTGCCGATCGCCGGCATTCTCGCCTTCGAGGTGACGATCTTCAATGCGGCGGCCCTGCTGATGGGCCTGATCGACGCGGATTCGCTGGCCGCGCACGCGATCGCCATCCAGATCGCCTCGATCTCCTTCATGGTGCCGCTCGGCCTCAACCAGGCGGTGACGGTGCGCGTCGGCCTTGCGCACGGCGCCGGTAATCCGGAAGGCGTTTCGCGCGCCGGCTGGACCGCTTTCGTCATCGGTGTCTCGTTCATGGCGCTGATGGGGCTGGTGATGATCCTGTGGCCGCATCCGCTGATCAGCGCCTTCATCGATCTGGGCAATCCGGCCAATGCCAGGGTGATCGAACTTGCCGTGTCGTTCCTCGTCTTCGCGGCGCTGTTCCAGGTCTTCGACGGCGCCCAGGCGGTGGCCGCCGGCATGCTGCGCGGCCTGCACGACACCAAGGTGCCGATGATCTATGCCGCGATCGGCTATTGGGGCGTCGGCCTGCCGCTCGGCGTGCTGCTCGCCTTCCATTTCGGCCTGCATGGCGTCGGCATCTGGATCGGCCTGTCGACGGGGCTGGCCGTGGTGGCCGCGCTGCTTCTGGCGCGCTGGCTGCGGCGCGACCGGTTGGCGCCGCCGCTGGAGTTTGGGCATTGAAACAGGACAGTGCCGGTTTGGCGGCCGCTATGTCCCAATATTGTAGCTGATTAAGCGGCGCCTGCAGAAACGTTCGTGCCGTGAGCCGGCGCTTGGCACCGAGGCAATGAACGTCTCGGCCGAGAGCGGAACTATGTTCCCTTCACGATTCTCGGCTTGCTCGGCCGGCGGGATTGAGCTGCGCTCTCGAGGGCCTGGGCCAACCGCTTCTCGTCTTCGATGGCGCGATCGACTGCCTCAATTTCTTCCTGGAGCGCCTTCAGCTCGGCTCCGTAGCTGGAGCCATCGCTGTCCCCTATCTGAAAGCCACTTGCCCGCATTGCATCGCGGGTATGGTGCACGTTGCGGACTCCTTCGCGTCGGGTTGCGACCAGGATTTCCCGGAACTCTCCAAGACGTTCAACGTGATTGCGAGTCATTGCGTTCTCCTATTTCGTCGTCATCGTCGCCGACGGCGATTCAGAACGGCTAAAAACTACGGCGCAGACCGTTTAAGTGAATACGGGAGATACTCTCGACAAAGCATGAGTGCGGAAGCTCAAATTTGAACGTCTTGCAACAAGTTGGAGCGCGGCAGCGGAGATGGCTCGGGACCCGAGCCGGTCGGCGCATGGGCAACCCGGCCGTCCTCGAACCGCGCTTCAGCTTGTTATCTGTTCGGCGACAGCCTCTTCGAGGCCGGCTGCGGCTTGAGCGGCGAGACCGCGCGCCGCCGCCTGTGAATCGTAAAACTCCTCGAGCGCATGAACCGTGCCCCACCGCAGCGTGAACACGTGGAGACCACGGTTGATGTAGGACGTATCGCCGTTGAGCAGGGTTGCGGTGCCATCCCACTGGGCAAACACGGTGGTATGCCACGGCCAACCCTTCACCCAGACGTGGTTGACCGTGAGATGGAGAGTGGGCAGAACACGGCCGAGGCGCTCGAACCAGCGGCGCAGGGCTTGCTTGTCGTGGCGCTCCCCACCAAGCGCGTGGGCGCCACCAACCCGGTGATGGACATGCGGCGCGATGGCCTTCACCGCCGCGTCCCAGCGATGGTTGTTGACGTCGTCGAAGCTCTGCCGGATCGATTTCTCGACAAAATAGCTGTAAAGCATGTGACCTCTCTCCGAACTTATTGGTGGCGCGCCGTTCCGACGCGAGAGCCCCGGCCAGCATCGCGCGGCCGCGGGCCTGCGCGTCAGGTCAGGGCATTGTCGCGTCGGCTCGCAGGGATGTGTCAGTCTCGGTCGAGACCGTCACTTCCTTACCGGACCTTGAGAACGCGTAGAGCGAGCCCGGGTAGCCCGGTATGGAAAACGACACAGCGTCACTGTTGGCGAGGCCCATGACAACCCGCAGCGGATCACCCCCGGCCTTCGGTGCGAAAGTGGCGGTGACCTCAAGCAGGTCGCCGCGCGGAACGTAGTAGGCCACCATGTCCAGGTGTCCCTGGTGCAGGCTGCCGCCTTCGATCGGGCGTCCGATGGTGGCTTCCTCGGCAAGAGCCGGGGTTGCAAGAAACAGCGCTGCCAGCAGCGAGGCGCTCAGGGTTTTGGGGATCATCTCATTTGTCCTTTTTTAGATTGCGTTCACCCTCTATATAGGGTATAGATTACGAATGCAATCTAAAAAGGAGATGACGATGCGTGTGAGTCGCACTCAGGCCGCGGAAAACCGCGAGACCGTGATCAATGTGGCAAGCCGGCTTTTTCGGGAGCGCGGCTTTGACGGCATCGGCCTCAAGGATCTGATGAAGGGTGCCGGGCTGACCCAGGGCGCCTTTTACAAGCAATTCGAGTCGAAGGACGATCTGGCGGCGCTGGCGTCCAGGCGCGCGATGGAAAGCGCCACCCACAAATGGTCGGCCGCGACCGCCGCACATCCTGGGAGCCCGCTCGACGGGGTGATCTCATTCTACCTCAGCATGGACCATCGCGGGGAAAAGATGGACGGCTGCCCGGTCGTTGCGCTCGGCTCGGATGCGGCCAGGCAAGGTGCCGAGGTGAAGGCATCATTCGAAGTCGGCATCAAGGCGTACCTTGAGATGCTCGGCGGTTGGGTTGGCGAGGGCGACAGCGAAAAGACCGGCAACAAGGCAATGGCCGTTCTCTCGACGATGGTCGGCGCGGTCGTGCTCTCGCGGGTCGTCAACGACCCCGACCTTGCACAGGCTTTTCTGGATGCGGCGGCCGATCAGGTTCGCGAAGCAGTCGCCGCTTGAACGGCGCGAGCAGCGCCGCCGGCACACCAAGGACAGGAGAGCAGATGCAACGGATTGTCGTCACGGGCATGGGAGCGGTCACGCCCCTTGCCGCCAATGTCGAAGCGTCCTGGTCACGCCTGCTTGCCGGCCGGTCGGGCGTTCGCAGGCTTCCTGACGATGTGGTGGGAGATCTGCCGGCTAAGATTGGCGGCGTGGTTCCCTCCCTGGGCGAAGATCCGGAGGCTGGTTTCGATGCCGATGCCGTCCTGTCGGCGAAGGATCAACGCAAGGTGGACCGGTTCATTCTCTTCGCGCTGGCCGCGGCGGAAGAGGCGCTGGCGCAGGCGCAATGGAAGCCTGCCCTGGAAACCGATCGCCTGCGCACGGCCACGATCATCGCTTCAGGGGTCGGCGGGTTCCCCGCCATCACCGAGGCGGTGCGCACGGTGGACCTGCGTGGCGCCCGCCGCCTGTCTCCCTTTACGGTGCCGTCCTTCCTGGTAAACCTCGCGGCGGGCCACATCTCGATCCGTCATGGTTTCAAAGGTCCACTCGGCGCACCGGTGACGGCATGCGCGGCGGGCATCCAAGCGATCGGCGACGCCGCCCGCCTGATCCGCGCCAACGAAGCCGACATCGCCGTATGCGGCGGAACGGAAGCGTGCATCAACACCGTCAGTCTCGGCGGTTTCGTCGCGGCGCGCTCTCTTTCAACCGGCTTCAATTGGGCGCCGGCTCAAGCCTCGCGCCCTTTCGACACATCGCGGGACGGCTTCGTCATGGGCGAAGGAGCCGGCGTGCTGGTCATCGAGGCATTGGACCACGCGTTGGCGCGCGGCGCAAAGCCGTTGGCTGAGCTCGTCGGCTACGGCACAACCGCCGATGCCCACCACGTCACCTCCGGACCAGAGGACGGCGACGGCGCGCGCCGGGCCATGCAGATCGCGATTGCCCATGCAGGGATTTCGCCACGCGAGGTTCGTCATCTCAATGCGCATGCGACATCAACGTCAGTCGGCGACCTGGGTGAGATCGAAGCGATCAAGAGCGTGTTCGGGCGCGATTTCGCGATAGCTGTCAGCGCCACGAAATCGGCGACCGGACATTTGCTCGGAGCGGCCGGCGGGCTTGGTGCGATCTTCGCAATCCTGGCGCTCAGGGATCAGGTCGCCCCGCCAACCCTCAACCTTGGCGAGGCCGATCCGGCCGGCGACGGAATCGACTTCGTCGCAAACGCGCCCCGGCCCATGGAGATGGAGTACGCGATCTCCAATGGCTTCGGCTTTGGCGGCGTGAATGCCAGCGCCCTGTTCAGACGCTGGAACTAACCGGTGGCCAGACGCAGTCATGACCAACGCCCTTTGCCCCGGCCTCTCATGCTTTTCCCAATCCGATCCAACGCAAAGAAGGATATGATTTCCATGAACAAGACCAACCCTGGCGTCGCCCTGGTCACAGGGGCATCTTCCGGCATCGGGCGCGCTACCGCCGATGCCTTGCTAGGCGCCGGCTTTCGCGTCTTCGGAACCAGCCGTCGCGCGGCCTCCCGGCCATCCGCCGGCGTTACCATGCTGACCTGCGACGTGACCGACGACGCGTCCGTTGCGACAATGGTCGATGACGTTCTGGCCAAGGCCGGACGCATCGACCTGCTTGTCAACAATGCCGGCATGGGCCTGTTTGGCGGCGCAGAGGAGTCCTCGACCGCCCAGGCTAAGGTGCTGTTCGACGTGAACGTCTTCGGCGTCTTGCGTGTGACCAACGCGGTGCTGCCGGCAATGCGGCGCCAAGGGAAGGGCAGAATCGTGAATTTGAGTTCGGTGCAGGGGCTCATCCCCGCTCCCTATTTCGCACTCTACTCGGCGACCAAACATGCCATCGAGGGTTATTCGGAGTCGCTCGATCACGAATTGCGCCCGTTCGGCATCCGCGTTTCGCTGGTGGAGCCCGCCTATACCCGCACGGCATTCGAGGACAATCTTGCCGCCCCCGACCGGTCGCTCGAAATCTACGACTCCGCGCGTGCCGGGATGACTGTATCCGTGCGGAAATCGATGGAAAAAGGCGATGCGCCCGAAGTGGTCGCCAGCACCGTTTTGGCCGCGGCGACCGATCCTGCGCCGAAGAAACGCTATGCGGCGGGAAAAATGGCGCGCCAGGTCAGTTTCCTGCGTCGTTTCGTCCCCGCGTCCGCATTCGACAAGAGCCTGCGCAAGCAGCTTGGGCTGCCGGCCTGAAATCGAGCGCTGCCTTGGCGCGTCAGCGAGCAGCCGCCTGTTTCTCGAGCCTGCGGGCGTATTGCGTCAGCGGAAAGCACATGACGAAGAAGATCAGAGCCACCAGCCCGTAGACCTTGAACGGTTCGAAGGTCGCATTGTTGATGGCGTTGGAGGTCCGCACCAGCTCCTCGAAGCCGATGATCGAAGTGAGCGCGGTCGATTTGATCAGCTGAACCAGGAAGCCGACGGTGGGTGCGCGGGTGATCGAAAAGGCCTGCGGCAGGATGATCAGCCTCAGCTCCTGCAGATAGTGCAGGCCAAGGCTTGCGCCGGCGTCCCATTGCCCCAGGGGTAGCGCCGCGACGCCGGAGCGCCAGATTTCGGCGAGATAGGCGCTGGCGAAGAAGGTGAGGCCGAGCGCCGCCGCCGTCCACGGTTCGATGCGCAGGCCGAGCATCGGCAGCCCGAAGAACATCAGGAACAGCTGCATCAAGAGCGGCGTTCCCTGGAACAGGGCGATGTAGCCCGAGGCTATGCGCCTGCTCCACTTGTTTTTGGCGATCCTGAAGAATAGCACGACCAGGCCGACGATGCCGCCGCCGATGAAGGCGGCCAGCGATAGCAGCACCGTCCAGCGGGCGGCGAGCAGCAGGTTGCGCACGATGTCCCAGGAGGTGAACTCGATCATGATACGCCGGCTCCGAGCGCACGGCGCCCGCCTGACACCAGCAGCCGGCGCAAGGCCATCGACAGAGCGAGATAGACCAGCGTCACGACGAAATAGGTCTCGAAGGAGCGGAAGGTGCGCGCCTGCAGCATGTCGGCCTCGTAGGTCAGTTCACGCACGGCGATCTGCGACACCACGGCCGACTCCAGCATCATGATGACGATCTGGCTGGTCAGCGCCGGAAAGATCACCTTGAGCGCCTGCGGCAGCACGATCTTGATGAACACCTGGCGGGGCCGCAGCCCAAGCGCGAGCGCTGCTTCTGTCTGTCCGCCGGGCACGGCGTCAAGCCCGGCGCCGACGATCTCGATCGTGTAGGCCGCCATGTTGAGCGTCATCGCCAGCATGGCGGCCAGGAGCGGGTCGAGCCGGATGCCGAGGCTGGGCAGCCCGAAAAAGATGAAGAACAGCTGCACCAGGAACGGCGTGTTGCGCATCACCTCGACGTAACAGGCGATTGCCCGCTTGAGCAGAACCGGGCCGTTTCGTCGCCCCGCGGCACCCAGGATGCTGAGCAGCGTTCCGGCCAGCGTGGTCACGGCGATCAGCAGGATCGTCGTGGCCGCGCCGTGCGCGATGTCGCCCAGAGCACCCGGGAGCCAGGCAAAGGCCACGGAAACTCAATCCTTGAGGTTTTCGGGATTGAGCGGCGTCTTCAGCCAGGTTTTCGAGCTTTCATCCAGCTTGCCGTCGGCCAGCATCTTGGCGATGGCATCGTTGACCGCCTTCTTCAGGCCGTCCTCATTCTTGTTGAGGCCGATATGCGAGGGCGAGGTCAGAAGCTGGAACTTCTGCTCCGGCTTCAGTGCGTCCTGCTTGGCCAGCACCTGCGCGCCGACATCGTTGCCGACGACCATCAGCTGCGTCTGGCCGGAGATGAAGGCCTGGATCACCGAATTGTAGTTGTCGAAGCGCTTGATGTCGGCCGACGCCGGTGCTGCCTCGGTGAGCGAGGTATCTTCCAGCGTGCCACGATTGACGGCGATCGACTTGTCGGCGAGGTCTTCCTTGCCCTTGACCGTCAGAGCCGCCGGACCGATCACGGCGATGTAGTAGGGCGCGTACGCGGCGGCGAAGTCGATGACCTGTTCGCGTTCCTTCGAGTAGCCGACGCTCATCAGGATGTCGACGCGCTTGTCGTTCAGATACGGGATGCGGTTCTGGCCGGTGACGGCGATGGGGTTGAGCTTCACCTTGAGCGTATCGGCAATGTATTGCGCGACATCCATGTCATAGCCCTTGAGGCTCATGTCGGCGCTGGCCGAGGAGAAGGGCGGGAAATCGGCGAAGACGCCGACATTGATGGTGCCGGCCTTGGTGATGTCCGCCAGCGCATCGGCGCTTGCGGCTTGTGTGGCGAAGCCGAAACCGGCGGTGCCAAGCATCAGCACGGCGGCGATGGAGGCAAATGTCTTGCGGATTGTCATTGTTATTCCCCTGTCTGGACGCTTGTTTGTTGGATACGGCCGCCGGCTCCAGCGCGGCGGCCGCCTTCGTTCGGATTGGTAGAGGTCAGGATCCCTTGCCGGTGACAGCCGGGCTGAACACCATCAGGCTCAATATCTCGAACAGCACCTGTGCGGCGGCGTGCGCCGTGTTGGTGGTCGCGTCATATTGCGGCGCCACCTCGACGACGTCGCCGCCGACGATGTTGAGACCCTTGAGGCCGCGCAGCAGTTCGAGCACTTCGCGCGTCGTCAGCCCGCCAACTTCCGGCGTGCCGGTGCCCGGCGCGAAGGCCGGGTCGACGCTGTCGATATCGAAGGACACATAGGTCGGGCCGTCGCCGACTATTCTGCGCGCCTTCTCGATGATGGCCGGAATGCCGAGACCGGTCACCTCCTCGGCATGCACCACGGTCATGCCGGACTCGTAGGTGAACTCCCACAGATATTCGGCCGAGCCGCGGATGCCGATCTGGATCGTGCGCGTCGGGTCGAGCACGCCGTCAAGCACCGCGTTGCGGAACGGGCCGCCATGGTGGAACTTGGTCATGTCGAACAGGCCACTGGTGTCGCAGTGGGCGTCGATATGGATCAACCCGACCGGAGCTTTCTTGCCAACGGCCTTCAGGATCGGGTGGCTGATCGAATGGTCGCCGCCGATCGAAAGCGGGATGACGCCGGCATCGACGATCTGGTTGGTGCGCCGCTCGATATCCTCATGGCTTGTCTCAAGCCGGTAGCGGCTGCGGAACGGCGTGTCGCCGATGTCGGCGACCCGGAGCTCATGTGTGGGCGCGCATTCCAGCACGTGATTGTAGGGGCCGATGCGCTCGATGGCACGCAGCGCTCGCGGCCCGAAGCGCGAGCCTGGCCGGTTGGTGACGCCGAGATCCATCGGCACGCCGATCATCGCCACCTGCAAATCACCGAAATCCGGATTGTCGGCCGATATTTCGCGGTAGGGCGCGGCGAGGAAGGTCGGGATGCCTGAATAGGGCGCCAGCCGCGTGCCACTTTTGGAGAAGATCTTGTCGGCCACCTTGCGGAATTTCGGGTCGAACATCTCGCCGCCATGGCTTTCACCATATTTGCGACGCAACGCGTCGAGCTTGCCGCGATCGTATCCCATATCCGCTCCTCCTGGGCTGATGCAGTGCCGCCGCGGATGACGCCTGCGAACCGACCGTCATCCGGCCGGGCCGCTGTCCCGCTGGCTGCCTGCAGATTTCACGTCTTGATGCTGTTCCAGGTTCAGTGTCCGGCAGCGGCATTGAAAAATCAATTGATATTGTTAGGGTGTTTTCTGTGAGAAAATCTCACAATAAAGTTGATACCCATGACCAAGCGCCTGCCACCGCTTAATCCGCTGCGCGCCTTCGAGGCAACGGCCCGGCATGGCTCGCTGACCAAGGCGGCCATTGAGCTGAATGTCACCCATGGCGCCGTCAGCCATCAGATCAAGGCGCTCGAGCAGTCGCTCAGTGTCAAGCTGTTCGAGCGGGCCGGCCAGCGGGTCAAACTGACACCGCATGGCGCGGAGCTTCTGCCCGCGGTGTCGACAGCCTTCGACGGCATCGCCGCCGCCACCCAGCGCATGACAAGGCCGGCGAGCAGCGGCACACTTTCGGTCTCCTGCGTGCCGGCGCTTCTGTTGTTGTGGATGACACCGCGGCTCGGCAGTTTCATGGCGCAATATCCCGACATAAGGCTGACGCTTATCCCTTCCAACGATCCCAAGGATTTGCGGGCACCCACCATCGATGTCTGCGTGCATTATGGCGACGGCAGCTGGACCGATTGCTGGATGCGCAAATGGTCGGGCCTCGAACTGTTTCCCGTGGTCAGCCCGACACTGATCAACAACCGGCCGATCCGCAGCGTCAGGGATCTCGCCGACCATGTCTTCCTGCATGGCGATGACGGCCGCGAATGGCACACCTGGCTGGCGGCCGCCGATGCGCTGGACCTGGAGCGGGGTCGCCGCCATCACCTCGGCGATGCGCGCATGGCGACCGAGGCGGCGGTGCATGGCCATGGCGTGGCGCTGGGCGACTCCGTGACGGCAAGCGCGCTGCTGGCCAGGGGCATGCTGGTCGCGCCGTTCAGCCTGTCGGTGCCGGCGGTCGACGATTTCTATGTCGTCTGCCGCAACGAGATGCGGGCGACACCGATCGTGCAGGTGTTCATCGACTGGCTGTTCGCCGAGAAGGCCGGGGATGACGGGCGCGCCGACGCCCCTGTGGCCGGCCGCATCGTCAGCCGCCGCAAGCGTCCGGCGCTCAGGGTGATGGGCGGAAAATCCGCAAGTTGATGCCAAGCTCTGCGCCACCGCATGCAGGCAGCTCTTTTTGTCGGGCCAGCCTGAAAGCGGGCAGCGTTCTGGCCGATTCGATGCTATGAGGCCTGTCGCGATTGTGGATGGCAGGCAGCGAAGGCGGTGTTGAGACATGGCTAAGACCGATATTGCGCGGCGCGTCTACAACCACACCTGGAAGCTCGACCCGATCGTGCGCAGCCTGCTCGACACAGATTTCTACAAGCTTTTGATGCTGCAGATGATCTGGGGCATGTATCCCAAGGTCGACGCAACCTTCTCGCTGATCAACCGCACGACTTCGGTGCGCCTTGCCGACGAGATCGACGAGGCCGAATTGCGCGAACAGCTCGACCATGCCCGCACCTTGCGCTTCTCCAAGAAGGAGATGATCTGGCTCGGCGGTAACAATTTCTACGGCCGCAAGCAGATCTTCGAACCGGAATTCCTCGCCTGGCTGGAAGGCTTCCGGCTGCCCGAATACGAGCTGTCGAAGCGCGACGGGCAGTATGAGCTGACCTTCAGCGGGCCGTGGATGTACACCACACTGTGGGAAATCCCGGCGCTCGCCATCATCAATGAACTTCGATCGCGCGCGGCGATGCGGGCGTTCGGGCCTTTCGCGCTCGACGTGCTCTATGCCCGCGCCAAGTCCAAGATGTGGGCCAAGACCGAGCGGCTGAAGGCGCTGCCCGGCATCCGCATCTCGGACTTCGGCACGCGCCGGCGCCATTCCTTCCTATGGCAGCGCTGGTGCGTCGAGGCGCTGAAGGAAGGCATCGGCGAAGCGTTCACCGGCACCTCCAACGTGCTTCTGGCCATGGACAACGACCTCGAAGCGCTCGGCACCAACGCACATGAGCTGCCGATGGTGTTCGCCGCCCTCGCCGACTCGGAAAAAGAGCTGAGGCAGTCGCCCTACAAGGTGCTGCAGGACTGGCAGCGTTACTATGGCGGCAATCTCTTGATCGTGCTGCCCGACGCCTTCGGCACGGCATCGTTCCTGCGCGATGCGCCGGACTGGGTGGCCGACTGGACGGGCTTTCGCCCGGACAGCGCGCCGCCGATCGAAGGCGGCGAAAAGATCCTGTCCTGGTGGCGCGACAAGGGCAAGGATCCCAAGCAGAAGCTGTTGATCTTCTCCGACGGGCTCGAAGTCGAGACGATCGAGGAGACCTATCGCCACTTCAAGGGCAAGGTGCGCATGTCCTTCGGCTGGGGCACCAATCTGACCAATGATTTCGAAGGCTGCGCGCCGACGGAAACCAACAGCCTCGACGCCATATCGCTGGTCTGCAAGGTCACCGAGGCCAATGGCAGGCCAGCGGTCAAGCTTTCCGACAATCCGGCCAAGGCGACCGGCGATGTGAAAGAGATCGAGCGGTATCTCAGAATTTTCGGCGAGAAGGACCGCGTGGAGCAATTGGTCAAGGTGTGAGGGGTGGGGTTCCTGGATAGTACGAGTTCCCTGGCGCCCCCCTCTGTCCTGCCGGACATCTCCCCCTCAAGGGGGGAGATTGCTCCCTCATCTCTGCTTTCGCCAATCAACAACATTGCCAGGGAAGAGCCGGCGGCGAAACTGCCAATCTCCCCACCTGTGGGGGAGATGTCCGGCAGGACAGAGGGGGGCGCCGTAGGGTGCTTCCCTTCGCAAATTCCGCCCATTTGCTTCTCCGCTTCGTTGGCCCTCCTCCCCACCCCCGCCTTCGCCCACGCCTCCGACCGTGGCCATGTCCTGCTGCTGCCGACCGGCTACTATCTGATCGGCGGCGCCTTCGCCGTTGCCGTCAGTTTCCTCGTCCTGGCGCTGCTGCCAGCGGATTTTCTCGATCGTTTCTGGCGCCGGCGCCTGCCGTTGTTTGCCCTCAGCGACGCCACCCGCGCCGCCATCAGCCTGCTATCCTTCGCCGGCTTTGCAATTCTTATCGCCGCCGGCTTTTTCGGCAGCCGCGACCCACTTTCCAATCCTCTGCCACTGGTGATCTGGACACTGTTGTGGGCCGGCGTCACGCTGCTGCAGGGTGTCTTCGGCGACCTCTGGTCATGGCTCAACCCCTGGTATGGAGCATGGCGTCTCGCCTCGCGCCTGTTCGGGACCAGGGATCACGGAGCATGGCGCCTGCCCGGATGGGTCGGCTGCTGGCCGGCTGTCATCCTGTTCTTCGCCTTCGCCTGGTTCGAACTCATCGATCCGGCGCCCGACGATCCGGGGCGGCTGGCCTTGGCCGCCGGCCTCTACTGGCTGTTCTCTTTCCTCGCCATGCTGGCGTTCGGCTATCGCGGCTGGAGCCGCAGCGGTGAATTCCTGACGGTTTTCTTCTCGATGGTGGCGCGCTTCGCCGTGGCCGAACGCAACCAAGACGGCCGGCTTGGCCTGTGCTGGCCCGGCGCCAAGCTGCTGACGGCGCAGCCCCTGCCGGCCAGCGGCATCGCCTTCCTGCTGCTGGCCCTGTCGTCGGTGTCCTTCGACGGCCTGTCGAAGACCTTCTTCTGGCTCGGCCTGTTCGGCATCAACCCGCTCGAATTTCCCGGCCGCACCGCGCTGATCGGCAGCGGCACTTGCGGGCTGATCCTGACATTCGCGCTGCTGGCGGCGGTGTTCCTGCTTGCCGTCCGGCTCGGCCAGCGTCTTGCCGGCAGCGATCACACGCTCGGCCAGGCCGCAGGCCTGCTGGTGTGGTCGATCGTGCCAATTGCGCTTGCCTATCACGTTGCGCATTATCTGACGGCGCTGCTCGTCGACGGCCAGTATGCGCTTGCGGCACTGTCCGATCCGTTCGCGCTGGGCTGGAACCTGTTCGGCACCGCCGACATGCAGATCGAGGCCGGCATCGTTGCGGGGGCGGACTCTGCGTGGTGGCTGTGGAATATCCAGGCCGGCGCCATCATCCTGGGCCATGTGCTCGCCGTCCTCGTCGCTCACGGCTTCGCCTGGCGCCTGCACCCACAGCCCTCCCGCGCGGCACTCAGCCAGTTCCCGCTCACCTTGCTGATGATCGCCTACACCGTCTTCGGCCTCTGGTTGCTTGCCACGCCGACTGTCGGATGAGAAAAGGCGACCAGCATGCCTTCGGGGAAAGCCCGCTTGCCACGTCGGGGCTTTGGTGATTTAGTTTGTACACATGCGATTTTTTGCCTCGTTACAGCCAGTCAAAACTCAAAAACAGGGGAACTGCCGTGACTGACAAGAATGGGTTTTTCGATCTCTCCAGATCCACGCTCACCCGCCGCACGGCGCTGAAGGGTCTGGCCGCCGGCGCCGGCCTGGGCCTGGCCCCCGGCTACGTCCGCTATTCCCAGGCGCAGAGTTCGGCGCCGATCAAGATCGGCTTCCAGTCGCACCGCACCGGCATCGGCGCCGCCTATGGCCGCTGGTACGAGAAGACCACGGCTGCCGCGGTCAAGGCGATCAACGCCGCCGGCGGCATCAACGGCCGTCAGGTCGAGGTGATCATCGAGGATGACGGCACCGATCCCGGCCGTGGCGCCGAGGTGGTCGGCAAGTTCGCCACCCAGCACAAGACCGACATCGTCTTCGGCACGCTGTTCTCGCATGTCGTCATTGGCTCTGCGCCCGCCGCCGGCGAAAACAAGATGCCCTATTTCGTCGTCAGCGAAGGCCATCACGTCGCCTCGACAAAGCTGAACCGCTATGTCTTCCAGCCCGGCATCACCGACGTGAAGAGCCAGATCCAGTCGATGGCGCCGTGGATCGCGGCCAATGCCGGCAAGAAGGTGACGCAGATCTTCCCCGATTTCGCTTTCGGCTACGACCATCGCGACTACCTGCCGCCGGCACTGAAGGCGCAAGGCGGCGAGGTCATCGCGCAGATCGCCATCCCGCCGACGGAATCGTCCTTCACCAAATACTTCCCGCAGATCCCGGCCGAGACCGAGGTGATCTACCACGTCATGGTCGGCCCGGCCGTGCTCACTTTCGTCAAGGAGCTCGGCGAATTCTACGGCTCCAACCGACCGCAACTGTTCGGCTTCATCGATTCGCTCGAGGCCACCGACATCAACAGCCCCGGCCTCGAATTCCTCGACGGCAGCCATTTCTGGGAAGGCTCGCCGCGTTATGCGCAGGCCAACGATTCCGAAGCGCAGAAGGCCTACCGCACCGCTGTCGGCATCGATGACAATGGCGCTGCCGTCGGCGATCCCAAGGATGTCTCCACCGCAGCCCACATGTTCGGCTGCTGGGAGACGCTCTATGTCGTCAAGAAGGCAATGGAAGACGCCGGCTACAAGGGTCCGGAAGACCGCGCCAAGCTGGTCGAGGCGACCGAGGCACTGACCGAGTTCGCCGAAGGCCCGCAGCATCCGCAGGGGCCAAAAACCTTCAACGGCAAGATCCACCAGTGCTTTGGTATCCAGAACATCTCCAAGGTCGAGGGCGGCAAGCTCAAGGTCGTGCACAAGACCAAGATCGAGGACGGGCTTTACGAGGCCGAGGGAGATTATACGACGCAGGCGCTGTGAGTTTGGCATTCCAGCAAGCGCCTGCCAGCGTGTAACCGATGCACTTTGGTCCCCACCTCCTCCTCGCCGCTCTCGAAGGCCTCGTCACCTCGTCAGTGCTAGCCCTGACGGCGCTCGGCCTGTCGCTGGTGTTCGGCGTCATGCGGGTGGTCAATGTCGCGCATGGCGAGTTCTTCATGCTGGGCGCGGTGCTCGCCTGGGCGATCACCACGGCCATCGGCGGTCACCCTGCGCTCGGCTTCCTGGCGGCGCTGGTGATTGCCCCGCTGATCGTCGGCGCCATTGCGCTGGTCGCCGAACGGCTGGTGCTGCGCCGGCTCAATTACAATCCGGAAGCCACCATCGTCGCCACCATCGGCATGCTCTACATCATCCAGCAGCTGGCGCTGACTTTCTATGGCCCGGAGGCTCGGCCGGTCGAGCCGCCGTTCAGCTACCGCATCCTTTTGCCGTGGTTCGGCTATTCCGGCTACAAACTGTCTGTTATCGCCGCTTCCGCGCTGCTGCTCACCGCGACATGGCTGGTGCTGACGCGCACCAGGATCGGCCTCGTCATGCGCGCCACGCAGTATGACAGCGAAACCGCACAGGCCTTCGGCATCCCTGTCGGCCGTGTCTATGGCGGCGTCTTCGCGCTCGGTGCCATGCTGGCGGCCATTGCCGCGGTGCTGATCGTGCCGATCAGCCAGGCGCATTATCTGATGGGACAGGATCCGCTGCTGCTCTCCTTCATCGTCGTCATCATCGGCGGCCTCGGCTCGCTGCGCGGCACGGTCGTCGCCGCCGTGCTGATCGGCCTCTCCGACGGCATCATCTCGATGTTCTTCTCGCCGACGCTGGCCAAGATCATTGCCACGCTGCTCGTCGCCATGGTGCTGGTGTTCCGCCCGCAAGGCCTGTTCGGGACGGCATCGCGATGAGCGAAGCTTCGCCGGCAAAAGCCTATGCCCTGCATCTCGGCGTCATCGCCCTGCTCTTCGTGCTGAGCTTCCTGCTGCCGGACTACTATCACGGCCTGCTTGCCCGCATCATGGTGCTGGCGGTCTTTGCCATGGGCTACAACATGCTGTTCGGCTATGTCGGCCTGCTCAGCCTCGGCCATGCGATGTTCTTCGCCGCCGGGCTCTATGGCGCCGGCCTTGCCGTCATCCAGCTCGGCTGGAGCGTACCAGCGGCATTCGCCTCGGGCCTCGGCTGTGGTGTTGTTGTTTCACTCGTGATCGGCCTGCTGGCGTTGCGCACCACGGGCGTCGCCTTCATGATCGTCACCATGATGTTCGCTCAAGTGTTCTACCTCCTCATCCTCTACTTCGCGACTTGGACCGGCGGCGACCAAGGCATGGTCGTGCCGCAGCCGGCGCGGGTGCTCAGCTTTGGCGCTACATCGCTCGAACTCACCAATCCGACGGTGCGCTACATGACAGCGCTGGCGCTGTTTTCCATCGTGCTGCTCGTCACATTGGCCATCGTCCGCTCCCGCTATGGCCGCGTGCTGGTCGCCATCCGCGAGAATGAGGAGCGCACGAAGATGCTCGGCTACGATACGTTTTCGAACAAGCTCGCCGCCGTCGTCATCTCCGGCATCATCTGCGCGGCCTCGGGGGCCGCCTATGCGCTGCTGTTCGGCTATGTGTCGGATCGAGCTTCGCGTCGGTGCAGTATTCGATCCTGCCGCTGCTGTGGGTGCTGCTGGGGGGTGCCGCGACGACGCTCGGACCGCTGATCGGCACGCTGTTCATGTACTATGTCATTGATATCACCAGCGGCTACACCTCCGCCTATCTGCTGATCGTCGGCATCGCGCTGATCCTGCTGGTGCTGTTTTTCCCGAAAGGCATTCTGGGCAGCATCCGCCAGCGCTGGCTCGGGTGGCTGCCATGATGCCGCTTTTGACCACCAAGGGCCTGTCGCGCAATTTCGGTGGTCTGCGCGCCGTCGACAATGTCGATTTCGCGCTGATGCCGGGCGAGATCCGTGCCGTGATCGGCCCCAACGGGGCGGGGAAGACCACCTTCGTCAGCCTGGTCAGCGGCCGCATCCAGCTGTCTGCCGGCATGATCGTCTTCGACGGCGCCGACATCACCAATCTGCCTGCCTATGTCAGGGTGCGCAGGGGCATCGCCTACACCTTCCAGCTCACCAGCGTCTATGCCAACCTGTCCGTTTACGCCAACGTCGCGCTGCCCGCGCAACTGACGCAGCGGCATGGCAGTCATTCCAAGAGCGCGATACAGGCCGCTGTCATGACCGCACTGGAACGCACCGGCCTGGCCGATCGTGCCCACATGCCGGCGGGCCAATTGTCCTACGGCCATCAGCGCCTGTTGGAAGTGGCGATGGGCCTCGCACTGAAGCCGCGCCTGCTGATCCTCGACGAGCCGACGCAAGGGCTGGCCGACAGCGAGATCGACAATTTCATCACCCTGGTGCGCGAGATCGCCAAGAACGCCACCGTGCTTCTGATCGAGCACAACATGCCTGTCGTCATGCAACTCGCCGACCGCATCACCGTCTTCAATGCCGGCAAGATCCTGGCCGAAGGCACCCCCGAAGCGATCCGCGAGAACGCGGCGGTGCAGGAAGCCTATCTGGGGACCGCCCCATGACCGAGGCAAAGTCCGAGGCGCTGACCATCTCTGGACTGGACTGCTACTATGGCGAGGTCCAGGTGCTCTATGGCCTCGACCTGGTGCTGAACAAGGGCGAGGTGCTGTGCCTGTTCGGCCGCAATGGCGCCGGCAAGACGACGACGCTGAAAGCCATCATGGGACTGGTTCCCTCAAGCGCCGGCTCGATCAGGCTCGATGGCCAAGAGTTGACTGGTCTGCCGGCGCATGAAGTGCCCAAGGCCGGCGTCGCCTATGTGCCGCAGGGAAGACGGCTGTTCGCCGAAATGACGGTGGCGGAAAACATCGAGATCGGCCTGATGGCGCGCGGCAAGGGCAAGGCCGTGCGGGAAAATGTCCTCGACCTGTTCCCGCTGCTGCGCCAGCGGCTGCGGCAGCGTTCCGGCACATTGTCCGGCGGCGAACAGCAGATGCTGGCCATGGCGCGCGCGCTCTGTCTCGAACCGCAAGTGCTGCTGCTCGACGAGCCAACCGAAGGGCTGATGCCGTCGATGATCGCCAAGATCCGCGAGACGGTGTCGAAGCTGCGCGACATGGGCGTCTCGACCATCCTGGTCGAGCAGCGTGTCGATGCGGTGCTTTCGGTCGCCGACCACGTTGCCTTCATCGAAAACGGCCGCAACCGCGAGACGGTCGACGTCGAGGAGTTGCGCGCCGACCCGTCGGCGGTCCGCCGCTATGTCGGCGTCGGGTGATCAGCCGAAGAACAGAAAGCCCGCGACCAAAAATGTCGGGATCAGCACCAGCCCAGACCACAGCATGTAGCCGAAGAAGCCCGGCATCTTCACGCCGCGATGGCGGGCGATGGCGTAGACCATGAAGTTCGGCGCATTGCCGATATAGGTGTTGGCGCCCATGAACACCGCGCCGGCCGAGATCGCGGCAAGCGTCGAAGCGAACTCCGTCATCAGGTGCCGGGGGTCGCCGCCGGCAAGCTCGAAGAACACCAGATAGGTCGGCGCATTGTCGAGGAAGGACGACAATGCCCCTGTCAGCCAGAAATAGGCGAGATCGTTGGGCGTACCCGAGGGTGAACTGACAAGCGACACCAGCGGTGCCAGCGCGCCGTCATGGCTTGCCCTTAGGATGGCGATGACCGGCACGATGCAGATGAAGATGCCGGCAAACAATTTTGCCACCTCTGCTATCGGGCCCCAATTGAAGCCGTTCGCCTCCCGGTGGCTCTTGTAGGAGAGCGGAAGCGACAGCAGGGCGAGCGCCAGGATGATGGCGTCGCGCACCAGATTCTGCAGTTCGAGACTGACGCCGAACACCGAGAAGCTGACGCCGGGCTTCCAGGCCGCCGACACCAGGATGGCGCCGATCACGCCCGCCAGCAGCGGAAGGTTGGCCAGGCCGCGCAGACGCACCTTGGTATCCGGCGTCGGATCCTTGATCTTCGGCGCGCCAGCCTCGCGCCGATGCAGGATGATGTCGATGCCCAGGAAGACGGCCAGCACGGCACCGCCGACGAACAGGGTCTCGCGCCAGAGATTGGCGGTCGTCCAGAAGAAGTCGACACCTCTGAGGAAGCCGACGAACAGCGGCGGATCGCCAAGCGGCGTCAGCGAGCCGCCGATGTTGGACACCAGGAAGATGAAGAAGATGACGACATGGGCGTTGAACGGCCTGTTATCGTTGGCGCGGATGATCGGCCGGATCAGGATCATCGAGGCACCGGTCGTGCCTATCACCGAGGCCAGCAGCGCGCCGACCAGCAGCAGGCCTGCATTCACCAGCGGCGTGCCGTGAATGTTGCCGGCAAGGAGAATGCCGCCCGAAATGGTGAACAGCGCAAACAGCAGGATGATGAACGACATGTATTCCGTGAGCAACGCATGCAGCACCGCTTCGGTCGCTGTGGGAACACCGAAGGCAGCCGCCAGCGGCACGATCACCAGTGCGGCCCAAAGGGCCGATATCTTGCCGTAGTGATGTTCCCAAACATGAGGAAACAGCAGCGGACCGGTGGCGATCGACAACAGCAGCCCGGCAAAGGGCAGCGCCCACCACAGCGGCATCGAAGCGCCGGGCAGGCCGTGTTCCTCCGCCGCGAAAGCCTGTGCCGGGAACAGCACGGCGGCAATTATCGCAGCGCATGCAGCCAACAGGGAGATCGGATATGAAAAAGGCCCCCTCATCCGGCCGCTACGCGGCCACCTTCTCCCCGAGGGGAGAAGAGACTCGGCGCCGACGCTCGCCTTCTCCTCTCCCCTCGGGGAGAGGTCGGATTGCCCCGAATTGCCCTTCGCAATTCGGCTGGCAATCCGGGTGAGGGGGTGCTTGCCCAACGGCCGTTCAATCCGACAAAGGGTCTTCGAGCGTCACGCCGGCGTCGCGCAGGCGCTGCAGCATGGCATCGAGCGAACCGTTGAGATCGATGCCGCGGCAGGCATCGAGCCGCACTGTGGTTTTGAAGCCCTGGCTGACGGCGTCCAGCGCCGAAAAGCCGACGCAGAAATCGGTCGCCAGCCCGACCAGGGTCAGCGTGTCGATGCCGCGCTCCCGGAGGTAGCCGGCAAGGCCGGTCTGCGTCGTGCGGTCGTTCTCGAAGAAGGCCGAATAGCTGTCGATATCAGACCGAAATCCCTTGCGAATGACGAGCTCGGCCTTGGTCCAGGCCAGGCCGGAATGGAAATCCGAGCCCAGGCTGCCCTGGATGCAGTGGTCCGGCCACAGCGTCTGCTGACCATAGGGCATTTCGATCATCGTGAAAGGCTGCGCGCCCGGATGGCTGGAGGCAAAGCTGGAATGACCGGCGGGATGCCAGTCCTGCGTCAGCACGACATGGTCGGTTCGCCGGATCAGGTCGTTGACCAGTGGCACGATCTCATCGCCGCCGGCAACCGCCAGCGCGCCGCCGGGACAAAAGTCGTTCTGCAGGTCGATGACAACAAGCGCCTCGTCGGCCATGGGCTTTCCTCTTCCGTATGCAGGCTCCAGTGGAAAATGCCGCTGACGCGACCGGACGCAGAAACTTGACCAGATGGCCGGCGGCGTCAACCTCTCGCGACATAACAAATGCGTGCCGGCCGGGCCGCCGCAAACTCGGGCTTTGACAAATCCAGCGGGCTTGATATCATTTGCATACGAATGAGTTTCTCGGCTCGAACGCCGGAAATACCGGATTCGGAAAGTTCCTTCTGGAAGGCAAAGCGTGATCCGTTACGCGAAACCCACCTCGGTCGACGAAGCGCTCGCTTTGCTTGGCGAGGGCGCCTGGCGCATCCTTGCCGGCGGCACCGATTTCTATCCGGCACAGGGCAGCAAACCGTTCCGCGACAATGTTCTCGACATTAACGGCCTGGCGGCGCTGCGCGGCATTGCCGAGACGCACGACCATTTCGTCATCGGCGCGCGCACGACCTGGACCGACATCGTCCGCCATCCCTTGCCGCCGGCCTTCGATGCGCTGAAACAGGCGGCGCGTGAGGTTGGCTCGGTGCAGATCCAGAACGTCGCCTCGGTCGCCGGCAATCTCTGCAACGCATCGCCTGCCGCAGACGGCGTGCCGGCCCTGCTCATCCTCGATGCCGAGGTCGAGCTGCGCTCGGTGGCCGCGACGCGGCATCTGCCGTTGCAGGACTTCATTCTCGGCAACCGCCGAACCGCTCTGCTGCCCGGTGAGATGGTCACGGCCATCCGCGTGCCGAAGCCCAGCGGCACGTCGGCTTTCGTCAAGCTCGGCGCGCGCCGTTATCTCGTCATTTCCATCGCCATGGTGGCGGCGCGTCTGGTCGTCCAGGATGGCCTTGTCCGGCAAGCGGCGGTCGCCGCCGGCTCCTGTTCGGTGGTGGCCAAGCGGCTGGCCGGCGTCGAAGCCGCGCTGCACGGTCTGCCGGTGGACGGCGGACTCGCCGACGCGGTCCTGGCCGCGCCGATGGCAGAACTGTCGCCGATCGCCGATGTGCGCGGCAGCGCCGAATACCGGCTCGATGCGGTGCGCGAGATTGTTGCCCGCACGGTGCTCGCGGCTATGGGGCGTACGACTGGCGAAGAGGTGGCGGCATGAGCCAAAATTGGCCTGACGCGCGTGAAGCCCTGCCCGATCCGGGCAGTGCCCAGCCAGGCTTCGGCGCTGCGCGCGCCGATATCGCCTTCGAGGTCAATGGCACCGCCGTCTCGGTCAATGTGCCGCCCCTGCGCCGCCTGTCCCTGGTGTTGCGCGATGAATTGCTGTTGACCGGCACCAAGATCGGCTGCGACGCCGGCGACTGCGGCGCCTGTACGGTGCTGGTCGACGGCGATCCGGTCTGCGCCTGCCTGATGTCGGCGGCTTCCGCCGCCGGGACGGCGGTAACATCCGTCGAAGGCCTCGCCAATGGCCGGCTGTCGGCGCTGCAGGCCTCGTTCCTTGCCCATGGCGCGGCGCAGTGCGGCATCTGCACGCCGGCGCTGCTGGTCGCGGCAACGGCGTTGCTGGACAAACAGCCAAGCCCGACCGAGGCCGAGGTGCAGGATGCGCTGGGCGGTATTCTCTGCCGCTGCACCGGCTACCGGAAGATCATCGCGGCGGTGATGGATGCGTCCCTGCAGGGCGCAAGCCTCGATTTCCGCTTGCCTCGATCAGGCCATGCGATCGGCTCCTCGCCCGTCCGGCTCGATGGCGTGCCGAAGGTCACCGGGGCTGAGAAATTCGGCGGCGATTCCTTCCCCGCCGATGCGCTGGCCGTGCTGGTGGTCCGCTCGCCGCATTATCACGCCAGCTTCGCCTTCGGCGACCTCGACGGCTGGACGAAGGCGCATCCCGGCATAGCCGGTGTCTTCACAGCAGCCGACATTCCGGGAAAAAACTGTTTCGGCGTCATCGGCCCGTTCGCCGACCAGCCGGCGCTGGCTGAGGGGTTTGCCCGCCTCCGCGGTGAGGCGGTGGCGCTGGTTGCCGGCGAGCGTGAGGCGATGCTCGATCTCGACCTCTCGGATTTTCCGATCCGCTGGACCGAATTGCCGCATGTTCTCCAATCCTGCGAAGCGCGCGCCGGCGGTGCCAAGCTCATTCATGAAAACAGGGCGGCAAACTTGCTGACCTCCGGCTTCGTCGAACGCGGCGATCCGGAAGCAGCGCTTGCCGGCGCGGCTTTCACCGTCTCTGGCGCCATCGACACCTCCTATGTCGAGCACGCCTATATCGAACCGGAAGCCGGCTATGCCTATCTGGACGGCGACACGCTGGTCGTCGTCGCCTGCACCCAGGCGCCCTATATGGACCGCGACGAGACGGCGAAGGTGCTCGGCCTAGCCGTCGACAAGGTGCGCATCGTGCCGACCGCGACCGGCGGCGGTTTCGGGTCCAAGCTCGACGTTTCGCTGCAGCCGCTGATCGGCCTGGTGGCGATGAAGACGGGGCGGCCGGCGGCACTTGCCTACACCCGCACCGAATCGATGATTTCGACCACCAAGCGCCATCCGGCCGAGATGAGAGCGACCATCGGCGCCGATGCCGACGGCATTGTCACCGGCATGATCTTCGAAGGTGACTTCAACACCGGCGCCTATGCAAGCTGGGGCCCTACCGTGGCCAACCGCGTGCCGGTGCACGCCTCCGGACCCTATGCGACGCCGAATTACCGCGCCGAAGGCCGCGCCATCCACACGCATGGGCCGATCTCCGGCGCATTCCGCGGCTTCGGCGTGCCGCAAGCGACGATCATGCAGGAGACGCTGTATGACGAGCTAGCCGGCAAGCTCGGCATGGACCGGCTCGATTTTCGCTTGAAGAACTGCCTTCGTAACGGATCCGAAACGGTTACCGGGCAGCTTCTGGAGTCCGGCGTCGGCATTGCCGAATGCCTCGAATCGCTGCAGCCGCATTGGGTGCGCGCGACGGCTGATGCGGATGCGTTCAACCGTGCCAGCAGGGATAGAAAGCGCGGCGTTGGCGTCGCGTCCTGCTGGTATGGCTGCGGCAACACCTCGCTGCCCAACCCGTCGACAATCCGGGTCGGCATCGCGGCTGACGGCACGGTCATCCTGCACCAGGGCGCCGTCGATATCGGCCAGGGATCCAACACGGTCATCGCCCAGATATGCGCCGACGCGCTCGGCCTGCCGCTTGAGAAATTCCAGTTGAAGAGCGCCGATACGGCCATCACCCCCGACGCCGGCAAGACCTCGGCCTCGCGCCAGACTTTTGTAACCGGCAAGGCGGCCGAAAAGGCCGGCCGCGCCTTGCGCGAAACGATCCTGCGCTTCGCCAATGTTTCCGAAAACGCAGCCCTGCAGCTCGACGGCCCCGTGATCGTCATCCGCGAAGGTGAAGCCACGCGCCGCGTCGATCTCGCGACATTGGATGTAGACACCGAAGGCTTCGTCTTTCGCGCCGAGGAGACCTACGACCCGCCGACGCTGCCCCTCGACGCCAGGGGCCAGGGCAAACCCTACGCCGTTTACGGCTATGGCGCGCAGATCGCCGAATTGGAGGTCGACCTTAAGCTCGGCACGGTGAAGCTGCTGAAAATCACCGCCGCGCATGATGTCGGCAAGGCGATCAACCCGCTGCTGGCCGAGGGCCAGATCGAAGGCGGCATTGCGCAAGGCATCGGCATGGCGCTGATGGAAGAGTATATCCCCGGCCGCACCGAGAATTTGCACGATTATCTCATCCCGACCATTGGCGACGTGCCGCCGATCGAGACCATTCTGATTGAAGTTCCGGATCCGGAAGGACCCTTTGGCGCCAAGGGTTTGGGCGAGCATGTGCTGATCCCGACGGCACCGGCGATCCTCAATGCCATCCGCCACGCCACCGGCGTGCTGGTCACCAAGATTCCGGCGACGCCGACGCGTATCCGCGCTGGCATCCGCGAAAAAGATGGCATCCGCGAAAAGGAGGCACGCCGATGAGCGAGCTTGCCGAACGCTTCGAGACCCATGATCCCGGCGAGAAGCTGGTGGCGGAGAAGATCCGCTGCGATGCCTGTCCGGTGATGTGCTACATCGCTGACGGGCGCACCGGAGCATGCGACCGCTACGGCAATGTCGGCGGCAGGATCGTGCGGACGGACCCGCTGACCATCCTCGATCATGCGGCCGAGACCGGCGCGGCGATCGTGCCGTTCGTCGCCGTGGGCGAGGCCTGGGACGGCGAACTGGTCAACACCGGCCGCCGCTTCGTCACCGCAATCGGCGCCGGCACCACCTATCCCGACTACAAGCCGGCCCCCTTCATCGTCAGCCAGGAGGTCGAAGGCGTCGATCTCGTCACCGTCGTCACCGAGGGCATCTTCTCCTATTGCGGCGTCAAGGTGAAGATCGATACCGACCGTCACCTCGGTCCCGAGACGGCAATAGTCCGCGCAGCCGGCGAAGCGATCGGCCATGTCACGACGGGCGAGTATGGCTCGCAGATGCTGTCGCTGGGCGGTGTGCACCATCTGACCGGCGGCTCCAAGGCCGAGGGACGCGCCACCTGTGACGCGCTGCTCAATCTGTGCAACCGCAAGCCGGTGGAACTGGCCATCGACGGCGGCGCCACCATCATAGTCGAAGCCGGCAAAGCACCTGTCATCGACGGCAAGCAGGAACACCGAATGCGCGTCGGCTGCGGCTCGGCCACCATCGGCATGTTCGCCACGCAATGGCGCGGCCTTGTCGACGAGGTGGTGGTGGTCGACGACCACATCACCGGCGTCGTTTCCGAGCATCAGGCCGGCAAGGTGCTGGGCTGGCAGGATACAGGGATAAAAATAATCGGCCGCCGTTCGACGCCGGGCCGCTATTTCAAGGTGTCCGAACCCGGGCTGGGCTGGGGCGGCACCAGCATTTCAGACCCGCTGTCGATCCTCGGAGAGTGGAACGCCAAGAAAGGCGCGCGGCCGGGGCTGTCGCTGCTGATGGTGTCGACCACCGGCGAACAGTTCGCCTATTACGAACTCGACGACGAACTGAAACCGGTGCAAAAACCTTTCCCCGAACGGCTGCAGAAGTCGGTCGGGCTGATCGAGGACAATTGCGAGCCAGCTTTGTGCACAGTGCTGTTCATCGGCGGCGCCGGCGGCTCGCTGCGGGCCGGCGTCACCGAAAACCCGGTCAATCTCACCCGCTCGGTTCAGGGCCTGACCACCTATGTCACGGTCGGCGGCGCGCCGGTCTATGTCTGGCCGGGCGGCGGCATCACGCTGATGGTCGATGTCACCAGAGTGCCTGAGGGTGCCTTCGGCTATGTGCCGACGCCGGCGCTGGTGGCGCCTATCGAGTTCACGCTGCGCCGCGACGACTATGTCAGGCTCGGCGGGTACGAGGCCGAGATCCGCAGCGTCGAGGATATTGTCGCAAAAGGCGGTGAGTACCTCAATCCGCGCCGCGGCACAGGCGCCGAAGCCACCAATCCATGGCCGCCACTCGCGCAGCTACGCCGTGCCGGCTCGAACGGGGCCGGGTGATGCAAGGCCCGCAAGCCAACTGGCTGCAGGACGGCAAGCGGCTCCATCTCAACCACGGGCCGATCGACCTGATCGTCGAGGTTTTTGGTGAGGCGGATGAATGCCGCCGAGCCTATGAACAGGCGGTAGCGCGGTTCCAGACGATCCTGATGGAGCTGGTCGAGGAGCTCCCCGAATTGCGACTACCGGCGTTTTTCCTGGCGCCGCGCAGCTTCGCCGGCCCGACGGCGCGCCGCATGGAAGCAGCCGTCATGCCCCTGGCGGAATGCTTCATAACACCGATGGCCGCCGTCGCGGGATCGGTAGCCGACGAAACGCTCGCCGCATTGCTTGCCGGCCGCAAGCTCGATCGCGCCTATGTCAACAATGGTGGCGACTGCGCAATCCATATCGGCAGGGGACAGTCGATGGGATTGGCGGTCGCCGGCACCGGTAACGGCATGGCCGACCGGATCACGATCCGCGCGGAAGATGGCGTTCGCGGCGTTGCCACCAGCGGCTGGCGCGGCCGCTCCTTCTCGCTTGGCATTGCCGACGCCGTCACCGTGCTCGCGCGGACCGGCGCCGAGGCAGATGCGGCGGCGACCCTCATTGCCAACGCGGTGGACCTGCCCGGCAATCCCGCCATCAAGCGCATTCCCGCACATGAATTGTCGCCCGACAGCGATCTCGGCGCGCGCCTGGTGACACATGGTGTCGGCACGCTTGCCCTTGGCGAAGTGGCGCGGGCGCTGGACAATGGCCTTGCCGTCGCCGAAGATTTTCGCCGGCGCGGCCTGATTGCCGGATCGGCGCTGTTTCTTGGCGGTGAGGCCCGCATCAGTGGCTCGGTTGCGCTTGCCGCGCCCAACAAAAGTTCGAGGGAGGAAGTTGCCCATGCCTGAGTTTTCGATCCGCAAAATCGCGGTGCTGACCGAAGAGATTTTTCACGAGGGCGGGCCGGTGGCCCAGGTGCCGCGCCGCCGCGCCGCCGCGATGGCCCTGGTGAAAAACCCGTTCGCCGGGCGCTATGTCGAAGACTTGCAGAGCGCCATGGACGATCTGAAGCCGCTCGGCCTGTTGCTCGCCGACCGGCTGATCGCGGCGCTCGGCGGCGACGTCAAGCAGATCGACGGCTACGGCAAGGGCGCCATTGTCGGCACGGCGGGCGAGTTGGAGCACGGTGCGCTGTGGCATGTGCCCGGCGGCTACGCCATGCGCGAACGGCTCGGCGACGCCAAGGCGATCGTGCCGTCGGCCAAGAAGGTCGGCGCGTTCGGTTCAAAGCTCGATGTACCGCTCGGCCACATCAACGCCGCCTATGTGCGCAGCCATTTCGACGCCATGGAAGTCGGCATCAGCGATGGTCCGCGCCCAGACGAAATCCTGTTCTGCCTCGCCATGACCTGTGGCCCGCGCATCCACAATCGCATGGGTGGTCTCGCGGCCGATGACATCAAAGCCTGGGATGGCTTGCGGTGAGCGGCGAGGACAATCTGCTCAAGCTGGTCGAGGTCGAGGCGCCGGACGACCAGGATTACCTGCTGCAGGAGCAGGTCGGCTTCATCCTGCGCAAGGCGCATCAGCGCCATGTGGCGATATTTGCCGCGCATATCGGCGATCTGACGCCGCCGCAATTCGCGGCGTTGGCCAAGCTGCGTGACGTCGGCGAGACCTCGCAGAACCAGCTCGGCACGCTGATCGCGATGGATGCGGCGACGGTGAAGGGCGTCATCGACCGGCTGAAGGCGCGCGGCCTGGTCGAGCTTTCCAGGCACGAGGTCGACAAGAGACGGCTGCTGGTCAATCTGACCGCGGCAGGCCGTGATGCCATCGACCGCCTGATCCCGCTGGCGCGCGAGATCACCCAGGAGACGCTGGCACCGCTCTCCGCCAAGGAGATCGCCACCTTCATGAAGCTGCTGGTGAAGCTGGCTTAGACCGCCGGGCGCCAAAAAGGCACCCGGCAGGAAGCTTGGCTCAGAGGCCGTTGTCCTTCAGCACCTGGGCGGCGTTTTCCTTGGTGATCTTCTCGGTCGGCAGAGTGATGGTCTTTTCGACCTTCTCGCCGTTGAGGAACTTGATCGCCTGGCGCAGGCCTTCGGCACCGGGAGTGACATAGGTGAAGGTTGCCGTCAGCTCGCCCTTGTTGACCATCTGCACGCCTTCGTTGGGCAGGCCGTCGATACCAATGAACTTGATGTCCTTCTCGCGGCCGACATCCTTGGCGGCGAGATAGGCGCCGTAGGCCATCGGATCGTTGTGTCCGTAAACGAGATCGATCTTCTCGTTGCTCTTCAGCGCGTTGGCCATCAGATTGTAGGCCTGATCCTGCTTCCAGTCGCCCGATTGCTGGTCGAGCAGATATTTGATGCCCGGCTCCTTGTCGGTGAATTCGTGGAAGCCGTCGTGGCGGTCATGCGCCGGCTGGGTGCCCATGCCGCCCCAGATCTCGACGACGTTGCCTGCAGCCTTGCCCTTGCCGCCAAGCAGTTCGACGGCATATTCGCCGGCCGCGCGGCCGATCAGCGCGTTGTCGCCACCGACGAACTGCGTGTAGTCCTTGGTCTCGACATTGCGGTCGAGCACGAAGACCGGGATCTTGGCATCGATCGCCTGCTGCACGACGCCGGTCAGGCCGGCCGATTCCTTCGGTGACACCAACAGCGCATCGACTTCCTGGCGGATCAGGTTCTCGACATCGGCGACCTGCTTTTCGGTCTTGTCCTCGCCGTCGGTGATGATCAGTTCGACCTCGGGATGCTTGGCGGCTTCGGCCAGAATGTCCTTGTTGAACTGCGCGCGCCAGGGCTCGATGGTCGTCACCTGCGAGAAGCCGATCTTCCACTTCTTGTCCTGGGCGAAGGCATTGCCGGTGGTCAGAAGCGCGGTGGTGGTCAGCAGTGCCGCGGTCACTGCAGCAAGCTTCAGCATGTCACGTCGTTTCATTTTTTGTTTCCTCCGAGATTGAGAGACGGTGTCTCTTGCGACGGCCGCTTTGCCGCGGCCGTTTCCTTGTGCGCCGATTGCCCGCCGGGCAGGCGCAGATAGGCCAGGAGATCACCGGCATTGCGCTCCTGCACGAGCACGGTGCCGATGATGATCATCCCCTTCAGCACCAGCTGAAGGTTCGAATTGATGTTGTGGAGCTGCAGGATGTTGGAGAGCAGACCGAAGATCAGCACGCCGCAGAACGTGCCGGTGAGGCTGCCGCGCCCGCCCATCAGGCTGGTGCCGCCGATGACCACGGCGGCGATGGCGTCGAGCTCCAGCCCGGCGCCGGCATCCGGCTTGCCTTGCCGGTACTGTGCGACATAGAGCACGGCGGCGATGCCGGCGAGCAGCCCCGAGACGGCATAGGTTGCGATCTTGACGCGGCCGGCGGCGATGCCGGAGAGGCGCGCCGCCTCCTCGTTGCCGCCGATGGCATAGACATAGCGGCCGAACGGCGTGAAGCGCAGCACCGCGCCATAGATCAGGATGGCGCTGAGGAAGAACAGGCCCGGCATCGGGATGATGCCGAACACCAGCGAGCGCAGGATCTCGAAATCGGCGGTCGCGTTGGAGCCGGTATAGACCGGCAGCACCGCATTGTTCTGGCCGGCGGTCAGCCGTGCGATGCCGAGCGCCGTCACCATCATCGCCAGGGTGACGATGAAGGGCTGCAGGCGCCCGGCAACGATGATGAAGCCGTTGAGCGCGCCGAACAGCAAACCAACGCACGGCGCCACCAGCAGCACGCCGAGCACACCGAATTTCGGCTCGATCTGCGGCAGCAGAAACCACAGCGACAGGCAGCACAGGACCACGCCGACGACGGCGGGCGTGACCAGGCCGCGAATCCCGTCCAGCTTGATCTCACGGAGGAGGTCGGCGCCGGCACGGGATTTTGCCAGGTTCTGGAAAATGAAACGGGTGACGACGAAACCGAGGCAAAGCGCCACCAGGGCGACGGTTGGCACGCCCAGCACGACGCCCGGCGTCACGCCTGGAACCGTCAGCAGCATGGCGCAGACCACCGAGCAGATGGCCATTAGCGAGCCGACGGAGAGATCGATGCCGCCGGTGATGATGACAGCCGTCATGCCAGTGGCGATCAGGCCGGTGGTCGACACCTGGCGCAGCACATCGAGCAGATTGCCGTAGGAGAGGAAGATGTTGTTGCCCTTCGAGCTCATCGGCGAGCCCAGGACACCGATCAGGAAGATGGCGATCAGGCCCCAATAGAGCTTGGTCCGGGACAGGAGTTTCAAAACGGTCATGCGGCTGGTCTCGATATGGTCCGGCGCGGGGCGGCGAGGCGCATGATGGCCTCCTCACTGGCCGCGTCGCGGGAAAGAATGCCTGTCTGGCGGCCATCGGCCATCACCAGGATGCGGTCGGAGAGGTGCAGCAGCTCCGGCAGTTCGGAGCTGATGACGGCGATGGCGAGACCGTCGCGCGCCAGCTTGAAGATCAGGTCGTAGATCTCGCGTTTGGCGCCGACATCGATGCCGCGCGTCGGCTCGTCGAGCAACAGCACCCTCGGCTTCGTCGCCAGCCATTTGCCGATGACAACCTTCTGCTGGTTGCCGCCCGACAGCGTACCGGCGGGCTGGTCGATGTCCCGGCAGCGGATGCCGAGGGCCTTGACCGCCTGCCGCGCCAGCCCCTGCTCGCCGGCCAGCGAGCGGATGCCGAAGCGGGCCAGCGAGCCGACCAGCGGCAGGGCGACATTGTCCGCGATCGAAGCCTGCAGATGCAGCCCTTGCGTCTTGCGGTCCTCGGTCACCAGCGCAATGCCCAGCCGCCTCGCATCGCGCGGCGAACGGATGTCCACGGGATGGCCGTCAATACGGATTTCGCCGCCGGTGCGGCCATTGCTCGAGCCGAAGATCGCTTCCAGGATCTCGGTGCGGCCCGAACCCAGCAGCCCGCCAATGCCGAGGATTTCTCCGGCGGCAAGATCGAAGCCGACGCCGTCGATCACCGTGCGCCAACCATGCGCATCGGGCTTCGACAGCGACAGGTTTTCGACCGAAAGCACGGTCATGCCGCTGGTGTTGCGCTCTTCCTCGGAGGAAGCGAGCAGGTTGCGGCCGACCATCGCCGAAATGATCGTATCTTCGTCGAGCCTGGCCATCGGCTCGGTCAGCACATGGCGGCCGTCGCGAAACACGGTGACGCGGCCGGCCAGATGCATGACCTCGTCGATGCGGTGCGAGATGTAGACGATGGCGACGCCGCTGTCGGCAAGCTGGCGGATGATGCGGAACAGCCGCTGGCATTCGGCCGGCGAAAGCGCCGAGGTCGGCTCGTCCATGATCAGGATGCGTGCCGACATCGACAGAGCCTTGGCGATCTCGACCAGTTGCTGCTCGCCGACACGCAGGGCGCCGACGCGGGCTTGCGGATCGAGTTCGATGCCGAGCCGCTGCAACAAAGCACCTGCCGCGCGGCTGCTCGCCTTGCGGTCGACGATCAGCCCGGCGATCAGCTTCTCGCGGCCGAGGAAGATGTTGTCGGCGACGCTGAGCTCGGGCACCAGGTTGAGCTCCTGATGAATGATGGCGATGCCGGCATCCTCGGCGTCGCGCACGCCGGCGAAGCTGGTGGGGCGGCCATCGACGCTCACCGTGCCGTCATAACCGGTATAGACGCCGGAGAGGATTTTCATCAGCGTCGACTTGCCGGCGCCGTTCTCGCCCATCAAGGCATGAACCTCGCCGCGACGCAGCTCAAAGCCGACATCGACAAGCGCGGCGATGCCGCCGAAGCTCTTGGAAATGCGCTCGGCACTCAGAACGATGTGCGACCGATCGGCCGCACCGTGCTCCGGGGACAGGCAATTGCTCTCTTGCATGACAATGGCGGCCTCCCTTCCGTCGTCGTCAACTTCCCGCAAACGCTAATCTAAACGTTTCGATCATGTCAAGCCGATATAAGGTGCCGGACGTTTGGTGCAATTCGATTCTTGCTAAAAAGGACAGGATTCCGTACGTATTGGCCAGCAAGAGTGGCGAAACGTTTCGAAAATGACAGCGTCAGGGCAAAAAAGACACCGCAAATCCACCGCGCCCACCATGCTTCATGTGGCTGAAGCGGCGCGTGTTTCTGTCGCCACCGTTTCGGCGCTGATCAATGGCACGGCGACGGTCAGCCCGGAGCTTAGCCAGCGCATCGAGCAGGCAATCCGCGATATCGGCTACAAGCGCAACGCGATCGCCCGCAGCCTGAAGATGGGCACGACCCGCACCATCGGACTGACCGTGCCGCACATCACCAACCCGTTCTTCACCGATGTCGTCTCGGTCATCCAGCAGGCCTTCGACCGGGCCGGCTATGCCGTCATGCTGTGCTGCACGGACGAGGATTTGAACACCCAGGACGACCAGATCAGGTTGCTGCTCGACCGCATGGTCGACGGGCTGATCGTGGCGCGCGTCGGCGACGGCGCGATCCTCAAGCGGATCGTCGACGACGCCAACGTGCCGGTCGTGCTGCTCGATCGTATCTGCAAAGGCATCGACACCGATGCCGTGGTGCTGGACAACCAGCGCGCGGTGTTCGACGCCATCACCTATCTGATCAATCTCGGCCACCGGCGCATCGGTTACATCACCGGCACCTCGGACATCTCGCCGATGCATGACCGCATGGCGGGATATCGCGAGGCGCTTCACGCCGCCGGCCTGCCGATCGCCGAGGAGTTGATCCGCTTCGGCAATTTCCACGAGATCGACGGCTATAACGAAACCATGCAGATGCTTTCCTCGCATGATCGGCCAAGCGCGATCTTCTCGGCCAACAATCCGATGGTGATCGGCACCATGAAGGCGATCCGCGACATCGGCCTGTCCTGCCCGGAAGATATTTCGGTCGCCTGCTTCGACGACTTTCCATGGTCCGACGTGTTCCAGCCGCAGTTGACCACGGTGGCCCAGCCCGTGCAGGCGATCGGCGAACAGGCGGCCAATCTGCTTCTCGATCGTCTCGCCGGCAACAGGGACGCGCCGCCGCGCAAGCTTTTGCTCAAGGGCAGGCTGATGATCCGCAATTCATGCCGTCCGCTCGGCGCGATTGCGCAGAGCGTGAGCGCGTAGCCTTCCCCCGGCGTAAGTCGTAGCAGGGCCTGTCAGGCCGCCTGCGAAAGGGATTTGTGCGCCTCGGCCAGGATTTCGAACGACCGCACCCGCGCCGCATGATCAAACATCTGCGCAGTGACCATCAGTTCGTCGGCACCGGTGCGGCGCACGAAGGCATCGAGGCCTTGCCGCACCGTTTCCGGGGAGCCGACGACGGCGCAGGACAATGCCTGGCCGAGCATTGTCTTTGCCATCGGATCGAGATCGCGGTCATAGTTCTCGACAGGTGGCGGCAGCCGGCCGGCCCGACCGGTGCGCAGATTGACGAAAGCCTGTTGCAGCGAGGTGAACAACAAACGGGCCTCCGCATCGGTGGGCGCGGCGAAGACATTGAGGCCAAGCATGACATGCGGCTTGTCGAGCTGCTCGGACGGCTGGAAGCGCGAGCGGTAGACATCCAGCGCGTGATCCAGCTCCGCCGGCGCGAAATGCGAAGCGAAGGCGTAGGGCAGGCCGAGCATGGCGGCGAGCTGCGCGCCGTAGAGGCTGGAGCCGAGGATCCAGACCGGCACGTCCTGGCCTTCGCCGGGCACGGCGCGAATTCGCTGGCCTTCCTCGGCCGGCTGGAAATAGCCCATCAGCTCGACGACATCCTGAGGGAAATTGTCGACCCCGGCCTCGAGATTGCGGCGCAAGGCACGGGCGGTGCCCATGTCGGTGCCGGGCGCCCGGCCGATGCCGAGATCGATGCGGCCCGGATGCAAGGCGGCCAGCGTGCCGAACTGCTCGGCAATCACCAGCGGCGAATGGTTGGGCAGCATGATGCCGCCGGCGCCGACGCGAATGGTCTTGGTACCGCCGGCGACATGGGCAATGACGACGGCTGTGGCCGCGCTGGCGATACCCGGCATGTTGTGATGCTCGGCCAGCCAGAAACGCTTGTAGCCCAGGCGCTCGGCATGGCGGGCAAGATCGAGCGAGTTGGCCAGCGACTGCGAGGCATCGCTGCCTTCGACGATCGGCGACAGGTCGAGAACGGAAAGAGCGGTCATGGATGGGATCCTGTGTCAGGACCGCATGTAGGAAGCATCCGGCGGCGCCGCAAATTCAAAAATATTGATCAGCCTTTGATAGCTTCGGGGTCGGCGATGTCGTCCTCCTCGACGACAACCGCGTGCTGCGCGGCGAGAAAATTGCCGACATGGCTGAGCCCGTCGAAATGATCGCAGAATACCTTGATGACGACCAGCAGCGGCACCGCCATCAGGGCGCCGACGAAGCCCCACAACCATGACCAGAAGGCGATGGCGATCAAGATTGCCACGGCGTTGATCTCCAGACGCCGGCCGACCACCATCGGCGTCACGAACTGGCCTTCGACGATGTCGCACAAGATCACGAAGGCCGGCGCCAGAAGCGCGTAGAAGATGGTATCGAAGCTGATCAACGCCATGACCGTGACAAGCACGATGGTGATCAGCGCTCCGACATAGGGCAAGAAGTTGAGCAACGCCGCGGCGGCTCCCCAGACCAGCGGATTGGGCATGCCGAGCGCCCACAGACCAAGAGCGATGACCGTGCCGAGGCCGGCATTGATGATGGTGACGGTGAGCAGATAGTGCGAGATTTCGCGCTCGACGTCATAGACGACGCGCAGCGCCCGTTTCTTTTCGCTGAGGCTGGCGAAGGACTGGATGATCTTTTCATAGAACATCGTGCCGGAGGCGAGCAGGAACAGCGACAGCACGAAAATGATAGTCAGGCCTGTTCCGGCCGACAGGATGTTGCTGGCGGCCGCCGACAGGATGCCGGACTGCGCCATCGCCACCCTCTGGATGCCCGGCTCCTGCGACGTCTGGGTCAGCTGTTCGATCTGATGCGAAATCTGCATGATCTTCTCGAGTGGGCGGCGCAATTGCGCCAGCCGTTCGGCAAGTTGCTGGCCTATCGAAGAGGTGTTGTTGATGAGGTCGATGATCGGTCCGCTGAGCAGGTAGCCTACGCTGGCAAAGATGCAGATCGACAACAGCACCAGAAGGGTCGCCGAAACCACTTCGGAGATGCCGTGCCTGCGCAGGAGCCTAACGATCGGCGTCAGCGTCAGCGCCAGCAGGAAAGCCAGAATGACCGGCATGAAGAAAGCGCGAGCGAAGTAGAGCGCATAGATGGCCATGAACAGGAAAATGCCGACGAGCAGCGAGCGCATCAGATGCGTGTCGGCGCGGGCCGCAACGCGCGAATCCGACTCGTCGGCGATGGCGCGGCCCAAGGCAGCGGGTTCGGTTTTCATGCTCACCCTCGAGCCGGCGCCCTCGGCGATCGGCTATTGCTTGCATGAACGCAGAGTTATGGGCGCAGGTTCCATGAGCCGGCTTCCGGAATGAGGCCCGTTTGCACGGGTCCGGAAATCAGAGCGCGCCGCAGCATCCAGGCCTGCACTCACGGCGTTGGAAGAGAGATTTGGCTTTCTTCCCAATGTCGTGGCGACGAGGACGAAAAATCCGGCCTTCTCAAAGGCAGCAGCCAGCAGCCGACATTTCCGTCAGGCTGCCGGCGTGGTGACGGCTGTGCCAGCCCTGGCTGTTTCCTTGCGCACGATCGGCGCCACCCTGGTGCCGTAGAGTTCGATCGCCTTCATGATCTTGGCATGCGGCATGGTGCCGATCGCCATTTGCAGCAGGAAGCGGTCATTGCCGAAGATCTTGTGCTGGGCGACGATCTTCTCAGCCACTTGCTCGGGACCGCCGACGAACAACGCGCCGTTCGGGCCGCGCGACTGGTCGAAATGCGCTTGGGATGTCGGACCCCAGCCGCGCTCGCGGCCGATGCGGTTCATCACCTCCGCCTGCGGGCCGTAAAAATCGTCGGCCGCCTGCTCGGTCGTCTCGGCGATGAAGCCGTGCACGTTGATGCTGGTGGCAAGGCCCCTCGGGTCGCTGCCGGCGCGCTTGGCGGCTTCGCGATAGAGATCGAACAGCGGCGCGAAGCGCGCCGGCTCGCCGCCGATGATGGCGAGCGCCAGCGGCAGGCCGAGCGCACCCGCGCGGGCGGCAGACTGCGGCGTGCCGCCAATGGCGATCCAGACCGGTAGCCTGTCCTGGAAGGGCCGGGGATAAACGCCGCGATCGTTGATCGGCGCGCGCAGATTGCCGGACCAGGTGACCTTCACGCCGTTGCGGATGGCAAGTAGCAGATCGAGCTTTTCGGCGAACAGCTCGTCATAGTCCTCGAGGTTGTAACCGAACAGCGGGAAGGATTCGATGAACGAGCCGCGTCCGGCCATGATCTCGGCGCGGCCGCCCGACAGAAGGTCGAGCGTTGCGAACTGCTGGAACACGCGCACCGGGTCATCAGAAGACAGAACGGTGACGGCACTGGTCAGCTTGATGCGCTTCGAGCGCTCGGCGGCCGCGGCCAGGGCCACGACCGGTGCGGAGGCGGCATAGTCGGGCCGGTGATGCTCGCCGAGGCCGAAGACGTCGAGGCCGACCTGATCGGCCAGCTCGACCTCCTCGATCAGGTTGCGCAGCCGCTCATGCGGGCCGATGGCGCCGGGGCCCGGCTGCGGGCTGACGTCGGCGAAGGTGTAGAGACCGAGTTCCATCTAATGTCATCCTGGTGTTGGAATTTGCCGCTAGACGTAGCCATCCGCCAACCTCGCCGCCAGAGGCGCGACGGTGAACAGTGCATGTCGTTTTCGGTTCAATCTCTTCGTCGCAATTCCCAAGGGAAAGCGCTGCGCGCTTTTCCCGGGAAAACCGTTTCACACTTCCCTGAAATTGCTCCAAAGGCGTCTCCCGAGTGCAACAGCCGACAATTTCATGGCTGCCATGCCGTTTTGGCGCTTGAACTCTCGGTTTTCGCGCGTATGTAAGCGTCGCGAATTGACTTCAGGGAAGTGGACTTGGCTATCTACAGGGAAAAAGACGTTTTCGAGCGGCGCAATGCCGCAAACGAGGCAAAGAAGGCGCTCCTCGAGCGCTTCAAGGCAAAGCCGGCGGCGGATGATCCCGCTGTGCTGGCGCGGCAGGCTGAACGCAAGGCGATCCTCGCGGCCCGCGAAATCCGCGAAGCTGAAAAGGCTCGGCTGAAGCAGGAGAAGCTGGCACGCGAAGCGGTCGAGAAGGCCGAGCGCGAGGCAGCAGCCGAAGCGGCACGTATCGCCGCCGAGGAAGCTGCACAGGCTGAGGCCAAGATTCGGGAATCCGAAGAGAACGAGCGCATCGCCCGTTTTCTGGCCGACGAAGCCGAACGCAAGGCCAAGCGTGACGCGCGTTATGCGGCACGCAAGCAGCGCACCGGCAGGACGCCGCCGGGCTTCTCCGCCCGCTAGCCTCAGGATTACCGAAGCAGCCAGCTTCGACAATCAGGGTCGCCTCACAGCGGCCCTGAAGGTGTTTGTCCCATGTCGCCCAAATATTGGTCCCGGTTCTGGGAGGATGACATGCGCAAACCAAAAGACCGTCAGGCGGCGAACTTCAGCCCCATGATGCCGCAGACGATGAGCGCGATGCAGGCCAGCCTGATCGCGGTGGCTGGTTCGCCGAGCAGCCAGATGCCGAGCAGTGCCGTACCGACGGTGCCGATGCCGGTCCACACCGCATAGGCGGTGCCAACGGGCAGCGCCTTCAGCGCCAGGCCGAGCAGAGTGAGGCTGACGACCATAGAGGCAACGGTCAGCACGGTCGGCACCAGTTTCGAGAAGCCATCTGTGTATTTGAGGCCGATTGCCCAGCCGATCTCGAACAGGCCGGCGAAAAAGAGAAGAATCCACGACATCGACAACGCTCCATCAGAGCATCGGACCGAAAGGTGATTTCGGCGTCCGACGATCAGTCAAACAATGGCGGGTCGTCCCGTCCGGATTTTGGGGAAGCGCGAGGTCGTCCCCGCCATGCCAATATAGGAATTTCGAGCGCTCGATCAACAGCGGCCGGCAACAGTGTCGCCGGCCGTAACCCTTATTGCGAAGTGGATCGCCGGACCTACTTGTCCTTGAGCTTCATCGCCTTGACCGGCGGCGCCTTCAGCGCGGGAGCCGGAGCGGGCTTCTTGGCGTCCTTCTTCGGCTTGCGGGCTTCCTTGCCTGCCTTCATCGCACCTTTAGCCATGATTCGTACCTCCTGATGTGGGACGCCAAGTGAAACAAGAGAACCGCCCGACCGCAAGGGGTTAGCGACCGTTGCCGGCGTCGCCGGATCGCTTTCAACCGGTTTCTAATTTGCTCGTAAACCATGACGGTCCGTGCGATGGTCATTTTCGCACTGCAGCATCGACCCGAGCTTCGCCGGGTGATCGTCAGGCAGGCCGTCAGGACGACAATGCGAATCCACATCGGCTGCGAGATGAGCTTCGACTTTCCGCAGGAAACGCCGCTCATCGCGATGCTGAATGTGCATTATTCGCGTGCCTCCGATCTCGAGCGGCCGGATTTCCTGATTTCCAACCCGCCGGTGCCGATCGAAAGCTATCGCGACAGTTTCGGCAATTGGTGCAACCGGTTCGTCGCGCCGCCCGGGCGTTTCACCTTCGGCACCGACGCGGTGATCCGCGATCCCGGCACTTTCGAGATGGGCGATCTGATGGCCTGGCAGCACGAGGTTCGCGACCTGCCGGCGGACACGCTGCTGTTCCTGCTGCCCAGCCGTTTTTGCGAAAGCGACCTTCTGGCTGATGAAGCGTGGCGGCTGTTCGGCAACACGCCGCTGGGCATTCCGCGCGTGCAGGCGGTCTGCGACTTCGTCCACAACCACATCGTCTTCAACTACGGCAATGCTCGGCCGACACGCACCGCCGCGGAAGCGTATCGCGAACAGAGCGGCGTGTGCCGAGACTACGCGCATCTCGCCGTCACCTTCTGCCGGGCGCTCAACATCCCAACGCGCTACTGCACCGGCTACATCAGCGACATCGGTATGCCGAAACCATGGGCGAGCATGGATTTCTGCGCCTGGATGGAAGTCTATCTCGGCGGCCGCTGGCATGTCTTCGACCCGCGCAACAATGCACCGCGCATCGGCCGCATCCTGATCGCCTCCGGCCGCGACGCCGCCGACGTGCCGCTGACCCATATATTCGGCCCGGGAACGCTTGCCGGCTTCAAGGTGTGGACCAGCGAGATCGTCGAGTAGTCGCCGTTTTCCATAGGCCGATCTCTCATGACCGCTGGCTTGGACGACCCGACATTCGCGCGGTGTGATGCCTGTGGAGCTTTAGCGGCCTGGCCGCTAGACTGCGCCTTGAATGGGAACAAATGCCATGGCCGGGCACGGCGGCTCAAAAAAGGTGATCTACGCGGCGCTCGCCGGCAATTTCGCCATCGCGCTGACCAAGTTCGCCGCCGCCGCCTTCACCGGCAGTTCGGCGATGCTGTCGGAGGGCGTGCATTCGCTGGTCGATACCGGCAATGGCGGCCTGCTGCTCTACGGCATGCACCGCGCCGCCCGCCCGGCCGACCGGACTCATCCGCTCGGTCACGGCCGCGAACTCTACTTCTGGAGCTTCATCGTCGCGCTCCTCGTCTTCGCGCTGGGCGCCGGCGTGTCGTTCTACGAAGGCGTGATCCATATGATGGCGCCGGAGCCGGTCGCCAACGCCGAGGTGACCTACATCGTGCTTGGCCTTTCCTTCCTGTTCGAAGGCAGTTCGTGGTGGGTGGCGCTGAAGGAGTTCCGCCAGCAGAAGGGCAAGCAGGGCTGGCTGCGGGCGGTGCAGTCGAGCAAGGATCCGAGCGTCTACACCGTACTGTTCGAGGACAGTGCAGCACTTCTCGGCCTGATCGTCGCGTTCGTCGGCATCCTGGCGGCGGAAGTTCTGGAGATGCCGGAACTCGACGGCGCCGCCTCTATCGGCATTGGGCTGATCCTGGGGGCGACAGCGATCTTCCTGGCCCGCGAAAGCAAGGGCCTGCTGATCGGTGAGCCGGCATCGCCCGAAGTGCAAATGAAGGTGCTGGCGATCGCCCAGCAGGATCCGGCGGTGCAGCGGGCGAACGGCGTCCTGACCGTCCATATGGGGCCGGCAGAGATCGTCGCCGGCCTGAGCATCGAGTTCGAGGACCATTTGACGGCGCCCGAGATCGAAGCTTGCGTCGAGCGCCTGGAGGCGCAGCTGAAGAAGGAAATGCCGGAGATCACGCGGCTGTTCGTCAAGCCACAGACGACAGGCACCTGGGAGAAGCGGCGCAAGCTGATCGACACCGCATCCGATCCGGCTCTGGACTAGCGCCGCGCCATTGCCTGGCTGCCTTGACCCGCTAGATTACCGGGATTCAGGAGGAACAAAGATGAAGATCGACGGCGGCTGCCACTGCGGCGCGATAACCTATGAGGCGGAGGTAGACCCGGAAAAGACCACGATCTGCCACTGCACGGATTGCCAGCAACTGACCGGCACGGCTTTTCGCCTGACGGTTCCGGCGCCGGAAAGCAACTACCGCATCACCAAGGGCACGCCGAAAATCTACATCAAGATCGTGGCGAGCGGCGCCAAGCGCACCCAGGCCTTTTGCGCTGACTGCGGCTCGCATCTTTACGCCACGTCTGTCGGCGATGGCCCCAAGGTCTATGGGATTCGCGTGGGGACCGCGCGGCAGCGCCAGGATTTGATTCCAACACAGCAGAAATGGCACCGCTCGGCGCTGCACTGGCTGCCTGAATTTCAGGGCATGACCACGTTGGAGGAGCAGTAGCGCCGGTCCGGCACCGCGCCTCAATCGTCGCCTTCAACGACCCTCAGCCTGAGCTGCCCGGTTTTCGAATCGGCAACGCGCGCGCCAGTATCGACCTTCGCGGCGGGAGCCCGTGACGCTGCGTCCGCGGCGGCATCGCCGTCGGGCTGCGCGCCGAATTCCAGTGCCTCGATCTTCTGGCCGCGCTTGGTGACCTTCGACGTCGAAACCAGGATGTCGTCGATGTCCTTGGCCGACTGACCGAAATGCACCTGCAGCTTGCGCACCCGCTCGTCGACGCGCGCGACATCCTCCATCAGCCGGATGACTTCGCCCTGAATCAGGTGCGCCTGTTCGCGCATGCGGGCATCCTTGAGGATCGCCTGGATGACCTGGATCGACAGCATCAGCAATGACGGCGAGACGATGACGATTCGGGCGCGGTGCGCCTTGTGGACGATCGCCTCGAAATTCTCGTGGATCTCGGCGAACACTGATTCCGACGGCACGAACATGAAGGCGGTGTCCTGCGTCTCGCCCTGGATCAGGTATTTTTCCGAGATATCGCGGACATGGATCTCGATGTCGCGGCGGAAGGCCTGCGAGGCGGCCTTCTGCAGGTCGGCGCCATCGGCGGCGCGGATGGCATTCCAGGCCTCGAGCGGAAACTTGGCGTCGATGGCCAGCGACGGCGCGCCGTTCGGCATCTTCACCAGGCAGTCAGGACGGCTGCCGTTCGACAGCGTCGCCTGGAATTCATAGGCGCCGTGCGGCAGGCCGTCGGCGACGATCGCCTCCATGCGAGACTGGCCGAAAGCACCGCGCGTCTGCTTATTGGAGAGGATCGCCTGCAGCTGCACGACCTGGCCGGCGAGCGACTGGATGTTGCCCTGCGCGACATCGATGATGGCCAGCCGCTCCTGCAATTTGGCCAGGCTCTCATGCGTGGATTTGGTCTGCTCGGTCATGGTCTGGCCGAGCCGGCCGGTCATGGCGTCGAGGCGCTGGCCGATCGACTGCGTCAGCTCCGCCTGCCGTGCGCCGAACACTTCGGCGATGGCGCCCATACGACCCTGCATTTCGGCCTGGCTTTGCAGAATGCCGGCCATCCGCACTTCCGCATCGCGGGCATGATCGGCGGCTTCCGCAGCCGCGACGGCGCGCGCCTTCGCCGACCGCCACAGCGCAATGACCAGCGCCACGAACAGGGCCAGAAACAGCAAAGCGCCGAAGGCCAGCGCATGGCCGAGCGTGACGGTTGTGGCGCCAAGCCGGGCGACAGGTTCGGAAAGGATGGTGCTCAAATCATTCATGTGGACAGCATAAACGATTCGCGCTGCCGGCACAGATCAAAACGTGAACGAGCCTCCAGCCTACCGGTTGACGCTTTTCTCTGGAGGTCTTAGGTGGAACGCCATGTCGATCAAGCCGCTCATCATCCTTCCCGACCCCATCCTGCGCCAGGTTTCCAAGCCGGTGGAGCGTGTCGACGCACCTTTGCGCAAATTAGCCGACGACATGCTGGCGACCATGTATGACGCGCCGGGCATCGGATTGGCGGCAATCCAGATCGGCGAGCCGCTGCGCTTGCTGGTGATCGATCTGGCCAAGGAAGACGAGACGCCGGCGCCGCATGTCTTCATCAACCCGGAAATCCTGGAGAGCGCCGACGCGCGCTCGGTCTATGAGGAAGGCTGCCTGTCGATCCCGGATTATTACGCCGAGGTCGAACGCCCGGCCTCCGTGCGGGTCAAATATGTCGACCGCGACGGCAAATTGCAGGATATGGAGGCCGAGGGCCTGATGGCCACCTGCCTGCAGCATGAGATCGACCACCTCAATGGCGTCCTGTTCATCGACCACATCTCGAAGCTGAAGCGCGACATGGTGGTGAAGAAATTCAAGAAGCTTGCCAGGGACAAGGCGCCGGGCAAGCTGGCGGGATAGGGCCATGCCCCTTCGCGTCATCTTCATGGGTACGCCGGAGTTTTCGGTGCCGACTTTGCGCGCGATCGCCGAGGCTGGCCATGAGATATCAGCCGTCTATACCCAGCCGCCGCGCGCCGCAGGGCGGCGCGGGCTGGAGTTGACGCCATCGCCGGTGCAGCGCGAGGCGGAGCGGCTGGGCATTGAAGTCCGGGCGCCGGTTTCGCTCAAGGGCGAGGCCGAGCAGGCCGCTTTCCGTGCCTTGCAGGCCGATGTCGCCGTGGTCGTCGCCTATGGCTTGCTGCTGCCGAAGGCGGTTCTCGAGGCGACCCGGCTCGGCTGCATCAACGGCCATGCGTCGCTTCTGCCGCGCTGGCGCGGTGCCGCGCCGATCCAGCGCGCCATCATGGCCGGCGACCTGGAAAGCGGCATGATGGTGATGCGCATGGAAGAGGGGCTGGACACCGGCCCGGTCGGGCTGGTTGAAAAATGCGCCATCGAACCCGATATGACAGCCGGCGATCTGCATGATCGGTTGATGAGTGTCGGTGCTGCCTTGATGGTGGAAGCGCTGGCGCGACTGGAAAGGAATACCCTGACATTCACCACACAAGCTGTGGATGGGGTGACCTACGCCAAGAAAATCGATAAATCCGAGACTCGCGTGGACTGGACTCGCTCAGCAAGTGAGGTCCACAATCATATTCGCGGCCTGTCACCCTTTCCCGGCGCGTGGTCGGAGATAGGAATTGGCGGCCGCCAGGAGCGGCTGAAACTGCTTCGCTCGACGCTGTCGCAAGGCCTGTCGCTTTGGGAAGAGTTGGGCGAGTCGGGAGGAATTCTCGATGACCGGCTGACGGTCGCCTGCGGGGCAGGCGCGATCAGGCTGGTCGAAGTTCAACGCGCGGGCGGAAAGCCCGCTGCCGCGTCGGAGTTCCTGCGCGGGGCCAAGATCGAAAAAGGACTGAAATTCTCATGAGCATGATGTCGATACGCGCGGCAACGCCGCGGGATCGCGAGGCCATCCGCCTCGTCGAGGAACACGCTTTCGGCCAGCAGGCGGAGGCCGGTCTGGTCGACGCGCTGGTGACCGGCGGCGACGCTGTTGCCGAACTGGTGGCGGAAGAGGACGGCCAGGTGGTCGGCCACATCCTGTTTTCGCGGCTGTTCGTCCAGAATGGCGGCAAGACTTTCGCGGCCGTGGCGCTGGCACCGCTGGCGGTGGAGCCCTCGTTCCATGGCAGCGGCATCGGCGGCGCGCTGATCCGCGAGGCGCATATCCGCCTCAGGGATGCCGGCGAAACGCTGGCCGTGGTGCTCGGCGACCCCATCTATTACGGGCGTTTCGGATATAGCCACACGCGTGCCGAGAACTTCGAGAGCGAATACCAGGGCGAAGCGCTGCAGGCGCTGGCCTGGGGCGACGCGCCTGAGGCCGGCACACTGGTCTACGCCTCCGCCTTCACCGCTCTCGCCGCGTAGGCGAGAGCGTATAGCCGCCCGGCATGCCGCGTTTTCGCCTCGACATCGAATATGATGGCAGTCTGTTTGCCGGCTGGCAGCACCAGGCGGATCAGCCTTCGGTGCAACAGGCGATCGAGCGGGCGATCGAAAAATTCTGCGGCGAAGCGATCCGGCTGCGCGCCGCCGGCCGCACCGATGCCGGCGTCCATGCGACCGCGCAGGTGGCGCATGCCGACCTCGCCAAGGCGTGGCCGGGCGACAAGGTGCGCGATGCAGTCAACGCCCATCTGCAGGCGGCCGGGGCGCGCATCGCCATCCTGAAAGCGACGGTCGTCTCCGACAGCTTCGACGCCCGCTTCTCGGCCATCGGCCGCCACTATCTCTACCGCATCCTGAACCGCCGTGCCCCGGCCGCGCTCGACAAGGGCAAGGTCTGGTGGGTGCCGAAGCGGCTCGACGCCGGCGCCATGCACGAAGCGGCGAAAGTCCTGCTGGGACGGCATGATTTCACCACCTTCCGCTCGACCCAGTGCCAGGCCAACAGCCCGATCAGGACGCTGGAACGGCTCGATGTGAGCCGACAGGGCGACATGATCGAGGTCAGGGCTTCGGCGCGCTCGTTCCTGCACAATCAGGTACGTTCGATGGTCGGCTCGCTCAAGCGCGTCGGCGACGGCGGCTGGACTGCGGCCGACCTGAAAACGGCGCTCGAGGCGCACGACCGCGCCGCCTGCGGACAGGTGGCGCCACCCGACGGGCTGTTTCTCACCGGTGTCGATTATCCAGTCGAGACGAGCCCGGACAGGCTCTGAACTCCGGCATCGTCCGGCACGGTGATGCCGAGCAGCGTCTGCAGGCCGAACAGCACCAGCAGCGAGGCGATGAACATGCCGACGAAAACGGCGGTGCCGACCGATGCGCCCCTGCCGATCGTGGCGTTGGTCATGCGCCAGGTCAGCACCATCGACAGGGCAAACAGGAACAGCGACACAAGACTCGCAGCCTGGCTTGCGGACGACAGGAAAAGCCGGATCAGCGCCGAGGGCAGCATCAGCCAGGCGGTGATGGCCGAAGCCCAGTTGCTGGCGACGACGTAGTGGACGAAGCGGCCGCCTATGCCGGCGCGCGGCGCGATCAGGGCGAGCGCAATCAGCGGCAGCACCCAGGAGCCGATGTCGACCGTCGCCAGGCGCACCAGCATGCTGAAGCGGCCCGCGAAGGCGTCGGGATCGCCGAGTTCGTTGGCGATGCCGACCCAGCCGACGATCAGCGCCGGTGCAGCAACGACAATGGCGAAGAAGGAATTCCAGAAGCCGTCGGCCGACAGGTCGAGCAGGCGCAGGCCGTCGGCCTTGCCGAGCATCAATCGCCAGGCGCCCGTCAGCGAAGCTTGGGTTTCGTCCGCCGAAAGCATGCTGTTCAGCCCTGTCCGAACCAGTCTTCTATGAAGCGCTGGTAGATTTGCGTCAGCGTTTCCAAATCGGCAATGGCGACGCGCTCGTCGACCATATGCATTGTCTTGCCGACCAGCCCGAACTCGACCACCGGACAATAGTCCTTGATGAAACGCGCGTCGGACGTTCCACCGGAGGTCGACAGCGTCGGCTCCTTGCCGACCGCCGACTTGATCGAGCCGCGCAGCGTTTCGATAAGCCTGTCGTCGCGGGTCAGGAAGACATGGCTCGGCCGGTCGCGCCAGACGAGCTCGTAGTCGACCGGCGTCTTCTTGCCCTGCCGGTACTTCCTGCGCCTGGCCGCCTGGTCGAGCCGGTTGTGGATCTCGGCCTGCAGGGTCTCGTCCGTCCAGGTGTCGTTGAAGCGGATGTTGAAGGTCGCGGTCGCTTTGGCCGCAATGACATTGGTGGCGGGGTTGCCGACATCGATGGAGGTGATCTCCAGATTGGTCGGCTGGAAATCCCTGGTCCCCTTGTCGAAAACCGGATGCAGCAAGGCGTCGACCAGGCTCATCAGCCCGCGCACCGGATTGTCGGCAAGCAGGGGATAGGCGACATGGCCCTGGCGGCCATTGACGGTGACCGCGCCGGACATCGAGCCGCGGCGGCCGATCTTGATCATGTCGCCGAGAGCGTCCGGATTGGTCGGCTCGCCGACGACAGAGGCATCCCATTTCTCGCCCCGCGAAGCCGCCCATTCGAGCAGCTTCACCGTGCCGTTGATGGCCGGGCCTTCCTCGTCGCCGGTGATCAGCAGCGAGACCGACCCTTTCGGACCGCCATTGGCCTCGACATGGCGCGCCACGGCGGCGATGAAACAGGCAATGCCGCCCTTCATGTCGACGGCGCCGCGGCCATACATCTCGCCATTGGCGATCTCGGCGGCGAAAGGCGGATGCGTCCAGGCGGCTTCGTCGCCGACAGGCACCACGTCAGTGTGTCCGGCGAACATCAGATGCGGGCCATTGCCGGAGCGCCTTGCATATAGGTTTTCGATATCGGGCGTGCCGTCTTCGGAAAACACCGGCCGATCGACCAGGAAGCCGAGCGGTTTGAGCATCGTCTCCAGCGCGGTCAGCGCGCCGCCCTCAGCGGGCGTCACCGAAGCGCAACGGATAAGGGCGGCGAGGTTTTCGGCGGGATCGGTCGGCAGCGTCATGGCAAAAGCGATAGTCGAAAGCGCAGGGCCTGTCACGGCCAGACATAGGGGCCAGCGTCATGGCTGGCGATGCCGCCAATATTATGGTTTTCATGTCGTATAGCTCCGACCCGGCGCGGCGACAGGATGGCAGACAAGGACAGAAGGATCGTCATAGCCGGTGCCGGCAGCATCGGCTGCTATGCCGGCGGCTGCCTGGCGTTGGCCAACCGAGAGGTCATTCTGCTGGCTCGGCCGCGCATCGAGGCAGCGCTACGGCAGGGTGGATTGCGGGTCAGCGACCTCCAGGGCCGCGATCGCTCGATCAAGCCCGAGGCGCTTGTCGTCACCGTCGATCCGGCCGCCGCTTTGCCGCTGGCGGACGTGATCCTGGTCACGGTCAAGAGCGGCGCCACCCAGGATATGGCGGATCTTATCAAAGCCCATGCCCGGCCCAACGCCGTGGTGATCAGCCTGCAAAACGGTGTCGACAATGCCGACAGGCTGCGTGCTGGAGTTGCCGGACGTACGGTGCTGGCCGGCATGGTGCCGTTCAATGTGGTGCAGTCGCCGGACGGCGAACTGCCGCTGCGCGTGCACCGCGCTAGCGACGGCATGGTGATGGTCGAGGACGGCACCGCCGGCCTGGTCGGCCTGCTTGGCGTCGAAGGGTTTGCGGTCGAAACCCATGGCGACATAAAAGCCGTGCTGTGGGGCAAGCTGCTGATGAATTTGAACAACGCGCTGGTGGCGCTTTCCGGCCTGCCGCTGGCAACCGAACTGGCCGACCGGCGCTGGCGGCTGATCCTGGCCAGCCAGATCGACGAGGCCCTGAGAGCGATGAGAGCGTCCGGCATCGAGCCGGCGCGGATCGCCGGCCTGCGGCCGGCGTTGCTGCCGAAGGTGCTCAGGCTGCCGGACTGGCTGTTCAAGCTGCTGGCGCGGCGCTTGCTGGCGATCGACCTGCAGGCGCGCTCGTCTATGTGGGACGATCTGCAGCGCGGCCGGCCGACGGAGATCGACGACTTGCAGGGCGCCATCCTGCGGCTGGCGGAAAAAGCCGGCACGCCCCTGCCGACGGTCCAGCGGATCACCGCTTTGGTGCGCGCAGCGGAAGCGGAGCGGCTTGGCTCGCCGGGCCTGGCGCCGGAGCAGGTTGTTGCACCGGCCGGCCGTCGATCAACGTGATCTTCTGCCAGATTTTCCGCGACAGGTTGGATGCCAGGTTCTCGATGTCGTTGACGCCGTCGATGACCACGTCGTCATTGACCGACTGCGCGAAGAGCGCTGCGATCTTGCCGGTGATCGACAGCATTTCGGAGCAATAGTCGAGGTAACGCGCCAGGTCGGCGGCATTGGTGATACGGGCCGGCGAGTGCGCCGTCGGCTTGAAATCGGCCGAAAGGGCTGCCGGATCCTTGGTCAGCTGGTGCATGTCGATGACATGGATCAGCGAACGCAGGCCGTGCAGCTGGCGAAACACCCTTTTGCGCTTGATGCGCTCCTCGGTGCGGATCAGAGCAAGCAAGCCCAACACAGCCAGTATGACGGTGTTGATCGAAGCCTCTATGCCTTGCACCGACTGCAGGGCATCGTGGGTTCCCGAAATGCGGTCGATCGGCAAGATGGTACCGACGAACAGGAACACCAGCACACCCGTGACGAAGGCGGCGACGATGAGCCCGCGCAGCCACCAGATCGGTGCTTCGAGCACCTTGGCCGCCTTGGCCAGATCGCGCGACAGCGAGACCAGTTCGGCGGCGACGCCACGCAATCCCGCTTCAGGGAAACGGTCGGCGATCCGCTCTTCCAGCCGCTCGGCGGTTTCGACGATCAGTTTCGGATCAAGCGTGCGGTAGCGCATGTCCGATCGGCCCTCAGGATTGTTCCGGCTCGTTGGTGCGCCGGCCATAGCGGTTGGGTCCAGGCTGCCCTGGAAACAGGCACAACACAAGGAAGGCGACGATCGAGACCACCGGCACGAACAGGATCAGCGCGGCAATGCCCGGCTTGTCCAAATCGTGCAGCCGCTTCACCGCCAGGGCGATGTTCGACCACAGCGAGGCGATGAAGGCGACGAAGAAGATGAACGACCACATGTTGCTCTCGGCCGAACCTTCCGGCACCAGCGTGAAGCGGTAGAGCGGGAAGGCCTGGATGATGGCGACGAGCAACCCGCCAAGAAAATAGGCCGCGCGACTGACGCGGCCCGAGGTTTTGAAGAAAAGCCAGGTGAGATCTGATCTGTCAGGCAAGCGGGTCCGGTCCATATTGATTGGCGCCTCTGGCGCCTTCGAGAATGCCGCATTCCACCAGAAACCAGATCGGGCCGATGAGCGGCACCAGCATGATTAGGCTCCACCAGCCCGACTTGCCGCGATCATGCCAGCGCTTGGCGTAGACTGCGAGCGCGAAATAGATCGAGACCAGAGCGATGAGAATGCCGATGATGCCGATCTGGGCGCCACTGGCGGTGGTGAGACGTGTACCGAGGATCGCATCGAGAATGAAGGCAACGATACCAATGACGATGAAAACGCCAATCGCGGCCCAGAACTTGCCACGGTTGATGCGACCATCAAAACTTGTGAGCAGATACTTCCAGTCCATGTCACCCCTCCATCTTGAACCAGCGCGACCGATTGTCGCGCCGGCGGAAGGTGCGCTCGCTTTGCGCAAAGATCAATCGCGCAGCAATTCGTTGATCGAGGTTTTGGAGCGGGTCTTGGCGTCGACACGCTTGACGATGACGGCGCAGTAAAGGTTGGGACCCGGCTCGCCGTTCGGAAAGGGCTTGCCCGGCATCGTTCCGGCGACGACGACGGAATTGGGCGGCACTTCGCCATAGAAGATCTCGCCGGTGGCGCGGTCGACGATCTTGGTCGACTGGCCGATGAAGACGCCCATGCCGAGCACCGAGCCTTCGCGCACGATGCAGCCCTCGACCACCTCCGAACGCGCGCCGATAAAACAATTGTCCTCGATGATGGTCGGGCCGGCCTGCATCGGCTCCAGCACGCCGCCGATGCCGACGCCGCCGGACAGATGCACGTTCTTACCGATCTGGGCGCAGGAGCCGACCGAGGCCCAGGTGTCGACCATGGTGCCGCTGTCGACATACGCGCCGACATTGACGAAGGACGGCATCAGCACGGCGCCCGGTGCGACATAGGCCGAACGGCGCACGACCGACGACGGCACGGCTCGGAAGCCCGCCTTTTCGAAATCGACGGCACTCCAGCCGTCGAACTTCGACGGCACCTTGTCCCACCACACCGCCTCGCCGGGTCCCCCCTTGATGATCTCCATCGGGTTGAGCCGGAACGACAACAGCACGGCCTTCTTCAGCCACTGGTTGACATGCCACTTGCCGTCGGCCTGCCGCTCGGCGACGCGGACGGCGCCGCGGTCGAGCAGATCGAGCGCCGACTGGATGGCGTCGCGCGTTTCGCCGCGCGTTGCCGTCGAAATCGCGTCGCGTTCCTCGAAGGCCTTCTCGATGGTCTTTTCGAGGCTCGCCAGATCGGGCTTCGACATGAATTCGCTCCATTACCAAGCTGTTAAGGGGCAACGCCTTAACCTGTTTTGAAAGTCGCGCGGACCCCTTGGCAGGCTTTGCCTGCCTGGATCTTCGCATGTAGCAGGTTCTTGTCACAAAACCGCAGGACACTTTTGCGGAACCTGCTTATGTGAAGCCTTGGTGAGGGTCAATCGCGGCTGCGTCATGGGGCGGCGCAAGTGAAGAATTTGGACGGGTAGAGCATATGACACCTATGGAAAAGGCGGGCTGGACGCCACTGCCGCATTCGGACGAGGATCTGGAGCGGTCGAAGAGTGTGCCGGATACGCCGCAGACGCGTGCCGAAACCTACCGGCTCGCCTGGAACGATCCCGACTTCATGACGCGGCGCGAGTTGCGCGCGGTCCGGCTGCAGCTTGAACTCCTGAAACCGGAAATGATCCTGGCCGAACGCGGCATCCGTTCGACGGTGATCCTGTTCGGCGGCGCGCGCCTGCCGGAACCCGGCGGCGAGGCCTGGGCGGCCAAGAACGAGACGCAGAAGAAGAACCTCGAGGAAAACAGCAAATACTATGAGGAGGCGCGGAAATTCGCCCGCCTCTGCTCGCAGCAGTCGGCTACCTCCTATTACCGCGAATATGTCGTGGTGACCGGTGGCGGGCCCGGCGTGATGGAAGCGGGAAACCGCGGCGCCGACGATGTCGGCGCGCCGTCGATCGGCCTCAACATCGTCCTGCCGCACGAGCAGGCGCCGAACATCTATGTGACGCCGGAGCTCTGCTTCAACTTCCATTATTTTGCTATCCGCAAGATGCATTTCGTCATGCGCGCCAAGGCGGTCGCGGTGTTTCCGGGCGGCTTCGGCACGATGGATGAATTCTTCGAGACGCTGACCCTGATCCAGACAGGGCGCATGGAGCGCGTGCCGGTGATCCTGTTCGGCAAATCCTTCTGGAAGCGGGCGATCAATCTCGATTTTCTCGCCGAGCAGGGCACGATCAGCCCCGGCGATCAGGACATCATCGACTTCGTCGACACCGCCGACGAAGCCTGGGGGATCATCAGCCGGTTCTACAAGTTAGGGGAGTAGGGGAGTGGGGAATTGAAGAACTGGGGAACTGGGGGAATTGATCCGTAGAGACCGTCCTTCATTCTTCAATTCTTCAATTCCCCTCTTCCTTCCCCCTCCACAATCGCCGTCAGAAACCCCGCCAGGTCGTCGGTGACGAAATCGACGTCGTCCTCGTTGGTCGGGTCGCGCTCCCAGATCTCGGCAAAGGTCGGCTCGAAATTGCGCGGCACGATAAGCACCGTGGTCATGCCGAGCGACTTCGGCACCGACAGGTTGCGGGCAAGGTCTTCGAACATCACCGCATTGTGGCCGGTGACGGCGTGGAGTTCAGCGAACTTCTCGTAGGTCTGGCGCGCCGGCTTGGGATTGAGCCCGGCGGCGACGATGTCGAAGATGTCGTCGAAATGGTCGAGGATGCCGAGTTGGCGCGCGGTGCGCTCGGCGTGCCTGCGGTCGCCATTGGTGAAGATGAACTTGCGGCCCGGAAGCTGGCGGATGGCGGTGCCGAGAACGGGGTCTGGCACCAGCCATGAATAGTCGATGTCGTGGACCTTCTCGAGGAAATCATCGGGGTCGATGCCATGACGTGTCATCAGGCCGTTCAGCGTCGTGCCATATTCGCGGTAGAGTTCCTTCTGCAACTTGCGCGCATCGTCGCGCGGCAATGCCAGCAGCTCGCCGACATAGGCGGTCATCTTGACGTCGATCTGCGAGAACAGATTCGAATGATGCGGATAGAGCGTGTTGTCGAGATCGAAGACCCAGTCGGTGACATGGGCGAAGCGGGCGGGGTCAGGGAGCGTGGTCATGGGCTCCTTATGGCATGAAACGCGCATTCCGGAAGCGACTTTATCCACAACTTCTGCTCGTTGAGGTTGCGTAAATCGCCTCACGATTCAAATTTTAGGCATCTGGGAAAGGTGGCCTTTAGGGCTTGCTGGCAGAGAGGCAGTCTTGTGGGAGCAAGCGATGAACAGCATAATTCTGAGATCCGCCGCCGTTGCTTTCGCCTCAGTCGCGGCCTCTCTCCTGCTGACCCTGATCATCGTTCCGGCCATGGGATTTCCGGTCAACCGCACGATCTGGCTGACCTCCACGCTCTGTCCGCTGGTGCTGGCGTGGGCTGCCAGCGCAAGCACTTTCTGGCAAAGCGACAGGCTGAAAAACGCGCATCGCGATCTCGCCCGAGCCCATGCCCAGCTCGCCGCCGCGCATCGCCGCCTGGCGGAAAAGGCGAGCCGCGACGACATGACCGGCATGCTCAACCGGGAAAGCTTCTTTGCCGCGCTCGACGGTTCGCGCCGCAAGTCCGATCGCGGCGCGCTGCTGATCATCGATGCCGATCACTTCAAGACCATCAACGACAATTTCGGCCATCTGACAGGTGATGACGCGCTGCTTTTGATCGCCAGCGCGATCCAGCGCGGCGTGCGCAGCGGCGATGTGCTCGGCCGCATCGGCGGCGAGGAGTTCGGCGCCTTCCTGATCGGCGCGACCGAGCAGGAGGCCAAGCGCGTCGCCGAGCGAATTCGCCGCGAAGTGGAGCTGATCCGCTTCCGGCCCGTCGACGAGCGGACCATTCCGCTCACGGTCAGCATCGGCGGCACTGTCTGCGGCGAGGAAGCCAGTGTGTCGGAGCTGATGCGCGCCGCCGACCGGCGCCTCTACCAGGCCAAGCACCAGGGCCGTAACCTGACGATCATCGACACCGGCATTTCCGAGGCGGCGTGATCCGATCTGCCGCAACCGGCCTGTTAAGAAAATTCTAACCCTGTTTGCACTCGGTTGTACCGCTTAGCCGGGTTTTCACTGCTTTGCGGCCAGACTTGGCACGATACTGGCTTCCACGGTGATGCATGTGTCGTTCCGGGAATTGCCGTTCTGGGAACGCCATGCAGTGCCGAAGCCCAGCCGAGAGACCAGCCATGAGTTTCATCATCAAGAAAATGTCACGCCGCGCGCTCGTGCAGGCGTTGATCGCATTGCCTGCCCTGTCTTTGTTCCGCAAGCTGCCTGATGCCGATGCAGCCGATCCAGAGCCCAACCCGAACGAGATCGTCGAGGTCAATGGCTGGATTCTGAGGCGGAGCGACCTGGCATGATCTTCGACAGCTACGAGGCGTATCGCGCCGCGAACTTCACCCCAAAAGTGTGCATCCTAGGCTCCGGTCCGGCCGGCACGACCATTGCCCGCAAGCTTGGCGCGGCCGGCATTCCGGTGGTGGTGATGGAGGCCGGTCCGCGCGAATTCAGCGACGAGTCGCAGGACTTTTACCGTGGCAGCACGGTCGGCGATTTCTATTTCGATCTCGACATAACCCGGCTGCGGTTGATGGGCGGCAGTTCCAACCACTGGGCCGGCTGGTGCCGCGTGCTCGACAAGCAGGATTTCGAGCCGAAGGCCTGGGTACCCGATACGGGCTGGCCGATCCGCCGCACCGACATCGAACCCTATCTGCCGGAAGTGCGCGACATTCTCGACCTTCCGGCCCTCCGGCCAGATGTGCCGATCTCGGACGACATTCGCTGGGTGCAGCTGATCAAGAGCCCGGCCGTGCGCTTCGCCGAGAAGTTCGGCGATGAACTCGACAAGGCCAAGAACATCGCGGTGGTGCTCAACACTTGTGCCACCGAGCTTACCGGCGACGGCAAACGCGTGACGGGCGCCAGACTGTGGTCGAACGGGCAGAATGCCGGCTCCTTCAGCGCCGACTATTTCATCGTCTGCACCGGTGGGCTGGAGAATTCGCGGCTGCTTCTGTGGTCCAACCAGCGCTCGAACGGCGGCGTCGTGCCGAATGCGACGGCGCTTGGCCGCTACTGGATGGAGCATCCGACCTTCGAGGGCGGCAATGCCATCCTGGCCGACTATAACGCGTTCGAGGTCGACGCCGTCAATGAGGCCTTCTTCTCGCCGACACTTGCCGCCACGGAGCGGCTGCAGATCATGAATTTCGGCATCCGGCTGATCGAGACGCCGTATCCCGGCGTCAAGAGCCTTATCGCCGACCTCGCCTGCACGGCACCCGACATGGCCGAGTGGATGTCCTCCAAGCTCAGTCAGAGACTGCGCTGCGCCGCGCAGCTCTACGTCGCCTGGGAACAGGCGCCGCTGGCCTCCAACCAGATCGAGTTGTCGAAGACCAATGTCGACCATGCCGGCGTGCCACGCATCGAATTGCACTGGAAGAAATCCGAACTGGAACATCGCACCCTGCTCGAAGGGCTCAGACTGTTCGGCAAGACGCTGATCGAGAAGAATCTCGGCCGCGTGCGCATTGCCGACTGGATCAGCAACGGCCAGGACTATCCGACCAATGACGAGACGGCGGGCCATCACCATATGGGCGGCACGCGCATGGGCACCGACGTCACCAAAAGTGTGGTCGACGCCAACTGCAAGGTGCACGGCATGGACAATCTCTATGTCGGCGGCTCCTCGGTGTTCTGCACGTCAGGCCAATGCAACCCGACGACGACGATCACCGCGCTGGCCTGCCGGCTGGGCGACCATCTGAGCAAGGTGGTCACCGCCTGACGGCTGCAGGGCAACTGCTGCCTAGAGCGTCGCCGGGTCGAGCGCCGGCTGGTCCTTGCGTCGGGCGACGATCGCCGCGAAATCGGCGGTCTGGAAGGCATCGCGCAAGGCGTCGAAGGACGGCAGCACGAAATAGGCGCGCTGGAACTTGTCGATCTCGTAGCCGGTGCGCATCACCGTTTCCAGGTCGAAGGGCACGTGGTGGGCGTCCTTGCCTTCGACCGCGAACTGCAGCTCGGTAAACGACGACATCAGGCCGGCGCCAAAGGCCTTTAGCGGCTGGCCGGCCTCCTGCATCAAGCCGTATTCGGCCGTGTACCAGTAGAGCCTGGAAATCATCTCGTCGCCGCCCAGCGCGATGATGTCGCCGGCCTTCTCGCCATACATCTGCATGAAGTCGGCGAACACCGGTTGCGACAGCGCCGGCACGTGGCCGAAGAAATCATGGAACATGTCGGGCTCGACAATGTAGTCGAGCTCCTGCCTGGTCCGCAGCCAGTTGGTGACCGGGAAGCGGCGATCGGCGAGATGATCGAAAAACGGGGCCGCGGGAATGAGACCGGGCACCGCGACGATCTCCCAGCCGGTCAATTTGCGCAGCTTGGCGCTGACCTCGTCGAAATCGGGAATACGGTCGAGCAGGCCAAGTTTTTCGACGCCGTCGAGATAGGAATGGTGGGCGAGCCTGCGCGTCAATTTGGTCTGGCGGTCGCACAGCGTGCGCCACACCGCCTGCTCTTCTTCGCTGTAATCGTAGCCCTGGGACACGGTGAAATCGGCGCGGCAGACCGAATAGTCGCCGCGCAATCCTTGCGCCGCGCAGTCGCGGGCATATTCGGCAACGCTCATCGTCGTCATGGTTTTTCTCCTCGCAAATCATCAATGGCTGACGTGCCGAAAAGGCTACCCCGATCTGCCGAGGCAAATCGGTTTTGATGATGGCTCGAACGGAATATTTGGGATAACATCCACTCACAAAACCCTCTATCGGAGTGAAAGTGCCTCAATTCGACGATTTCGAGATCAAGATGCTCGATGTCCTGCAGCGCGACGGGCGCAAGCCGGTTTCCGAACTGGCGCAAGAGATCGGCCTGTCGACGACGCCGTGCGCGCGGCGCTTCGAGGCGCTGCAGGAGGCCGGCATCATCAAGGGATTTGCCGCGGTGATCAGCCGCCGCGCGGTCGGCCTGATGGTCGAGGTGTTCATCCAGGTGCGCCTGGTCAGCCACAGCGACGGCTCGCCCGAAAGCTTCATCGCCGCCGTGCAGCGCATGGACGAGGTGTCCTCGTGCTGGACGATGACTGGCGACCATGACTTTCTGCTGCATGTCATGGTGCCGTCGGTCGACGAACTCAACGCCTTCGTTATGCACCGGCTGATGCGGCTCGACGGCGTGCGCGACGTCCACACGCAGTTGGTGCTGCAGAACATCAAGGGGCCGGGCCATGTGCCGCTCGGGCATCTCAGGCGATGACAATGCCTCTCTTCGCACTCCTTGGGGAAAAGCTGCACGCAAACTGCTGAAACGGGCCAATCGCGTGTCCACATCGCCGGCCAGCTTGCGCGGACCAACTGCCCAAGAGGTCCGCCATGAAAATCGTCCTGATCAATCCGCCGCACACCGCCATCGGCAGCCGCGTGCCCGACGATCATTTGCCGCCGCTCGGCCTGCTGGCGATCGGCGGACCGCTGATCGATGCCGGCCATCAGGTGCGGCTCGTCGACGCCGAGTTTGGGCCGATGCCGCTCGATGACGTCGTACGCAACGCACTGGAGGACCACCCCGACTTCGTCCTGATCGGCCATTCCGGCTCGACCTCGGCGCACCCGACCGCCTTGCTGATCGCTGAGCAGATCAAGCAGCGGGAGCCGGCGACCATCATCGTCTATGGCGGCGTTTTCCCGACCTATCATTGGCGCGACATCCTGGCCGCTACCGATGCTTTCGACTTCATCGTGCGCGGCGAGGGCGAGGCGACCGTCGTGGCGCTGGTCGAGGCGCTGGAAATGCACCAGCCGCCGGCGAGCGTGGCCGGCATCGCCTATCGCGACGATCTCAGCCGCCCCTTCGCCACACAGGCGGCCATGACCATTGCCGACCTCGACGCCTACCGCGTCGGTTGGGAGCTGATTGAGCACTCGCGGTACAGTTACTGGGGCGGCAAGCGGGCCGTGGTCATGCAGTTTTCGCGCGGCTGTCCGCATCTGTGCAATTATTGCGGCCAGCGCGGCTTCTGGACCCGCTGGCGGCATCGCGATCCGGTGAAATTCGCCAGGGAGATCGCCTGGCTGCACCGCGAGCACGGCGTCGAGCTGATCAATCTCGCCGACGAGAATCCGACGGTCTCGAAGAAGGCCTGGCGTGCCTTCCTCGACGCCCTTATCGCCGAGAACGTGCCGGTGCTGATCGTCGGTTCGACCCGTGCCGACGACATAGTGCGCGATGCCGACACCCTGCATCTCTACCGCAAGGCCGGCGTCATCCGCTGGCTGCTCGGCATGGAAAACACCGACGAGCAGACGCTTCAATTGATCCGCAAGGGCGGCAGCACATCATCCGACCGCGAGGCGATAAGGCTGCTGCGCCTCAACGGCATCCTGTCGATGGCGACCTGGGTGGCCGGCTTCGAGGACGAAGGGTTCCGCGATCTGTGGCGCGGCTTTCGCCAGCTCATCGCCTATGACCCCGACCAGATCCAGGCGCTCTATGTGACGCCGCATCGCTGGACGCCGTTCTTCCGCATCGCGCGGGATCGCAAGGTGATCCAGCAGGATGCGCGCTTGTGGGATTACAAGCACCAGGTGCTGCAGATGACGCGGCTGAAACCCTGGATGCTGTTCTTCAGCGTCAAGCTGATCGAGCTGGCGGTGCAATCACGGCCGAAGGCGCTGGCCCGCATCCTGTTACACAAGGATCCCGAGCAGCGGCATTCGATGCGCTGGTACACACAGATGGGCCGCCGCGTCTGGTTCCGCGAGGTCTGGGGTTTTCTGGTCCGCGACGTCAGGGTGAAAGACGGCCCGACGCTGGCTGAATTCTGGGGCGCGCCGCAGGACGCCGAGGAGGAATCGATGACGGTTTCACGGCCGGCCAGAAAGCTCGCCATTCCCACCATCGGCAATATTGAAGATTCCGAGGCGAAAAAGTTAGCCGGCTGACGAGCCCCTCAGGGCACGATCAGCGTGCCGGCGCCATGTTCGGTGAACAGTTCCAACAGCACCGCATGCGGCGTCTTGCCGTTGAGGATGACGACGCCTTCGACACCGCGTTCGATCGCTTCGATGCAGGTCTCGACCTTGGGGATCATGCCGCCCGAGACCGTGCCGTCCTTGATCAGCGCCTTGGCCTCGGCCACGGTCAGTTCGTCGATCAGCTTCTTGTTCTTGTCGAGCACACCAGGCACGTCGGTGAGGAACAGCAGGCGCGTCGCCTGGCAGGCGCCGGCAATGGCGCCGGCGAAGGTGTCGGCATTGATGTTGTAGGTGTGGCCGTCGCGCCCTGGCGCCACCGGCGCCAGCACCGGGATCATTTCGGAGCGTGCCAGAAGATCGAGCAAGGTGCGGTCGACCTCGACCGGCTCGCCGACGAAGCCGAGATCGAGCACGCGCTCGATGTTGGAGTCCGGATCGATCATGGTCTTGCGAGCCTTTTCGGCGAAAACCATGTTGCCGTCCTTGCCGCAGAGACCGATCGCCCATTCGCCCTCGGCGTTGATCAGCGCGACGATCTCCTTGTTGATCGAACCGGCCAGCACCATTTCGACGATCTCGACCGTCTTCTGGTCGGTGACGCGCAGGCCGCCCTCGAACTTGGATTCGATGCCCATCTTGGCCAGCATGGCGCCGATCTGCGGGCCGCCGCCATGGACGACGATCGGGTTGACGCCGGACTGCTTGAGCAGCGCGATGTCGCGCGCGAAGGCCTTGCCGAGTTCGATATCGCCCATGGCATGGCCGCCATATTTCACCACGACCGTCTTGTGTTCGTAGCGCTGCATGTAGGGCAGCGCCCGCGACAACAGGGCTGCCTGCATTTCGGCGGTGGCGGTTATTTCCGTCATCGGTTTGGTTCCCGGCTTTTTATTTTAAGCACGTCGTTGTCCCAAAACCCCTGGACACTTTTGGGCGACATGCATCAGGTAAGGACGGCGGCGTCTTAGCGGGAATTGGCGCCGCCCGCAAATGGCTTTGCTGTCATATTCAAGCGCTTCACGACCTCGTCATCGTGTCGGCACCATCAGCGGCGCCCTGCGGTCCAGCCAACCCGAGATCTTCTCCATCTGCGCGGCGAGCGACAAAAGCGTCTCTTCGTCGCCCGGACGGCCGGCCGCCTGGACGCCGAGCGGCAGGCCGGCGTCAGTGACATGGACCGGCAGCGCGATCGACGGCTGGCCGCTGACATTCTGGATCGCCGGCCAATGGGTGAACCAGAGGCTCTTGTCCATCAATTGGCCGAAGAACGGCTTCAGCTTCAGCAAGGGTGTCAGGTGAAGCTTGTCGAGCAGGTTCTCGATGAGCTCGTCGGCGCCTTTGGGATCCATGGCGCCGCAGGCGAGCGGCGGGTGGGCAATGACCGGCATCAGCACGGCGTCGTACTGCACGGTCTCCGAAATCAGCTGCCGCGAGGCGGCATGCAGCCGCTGCAGGTCGGCATAGGTCTCGCCGGCCGACACCATTTCGCCGAAGCGGGCGAGCACCCGCGTCGCCCGCTCGATGTCACCGGTAACGGAACGGCCGACGCGCAGCGCTTCGGCCCGCATCGTGCCGGCGACGGCGGAGGCAACCGTCCTGCAGAAATCGGCGAAGAAATCGCGGCCGATAAAGGGCAGGTCGATCTCCTCGACCGTGTGGCCGCCCTCGCGGGCAAGCGCCACCGCCTTGTCGAGCGCCTTGAGCGTCTCGTCCGAGATCGGCAGGCCAAGCGGGGATTTGCGGTACACGGCCAGGCTGAGCTTGCCGGGGTCGCGCGCCGCGGCGGCCGCGAACGTGCCTTTCGGCGGCGGCGCGGCATAGGGCGACAGAGGATCGGACCCATGGGTGAGGTCGAGCAGCAGCGCGCAATCACGCACCGAACGGGTGAGCGCATGGTCGACGACCATGCCGTACCAGCTTTCGCTCACCAGCGGCGTCAGCGGTGTGCGGCCGCGCGACGTCTTCAGGCCGACAAGCCCGGTGCAGGCGGCAGGCACGCGGATCGAGCCGCCGCCATCGGAGGCATGTGCCACCGGCACTACGCCGGCTGCGACCAGTGCAGCCGCACCACCCGACGAGCCGCCGCTGGTGTGACCGGTGTTCCACGGATTGCGGGTGATGCCGAAGGCCCTGGATTCGGTCATCAATCGAAGCCCGTGCTCCGGCGATGTCGAGGTGACGATCGGGATAAGTCCGGCAGCGATGTAGCGGTCGGTCAGCACCGAATTGACATCGGCCAGCCATGCCGGAATGCGGCTGCCGCCATGCGTCGGCACGCCCCTGATGGCGATGCCGAGATCCTTGATGGCGAAGGGAACACCGGCCAGCGGCAGCGAAGGGTCGACGGTCTTGGCGCGGGCCCGCGCGGCATCGTAGAGCGGTTCGGCCGTGGCATTGATGTCGGGACGGGTGGCCTCGGCGCGGGCAATCGCGGCGTCGGTCAGCTCGACGGCCGAAACCTCGCCCTTGCGGACCAGATCGGCGAGGCCCGCGGCATCTTCTTCCCAAAGGATCCGTTCGACCGACATGCGCGCTCCCCCCATCACTGAGGGCAAGCTAGCCAGTGGCGATTCCATTGGCAATCGGTCGACGGACCCGGCTGGCGACACACAAAAGCTTAGGCGTGCACAAGGTTATTTCCGCCGTTGCAAATACATTGCAATCGCCTAACTTGCCGCGGATGACGCCGCAGGACATCACCAAGCTGATCGTCCGGACTTCGATGAAGGATCGGGCCGCGTTCGATCTGCTTTACCGGCAGACCAGCGCGAAACTTTTTGGCGTCTGTCTTCGTGTATTGAACGACCGGGGAGATGCGGAAGAAGCGCTACAGGAAGTCTTCGTCAAGATATGGACGAAGGCGGATCGTTTTGCCGTCTCCGATCTAAGCCCGATCTCCTGGCTGGTGGCAATTGCGCGTAATCATGCGATCGATCGCATACGAGCGCGGCGCAGGCCTGCCGCCGACATCGATGCCGCGCTCGACGTGGCCGATCCGGCGCCGGGGCCTGAAGCGATGGCGGTGGCGGGAGACGAATCCGAACGTATCCACCATTGTCTCGATGAGTTGGAGAAGGACCGGGCAGCCGCCGTCCGGGGCGCCTATCTCAAGGGCGAGAGCTATGCCGAACTGGCGGAGCGCCATGGCGTGCCGCTGAACACGATGCGTACATGGCTGCGCCGCAGCCTGTTGAAACTCAGAGAATGTCTGGAAAGATGACGCTGGCAGAAGACACAGGACCGGAACGTGGAGGCGACGACCTGCTCGCCGCCGAATACGTTCTCGGCGTGCTCGATGCCGACGAACGCCAGATCGTCGCCCGCCGCATCGATGCGGATACGGTTTTTGCTCGTCTTGTCGAGGGATGGGAGGTCCGTCTCTCACCGCTGGCCGCCGCCTACCCGGAAATCGAGCCGCCGGTTTCGGTGAAGACCGCGGTCGACCGCCGGCTGTTCGCGAACGCTGCCGCCGTGACCACGCCCGCCGAATCGCGCGGCGGCCTGTGGTCCAGCCTCGCTTTCTGGCGCGGCCTTGCCGCGGCTGCGGTTGCGGCACTGGCGATTTACATTGCCGTGCCAGTCCTCAACCCGCCGGTCGAGGAGCCGCAGGCGCGCCTCGTCGCTTCGCTGGCCGCCGAAGGCAGCGACGTCAGATATCTTGCCGTCTACGACGCCGCGCATCACGAAGTCGGCCTGTCGCATGTCTCCGGTGAGCGTGCTTCCGGCAAGGACTTCGAGCTGTGGATGATCGAGGGCAAGAACCCGCCGGTCTCGATGGGCGTCATTCCGACCGGTGCTACGGCACATATCGTCGTCTCGCCGGCGGCCCAGCAGAAGCTTGCCCAGGGCGCGGTGCTTGCCGTCAGCCTCGAGCCGTCAGGCGGTTCGCCGACCGGACAGCCGACCGGACCGGTGGTCGCCGCCGGCGACCTGAAGAGCATCTGACCGGCTCTTGGCGTCGCCAGACTCAAAATAGAGTACCTGAAGTGTATCTCCCACCTTCCACGCCCGTAGACAGCATGGTAGCCGGCAAGCGGTTGCGTGGCAAAATCTCTTCGGCATCCCGGATAAAATAAAAAATAAGAATATTTCTGAAACTCCCGCACTTCTGTTCCGTATCTCCTCGCGTCCCCAAAAATGGGAAGAGAAAAACCCGAGGAGTTTGACATCATGCGTAGATACGCCACCCTTTTGCTCGCCGGTACGATCGCCGTTTCGGCCCTTGCCACCGCTGCCTATGCCGAAAACCCGATGGTTGGCGGCGCCGCGATGTATGCTAACAAAAACATCGTCGAGAACGCCGTGAACTCGAAGGACCACACCACGCTGGTCGCCGCCGTGAAGGCCGCCGGCCTTGTCGAGACACTGCAGGGCGCCGGTCCGTTCACCGTGTTCGCTCCGACCAACGAGGCCTTCGCGGCCCTTCCGGCCGGGACGGTCGAGACGCTGCTCAAACCTGAAAACAAGGACAAGCTCACCAAGATCCTGACCTGCCATGTCATCGGCGCCAAGGCGATGGGGGCGGATGTCGCCGCGATGGCCAAGGCTGACGGCGGCGCCCACAAGGTCAAGACGGTCGGCGGCTGCGAGCTGTCGCTCAAGGCCGACGGCGGCAAGGTCACCGTCACCGACGAGAGCGGCAATGTCGCCAATGTGACGATCGCCGATGTCGAACAGTCCAATGGCGTCATCCACGTCATCGACAAGGTTCTTTTGCCGAAGATGTAACAAGGGGATTGCTGCCGGCGAACTGGCAGCAAGGGCCCTCCGTCGATTGCACGATCCCGCTACCGTGATCCGCAATTGACCCGCGCACTCCGCGCCGCCCATATTCGGATGTGGGAGGGCGCGGAGTGTTCGTTCGAGGGGGCTACCGTCACCGGCTTTTGATTTCCGCGCGGCGGTATAGTTTGGCAAAAGGACATCAGGAGGAACCGGTCATGAACCGTCGCGACTTTCTTTTGAGCGGTGCCGCCGCCATCGGCGTCGTCGGGGCCGCAGCAACGATGCTGCGCATGGGCGATCCGCAGGCAGCACAGGCCGCCGAAAAATTCGAAGTCACCAAGACCGACGCCGAGTGGAAAGCCATCCTGTCGCCGGCCGCCTTCGACGTGCTGCGCAAGGAAGGCACGGAGTATCCCGGCACCAGCCCGCTGCTCAACGAACACCGTAAGGGCATCTTCGCCTGTGCCGGCTGCGACCTGCCGGTCTATTCGTCGGAGACGAAATTCGATTCCGGCACCGGCTGGCCGAGCTTCTGGCAAGAGATCCCCAAGGCTATCGGCACGACCGTGGACCGCTCGCTCGGCATGACGCGCACCGAGGCGCATTGCCGCCGCTGCGGCGGCCATCTCGGCCACGTCTTCGACGACGGTCCGGCGCCGACCGGCCTGCGCCACTGCATCAACGGCGTCGCGCTGACCTTCAAGCCCGCCACAGCCTGACAAATTCCAACTGGATATGAAAAACTCCGGGCTTGCGGCCCGGAGTTTTTTGCGCGGTCAGAGCTTTTTCGGGCGTGGACTGGAGGAGCTTCCCGAAACAGCTGCCCACGTATCTCTGTCTTGTCGCAATTCCTGACGGAAAACCGCCTTACACTTTTCCTGGAATTGCTCCGGTATCAGTGGCCGCCGCCACCACCTCCACCCGCCGCCGCGGCCGGCTTGCGGATCAACATGGTGAACAGGCCAAGCGTCGCAAACAGCACCGTCAGCATGAAGAACACATCCATGAATGACAGCAGCGCCGCCTGCTGCTGGACCATGCCCGACAGCTTGGAGATGGCAGCACTTGTCGCATCCAGGCCGGGGGTTTGCTCGAAATTGAGCGTCATGTTCTGCAGCTTGGTCTGCGCGGCTTCACTGCCCCATTGCACATGCTCGGAGAGCCTTGCGTAGTGGAAGGCATTGCGGTCGATCAGCACGGTGTTGATCAGCGCGAGGCCAACCGCACCGCCAAGGTTGCGGGTGAGATTGAACAGGCCGGACGCATTCTTCAGCCGCTCGGGCGGCAAGGTGCCGAGCGCGATGTTGTTGATCGGCACCATGCACAGCATCATCGAACAGCCGCGCAGGATCTGCGGGATGAGCAGCTCGTTGAAATCCCAGTCGGCGGTCAGATGCGTCATCCACCAGGTGCCGGTGGCGAAGCCGAAGAAGCCGATCATCATCATCAGCCGCGGGTCCATCTTGTTCGACAGGATGCCCGAGATCGGCGCGGTGAAGAACATGGCCAGGCCGCTGACGAACAGCGCCTCGCCGATCATCATCGAATCGTAGCCACGGATGCGCCCGAGATACACCGGGTAGAGATAGGTCAGGCCGTAAAGGCCGATGCCGATGACGAAGGAAAACAGCGAGCCGAAGGCGAAGTTGATGTTGGTGAAGGCCTTCAGGTCGACGATCGGCTCCTCGGCGGTGAACACCCGCCAGAAGAACAGCACCGCGCCGATGGTCATGACAATGGCGCAGATGAAGACGCCCTGGTCCTGCAGCCAGTCATTGTTGGGGCCTTCCTCGAGCACATATTCCATGCAGCCCAGGAAAGCCGCCATGCCGGCGAGGCCCCACCAGTCGAACTTGCTGAACAGCTTGAGGTTGGGCTTGTCGAAGTCGATCAGCGTCCAGGCCGCCGCTGTCACCAGGATGCCGGGCACGACATTGACCAGGAACAGCCAGTGCCAGGACATGGCATGGCTGATATAGCCGCCGACAGTCGGGCCGATGGTCGGCGCCAACGTCGCCACCAGGCCGATCATCGGCGAGACGAAGGCGCGGCGCGAGGGCGGGAAGATGGTGAAGGCAGCGGCGAAGACGCTCGGTATCATGCCGCCGCCGATGAAGCCCTGGACGGCGCGGTAGACAATCATCTGGTCGATGTTGGTGGCAGTCGCCGCCAGCGCACTGGCCGCGGTGAAGCCCGCCGCCGAGATCGTGAACAGCACCCGCGTCGACAGCATCCGGCTGAGGAAGCCCGACAGCGGGATCATCACCACTTCGGCGATCAGATAGGCGGTCTGCACCCACGGGATTTCGTCGGAGCTGGCGCTCAGGCCGGCCTGGATTTCCGACAGCGAGGCGGAGACGATCTGGATATCGAGGATGGCCATGAACATGCCGAACACCATCGCCAGGAAGGCGATGACGCGCCGCGTCGAAATGGTGTCAGGCACAGCCGGCCTCGCCGGCGGCGCTCCTGCTGTCAGGGTTGCGGTTGCCATGGCATTGCTCCCGTCGCCGCTCAGTTCGCGGCCACTGGGCCCGACCCGGATGGGGCGGTGCGGCTGTCGACGTCGACGATGACGCTCAGGCCGGCGCGCAGTTTGCCGCTCTTCAGGACATCTGCGGGCACATCGATGCGGACCGGAACGCGCTGCACGACCTTGGTGAAGTTGCCGGTGGCGTTTTCGGGCGGCAGCAGCGAGAACACGGCACCCGAAGCCGGCGCCAGCGACGAGACGGTTCCCTCGAAGTCCTGGCCGTCGGTCGCATCGACCGAGATCTTCACCTTCTCTCCGGGCACCAGCCGGGCAAGCTGCGTCTCCTTGAAGTTGGCGACGATGTAGAGCTTGTCCATCGGCACGATGACGGCGAGCTTCTGGCCGGGGCTGACAAGGTCGCCCTGTTCGACCGAGCGGTTGCCGACGATGCCGTCATAAGGCGCCTTGAGCACGGTGAAGGAAAGATCGCGCAGCGCCTTGTCATGGCTGAGCTGCAGGGACGCCAGCGTGCTCGCCGATTCCGCGCGTTGCGCCTGCAGCACGCCGATATTGGCCTGCGCGGCGGCGATCGTCGCGTCGGCGCCGACAAGGGCGGCATCGGCCTGCTGGACCGCCGTCTGGGCGTCGTCCAGCTGCGCCTGCGTGCCGACATGGGTCTTGAGCAGCTGCGAGGCGCGCGCCGCGACCTTGGCCGCATTGTCGGCCGCGGCCTGATCGGCGACCTTCTGCGCCTGCGCCTGCTGCAGCGAGGCGCGCGCTGCTTCAGTCTGGGCGTCGATACGGTCGAGCGTCTTGCTCAAGGTGGCGATCTGCGCCTCGGCCTGGGCGACGGCAATCTTGTAATCGCCGTCATCGACGACGAGCAGCGGATCGCCGGCCTTGACCTGCTGGTTCTCGCTGACCTTGACCTGATCGACATAGCCGGAAATCTTGGGCGAGATGAACGCCATGTCCGCCTGGACATAGGCATCGTCCGTCGAGATCATGAAGCGGCCCGTGGTCCAGTAATCGTAACCATACCAGGCGCCGGCGCCCAGCAAGGCGACGCCGATGACCGGCAGCAGGAAGGAACGCACCGAACGCTTCTTCTTGGCCGGAGCCTCTGCCGGTGGCGACGAGACCGGCTGGACAGGCACTTCCGGAGCTTCCGTCGCCGGCGCAACCTTGGCGTTGGGAAAGGGACGGACTTCGGCAGTGGTCGGCGCGTTCGAGGACATGACATCTCTCTAAAGTTATAATATAATACTGAACCGTTCGGTTCGATCCGGCCGTTGACATAGCGCGTAAACAGGACCATATCAAGGGCAATCGAACCGCTTGGTTCGAATTATTTTCGAGGTGTGACTTTCATGGCCGAGACCCCGCCCAATGTCGAAAACGAGTCGTGCGACGACCTGTTGGAAAGCTTGCGTCGTGGCCGCCCGGCCGCGGGGCAGGATCCGGTCAAGCGCAGCCAGATCATCGACGGCGCCCGTCGTGTCTTCATCGACAAGGGCTTCGAAGCCGCCTCGATGAACGACATCACCCGCGAGGCCGGTGTCTCCAAGGGTACGATCTACGTCTATTTCGCCAACAAAGAAGAGCTGTTCGAAGCGCTGATCGAGGAAGAGCGCGGCACCATCTTCAAGAACATGTATGACGTGCTGGACAATGCCGACAACCTGCGCGAGACGCTGGTGAAGTTCGGCAAGGTGCTGGCCCTCAAGATCACGTCGGCCAAGGTGATCCAGGCGCAGCGCACGGTGATCGGTGCATCCGACCGGATACCCGACATGGGCGCGCGGTTTTACGAGCGCGGTCCCAAGCGTGGCCACGACAAGGTCGCGGCCTTTCTCAATGCTGCCATCGAGCGCGACCTGCTGCGCATCGACGATGTCGATCTTGCCGCCTATCAGTTCACCGAACTGTGCCTGGCCGGTCTGTTCCGCCAGTGCATCTTCGCCTACCGCACCAAAGCCCCGACCCAGGACGAGATCGACCGCATCGTCAGGTCAGGCGTCAGCATGTTCCTCAAGGCATACGGCACCGAAAGGCTTGTGGCGGAAGAAGGCCACCAGACGATTGCTATCGAGGCCAAGCCGTAGGCCATGCTCTAAGCTGTGGATGCTTAGCCGCCATTGGCGGCAAGCACGATGGCCGCCTGCAATTCCTGGAGGCCCTCGGCCTTTTCAGAAGAGGTGGCCAGTACGAACGGGAACGCCGCCGGCCGCTTCTTGATCTTTGCCAGCGTCTCCTCGATCAGCCTCGGCACGCCGGCAGTCTTGATCTTGTCGGTCTTGGTCAGCACGATCTGGTAGGACACCGCCGCCTTGTCGAGCAGCGACAGCACTTCGTCGTCCTTGGCCTTGATGCCGTGGCGGGCGTCGATCAGCACATAGACGCGCTTCAGCGTGACGCGGCCCTTGAGATAGTCGAAGACCAGCTTGGTCCACTCGTCGACCTTCTCCTTCGGCGCGGTGGCATAGCCATAGCCGGGCATGTCGACCAGCGCCAAGGGCGGCAGGTCGGCGCCCTCACCCGAAAATCCGTCCGGCACGAAATAGTTGAGCTCCTGCGTGCGCCCCGGCGTGTTGGAGGTGCGCGCCAGCCCCTTCTGGTTGACCAGCGCGTTGATCAGCGACGACTTGCCGACATTCGAGCGGCCGGCAAAGGCGATTTCCGGCGGCCCTTCCGGCGGCAGGAATTTCATGGCCGGCACGCCGCGGATGAAGATCCACCCCCGCGTAAACAGTTCGGTGCCGATTATGCTGCTGTTCAGAGCGTTCAAGCTGCTGCCTCCAGAAGAGAAATATCGGCGCCCCGGATAGCATCGAGGTTGCGACTGACCTTGTCCACCGGCCAGTCCCACCACGCCACCGCCAGCAGCCGCCTGATTGTCCGGTCGTCGAAACGCATCTTCACCACCTTGGCCGCATTGCCGGCGACGATCGCATAGGGCGGCACGTCGTGCGTCACCACCGATTTCGCGGCGATGATGGCGCCGTGGCCGATTTCCACCCCGGGCAAGATCACCGCCTCCATGCCGATCCAGACGTCGCTGCCGACAATGGTGTCGCCGCGCACTTCCTTCGACCACGTCGCCGGGTCAAAACCCTTTTCCCAGCCATGGCCAAAGATATTGAACGGATAGGTCGAAAAGCCGGACATAGCATGGTTGGCGCCGTTCATGATGAAGCGCGCGCCCTCGGCGATGGCGCAGAACCGACCGATGATCAGCTTGTCGCCGATGAAGGGATAGTGGTGCAGCACGCATTTCTCGGCGAATTTATCCGGCCCGTCGGGGTCGTCATAATAGGTGAAGTCGCCGATCTCGATGTTCGGCGCATTCACCAGTCCCTTGAGGAAGCCGACGCGGGTATGCATCGGGATCGGGTGCTTGATGTCTGGGTTGGGTCCGTCCATGTCGAAATCCGTCAGAGAAATGGCAGCCAGGCACATCCGAAACTCGATGCGCCCGTTCAAAATAGCGTGATCCGCCCTATAGCACCAATCGGGCGACGAGCGAGCTTTCCTTGACGGCCTTGCTCATTTGCCGCCGCGGCAGATCACGATCGGATCGGACATTGCGCTGTCGAAACCGCTGCCCTGATAGACGGTGACGTTCGCCGCGCCGGGCGGCAGCATGAAGCTGCCTTCGACGATTTTCTGGTCTCCGGCCGGCATGTGGAGAGCCCAGCTATAGGTGCAAAACTGAGGCGGCGCCTGGGGTTCGACGTGGCTGCAGTTCAATTGCGCGCCACCCAGCATGGCGGCGCCGCCGCAGCTGACGGCGTCCTTTGCGAGCGCAATGCCAGGCCATCCCGCGATGGCCGCCACGGTCACGATCTTCAGCCAATTCATCGTCCCATCCTTGCCCGGCAACAGCCTGCTACCTGAGCCTTTTTATGGTGTCGCAGCACATGCGTCATTTTTTCCAGGCGGGCTTAGTCCGTCTTGCGCACCGCGTCCAGCGGGATTATGTGCATGATGATAATAAGCATGCTCACTAAAAGTTGCGCCTTAGAACCTCAGTACCTTCCATGCCATCGTCACCCAACATCAGCTTCGTGCTGCACGATGTCGCGCGCCTGCTTCGAAAGCGGTTCGAGCAGAGGTCGCGGGCATCGGGGCTGACCCGCGCCCAGTGGCAGGTGCTCGCCTATCTCTGCCTGCATGAGGGCATCCACCAGAACAAACTGGCCGATCTTATCGAGATCACGCCGATCACGCTCGCCCGGCTGCTCGATAAGATGGAGGCACGCGGCTTCATCGAGCGCCGGCCCAATCCCGCTGACCGCCGGGCATGGCTGCTCTACCTGAAGCCGCAAGCTTATCCGCTCATCGAAACCATGCGCACCAATGGGCAGAAGACGCGGGACGAGGCCTTTGTCGGTCTTTCCGCGGATGCCCAGCTGCATCTGCTGCAAACCCTATCCCTCATCAAATCCAATCTGCTCGCGGCTTGCACCCAGCCTGCCGCCGACCGGGAGAAAACACATGGCTGAATCAACCTCACCAAAGAAGCCTGCCGAAGAAGACGGATCCTCCGCCGGCCGGGCGCGCGACCAGATCATCCGACTGGACAGCGAACGCGAACAAAGGCGAGCCGGCACCCTCATCGGCAATGACGAGCTCGAAGCACCGGTCGCCCTGGAGCCGGCGGCGCTCGAGGCGCCGTCCAAGGAGCCACGGCAGGCCACGGTTGCGGTGGCGCCTCCGGCGCCGGTCAAGCCCAAGCGCGGCCGGGCACGGCCGATCCTGTTTGCCCTGCTTCCGGTCGCGCTGGTCGTCGGCGGCTATTACTACGTCATCGGCGGCCAGGTCATGACGACCGACAACGCCTACATCCAGGCGCAGTCGCTCGGCGTTTCCACCGATGTCTCCGGCACTGTGTCCGAGATCGACGTGCACGAGAACGAGGCGGTGAAGAAGGACCAGGTGCTTTTCCGGCTGCGGCCGGCCTCTTTCGAAACCGCTCTTGCCGCCGCCCAGGCGCAGCTCGGCACTGTGCGCAACCAGGTGCTGACCTTGCAGGCGAGCTACCAGCAGTCGCAGGCGCTGATCGAGCAGGCGCAGGCCGACATCCCCTATTACGAGGCCGCTTTCCAGCGCCAGCAGGATCTGCTCAAGACCTCCACCTCCTCCAAGGCGACCTTCGACAGCGCCCAGCACGACCTCGTCGCCGCCCGCCAGAAAGTGTCCGTTGCCCAGGCGCAGGCACAGGCGACGCTTGCCCAGCTTGGCGGCGACGCCAGCCAGCCGGTGGAGAAGAATCCGTTCTACCTCCAGGCGCAGTCGGCGGTGGACGACGCCCAGCGCAATCTTGCCGATTCCATCGTCAAGGCGCCGTTCGACGGCATAGTCACCAATGTCGACGCGCTTCAGGTCGGCAAGTACCTGCCGGCTTCGCAGCCGGCCTTCAGCCTGATTTCGGCGACCGATCTGTGGATCGCGGCGGAGCCGAAGGAAACCGAACTGACTTATGTGCGGCCGGGACAGACGGCGACGATCAGCGTCGACAGCTACCCGGGTGCCGTCTGGCACGGCACGGTCGCCTCGATCAGCCCGGCGTCATCGTCGAGCTTCTCCTTGCTTCCGGCGCAGAACACCACCGGCAACTGGGTCAAGGTCGTGCAACGCATTCCGATGCGCGTGACGTTGGACGATCTCCAAGGCAAGCCGCCGTTGCGTGGCGGGATGAGCGTCGTGGTCGGCATCGATACCGGCCACGCGCGCGGCCTGCCGGACTTCGTGACGGACCTCCTCGGCCGGTTCGGACAAAAGTCATGACCGGCGCGTCCGCGACAGGTGGCGTGGTCGCCAATCGCGGCGCCATCACCGCCTGCGTGATCCTGGCCGTGATCATGCAGGCACTGGACACGACCATCGCCAATGTGGCGCTGCCCTATATCCAGGGTAGCGTTTCGGCGAGCGCCGACCAGATTAACTGGGTGCTGACGTCCTACATCGTCGCGGCGGCCGTCATGACGCCGCCTTCGGGCTATCTTGCCAATCGTTTCGGCCGCAAGCGCATCCTTTTGATCTCCATCACCGGCTTCGTCGTCGCGTCGGTGCTGTGCGGCTTCGCGCAGTCGCTGCCGCAGATCGTCGGCTTCCGCCTGCTGCAAGGCCTGTTCGGCGCAGCCCTGGTGCCGCTGGCGCAGAGCATCCTGCTCGACATCTACAGCGTCGAGGAGCGCGGCTCGGCGATGGCGCTGTTCGGCGTTTCGGTGATGGTCGGGCCGGTGCTCGGGCCGGTCATCGGCGGCTGGCTGACCGAGAATGTCAGCTGGCGCTGGGTGTTCTACATCAACGTCCCGATCGGGGCCCTGGCCTTCGCCGGCGTCTCGATGTTCGTCCAGGAAACCAAGACGGACCTTAAGGCCAGGCTGGACTGGCTGGGCTTCGGCATGCTCAGCGTCACCATCGCATCGCTGCAGATGTTCCTCGATCGCGGCGAGCAGCTCAACTGGTTCTCGTCGTCCGAGATCATCGTCGAGGCGCTGATCTGCGCGTCGGCCTTCTACATCTTCCTCGTCCACACTTTCACCGCCAAAAACACCTTCGTGAACCCGCGGCTGTTCCTCGACAGGAATTTCGCCGTCGGCATGATCTTCATCTTCATCATCGGCATCACCTATCTGGCCTCGCTGGCCCTGATGACGCCCTATCTGCAGACGCTGATGGGCTATCCGGTGGTGACGGCCGGCATCGTCATGGGGCCGCGCGGTCTCGGCACCATGGCTTGCATGTTCCTGGTCGGCAGGCTGATCGGCAAGGTGGACACGCGCTGGCTGCTGTTGACCGGCCTGCTGGTCACCGCCTGGGCGATGTACGACATGACCGGCTGGACCCCTGATGTGTCGCAATGGACGATCATCAGCACCGGCTTCATCCAGGGCGCTGGCCTGGGTTTCCTGTTCGTGCCGCTGACCACCATCACCTTCGCCACGCTGGCGCCGGAGCGGCGCGCGGAAGGCACAGGCCTTTACAATCTGTCGCGGAACATCGGCTCCAGCGTCGGCATATCCGTCGTCACCGCGCTGTTGACGGAGAACGTGCAGATCAACCACGCCAACATCGCCACCTATGTGACGCCCTACAACCAGGCTTTCAGCAATCCGGCCATCTTCCAGGCGATGGATCCCTACAGCGCCGCGGGCCGCGCCGCGCTCGACGGCGTGGTGACGCTGCAGGCGACGATCATAAGCTATATGAACGACTTCAAGCTGATGATGATCCTGTCGCTTGCCGCCATTCCGCTGGTTCTCTTGCTGCGCAAGCCGGCGACGCCAGCCAAGGTCGACCACAGCGCCGTGATGGAGTGATGTTTTGGTCGAGGGCCTTTTGTTGAAGCAAGTTTCGAATGCGTCACCGTCGACAAAATGGAAATACAACGTATGGCGACGTCGTCGGCTGTCCCGTTGCACGTGATGCTAGGTTGCCCAAGTATCCAGCTGATTGAGGACGGCAATCGCCGGATACGATTTCCTGCCGGGATAACTTTGGCGGTAGTAGGCATTCCAATAGCTTGTCGCCTTAGCGCGTATTGCACGCATTACCTGCCGGTTCTGCCGGACGAAACTGGCGTAAGCTGTCTGATCGAAATACGGCATCGCCAAATGGATATCGTCGAGAATTTCGACGACGTACTCGCCTAAGAGAAGAACGATGAATGGAATCGTCCAAGGCTCGTTCAGCGGAAGGATAATTTTGGCTGATTTTTGCCTCAGATAACCGTCTGTCGAACGTGTCAGCAAGCACTGCGACCCCGGCGAAAAGCTAGCGAAATCGACAGCTACGGTCGGCAGAAAATGCAACCGATAGGGAATGTAGATGCTGATCCCATCAGATGTGAGATGCCTCGAGGTTGTTCGGTAAGTGTCGTCGACGATGGGAGTCAATTCCTCAGCAGCTATATCGCCAAGCGCTCCAACTCCGAAAGCTGACTTTGCGGCATTTGGGAAAGGCTTGCGTTGGGTAAACCAATCCACGTCGTGTTCCTAACAAGGCTACGAAATCGATATGCAGTCAGTATGTCACATCTGCGGGCGCTAGGTGAGCGTTGTCTCTCTACCCCTCAACCGCGTTGGCAGTCGCATCGCGACGCCACATTCCGGTGCGCGGCGGTCCGTGCCAGCTTACGGCTAACCGGCATCTCGGCTACCCCTGCAAGCGCTCCGTTCAGGTATTTGTCCTCTACGGTCTTCGGTCCATGAACCAAAAGAAACCGGGTCCTGTGAGGGACAGGACCCCGGCCGATGCCGATACGACTTCCCAAGAAACATGGCACCTCGTCATGAGGTGGGGATGGCAGGCCCGAGAAAGCCCCAACGGACCTGCCTTGATCCCCTTTGCCGAAAGCCGTTACTTCGGCAACAGCACCTTGTTGACGACATGGATGACGCCGTTCGACTGGTTGACGTCGGCGATCGTCACTCGCGCCTCGCCGCCTGACTCATCCATGATGTAGAGCTTGCCCTTCTTGACTTCAGCGGTCAGCGTGTCACCGGAGACGGTTTTCATCTCGTACTTGCCGCCCATCGCTTTGGCCTTCTTCATCATTTCGGCGCCCGAAATCTTGCCTGCCACGACATGCGCGGTCAGCACCTTGGTGAGCTTGCCCTTGTTCTCCGGCTTCAGCAGCGTGTCGACGGTGCCCTTGGGCAGTTTCGCAAACGCCGCGTTGGTCGGGGCGAAGACTGTGAACGGGCCAGCACCCTGCAGCGTGTCGACCAGGCCGGCGGCCTTGACCGCGGCGACCAGCGTCGTGTGGTCCTTCGAATTGACGGCGTTCTCGACGATGTTCTTGGTGGTGTACATCGGCGCGCCGCCGACATTCGGGTTTTTGGCATAGGCGGGCGCGGCAATCGCCACGCCGGCGACGAACGCGGAAAGGGCGATGGTCCTGAATGACGGCAAGCGCATATGGTCTTCCTCCGGGTGAGGGCTGATCGGAATTGATAGCCTTTGGAAACGCACAGGCAGTCACGCCGCCGGCGGGGCGCAAGTTTCGCCGATCACAGGAACGTGATGCCGAAAGCGGCTTGAACGAAAAAGCCCCGCGCGAGGCGGGGCTTTGAAGGATGGAGAAAGCGCTGCGCCTTCTATTCGGCCGGTGATGGTTTCTTTCGGAACAGCGCGACCAGATTGTCCCACAGCTCGATCTTGGCGCCCTGGCGCTTCATGATGATGCCTTGCTGCAGGATCGACAGCGTGTTGTTCCAGGCCCAGTAGATGACCAGGCCGGCCGGGAAACCCGCCATCATGAAGGTAAAGATGACAGGCATCCAGGTGAAGATCGCCGCCTGCGTCGGGTCCGGCGGCGTCGGGTTCATGCGCATCTGCAGGAACATGGTGACGCCCATGATCAGCGGCCATACGCCGATCATCAGCATATGCGGCAGCGTGATCGGAATGAGGCCGAACAGGTTGAACAGCGATGTCGGATCGGGCGCGGCCAGATCCTGGATCCAGCCGAAGAACGGCGCATGACGCATCTCGATGGTGATGTAGAGCACCTTGTAGAGCGCGAAGAACACCGGGATCTGCAGCGCCACCGGCCAGCAGCCGGCGATCGGATTGATCTTCTCGGTCTTGTAGAGCTCCATCATCGCCTGCTGCTGCTTCATCTTGTCGTCCGCGTATTTCTCGCGGATCTCGAGCATTTTCGGCTGCACCTTCTTCATGTTCGCCATCGACGCGTAGGACTTGTTGGCGAGCGGGTAGAAGATGGCCTTGACGATGACGGTGGTGGCGAGGATGGCCAGACCGAAATTGCCGAAGAATTTGTAGAGCGTGTCGATCAGCCAGAACATCGGCTTGGTGATGAAGTGGAACCAGCCCCAGTCGATCAAAAGATCGAACCGCTTGATTTGACGGTCCTCTGCATAGGCGTTGATCTTGCCGACCTCCTTGGCGCCGGCGAAGATCTCGCTCTCCACCGTCGCCGATTGACCCGCGGCAACCGTTATCGGGTCGGTCAGGAAGTCGGACTGATAGCGGTGGCGGCCGTCCTCGAAAAAGGCGTAGCGCGGCTGGAACGGCTGCTTTTCGGTCGGCACCAGCGTCACCGCCCAGTATTTGTCGGTAATGCCCAACCAGCCGTCAGTCGACTTGCCCGGCGTGAACTGCTTGTCCGATTCGATGGACGCGTATTTGTGCTCCTGCAGGCCTTCGGTGCCGGTGAAGCCGATCAGGCCCTCATGCAGCACATAGGTGCTGGCAACGAGCGGCTTGTCGAAGCGGGTGACGCGGCCGTAATTGGACAGCGAGACGGCGGCCGTGCCCGCATTCTGCACCGTGTCGGACACCGTGAACATGTAATCGGTGTCGACGGAGAAGGTGCGCTTGAAGGTCAAGCCCTTGTCGTTCGAATAGGTCAGCGTGACCGGGGTCGTCGGCGTCAGCGTCGCATTGCCGTCGACGGTCCACACAGTCTCCGGACCGGGCACCGCACCGGTCTTGTCGTTGCCGACAAAGCCGATCTCGGCATAATAGCCATTGGGCAGTGCCGCCGGGTTGAGCAGGCTGATCTCGGGCGAGTTCTTGTCGACCGTCTCGGTGTAGTGCTTGAGCTTGAGGTCGTCGAGGCGGGCGCCGGTCAGGTTGATCGAACCCTCGAGGCTCGGCGTGTCGATCTTCGCGCGGGTCGTCGTGGCGAGCGCCTGTTCGCGGCCGGCCGGCGTCACGGCGTCGGTACCCGGTGCATTCGGAATGGCGCCAGGTGCGGCGGGCGTTCCGGTGTCGGTACCGGCGGCCTTCTTCTGCTCCTCGATGCGCTGCTGTTCGACGCGGGCCGCCTCGCGCTGGGCTTCGCTGCGCGGCAACACGTAAAAATATTGCCATACCGCAAGGATCAGCACCGACAGCGCGATGGTGATGAAGAAGTTCCGGTTGTTTTCCATCGAAAGCCCTTGGCCTATCGTGTTCCGCGCAGTCGGCGGGAGAGTTCGGCCTTCAACTGGCCGAACGGAGTGGTAAGCACGTCTTCGCGCCCGACGATGACATAATCATTGCCAGGCGCCATGTCACTTGCAGCATGCGTACGGATGGCTTCTCGCAGCCGCCGCCGGACACGGTTGCGGACAACCGCATTGCCGACCTTCTTGGTGACGGTGTAGCCGACGCGCGGCGACAGGCCGTCGCCGCGGTCGAGAACTTCAACGAGAAAAAGCCGCCCGCGTCGTTTTTCACCACGACGGACAGCCAGGAATTCCGCGCGCTTCAGAAGCCGCTTGGGATTTGGTCCCACTGGCTTGCCGGTTGCGGGCAACGATCTCGTCTTCCGTTCAGGCGCTGAGCCGCTTGCGGCCGCGGTTGCGGCGAGCTGCGACGACGCCGCGACCACCCTTGGTGGCCATGCGGGCACGGAAGCCGTGCCGACGTTTGCGGACGAGTTTAGACGGTTGGTAGGTACGCTTCATTTGTTTTAATACCGCGGGGTGCGGCCCTTCTTGATTCTGTCACTGTGTAACAGGAGCTTTGCCGGGCCGGCTTTGGCGCGATCGAAACCGCGCCGGGACGAATGGCCCGAGCGTGTGCGGGCTTATAGAAAGAAGGCTTTTGGAAGTCAATCCGGAGTCGTAGGGCGCAATCCGGCTCCGTTCAGACCGGTTTATGTTTGCGACCAAGGATGAAATTGGCAAAAAAGCCGTAATCGCCTAATCTGCGTTGATCAAGTGATCGTGAAGACATTAGCCGCATGAGCGAAACCATACAGGCACAGGAAGGGATCGGCACGGTGGCGTCCACCGAGGCGCCAGCGGCCGTGCGCACGGTGCCGCTGTCGCGCGGCCTGTCGACCAAGCTGCTGCTGCTGACCATCGTCTTCGTGCTTCTGGCCGAAGTGCTGATCTTCCTGCCCTGGATCGCCAGCTACCGGCTGAACTGGCTTAAGGAACGGCTGAGCACGGCGGCTGCGGTGTCGATCGTGCTGGTGCAGGGTGAGCCCGCCTCGCTGTCGCGCACGGCCCAGAACGACGTGCTGATGGCGATCGGCGCCAAGGCGATCGCGGTGCGCGACGGCGGCGTCTCGCGGCTGCTGGTGGTGGCCGAAATGCCGCCGAAGGTCGACGCGCACATCGATATCGCCTCGATCGGCATGATCAAGGGCATGACCGGCGCGCTCGACACGTTGTTTTTCGGCGGCGACCGGATGCTGCGCGTCTTCGGTCCGGTCGGTGACTCGGACAAGGAGTTCGAGCTGATCATGCCCGACAACAGCCTGCGCAATGCGATGCTGCGCTATTCGCGCAACGTCGCCTTCGTCTCGCTGCTGATCTCGCTGTTCACCGCCATGCTGGTCTACGCCGCCATCGACCTGATCATGATCGGGCCGATCCGGACGATGACGCGCTCGATGCTGTCCTTCTCCGAGGCGCCCGACGATCCCGGACGGATCATCCATCCGGCTGCCCGCGCCGACGAGATCGGCGTTGCCGAGCGCGAGCTGTCGCAAATGCAGGAGCGGCTGCAAAAAATGCTCTCCGAGCAGAAGCATCTTGCCGACCTCGGCCTTGCCGTCTCCAAGATCAACCATGACATGCGCAACATCCTGGCCTCGGCGCAGCTGATGTCGGACCGCCTGCGCCAGGTCAAGGATCCGACCGTGCAGGCCTTCGCGCCGAAACTGCTGCGCGCACTCGACCGTGCCGTGTCCTATTCCGAAGGCGTGCTTCACTACGGCCGCACGCAGGAGCCGCCGCCCGCGCGCCGCCGGCTCCGGCTGCGGCAGCTGGTCGAGGACGTGCAAGGCCTGCTCGACATCGAGCAAGGCATCGAGTTCGTCAATTCGGTCGAGCCGGCCTTCGAGGTCGATGCCGATTCCGACCAGCTGTTCAGGGTGCTCACCAATCTGTGCCGGAATTCCGTGCAGGCGATGGCGGCCGACAGCGAAAACGCCCTGGTGCGCCGCCTGGCGGTTTCGGCCGTGCGCCTGGGCAGCGTCAGCCGCATTGCCGTCAGCGACACCGGACCCGGCCTGCCGCCCAAGGCGCGGGAAAACCTGTTCGCGGCCTTTCGCGGCTCGGCGCGCAGCGGCGGCACCGGCCTTGGCCTGGCGATCGCGCACGAACTGATCCGCGCGCATGGCGGCACGGTGGAACTGGTCGAGAGCATTGGCGGGCGCACCACATTCGCCGTCACCATCCCCGACCAGCCGGTCCGGCTCGACCAGGCCCGCAACAGCCTGCGCCGCCCCGCCTGACGGTTTTGAGCGCTGGGTCTCCAATGAGCAGGAACCGGCTCGACTTCGGACCGTTGCCAGGCGCCGGAATCCCAGCCTTCATCGCCGGCCAAGGCACTTGTGACAAAACTTTTGCCGGATCGGCTTGCTTTTCCGAAATTCAGTCGCTAGGGAACACGTCTCGTCGCGACCGGTCGTTTACGATCGGATTGCGGGGTCATGGAAAGCATGGCCTGTTGCGCGCCCGTAGCTCAGCTGGATAGAGCACCAGACTACGAATCTGGGGGTCAGGAGTTCGAATCTCTTCGGGCGCGCCATTCCATCCAGCTGAAATTGCTTGCCTTTCAGGCCTCGCCAATCAACCGCATCGGCATGAATTCCTGACGAATGGTGGCCCGCCTGTTGGTCAACAGACGATTCGATCAGATTCGCACGGATCGGGCTGGCGGTCATCGCGGTCGCTGGGTACACGCATGAGGCACCGGTGTTGGTGTTGTCGGCTCCCAACGCAAAACCTAGGGAATGACTGTCCGAAAAAAGGCCGTTTTCAACTGCCGCCGATTCCTCGCGTTCTCATACATGCTGATCGGCGGGATGAGGCGCGCTCTCGCTCCGGCCCTCGCCCGCACCTCGAATTTGGTGCGCTTCAACTCCGGAAGAGTCTTCTGATGCTGCAGATGATCCAGCACGGTCTTCTGCGCGACGTTGCCAAACCCCCAAAGGCGCCTGCAAGCAGGGGCCTCTGTCTTCGACATGGGCCGTCACGTTCGATCTCGGTTGCCGGCGGACGATGCCGGCGCGCTCCCGGCTCGCACCTCCTGGAGCAGCAGCAACAGGTCTGCCTTGGCCCAAAGCAGATAGCAGACAAGCAATGTCAGCGGCGCTGCGACGAGCGTCCAGGAAGCGCCCGACCATACCAGTTGCAGGGCACCGCCGCTCCCCACCGCGGCCGAGACCAGCGGCGGCAGACGGCTGGCCAGAACGGCACTCCGGAACGGATTGGGCCAGCTGGCTGGCCAGCCGGGCAACGGCTTGCCGTCCTCGAAGGCGCTGCCGAACTTGCCGAGCGCATGCAGCAAGCCCGAGGTCGCCGCAAGCACAGGTTCGCCGAACAGGAACAGGGCGATGCCGAGTCCGATCGCCCCGACCCCCGACGTCATGTCGCCAAGGCGGTTTAGGGACACGTCTGGGGACGGCTTCCTGGCCCATGCGCGGCAGTAGATCTCGCCGCTCCAGAAGAAGACCAGCGTGGCCAGGGTGAGCGACAGGGCAGCGATGCTGCCAACGAAATAATCGAGGAGCGCGGCATGGCCACTCACGGCGGAACCCGGCGGCACGGCAACGATCTGGACCATGACGCCCGTCGCCAGCCCGAGCCCATTGCCGAGATTGTAATATCCTCCGGGACCTACCATGCGTGAACGGATTGCCGCGGCGAAACGCGACAGGCCTGAAGTGTCGCCCGGCTCTCCGGCGGCATCGGGAAGGTCATGCATGATCATTGATAACGAACCCCGCGATCAGGCAGCGCACGCAGAAGACGTGCTGGATCATCTCGATCCGAGCAGCAGACAGTTGGCCCGCACCTTCGACATTTCGATGTTTCGACAAAAGCTGGTGTATGTGGCGCGCGGTGAGACCAGCTTAGATCAGACCGCGGTCGATCGGGCTTCCTTAGGTGTTCGGCTCGGTCGTCATCGTGCTCTCGTCGTTTTCCGCCCTGTTCAGATTGGCGCAGTGCGGGTGAGCGTTGGCGGGGACAATCTCATAACCGGCTGCGATCAACTGGAGACTCATCTCCTCGAAGTGACGCTTCGAGCCGCTGACGATCGATTCAGGCGTGTAGTTCCAGCCGTTGCGGGCAGCATTGGCCAAGATGCTGGCATAGGCATGCACGCTGGCGATTTTCACGTTTGATTCCAGCAACTGTCGGCACCCGCTTGCGAAAGAAGGTGACGGTTGGGCGGAATAGCCCAAGGCCGTGCATGCCAGCACTATGGATACAGGACGCATGGAACCCCCCTTAGCCGATTGTTTGTTGCCGTCGGGGAAGCTTGCGCCGTGCGAGCCTGCGGCGGAATCGGGCAGATGCGGTATTCGGCCTAGTGCATTTGTAGCATTCTTCTGTAGCATTCTTCGGCTACGGAGGGGTTTCCAAGGACGGGGGTCCACAATGGTGCTCGGCGCTTCGAAAGCTCAAACGCTTGTCGCATTGTCGGGTCGTGAGCGCGAGGTCGCGGAAAAATTTGCCGCCGGCCTGACCTATCGGGAGATCGGCAAGGCGCTTTTCATTGCTCCGGCCACTGTTCGCACTCACCTTGCGACCATCTACGGAAAACTTGGGGTGCGGACCAAGATCGGGCTCGCGGCGTACTTTGCCGGCGCTTCCGGCGCCAGGCCAGGCGGGCTGTCACCCCATCAAAGCGAAAAACCGCGGCTGGCGGTGATGCCGGTCAAGGGTCAGTTCGGCAAAACAAGGACCGATGCGGATGCATTGACGCGCGCGTTGACCGCAGAGCTCGGACGCTTCTCCCAGATCGGAATCGTCGCAGCGGCCACAATGTTCGCGCTCGCGAAGCGGCATCTCACTGTCAAGGAAATCGGCAGGACCACGGGAGCCAACTATGTCCTGGAGGTCGCGGTCCATAGCCAAGACAAAGCCATGCACGCCTTCGCGCATCTCGTGGACGCCGAGGAGGAAGTCGAGGTCTGGAGCGCAAGATATGATCTCGCCCAGACGTCATCGCATGACGAATTGACAGGCGTGATCAGCGGAAACCTCTTCCAGGTGTTGATGAAGCACGCGGCAGGCCCGCCCGCCCTCGAGGAAGCAATTCAGCACCACAAGCTCTATCTGAAGGCGTTTTACCACGTCGAACGGCCGACGGCGAAAGGCATGGTCGTAGCGCGGCGTCTCTGTGAAAGGCTCCTCGCCGCCGAGCCAGAGCATGCATTGATAAGGGAGACTCTTGCCTGGGTCGATTTCCACTCCTGCTTCAACGGATGGTCCATTGAACCCATCGAGGCCTTTCGCCGGGCTGGTGATGAGGCTCGGGCCGGACTTTGTGGCCATGACCGGGAAGCATCTCTGCACAGTGCTCTCGGATTGGCCGAGACTTATCTCGGAAACTTGCAGACGGGCCTTGGCTGCCTGTGGCGGGCCATCGCACTCAATCCGAACGATGCAGAGTGCCGTACCTGGCTGGGAATTGGGCTAACTTACGCCGGAGATCTCGAAGGTGCACAGGCAGCTTTCGCGCGGGCCAACCTTCTCAGTCCGAATTATCATCCGATCTTTCTGTTCAGGGGCGATGCCGAATACGCCGGGGAGAACTATAACGCCGCGACTGCCTCGTTTGATCGATTTCTGATGGTCCTGCCTGAATACCACTGGGCACGGCTCCTGCGGGCTGCATCATACATGGGGATGGGCGATCTCGAGTCTGCGCGGAAGGACGTGTCGTTCGTCTCGCGCGAGTCGCCCAGGTTGACCGGCGAGTATGTCGATCGATTGCAGCAAGCGCGCGGTCCGGAGTTTAGAAATAACCTGTGGTCACGCCTCAGCGCAGCAGGACTGCCATGGAAGTGACCTATCGAGGATGACATTGGGCGCATAAGGTCCGGTTGCGTGTCAACTTGCGTCATGGCGGGCTCCAACCCGAACGGCGGGAACGAGTGACGGCCTGCGACTGCACGGCGGTGGCAGGATGGCTGGTCAACACCGGCCACGCAATGGACTAAGCATTCGGGCGGCGCCTACGCGGGTCACCAGGACGAAGCTCGGCAAAGCGGCGCAGAATGCTGCAGAGCAAATCTTCGCAGCGCCGTCGTCCAATCTGCGTGGTAAGACCGCGACAGGCGGAACCAGCGGAGCCCGATTTGACCATTCCCCATACCCGCATCAAACGCGCTTTGATCACCGGGGCCGGCGCGGCCGACGGCATCGGCTTTGCCATTGCCCGGCAGCTCGGCTATGCTGGCCATGCCGTTTTTCTCACCGGTGCCAGTGCGCGTGTGCTTGATCGCGCCGTTGGGCTCCGTGCAGAAGGCATCGATGCCAAGGCCGTGGTCGCCGATCTCACCATCGCTGCCGATGTCGCGCGGCTGCGGGCCGATGTCGGGGCGGTCGATATACTGGTCAACAATGCCGGCATGGGCTCGCTGGCATCGCCATCGGTCGACAAGACGTTTCTCGCCATGACCGAGGCCGACTGGGACCAGGGGATCGACGTCAGCCTGAAGACGGCATTCCTCGTCACGAAGGCCTTTCTGCCGGCGATGGTCGAAGCGGGCTACGGGCGCATCGTCAATGTGGCGTCGGTCACCGGCCCGCTGGTGTCTTTCGAAGGCACGGCAGCCTATTCGGCCGCCAAGGCCGGCATGGCCGGCCTGACGCGCACACTGGCGCTCGAAGTGGCGAAAAACGGCATCACGGTCAACGCCGTCGCTCCCGGCTGGATCGAAACGGGCTCGTCGAGCGAAATGGAGCGGCAAGCCGCCCTGCATACGCCGCCGGCGCGGGCCGGGCGGCCGGATGAAGTGGCCGCCGCGGTGGCATTCCTGGCCTCGGAAGGCGCCAGCTATGTCAATGGCGCGCTGCTGGTGGTCGACGGCGGCAACAGCCTTCAGGAGCGCAAGGGCTGAGAACTCTGCGGCTTCGCCGGAACGACCGGTGTTCATGATCGGACAGCGGGTCCGGGCTCTCACTACATCGTGCGCCAGCGCAGCTTCTATCGTCACCGTCGACTGCTCGATCTCACTTGACCTTCCAGCTGCTGGAACCCTTAGGGTCACGCGAGGTCTTCCGGCGGGCCTTTCATCGAGAGCAAGGAGCGGAGAAATGCATCGACGCGGATTTCTGACGGCAAGCCTGGCGACGGTTCTGGCGAGCCCGCGTGCGCTGGCGCAGACGAAGATGGACGATATGTCGATGCCCGGCATGGGCGGCCATGCCGGGCACGACATGGCCGCGATGGTGCAAGACGCGGTCACCCTGCCCGAAGGCCAGGCGTTGCGCGCCCTGCAGGTGCTTGCCAACGAAGCCGACCGGCCGGGCCTGCTCAGGGCGAGGCTGACGGCGGCACCGGCCATTGCGAGGTTCGCCGAGGGGCGCGACACACCGATCCTCGCCTATAATGGCATCAGCCCGGGGCCGCTGATCGAGGCCTTCGAAGGCGACCGCGTCGAGATCACATTTGCCAACCGCATCGATAACGAGGTGAGCACCATCCACTGGCACGGCATGCCGGTGCCCGCCGACCAGGACGGCAGTCCGATGGATCCGGTTGCGGCGGGCACCGAGCGCGTTTATGCCTTCGAGCTGCCGGAAGGCTCCGCAGGCTCCTATTGGTACCACCCGCACCCGCACGGCAAGACGGCAGAGCAGGTCTATCGGGGTCTTGCCGGCGCCTTCGTCGTCAAGGCCAAGGCCGATCCCATCCCGGCCGAATATGGCGACACGGTGCTGGTGTTCACCGACCTCAGACTTGCCGCCGATGGCTCGATACCGAGCAACAGCATGAGCGATCTGATGAACGGCCGCGTTGGCGACCACGTGCTGGTCAACGGCCAGAAGAATCCCAGGCTCTCGGTGGCAAAGGGCGCCAAGCGACGCCTGCGCCTCTACAACGCCACCAACGCACGGTTCCTGAAGCTTGCCTTCGACGGCGCGACGATAACAGTCATCGGGACGGATGGCGGGCTGCTCGCGGCGCCGGTGGCGGCGGACGAGATCCTGCTCAGCCCGGGCGAACGCCTCGAGTTGGTCGCATCCTTCGACAGGCCCGGCCCCATCACCCTCGATACGCTCGGCTACGACCGTGGCTGGATGGGTCCCGGCCGCCCGGCCGATGCGGGGCTGACGCTGCTGACGGTCGATGTCTCGGAGAACGAAGCCGAGGCGGTGCCGCAGCTGCCGGCGCGGCTGCGGCCGATCGCACCGTTCGCCGACCCTGTCCTCAGCCGGCGGCTCGTTTTAACGGAGACCATGGCGATGAAACCCACCGGCATGGAGATGGGTTTCCTGATCAACGGCAAGGCCTTCGATATGGGACGCGTCGACTTCGTCGCCAGGGCCGGCGAGATCGAGCTCTGGGAGATAGTCAACGAGGCCGACATGGACCATCCCTTTCACGTCCACGGTACTCAATTCCAGGTCGTCGAGCATGAGCGCGACGGCGCGGTGTCCAAGCCGCCCTATCTCGCATGGAAGGACACGGTGAACGTCGCCCGCGGCGAGACGGTGCGGCTCCTGCTGCGCCAGGATAGGCCGGGGCAGCGCATGTATCACTGCCACATCCTCGAGCACGAGCAGCTCGGCATGATGGGCGTGCTCGATGTCATGGCATGAAGTTCGGCATCGCGTTCGGAGCGGTGGTGCTGGCGCTGGCCGGTTCGCTGAGCCTCTCCTCGCCGCAGGCGGTCGCCTCCAGTGATGAGATCGTGGCCGCACGCCAGGCCTCGATGAAGGCTATGGCGGCGGCAGCGAAAACCATCGCCGAGATGTTCGGCGGCAAGCGCGCCTACGACGCCGCCAGCTTCAAGGCGGCGGCGGAGGCGCTCAGCGCCCGTACCGGACCCGCCCTGATGGCTGAATTCCCGGCGGGAACGCTGGGCGCGCCGTCGGGCGCCAAAGCGGAAATCGATCAGGCGCGGCCGGAGTTCGAGGCGCTCGCCAGTCACATTGGCGAACTCGCCGATGCATTGGCAGCCAAGGCCGAAACCGCGCCTGCCCGGATCACCGGGGACATGCGCATGGGCGCGATGACGTCAATGGACGGGGGCAGTCTGCTCGGCAAGCGGCTGAAGACAACGGAGGCGGATCCGGCCGGATTGCCGGCGGAGCATCTTCTGCACCTTATCCTCCAGGATTGCTCAAGCTGCCATTCCAAGTTTCGGCAAAAGGTGAAGTGAGAACCGGCGATCACACCGCCATTTGTTGCCCTCTTGTGCAGCGATGCGGAATGCCAGGAAGGCCACCTGTATCAAGACGCCTTCGCCAGAAAATTCCGATAATCCGACTTGGCCTGCAGCAGGCGCAGCACATTGTCTCGCGAGCCGCGCACATGGGCGCGTGCCAGCGTGCCGGCTCGGGCAGCGTCGCCGGCGCAGATGGCATCGACGATCTCGGCGTGCTCGTCGCGGGCGATCTTCCATTCGTCCAGCCACAGGAGTTCGGTCCAGACGTAGTGCTGGCACTTGTCGAGGATGCCGCACAGCATGTTGTGCAGCATGACGTTGCCGCTGATTTCGGCGATGACGCGGTGCAGGTCGATGCCGACTTCCAGTTCCTGGAATTTTTCCCGGTTCGTGCGTTCCGGAATGGCTGCCAGCCGTTCGCATTCGGCCAACATGGCGCGCAGCCGCGCCTTGTCCTGTTCCGTCGCGGCCGTTGCCGCAAGTTCCGTCGCATGGCCGTCGAGCAGTTCGCGGATCTCGAAGGCCTCGCGGAACATGTTGATGTCGAACTCGGTGACGACATAGCCCTGGCGCGGCCGGCCGGTGACCAGCCCGTCACGCTCGAGGCGATTGAAAGCCTCGCGCACCGGGGTTCGGCTGACCGTCAGCTTCGCCGCGATGTCGTTTTCGGTGACGCGGGAGCCCGGCGGGATCTGGCCGGTCACGATCATCGCCTTCAGCGCGGAGTAGACCGAGTCGCGCAGCGTATTTTTGGTTTCCTTGGCCAAGCTTCCCTTCCCACTTCTCCGGCCTTTCAGCCGGAACACGCATAGCTGTAGCCGCAGTCGGCGCAATTTGCCACGCCTCCGGTGAAGCCGTCCCTCACCAACCTGGTCCGGCACGAAGCGTACATTTCGAGCGCGCCGGCGGTGTTGACAACATCGATCGCTAGGCTACACTCAAAATTGTATACAAAATAGCATGCCAAATCAAAAACAATGGGAACACCGGTTGGAGAGCCGAAAAATGAACAGAACCAGAAACGTTAGCATCGTTGCGATGGCGGGCCTCATGGCTTCGTTCGCAGCCCCCGCCATGGCGGGCGACACCATCACCGTCGCCTCATGGGGCGGCACCTACCAGGAGGCGCAGACCAAGGCGTTTTTCAAGCCGACCGCCGACGCGCTCGGCATCACCATCAAGGAAGACACCACCAACGGCCTCGACGACGTCCGGCTGCAGGTGACCGGCAATGCGGTGAAGTGGGACATCACCGAACTTGGCGCCGACGAATGTGCGCGCGGCTCGAAGGAAGGGCTGTTCGAAAAGCTCGACTACGGCATCATCGACAAGAGCGGCATCAACCCGAAGCTTGTCCACGACGACTGGGTCGGCATTTCCTACACCTCGGTCGTGCTGATCTACCGGACCGACGTATTCGGCGACAAAGGCCCGAAGACCTGGGCCGATTTCTGGAACGTGGAAAAGTTTCCGGGACGGCGCGCGCTGAGCGGCAGCCAGGCGACGGAAACGCTGAGCGTTGCCGCACTGGCCGAGGGCATTCCGATCGACAAGGTCTATCCGGTCGATATCGACGGCGCGTTGAAGTCCGTCGACAAGATCCGCGGCAATGTCGACGCCTGGTGGACCTCCGGCGCCCAGGCCATGCAGCTGGTTAAGGACGGCGAAGTCGACATGGCGAGCATCTGGAACGGCCGCGCCGGCACCTTGAAAAAGGAAGGCGCGCCGATCAGCTTTTCCTTCGATCAGGGCGTGCTGACCGCCGACTGCATGGTCATCCCGAAGGGCGCCAAGAACAAGGAGGCGGCCATGAAGGCGCTGGCGATGTTCGTCAGCCCGCAATTGCAGGCCAATCTGCCGCTCTATGTCGACAATGGCCCGGTCAACGAGAAGGCTTTCGAGACTGGCAAGATCCCGCAGGACAGGATCAAGGACATCAATTCGGCGCCCGAAAACGTCAAGAAGCAGGTGTTGCAGGATGCAGAATTCTGGCGCGACAACCTGGTCGAGGCGACGGAAAAGTTCAACAATCTGATCCAGCAATAGGCTGCGGCCGCAATCCAAACCACGGCAGGGCGACGCCTCGCCCTGCTTTCGCCGCCTCAGCCCCTGGGAGAGAAAAATCTTGTCCATTGCGCCATCCGCGTTGCCGATCGGCATGCGCGGGATCGAGAAACGATTTGGCAGCGTGCCTGTGCTGCGCGACCTCAACCTCGATGTCGAGGCTGGTGAATTCCTGACGCTGCTGGGGCCTTCCGGTTCCGGCAAGACGACGCTGCTGATGATCCTGGCCGGTTTCGTGCGGGCCAATGCCGGCTCGATCAGGGTCGGCGGCGACGAGATCATCACCACGCCGCCGCACAAGCGCAACATCGGCATGGTGTTCCAGAACTACGCGCTGTTTCCGCATATGAACGTCTTTCACAACATCGCCTTTCCGCTGAAGCAACGCGGCGTCGCCGCCGCCGAGACGGCCGAGCGTGTCGAGAAGGCACTCGATCTGGTGAAATTGCAGGGACTGGGCGAGCGCCGGGTCGACCAGCTCTCCGGCGGCCAACGCCAGCGCGTGGCGCTGGCGCGCGCCATCGTCTTCGAGCCGCGCATCGTGCTTATGGACGAACCCTTGTCGGCGCTCGACAAGGGCCTGCGCGAGCACATGCAGATCGAGCTACGCGCCCTGCATCGGCGGCTCGGCATGACCACCGTCTATGTCACGCACGACCAGCGCGAAGCCATCACCATGTCGGACCGCATTGCTGTCATGAACGGCGGACGCATCGAACAGCTCGACAAGCCCGAAAGCCTCTACGCCAGGCCGCAAACGCAATTTGTAGCAGGCTTCATCGGCGAATCGAATTTCATTCCGGTCGAGTGCCGCAACGGCTCCGTCTGGTACGAGGACCGAAGAATCCATACGGCGGCGGCGACGCCGGCGGCAGGCCAGTACCTGATGGTGGTGCGGCCGGAAAAGCTGCGGCTCTTGGCAACCGCCGAACCGACAAGCGGCGTCAACGTGCTCAACGCGACGCTCAGTGACATCATCTATCAGGGCGACAGCTTCGTCTGCTATGCCGTGCTGCGCGACGGCCGGCAGCTGACTTTGCGCGACTATTGCCGCAGCGATGTGCTGGCGAAAATGCCGGCTCCCGGCCAGCCGGTCAGCTTCGGTCTCGATGCGCACGACACGATCCTGGTGGCGGCAGACTGATGAGCGCGCAGACCGCCCTCATGCAGGAGACCGGCAGCCCAGCAGGCCGGGAGCTCAACACGCAGGCACTTCGCGCCGACGCCCGGCGTGAATCACTACGGCTGCTGGCGCTGCTGTCGCCGAGCCTGTTGCTGGTCTTCGCCATCATCATCGTGCCCATCGGCTGGCTGTTCTGGCTGTCGTTGTTCGACGAAGCGGGCGGCTTCAGCGCCGCCAATTATGCGCGATTCTTCGAGCAGGCCTCCTACATCAAGACCTTTGTCACCACCTTCAAGGTCGCCTTCATCGTCACCGGCGCCTGCGTGCTGCTTGGCTATCCCCTGGCCTACATGCTGTCGCAACTGCCGCGCCGGGCGGCGTCGATCTGCCTGATCTTCGTCATCCTGCCGTTCTGGACATCGGTCCTGGTGCGCACCTATGCCTGGCTGGTGATCCTGCAGCGCAAGGGCCTGATCAACAGCTGGCTGATCGACCTCGGTGTCATCAGCCAGCCGCTATCGCTCGCCAACAATTTTTCGGGCGTCGTCATCGGCATGACGCATATCCTGCTGCCGTTCCTGGTGCTGCCGCTTTACGCCTCGATGAAGACAATCGACACCGACTGCCTGCGCGCCGGCATGAACCTCGGCGCCGGCCCGGCCGCCACCTTCCGGCAGATCTTCTTTCCGCTGTCGCTGCCCGGCCTCGCCTCGGGCGTGGTCATCGTCTTCGTGCTCTGCCTGGGCTTCTTCGTCACGCCTGCGCTGATGGGCGGCGGCAAGGTCATCATGTGGGCGATGCGCATGGAACAGACCACCAGCCTCTATTCCAACTGGGGCGCGGGTGCAGCACTCGGCGTGGTGCTGCTGGTGGTCACGCTGGCGCTTCTCGGCCTGTTCCAGTGGCTGCTCGGCGCGCGCGCCACAGGTGTGTGGAGTTCGCGATGAGCGAGGATTTTGGCCTGCCTATCTCGCACCGGCAACGGCTGTGGCTCTATTGCCTCGGCGGCCTCGTGCTTCTGTTCCTGATCGCGCCGTCGATCATCATCGTCATCATGTCGTTTTCGGACTCGACGCTGCTGCAATTCCCGCCGCAGCAATGGTCGCTGCGCTGGTACCAGACCTATTTCGGGTCGCTGGAATGGCGCGACGCGACGATCGTCTCGGCCAAGGTGGCTGTCATGACGGTGCTGGTGGCGACACCGCTCGGGACCGCGGCCGCCTATGCCATCAACCGGGGCACGCTGCGCTTCAATGGCACCATCAACGCGCTGCTGACGGCGTCGCTGATCGTCCCGGTGATTCTGATCGGCATCGGCACCTTCTTCCTCTATGCGCGCATCGGGCTCAACAACACGCTGACCGGCCTGGTCATCGCGCACACGGTGCAGGCGCTGCCGCTGGTGGTGCTGACCGTGCTTTCCGGGCTGCGCTCCTACGACATGAACCAGGAGCGGGTGGCGCGCAGCCTCGGCGCCGGCCGCGTCGCCGCCTTCTGGCAGGTGACGATGCCACAGATCCGCTTCTCGATCGTCTCGGGCGCGCTGTTTGCCTTCATCACCTCCTTCGACGAAGTGGTGGTTTCGCTGTTCATATCGGGCGGCGAGACCACGACATTGACGCGCCGCATGTTCAATGCGCTACGCGATCAGATCGACCCGACGATCGCCGCCATCTCGACCTGCCTGATCGTGCTCTCGGTCGTGCTGTTGTCGGTTGCGCAGATTTTCGGCCGGCGGCATTGATTTCACCAGACGAATTCGCAGAAGTGACCATGGGATATCCAGACAGAATGCGTGATTTCCAGTTTCCCGGCCGCTCGCCGGTTCGTGCCACCGAGGCGGTTGCCGCGACCTCGCATCCGCTTGCAACCCTTGCGGCCATCGACATGCTGCGCTCCGGCGGCAATGCCATGGATGCCGCGGTCTGCGCCGCCGCCGTGCAGGGCGTGGTCGAGCCGCAATCGACAGGCATCGGCGGCGACTGCTTCGTGCTCTATTCTCCCGGGGGACAAGGCAATGTGCTGGCCTTCAACGGGTCCGGCCGCGCGCCTGCCAGGGCGACAGTCGACTGGTACCGCGAAAAAGGCTTCGACCGCATCCCGTTGCAGGGGCCGCATGCGGTCACCGTGCCGGGTGCCGTCGATGCCTGGAGCCGCCTGCTCGAAGACCATGGCCGCAAGGGCCTTGCCGAGGCGCTGGCGCCGGCCATCCACTATGCCGAGAACGGCTATGTCGTGCACGACCGCGTCGCCTTCGACTGGGCCGAACCGGAAACCGATCTGTCGGCCGACGAGCACGCCACGCGCATCTTCCTGCCCGGCGGCAAGGCGCCGAGGGCTGGCGACGTCCACCGGCAGCCGGAACTGGCGGAGACCTTGCGCATCATCGCCAAACATGGCCGGTCCGGTTTCTACGAAGGCGCTGTCGCCGACGATATGGTGAGTCGGCTCAATGCATTGGGCGGACTTCATACGGCCGAGGATTTCGCTGCGACCAGAGGCGACTATGTGGCGCCGGTCAGCACCTCCTATGGCGGCCATGACATCCACCAGATGCCGCCGAACAATCAGGGGCTGACGGCGCTTTTGATGCTCAATTTGCTGTCGGGCTTCGAGCTTGGCGGGCTGGATCCCAATGGCGCCGAGCGCCTGCATCTGGAGATCGAGGCCGGGCGCCTGGCCTATCGCGACCGCGACCGTTATGTCGGTGATCAGGACCATGTCCCGGTGCCGGTCAGAGAGCTGCTGTCCGGCGCCTATGCCGACCGGCTGCGCGCCGAGATCGACCGCGACCGCGCCATGACGCATCTGCCGCGCGTGGACCTGCCCGGCAGCGACACGGTCTACATCTCCATCGTCGACCGCGATCGCAACGCGGTCTCCTTCATCAACTCGACCTATTATTCGTTCGGCAGCGGTGTCGTCGGCCCCAAGTCCGGTGTCGTGCTGCAGAACCGCGGCTCCAGCTTTCGCCTCGATCCAGCGCATCCGAACGCGATCGCACCGGGCAAGCGGCCGATGCACACGATCATGCCGGGCATGGCGACGAAGAACGGCCGCGTGGTGATGCCGTTCGGGGTCATGGGCGGCGGCTATCAGCCGTTCGGCCATGTCCATCTGCTGACCAACATGATCGACTTCGGCATGGACCCGCAGCAGGCGCTGGATGCGCCGAGGGTGTTTTACAATGACGACACCGTGGAGGCCGAGCGTGGCGTTCCCACTGATGCAATCGAAGGCCTGCGCGGGCGCGGCCACCGCATAGCCGAACCGCATCATCCGCTTGGCGGCGGGCAGGTGGTGCTGATCGATTGGGAGAAGGGGACGCTGACCGGCGCTTCCGATCCGCGCAAGGATGGTTTGGCGCTTGGCTACTGAGGCGATCCGTTGTCCAATGGCGTATCCATATCGAGGCAAGCCCGTCAGCGGGGCTTCCACCAATAGTCGTTCGAAATCCAGCCGGTGATCATGACCCAAACCGAAACCCACGCAGACCTCTCCCGCCGTCTCGCCGCCGGCGCCGACGATGCGCCCGCCATCCTGGCACCCGACAGGGCGACGCTCAGCCATGGCGAATTGCGCAGCCTGATCGCCGATACGGCAAAACAGCTGCATGCGCGCGGCATCGGCCGCGGCGACAGGGTGGCGATCGTGCTGCCGAACGGGCCCGAGATGGCCACCGCCTTCGTCGCCGTGGCGGCCGCCGCCTCGACGGCACCGCTCAACCCCGCCTACCGGGCCGACGAGCTCGATTTCTACCTCACCGACATCGGCGCCAAGGCAATCCTTGTCGCGGAGGGCGAGACCGGACCGGCGGTGACGGTGGCCGAACGCCTTGGCATCGGCGTGCTGCGGCTTGTCGTGCAGCCCGCCACACCCGCCGGCAGCTTCATGATCGAGGGCGCAGCGATCGGACCGCAGGCCGCGCCCGACATGGCGCAAGACAGCGACATTGCGCTGCTGCTGCATACCTCCGGAACGACATCGCGTCCAAAACTGGTGCCGCTCAGCCATGCAAACATTGCGGCCTCGGCTGCCCATATCGGCGGCACGCTTGGCCTGACGCCAGATGACCGTTGCCTCAACATCATGCCGCTGTTCCACATCCACGGCCTGATCGCGGCCGTGCTGTCGTCGCTGGCTGCCGGCGGCAGCATCTACTGCACGCCGGGTTTCAACGCGCTGCGCTTCTTCCAGTGGCTGAGCGAGGCGCAGCCGAGCTGGTACACGGCGGTGCCGACCATGCATCAGGCGATCCTGCCCCGCGCGGCACGCAACACCGAGGCGCTGGCGGCGGCGCGTCTGCGCTTCATCCGCTCATCCTCGGCGTCGCTGCCGGCGCAGGTGATGGCCGAGCTGGAGGCGACCTTCGGCTGCCCGGTGATCGAATCCTACGGGATGACCGAGGCCGCGCACCAGATGGCCTCGAACCGGCTGCCGCCGGGCCAGCGCAAGCCGGGCAGCGTCGGTGCCTCCGCCGGTCCGGCCGTGGCTGTCATGGCGCCTGACGGGCGGCTGCTCGCAGCCGGCGAGACAGGCGAGATCGTCATTCGCGGACCCAATGTCACGACGGGTTACGAGAAGAACCCGGATGCCAATGCCACGGCTTTCGCGCATGGCTGGTTCCACACTGGCGACCAGGGCGTGCTCGACGAGGACGGCTATCTCAGGGTCACCGGTCGGCTCAAGGAGATCATCAACCGCGGTGGCGAAAAGATCTCGCCGCTCGAGGTCGACGACGTGCTGATGGACCATCCGGCGGTGGCGCAGGTCGTCACCTTCGCCATGCCGCATGACAAGCTTGGCGAGGAGGTGGCCGCGGCGGTTGTGCTGCGCGAAGGCATCAGTGCCACCGAGGGCGACATTCGCACCTATGCCGCGACACGGCTTGCCGATTTCAAGGTGCCGCGCAAGATCCTGATCCTGGACGAGATCCCCAAGGGTGCGACCGGCAAATTGCAGCGCATCGGCCTCGCCGCCAAACTCGGGCTTTGACGATGAAGATCACCATCTTCGGCGCCGGCGCGATCGGCGGCTATCTCGCGGCCAAGCTCGCCATCACTGGGCGGACCGATCTTTCGATCGTCGCGCGCGGCGCCCATCTGGAAGCCATCAAGGCGGACGGCCTGCGCCTGATCGAGGATGGCCAGGAGATTTCGGTCCCCGTCCGGGCCGCCGCCAAAGCCGACGAGCTTGGCGCCCAGGATTACGTCGTGCTGGCGCTGAAGGCCCATTCTCTCTCCCCAGCCCTTGACCAGATCGCGCCGCTGCTTGGGGACCACACATCAGTCGTCACCATGCAGAACGGCGTGCCCTGGTGGTATTTCCACGGCGTCGGCGGGCCGCTCGAAGGCACCAGGCTGAACGCGGTCGACCCCGGCGGCGCGATCTGGCAGCGGATCGGACCGGACCGCGTTATCGGCTCGGTCGTCTATCCCGCCGTCGAGGTCGATGCGCCGGGCCTCATCCGCCATGTCGAGGGCAAACGTTTCTCGCTCGGCGAACCCTCCGGCGAGCGCAGCGAACGGGTTACGCTTCTGGCCGAGGAAATGGTCAAGGCCGGCTTGCAAGCGCCGGTGCGCGAGGACATCCGCAGCGAAATCTGGGTAAAACTGTGGGGCAATCTCTCCTTCAACCCGATCTCGGCGCTGACCGGCAGCACGCTGGCCGCGATTGTCGCCGACGATGGCACCCGCGCGCTCGCCCGCACCATGATGCTGGAGGCGCAGGCGATCGGCGAAAGCCTCGGCGTGCGTTTTCCCATAGCGGTCGACCGGCGCATCAAGGGCGCCGGCGATGTCGGCGAACACAAGACCTCGATGCTGCAGGACCTGGAGCGCGGCAGGCCGATGGAGATCGACGCGCTGGTGAGCGCGGTGCAGGAACTTGGCCGGCTCACGGACAAGCCGACCCCGACCATCGATGCCGTGCTGGCGCTGGTGCGGCGGCTGGCGGTGGAACGCGGGTGTTATCGGTGAGGTGGAAGGACAGGGCAAATCAGAGCCGTGGCGCGCGACGATCCAGGCCTTGAAGCAACTTGGCCTCATATCCCAGCTTGACCAAGGTTAGCAGCATGCTGAACGCCATTCACCACGTCGCGCTCATCTGCACCGACTACGACCGGTCGCGACAGTTCTACGTCGAACTCCTCGGCCTCGATCTGATCCGGGAGGTTTATCGGGAGGAGCGGCAGTCATGGAAAGCGGATCTGCGGATCGGGTCGGCCCAACTGGAATTGTTCTCCTTCCCTGCACCAGCGATGCGGCCATCCCACCCAGAGGCTACAGGCCTGAGACATCTGGCATTCGCTGTGGCTAATCTTGAGCCCGTAATTATCCGCCTGGAAGCCGCAGGCGTTGCCGTCGAGCCTATCCGGATCGACCCATATACGGACCAACGGTTTACCTTTTTCAGGGACCCGGATGGATTGCCGCTGGAACTCTACGAAGCCCCATAAGGAACGGTTCGCTTTCGCGACGGGCGCTGTGTACTGACGGTCTCGGTATCGGCGGACCGCGAATCTGTGCTAAGCGCCGCCCAACCAACCAAAGGACGACACCAATGAGCGAACTGACCGTGGCCGAGGCGACCGAGAGCATCTATGCCTCGCTCCGGGCGGACAATGCCGACATCGACACACATATCGCGGCGCTTAAGGCGGCGCTGACGCGAGAAGGGATCAAACAGGCGGTGTTCGATCCGGCCAAGCTGGCGCAGAACAACCGCTCGGGCCGCAAGTTGATGCAGGCTTATTTTCGGCAGCGCGGCGTGAGCGTGAAGTTCTCGGACCAGTAGAACCGCGCGGGCGATCTCAATCGCGCGATTTGGTTGGTTTCGGACGCAAGTTCCCCGACGCTTCGGGCCATCCCTTTTGACCGGCTCAATAACAGCGATCTGCCGCCGCAAGTGCATCGACGCGGTGAGCTTGGTCCAGTGCGCCAATCCGTCGGACTGACGCATAGAACCTGACATAGTCGCCCGAACACAAGTCGAACAGGCGCAGAAACGCGGTCACCCGATCGCTATAGACGGACGTCGCGGCGAGCTTTGCATTGTTGATCGGGGAAGCGAACCAGGCATCGTATCCCCGGTATCGGCCCCAGCGCCTGTCGCGCATGTGTCGGTAGCGCATCCGCAGCCGTTCAATCGCGGCCGTCTTCGCGGCCAGTTTTTGCTCCGAGGTGCCGGCGTTGGAATAGACTTGCGCCAGCTCGTCCCGGGTCCGCGACACCAGCGAAAGAAATTCAGCCTTGCGTCTCCGGGCGGCTTCGTAACGGCGCAATGCGGCGGTATCGCCAGCCGCGCGCAGCCATTTTTTCACGCCGGTTGTTTCGACGGCGACAGCGAACGCCTCGTTGAATGCGGAATCGTCGTGCACGTAGACGCGCTGGTGGGCCAGTTCATGGAACACCAGCGCTGCGAGATAGGTTTCATCCTGGCCGAACATCGTGCTGAGCAGCGGGTCGCTCGACCAGCCAAGCGTGGAATATGCCGTGATGCCCGTCACATAGACGTCCATGCCCTGTCCTTGAAGTTCGACAGCGGTTTCAGTCGCGGACTTCCTGGAGAAATACCCCCGGTAGGGAACACAGCCGAAAACAGGAAAACACCATGTTCGCGGCGTCAGCGAAAATGCCGGCGCGGCGAAGACAGCCCATGTCACCGAGTCCCGACCAATGTCGACATAGCTGCGGTAGCTGTTGTTGTCGGGCAGCGCCAGTTCATCCGTTGCGAACTGTCGTATAGCGCTCGCCGATGCCATTCGCGCGCGCAATGCCTTCGGCGTCGACGGATCCTCGATCAGTTTTCCGACATCCTGGCGCGCCGTCATGATCCGCAGATGGCCCTGCACGGATTGCGCGTAGTAGGAAATACTGGTGCAACCGGTCACGCCGGACGCCACGATTACAACGACAAGCAATCGAAAGAATGCGCGCATCACGATTTGCCCAAAGCAGTGCTCACCCGTTCCGATGGAGTCGCAATTGCCCCAGGTCGCAAGCAGTCGCATCGATTTGATCGAGGTCTATAGCTTTCTGAAGTATCCGGACAGGTGCTCATTGGGGAGACGCATGCGTCATCACGCGCAAGCCGCGTCCCATCAACCTGCAGCTGATCAGTCCTTTCCCGCCCGCTTGAAAATCCGCGCGTAAAATTCGCCGACGATGCCGCGCCGGAAGACGAGCACGCACACCATGAAGATCAGGCCAGTGGCGATGGTCACCGGAAAGCCGGAAGTGGCAAGCGTGTTTTCCAGGCCGATGACAAGGCTGGCGCCGATGATCGGCCCGACCATGGTGCCGATGCCGCCCAGAAGCGTCATCAGGATCACCTCGCCCGACATCTGCCAGGTGACGTCGGTGAGCGTGGCGAACTGGAAAACGATCGCCTTGAGCGATCCGGCCAGCCCGGCCAGCGCCGCCGACATGACGAAGGCGCCGAGCTTGTAGTTGGCGACGGAATAGCCCAGCGAAATGGCGCGGTTCTCGTTCTCGCGGATCGAGCGCAGGATCATGCCGAACGGCGAATTGACGATGCGCCAGATGGCGAAGACGCCGACGAGGAACACCGCCAGCACGAAATAATACATGTTCAGCGAGACGTTCAGGTCGAGGACGCCTAGCAGCATGCCGCGCGGCACACCTTGGATGCCATCCTCGCCTTGCGTGAACGGCGCCTGCACGCAGAAGAAGAAGAACATCTGCGACAGCGCCAGCGTGATCATGGCGAAATAGATGCCTTGCCGGCGAATGGCGAAGAAGCCCATGACGAAGCCAAGCAGGGCCGCACCCGCCATGCCGAGCAGAATGCCGGCTTCCGGCGGCCAGCCCCAGACCTTGACGGCATGCGCCGTGAAGTAGGCGGCGCCGCCGAAAAAGGTGGCGTGGCCGAACGACAGCAGCCCGGTGTAGCCAAGCAGGAGATTGAACGCACAGGCAAACAGCGCAAAGCACAGCATCTTCATCAGGAAGATCGGATAGACCAGGAAAGGCGCCACCAGCAGCGCCAGGATGCCGAGCCCGACCAGCGTCCATTCAAGCCGTGCCGACGTTTTGGCCGATGTCTCGCGAAGCGTCAGTTCCGACATGTCAGATGTCTCTTCCGACATGTCAGGCGTCCCTTCCGAACAGGCCGGCCGGCCGGACCAGAAGCACGATGGCCATGATGACGAAGACCACGAGGTTTGAGGCCTCGGGATAGAAGACCTTGGTCAGGCCCTCGGCAAGGCCAAGCATATAGCCGGTGACGATCGCGCCGAGGATCGATCCCATGCCGCCGACCACGACGACGGCGAAGACGACGATGATGAGATCCGACCCCATAAGCGGGCTCACCTGATAGATCGGCGCTGCCAGAATTCCGGCAAGCCCAGCCAACGCGGAGCCGAGGCCGTAGGTCAGGGTCAGCAGCAAGGGCACGTTGACGCCGAAAGCCTGGACGAGGCGGGGATTCTCCGTTGCGGCGCGCAGGTAGGAACCGAGCCTGGTCTTCTCGATCAGCGCCCAGGTTCCGAAGCAGACGATCAGCGAGGCGACGACGACCCAGCCGCGATAGTTGGGCAGGAACATGAAGCCGAGATTGGTGCCTCCCGAAAGCAGTGGCGGCACCGCGTAGGGGTTTCCCGAGACGCCGTAATAGTAGCGGAAGATGCCTTCGAGCACGAGCGCGAGGCCGAAGGTGAAGAGCAGCCCGTAGAGCGGGTCGAGATCGTACAGCCGCGACAGCGCCAGGCGCTCGACCACGATGCCGAAGACACCGACGATCAGCGGCGCAAGGATCAGCGCCGGCCAGTAGCCGATGCCGAGATAGGTGAGCAGCAGATAGCCGACGAAGGCGCCGAGCATATACTGGGCGCCATGGGCGAAATTGATGACGCGCAGCAAGCCGAATATGACGGCCAGGCCCAGGCTCAGCATGGCGTAGAACGAGCCGTTGATCAGGCCGACCAGCAACTGGCCGAGGAAGGCCTGAACGGGGATGCCGAAGATCATCGTCATGGCGCCATCATACACCCAGGACTTCGTGGAGCTGCGTCATGCGGTCCGGCAACTCGCCGACCGGGAACCCTGCCACCACCTTGCCGTGCTCCATCAGATAGAAACGATCGGCGACACGGCTGGCGAAGCGGAAGTTCTGCTCGACCAGCAGGATCGTCATGCCGCGCTTTTTCAACGTCGCCAGCAACGCGCCGATGCGCTGCACGATGACGGGAGCGAGCCCCTCCGTCGGCTCGTCGAGAAGCAGCATTTTCACACCCGTTCTCAACATGCGCGCGATCGCCAGCATCTGCTGTTCGCCGCCCGACAGCCTGGTGCCGGGACTGTTGCGCCGCTCCTTCAGATTGGGGAACAGATCGAATATCTCCTCGACGCTCATGCCGCCCTCGGCCACGACCGGCGGCAGAACCAGGTTCTCGTCGACGGTCAGCGTGGCGAAAATACCGCGCTCCTCCGGCACGAAGCCGATGCCCTGATGCGCGGTGCGGTGCAGCGGCAGCCGCATCAGATCCTGGCCGTCGAAGGCGATCCCGCCGGTTCGCTTGCGGATCAGCCCCATGATGGCCCGCAGCGTCGTCGTCTTGCCGACGCCATTGCGGCCGAGCAGTGTGACCGTCTCGCCGGAATACACTTCCAGATCGACGCCGTGCAGCGCATGGCCCTCGCCATACCAGGCGTTGAGGCCGCTGACGGCAAGCAGAGGTGCGGTACTAGTCATCGGCGGTGCCCATATAGGCGATCTTGACGCGCTCGTCGCGGCTGACCGTGGCGTAGTCGCCGGCGGCCAGCACCTCGCCGCGCTGCATGACCGTTATCCAGTCGCAAAGGTCGGCCACCACAGTCAGATTGTGCTCGACCATCAGCACGGCGCGATCCTTGGCCACCGAACGGATAAGGTCGGAAACCGTGGCCACGTCCTCGTGCCCCATGCCGGCCATCGGCTCGTCCAGCAGCAGCACTTTCGGATCGAGCGCCAGGGTCGTGGCGATCTCGAGCACGCGTTTCCTGCCATAGGAAAGGTCGCCGGCGAGCCTGTTCCTGGCGTCGTCGAGACCGACCGAGCGCAGCAATTCCTCGGCGCGCGGCGTCAGCCGGTCGAGCGCCGCCAGCGAGCGCCAGAACTGAACGCTGAGCCCGCCCGGCCGCTGCAGGGCGACGCGCACATTGTCGAGCACGCTGAGATGCGGAAAAATCGCCGATATCTGGAACGAGCGCACCAGACCCATTCGCGCGACCCTGGCCGGCGACGTGCGGGTGATGTCGTGGCCAAGCAGCTCGATCCTGCCGCTGGTCGGCGCCAGGAACTTGGTGAGCAGGTTGAAGACGGTCGTCTTGCCGGCGCCGTTGGGTCCGATCAGGGCATGGATGTTGCCATGGCGAACATCCAGATCGACGTTTTTCACGGCGATGAAGCCGGCAAAGTCACGCCGCAACCCGCGGGCGGAAAGCACCACAGGCGGCTCGTTCGCGCTCAGGTCAGTCGGCGCCATCGGCCGCGCCGATCACTGGCCGGCCGTCGGACAGCCGCTTTCCTTTTCGCTCAGGAAGGCCTCGTTGCCAGGAATGGTGGCGAGATATTTGTAGTAGTCCCACTCCTTGGTGCTCTCGGCTGGCGACTTGACCTGATAGAGGTACATGTCGTGGACCATGTTGCCGTCCGCCTGCACTTTGCCGTTGGTTATCGCGGCGTCGTCCACAGGCATCGAATGCAGTTGCTTGGCGACGGCTTCGGTCTCGTCCGTGCCGGCCTTGTCGATCGCTTTCAGGTACTGCGTCACCGCTGAATAGGTCGAGGCCTGGATCATGTTCGGCATGCGGTTGGTGCGCTTGAAAAAGCGCTGCCCGAATTCGCGGCTCTTGTCGTCGCGATCCCAATAATAGCCTTCGGTCAGCACAACGCCCTGCGCCGCTTGAAGGCCAAGCCCATGCACCTCGGCCAGCGTGAACAGGAGTGCGGCAAGACGCTGACCGCCCTGCACGATGCCGAATTCGGCCGCCTGCTTGATCGAGTTGGAGGTATCGAGGCCGGCATTGGCCAGGCCGATGACCTTGGCGCCCGACGATTGCGCCTGCAGCAGGAAGGACGAATAATCGGTCGATCCCAGGGGATAACGCACCTCGCCCAGCACCTTGCCGCCATGGCTCTCGACGAACTTGGTGGTCTGATCCTTCAGCGAATAGCCGAATGCATAGTCGACGGTGACGAAGAACCAGCTGTCGCCGCCCTGCTGCACGAGAGAGCCGCCTGTCCCAATCGCTTGCGAATGAGTGTCATAGGCCCAGTGGAAGCCATAGGGCGAGCATTGTTTGCCGGTCAGCTCCGTGGTCGCCGCGCCGGTGACGATGTCGATCTTCTTCTTTTCCTTGGAAATCCCCTGGACGGCGAGCGCCACCGAAGAGGTCGTCAGTTCCATGATGGCATCGACCTGCTCGGTGTCATACCACTGCCGCGCGATGTTGGAGGCGATATCCGGTTTGTTCTGGTGGTCGGCGCTGATGATTTCTATCGGCGCTCCCTGCACCTTGCCGCCGAAATCCTCGACCGCCATCTTGGCCGCCTCGACCGACCACTTGCCGCCGAAATCGGCGTAGACGCCCGATTGGTCGTTGAGGATGCCGATCTTGACCTTGCCGTCGGAAATTTCAGCGGCCGAGGCGGGGATCGCGGATACGGCGAGAAGTGCCGCGGAAACGAAAAGGCTTACCTTCATGGTTGACTTCCTCCCATAGCGATGAATCCGACCGACCCTCCTACGATCGATCATCGCAATGGTATTGAACATGAGGAAGATAGGGACAGAGGGCAAGAGGCCGTTAGGGATTTCGTGCTCGAAGCGATACGGTTTGGCGGCGGAACGCGAGCCTTGAGCACGAGATAGAGACACAAACACGTGAACCGCCGGCGGCAGTGCCGGCTCAGCCCTCGGCGGCGACGAGATGGCCGTTGCCGAAATCCCTCAGCGCCAGTTTCAACGGCGCCTCGCCGATCCTGCGGGTGGCGCTCGGGATCTCCTGGTCCAGGCGGGCGAAGCGGCTTCTTCGCTTGGCTGGATCGGGCACCGGCACGGCTTCGATGAGGCGTCTGGTGTAGGGGTGGCGCGGGTTGGAAAAGACCTGGTCGCGCGTGCCCATTTCGACGATCTGGCCGAGATACATGACGGCGACGCGGTCGGAGATGTTCTCGACCACCGCCATGTCGTGCGAGATGAAGAGATAGGCGACGCCGAATTCGCGTTGCAATTCCTTCAACAGATCGAGCACACGCGCCTGCACCGAGACGTCGAGCGCCGAGACGCTTTCGTCGGCGATGATCAGCTTCGGCCGCAGCGCAAGAGCGCGTGCAATACAGACGCGCTGGCGCTGGCCGCCGGAGAATTCATGCGGATAGAGATCCATCTGGTCAGCCGACAGGCCGACGCGCTCGAACAGCGCCGCGACACGCTGGCTGCGTTCTTGCTTCGAGGCGATGCCATGGATCAGCAGCGGCTCGGCGACGAGGTCGCCGACGCGCATGCGCGGGTCGAGCGAGGCGTAGGGATCCTGAAAAATCATCTGCACGTCGCGGCGCACAGCCTTGCGCTCGTCGCGGCCAAGGCCAGACAAATTGCGGCCGCCGATGACGACGCCTCCGCTGTAAGGCACCAGTCCGGCCAACGCCTTGGCGGTTGTCGACTTGCCGCAACCGGATTCGCCGACCAGCGCCAGCGTCTCGTTGGGCGCGATCGAGAAGGTCACGCCTTCCACCGCGTGGACGCGGCGGGTGACCCGGCCGAAGAAGCCGCCATGCAGGTCGAAGCGGACATGCAGGTCCTTGACCTCGGCGACATTGGCCGGCGCCGCCGCCTCGACATCCCTGGATTTCTGGCGGCCGATACCGCTGCCGATGCGCGGCACGGCGGCAAGCAGTTCGCGCGTGTAGTCGGCTTGCGGCCTGGCAAAAATGTCAGCGGTTCTTCCCTCTTCGACCATGCGGCCATGCCGCATGATGATGACGCGGTCGGCCATTTCGGCGACGACGCCCATGTCGTGGGTGATCAGGATGACGCTGGTGCCGTGCTGGCGCTGCAGGTCGCGCAGCAGCTCCAGCACCTCGCCTTGCACGGTGACGTCGAGGGCCGTCGTCGGCTCGTCGGCGATCAGCACGTCCGGCTCGAGCGCCAGCGCCATGGCGATCATCACCCGCTGGCGCATGCCGCCGGACAGTTCGTGCGGAAACTGCTTTAGCCGGCTTTCGGCCTCTGAAATGCGCACCGCCTTCAACGCCTCGATGGCGCGCTGACGAGCTTCGCCCTGCGACAGGCTGGTGTGTGCCTCGATGGATTCGGTGAGCTGCCGGCCGATCGACAGCACCGGGTTGAGCGAGGTCATCGGCTCCTGGAAGATCATGGCGATGCGGTCGCCGCGAATGCGCCGCATCCGGCGCTCGTCGAGAGTCGTCAGATCTGTATCGCCCAGATGGATTTTCCCAGACGATATGCGCGCCGCCGGCTGCGGCAGCAATTGCATGATGGCCAGTGCGGTCATCGATTTGCCGGAGCCGGATTCACCGGCAATGCAGAGCGTCTCGCCACGCGCCAGCGTCAGCGACAGGTCGGAGACGACCTCGCGCTCGCCGTCCTCGCCGCGCACGCTGACGCAGAGGTTGGCGATGTCGAGGACGGGTTTGGGGGTTGAGGTCATTGCAAAGGCAAAGTTCTGAGAGGTTTATTCCGGCACGCCCCCCTCTGTCCTGCCGGACATCTCCCCCTCAAGGGGGGAGATTGGCCGTCACGTGGGCCGGCGCTCCCCCTTGCAACATTAGAGATTGGCGAAAGCCGAAGTGACATCTGATCTCCCCCCTTGAGGGGGAGATGTCCGGCAGGACAGAGGGGGGTGCAGCGCCGACTTGACATCATTCAAACACGCAGCGCGGAAAATAGAACGACACCACCCAGTTCGGCATGTCGACGATCTCGCTGATCCTGAGATCGCCGCACACAGAGGCCAGCATATAGGCTTCGACCGGGTCGATCTTGTACCTCCCGGCGAGCAGGTCGACCATCTGCGCGACCGCTTCCCTGGCGCCCGCCATCAGGTCCGGGCCGATGCCGGTCGTCACCTCATAACCCTTGGCGTCGAGATGGCGCGTCACCGGGCCTGGCGTGGTGAAGCGCGGCGTCTTCAGCCTGGCATCCTTGACCAGATCGAGCTTGAGCACGACGTCCATCGGGCTTTCGATCGCCGTGCCGCAAACCTCGCCGTCGCCTTGCGCGGCATGGGTATCGCCGACCGAAAACAGTGCGCCCGCCACTTCCACCGGCAGGTACAGCGTGGTGCCGGCGGCGAGATCGCGGATGTCGAGATTGCCGCCGACGCGCCTTGGCGGCACCACCGAATGGTGGCCCTTTTCCGCCAGCGCGTTGCCGATGGTGCCGGCGAAGGCTTTCAACGGCACACGCGCATTTTTGCCGAACAGCGCCGGCTCGAGCGAGACGGCGTCGTATTTCCAGATGTTCAGCGCCGGCTCCTTGAAGTCGTCGGCGAGCAGCCCGAAACCGGGAATGTTGGCCGTCCAGCCGAAGCCGGATGGTTTGAACATCTCGATCGTCACCTTCAGTGCATCGCCCGGCTCGGCGCCCTCGACGAAGATCGGCCCAGTCACCGGATTGACGGTGGCGAAGTCGAGCCTGGCGACGTCGGCGACCGTGCTGTCGGCCTGCAACTGGCCGCCGGAGGAATCGAGGCACTGGAACTCGATGGTCGAGCCGGGCGCCACCCGCTCGGCCGGGACAAACGAATTGTCCCAGCCGAAATGATGTTGGCGCCCGTGGATGGTGTAGTCGCAGTTATTGCACATCTTTTACGTACACATTGTCGTAGTTGATCGGGATATGGACCGGGTCGACATAGAGGTTGTCGGCGCCGCCCATGCGCGTCGACTTCATGGTGAAGCGCTGCTCGTTGAAGACCGGCGCCCAGGGCGCGTCTTCCATCACCTTGTCGTAGATGGCGCTCCACATCTTGTCGCGCTCGCCGGCCTTGGCCGGGTCGACCACCGAGTCGGCCTCGGCCGCCTTGGCCTCGAGATCCTTGTTGCAGTACCACGACCAGTTCCAGCCGCCCGGCACCGCGCCGGCGCAGCCGAGGATCGGGCCGTAGAAGTTCGACGGATCCGGGAAGTCGGCGATCCAGGCCATGCCGCCGGACCAGATCATCGGTGCGCCGGCCTTGTCGCCGCCGGCGGCAATGACGTTTGCCTGAGCCAGCGACTGGATGCTGGCCTTGATGCCGATCGCCGCCAGATCCTGCTGGATCGCCTGAGCGATGCGCGGGTTGGGATCGGTGTTCATGGCGAACAATTGCGTGTCGAAACCATCGGGATGGCCGGCCTCGGCAAGCAGCGCCTTGGCCTTGGCGACGTCATAGGGATAGCCCTTGTACTCCTTGTCGTAGCCCGGCATCGACGGCGGCAGCGGCTGGTTGGCCGGCACAGCGCGGCCGTTGATGATCTGGATGATGCGCGCCTTGTTGATCGCCATGTTGACCGCCTGACGCACCTTCACATTGTCGAACGGCGCCATGGTGGTGTTCATGGTGACATAGCCGGTGTGCAGCTGGCCGCCTTCGACGACGCGCGCCTTCTGCTCCGGATCGGCCATCACCTCCTGGAATTTTGCCGGCGGAATGCCGTCGCCGGGCACATCGATCTCGCCCTTCTGCAGGCGCAGCAGCGCCACGATCGGCTCCTGGCCGATCTCGAAGGTGATCTTGTCCAGATGCGGCAGGCCCTTGTGCCAATAGTCCGCATTGCGCTCGAAGACGATGCGCTGGCCGAGTGTCCATTCGGCGAGCTTGAAGGCGCCGGTGCCGACCGGATGCTTGCCGAAATCGGCGCCGTATTTCTCGACCTCTTCCTTCGGCACGACATGCGAGAAGTTGATGGCCATGACATGCAGGAAAGTGGCGTCGGGCCGGGTCAGCTCGAACTTGACCGTGTAGGGATCGACGACGGTGACGCCGGAGAGGCTCCCGGCCTTGCCGGCGGCGACATCGTCATAGCCCTTGATCGAGCCGAAAAAGCCGGCGCCGGGGCTCTGGGTCTTGGGATTGGTGACGCGGTCGAGCGAATATTTCACGTCGTCGGCGGTCATCTCGCGGCCATTGTGGAATTTCACGCCATGGCGCAGCTTGAAGGTGAAGGTCTTCCCGTCGGGCGAGATCTCGTAGCTCTCGGCAAGGTCGGGCTTCAAATTGGTGGTGCCAGGTTCGTAATCCATCAGCCCGTCGAACAGGCTCTTGATCATCGACCAGTTCTGCCAGTCATACCCGATCGCCGGATCGAGCGTGGCGACATCGTCCTTGTAGGTGATGGTGATGGCGCCGCCCTGCTTGGCGTTCGGATCGACGGTGTCCTCGGCGCGAACACTTGTCATGCCGAGCATCAGCGCCAGCGCCGATGCCGCTACCGTGGAAGCGAGAAACTTTTTCATTTTTATGTTCCCTTTCTCTGTCTGGTTTTCATTTTCATCTGAGCTTGATGCGGGGGTCGATGAAGGGCGCGATGACGTCGGCCAGCAGATTGCCGAGCACGATGGCGAAGGCCGAGACCAGGGTGACGCCCATGATGATCGGGATGTCCACGCGCTGGATGGCCTGCCACGCCAGCTGGCCAATGCCAGGCCAGCCGAACACGCTTTCGACGACGACGATGCCACCCATGAAGATGCCGATGTCGATGCCGATCATGGCGATGACCGGCAGGATGGCGTTCGGCAGCGCATGGCGGAAAAGGATGGCTCGCCGCGCCAGGCCCTTGGCGCGGGCGGTGCGGACATAATCCTGACGCAGAACATCGATCATCGACGAGCGCATCATGCGGGCGTACCAGCCGGCGCCGAGTATGCCCATGGTCAGCGACGGCAGCACGAGATGACGCCAGGTGCCATAGCCGCCGATCGGGAACCAGCTGAGCCGCACGGCAAAGACGTAGAGCAGCAGCAGACCGACGACGAATTGCGGTGCCGAGACGCCGACGAAGGAGGCGACCATCAGCGTCTGGTCGGTGCCGGTGCCGCGCTTGACGGCAGCGATCAGGCCCATGCTGAGGCCGAGCAGCAGCTCGCACAGGATGGCGCCGACCATCAGCAACAGGCTTGCCGGCAGCCGTGAGACGATCAGCTCGGTGACTTCGGAGCGCTGGATGTAGGAGCGGCCGAGATCGCCGCTGATGAGCTTCGTAAGATAGCGCCAGTACTGGACGATGAAGGGCTGGTCGAGGCCGAGCTGCTGGCGGATGTTCTCAACCGTCTGCGGCGTGGCGCTGCGGCCGGCGATCTGGCGCACCGGGTCGGCCGGCAAGAGATAGAGCAGCGCGAAGGTGATCAGCGAGACGCCGAGCAGGATCAGCAGCGACTGGATCAGGCGGCGGCCTAGATAGGCGATCATGCCCGGCCCCTTTGCGTCGGATCGAGGATGTCGCGCAGCGCGTCGCCGATCAGGTTGAAGGCCAGTGCCAGCGCCAGGATCGCCGCACCGGGGAAGAACACCAGCCAGGGTGCTGCCTGGAAGTAGGTCTGGTTCTCGAAGATGATGTTGCCCCAGGACGAGGTCGGCGGCTGCACGCCAATGCCGAGGAAGGAGAGCGTCGCCTCCAACAGCACCGTGGTCGAAATGCCGAGCGTGCCCCAGACGATGATGGTCGGCAGGAGATGCGGCAGGATGTGGCGAAACAGGATGCGCGGTGCGCTCGCCCCGATGGTGCGCTCGGCGTCGATGAACTCGCGTTCGGCGAGCGAAGAGGTCTCGGTGTAAATAACGCGGGCGGTCTGCACCCAGTTGACCAGCGCGATGACCATGGCGACGATCCACAGGCTCGGCTCGAACACCGCCGCCAGGCAAATGGCGAGCAGCAGTGCCGGAAAGGCCATCATCAAATCGGTGAAGCGCATCAGCGCACTGCCGATCCAGCCGCGGAAATAGCCAGCAACAACACCGACCAGCGTGCCGATGAACAGCGCCACGCCATTGGCGACGATGCCGATGATCAGCGAGGTGCGGGCTCCGTAGAGGATGCGGGTCAACAGGTCGCGGCCGAGCAGGTCGGTGCCCAGCCAGAATTTTGCATCCGGCGGCAAGGGCGAGCCCTCGATGGTCAGGCCGTCGAACATCTGCTCGTTGGGATCGTAGCCTGTCAGCCATGGCGCCAGCACGGCGCCGGCAACGACAATGGCGACGATCACCAGCCCAAGCAGTGCCAGACGGCGCCTGACCAGCCGGCGCCAGACGCCGGCGCGCGGCTTGACCGGCATGCGCCCTGGCGCGGTGAGATCAGGCGCGATGGGACTGGTCATCGCCGCCTTCTTCCCCCGTTGCTTCTTCACTTGTCATGGCCACGATCCGCCGCGCGGCATCCTCGACGCTGATCTGCCAGCTCATCGCCAGCGAGCGAAGCTGCGCATAGGCGCGGCCGTCATCGGCGCCTTTCGCCAGTGCCGTCACCGCGCGCACGATGGTCTGGCGCTCGGCGACGCGCTGGCGAAGCGAGGCGATTTCGCTGGCCAGGTGTTTTCGCGCCTCGAAACTTTGCCTTGCGATCAGCAGTGCGCTGTAGACGCCGGCATTGCCGACCGGCTTCAAGAGTTGGGCGTCGGCCTTGTGCGACAATGCCCATTCGATGCGGCCGGGCGCCTCGGAGCCGATCAGCGCCACCAGCGGCATCGGCGCTTCGCCCGGCTTCCACGGGAATTGCTCGTCGAAGCCGAGATCGGCGTCGAAGAAGACGAAATCGGCCGCCAGCGCCTCGGGCGGTAGTTCGGGCCAGCAGTCCAGCGTGATCAGGCCGATGGCCGACAATTGCCTGGTGATCGCCTGCACCGTCGGGTGCGGACGGTGCAGGATGAAGGCCCTGGCGCCGCCGAGATTGGGGATGCGTGGGGTTCTCGTCACGACACCACCCTCAGGCGCGGGCGGCCGAATGTTTTTGCCGGGTCGTAGCGCGACAGATACGGGTCTGGCGCGACTTCGTCCTCGCGGCTGACGACCTCGAAGAAGCCATCCGCGATGCGCCCGATGATCACCGGCAGCGTCGCGTGCTGGGAATGCGCGTCGATGGCGATCGGCCCGAGCCGGGTGGAGAAGCGGCGTTCTGCGAAGGCTCTGGAAAATTCCGCCGGACCGGCTTCGGAATTGCTGGAGAGCACGTCGGCCATCACCTGCACGGAGGCATAGGCGGAGGCCTCGAAAGACGAGGCGAAGGCGGCCGGCCGCGGCGCGAAGTACGGCCCGACCGACAGGTGCCCTTTCCCGGATACGCCGATCGCCGGCAACTCTCCTTCGGTGAGGTTGCAGGAGATGACGGGACAGGTTTCCGGGCGGAAGGCAGGATCCTCATTCCCGAGATCGCAATAGGCCGCCAGGAAGGCGTAGGAAGTGGTGCCGATCAGGTTGTTGAGGATGAAGTTCGGCCGTGTGGCACGGATCTCCGCGATCAGCCGCGACACGTCGGTCTCGCCGATGCGCAGATAGCGTTCGCCCAGCACCTTGCCGCCGGCATCGGCGATCAGGTCGCGGGCGACGCGGTTCATCTCCCAGCCCCAGATGTAGTTCGAGCCGAGCAGGAAACCGTTGGCGCCGAAACGCGGCACGACATGCGCCATCAGCGGCACCAGATGCTGGTTGGGGCAGGCGTGCATGTAGACGACGTGCTCGTTGGCCTCGAAGCCCTCATAGGGGCAGGCGTACCAGAGCATGCCGCCCGCCTTCTCGAGCACCGGAATGGTTTCCTTGCGGCTCCACGAGGTGACGCAGCCGACGACATGGCGCGCGCTGCTGGTCCTGAAAATATCCTCGCACAGCGTCGCGTAACGGTCCGCATTGCTTTGCGGATCGCGCTCGACCGGCACCAGTTCGATGCCTGAGCTGCGATCGGCGTTGATGTCGGCGATGGCGCGCATGGCGCCGATGCGGCACGCATCGGAGACGAGCTGATAGCTCCCCGAGCGGGAATACAGGATGCCGATCTCGATATGCCGTTTCAAACAGATCCCCAAAATGACAATGCCTCGCAGCCAGCGCCGGAAGGGCGAGGCATACGAGGCATTCTTGCCGCCCGGCGATCAGAGCCGGTATTTTGCGCTAGCGTATTCTGTCCGGCGGGTCAGTCAAGCCCTCAACGGTATTTGCGTGACCGTCATCGCCGTTTCGCTGCCGCCGGCTATCTGGCCGATCTGGCCGCCGGCCTCTGACCGTGTTGACGCGCATAGGTCACGCAGGCGTCCACCGTGCTGACACAAAGCGCGTCGCGCCTGTTCGGCAAATTGTTGTCGCCGGCATAGGCAACTTCGGCGACGCGGCCGTCGACCATGCGAATTTGCGTGTCGCAATAACCGCCGGGAGCGACATTGACGGAGCCGCCGACCGCCGGGATCGCGCCTACCGCTAGAGTCGGAACCACAATGCTGAGATTGCCGCGCTGGACGATGCGCTTGTAGGTCCAGATCTGGCCCGATCGGCCGGCGTTGGCGGTGGCGGTCGGAAACCCGGCGCACATTCGAACATCGGCTTCGCTGAGGCCGACCATCTCCTTGCGGGCGGCCGCCGCCGTTGGATCAACCTTGGCGATACGCGACGTATCGTCGGGAACGACGCAGGAAGACTGGATTCCCACACAGAGAACAGCGAGGGCAAGCTTTTGAATGCAGGAAAATATCATGCCGACTGTCAGATTGGCCCGATGTCAGATTTGCGTGGCGCCCGCCGCTCCTTTCTACCTAGGCAGACAGGCGAAGGGATCAACCCGTTCAGCTTCACGAAAAAGTGGCTGTGGCTGCAACATCGAGGATTGCGCATCACGGGTCTGCATCTCACGCAGGACTAATGGCCCTGCAAGTGCTTCCGGCGCCAGGCGGCGGGCGCTTCGCCGACCCGCGCGCGAAAGAACCGTGAAAAATACGCCGGGTCGTCGAAGCCGATCTCGTAGGCGATGTCCTCCACCGTGCGTACGGTAAACAGCAGCAGACGCTTGGCCTCCAGCAGCCGCCTTTCGCTGACGACCCGCTTGACGCCGGCGCCCAGCACAGCATGGGCAGCCTTGTCGAGAAGATGCGGCGTGGTGGCCAGCGCCTCGACGTAGCGATCGACCGGCCAGTTGTCGCGGAAATGCGTGTCGGCGAGCCGGCGCAGGCCCCGCGCCAGCGAAGCATCGGAAGAGGCAGCGGAGGCGGTCACGCCGGGGCTCAGGCGCGCAATGTGGGAGAGTGCGACGGCGATCAGCGCCGGCAGGACCCTGTCATTGCCGGCTTGCGCCTCGGCATATTCGGCGGCGATCATCTCCAGCACCGCCGCCAGTCTCGCCCACGCCGCGTGTCGTGGCAGACCGTCGGCAAAGACCGGCCTGTCCAGCGGCAGCAGGCTGTGAGCGGCGATGGCCGCGAGCGCGCCGTCGGCGACCGAGACGACGATGGCGTCGGTGCCGGGTCCGATCGAGAAGCCATGCACGACAGCGCTCGGCACGAAGCTGACGGCAGGCGCCGAAAAGTCCCAGGATCGGTCTTCGATACGGTAGGTGCCGGAGCCGCTGGTCCAGTAGGTGATCTGGCCCATCTGCGGATGCTTGTGCGCCGCAACCTGACCAAGATGGATATTGCTGCGCGCAAGCACCGTCTCGACATGCAGGAAACCGACATCGAGCGGCCTCACCGGCTCGCCATAGACGAAGAAGTCGGGGATGGAATTCTGGCTCATGGCGCCTGAAAAAGTCCAATCGGTTTTGCCGTTCCGTCCATAACCGAAGCATGCCCAAGGCGCTAGTGTTGCGACTCAAGAGGAGGACCATCATGCGATCAGAAGACTTCCGCACTGATAAGGCACGGCCGTTCACCGGGGCTGAGTATCTGGAGAGCCTGCGCGACGGCCGCGAGGTCTATATATACGGCGAACGCATTGCCGATGTCACCACGCACCCGTCGATGCGCAATTCGGCGCGGTCGCTGGCGCGCCTCTACGATGCGCTGCATGATCCCCTGCGGCGGGACACGCTGACCTCGCCGACCGACACCGGCTCGGGCGGCTACACCCACAAATATTTCCGGGTCGCCAAATCCTCGGCTGAGCTTGTTACCCAGCAGACGGCGATCGCCGAGTGGTCGCGCATGTCCTATGGCTGGATGGGGCGCACGCCCGACTACAAGGCGGCGCTGATGAACACGCTCGGCGCCAATGCCGACTGGTACGGGCCGTTCAGGGACAATGCTCTGTCCTGGCACAAACGTGCGCAGGAAGCCGCACTGTTCATGAACCATGCCATCGTCAATCCGCCGATCGACCGCCACAAGCCGGCCGAACAGGTGAAGGACGTCTTCGTCCACATCACCAAGGAGACGGATGCCGGCATCTATGTCTCCGGCGCCAAGGTGGTGGCGACGTCCTCGGCGCTGACCCACTACAATTTCCTGGCGCAGGGCTCGGCGACGATCACTGAGGATCCGTCGCTGTCGGTGATGTTCATCGTGCCGATGAATGCACCGGGGATAAAGATGTTCTGCCGCGTCTCCTACGAGCAGACGGCCAACACGGTGGCGGCGCCCTTCGACTATCCGCTGTCGTCGCGCTTCGACGAGAACGATGCGATCCTGGTGCTCGACAATGTCTTCATCCCCTGGGAGGACGTGCTGGTGCTGCGCGATGCGCAGAAGATCCTGTCCTTCCACCCGGCATCCGGCTTCATGCATGGCTACTGCTTCCAGGGCTGCACGCGTTTCGCCGTCAAGCTCGACTTCCTCGCCGGCCTGCTGGCCAAGGCGCTGCGCGCCACGGGCGGCGATGCTTTCCGCGGCAACCAGGCGGCACTGGGCGAGGTCATCGCGCTCAGGCACATGTTCTGGAGCTTTTCCAACGCCATGGCCTACAACCCGATCCCGTGGGCGAATGGCGCGGTGCTGCCCAATCTGGAAGCCGCGCTCGCCTACCGCACCTTCATGTCGGAAGCCTATCCGCGTGTCATCGACACCGTGCGCCGGGTGATCGCGTCCGGGCTGATCTACCTGCCGTCGTCGGTGCGCGACTTCAACAACCCCGAGATCGACAAGTATCTGGCGCAATATGTGCGTGGCTCCAACGACATGGGCCACATCGAGCGCATCAAGATCATGAAGCTTTTGTGGGACGCGACCGGCACCGAGTTCGGCGGCCGCCACGCGCTCTACGAGCTCAACTATGCCGGCGCGCCGGAAGAGGTGCGGCTGCAGGTGCTGAAAGGAGCTGAACGCGGCGGGCGGCTGAAGGCGATGGAAGAGCTCGTCGACACCTGCATGGCCGACTATGACGAGAATGGCTGGACGGGCGATACCTGGTTCAATCCGCTTGTCTCAACGGCCGAGTGAATTAGATGGCCACGCAGATTTCGAAAACCGATTTCCGCGACGCCATGGCGAGGGTCTGCGCGCCGGTCAACATCGTCACCACCGATGGGCCGGCAGGACGCGGCGGCTTCACCGCCACCGCCATGTGCAGCGTCTCCGACGAGCCGCCGACGCTGCTGGTCTGCATGAACGGGCGCTCGACGCAGGCCGCCATGTTTCTGTCCAACCAGCGCTTCTGCGTCAACGTGCTGATGCATGACCACATGCATCTGGCGGGAAAATTCGCCGGCGCGACCAGGGACATGGAGGCACGCTACGCCTCGGCGCGCTGGCAGACGCTGACCTCCGGCACGCCGGCGTTGTCGGATGCGATCGTCAATTTCGATTGCGAGATTGAGACTGTGCATGTCGTCGGCACGCACAATGTCATGATCGGCCGCGTCATCGATGTCCGGCACGGCAGCGGCGGCTCGGCCCTGCTCTATGTCGACCGCAGCTATACGCAGCCGACGCGGCTGGGCAGCTTTGGCGGGTGAGGCCGGGCGTCAGACGGTTTGGTGGCGGGGAGGCCTCCGCCTATCCCGTACGCGGCCGTGCCGTCAGCCAGTCTTTCACCCCCGCCGATCCAGCCTCGCCACCAGCCGGTCCCCCGCCCACTGGATGCCGCAGACCAGGATGATCAGCACGATGACCACCGCGATCATGACGGACGTCTCAAATCGTTGATAGCCGTAGCGGATGGCGAGGTCGCCGAGGCCGCCGGCGCCGATGGCGCCGGCCATGGCCGAGGCACCGATCAGCGTCACCAGCGTCACCGTGAAGCCGGCGACGATGCCGGGCAGGGCTTCCGGCACCAGCACCTCGCGGATGATCGTCCAGCGGTTGCCGCCCATGGCGCGCGCCGCCTCGATCAAGCCACGGTCGACCTCACGCAACGACACTTCGGCAATGCGCGCGTAATAGGGCGTGGCGGCGATCGACAGCGGCACGATGGCTGCCCATGTGCCGATCGAGGTGCCGACGATCAGCCGCGTCACCGGGATCAGTGCCACCAGAAGGATGATGAAGGGCACCGAACGGAAGCCGTTGATGACGGCGCCGAGCGCCCGGTTCACCCACAGGCTTTCGGCAATCCCGCCGCGTTCGGTGGCGATCAGTGCCAGGCCGAGCGGCAGGCCGAAGACCAGCGAGATGAGGCCGGAGGCGGCTGTCATCAGGACGGTTTCCCAAATCGAACGCAGCAGAAGTTCAAACAGGATCGGCGACATGGCCAAGCACCTCCACCCGCGCCTGGCGGGTCTTCAGGAATGTGATGATGTCAGCGAGATGATTTGCATCGCTGCCGGGAACAGACAGGAACAGCGTGCCGACGGGCTGTTGCTGGATATGGTCGATGCCGCCGTGGATGAGGCGGAAGGCGCCTGGAACAGCCGTGGCAAGGTCGGACAGCAACGGGCCGCGTGCCGCATCACCGGCCACGTCGACGCGCAGGATCGTCTCCGCGCCGGCCGCCGGCAGCAGCCGGGCCGCCAGTTCGGCTGGCAGCTGTGGCCGGATGGCGCCGAGCAGGCTTTTGGTGATGTCTGATTGTGGGTCGGCAAACACCGACCAGACCGGCCCTTGCTCGACGATGCGCCCGGCGTCGATCACCGCAACGCGGTCGGCGATCGAGCGGACCACCTCCATCTCATGGGTGATCAGAAGGATGGTCAGCCCAAGCTGCCGGTTGATGTCCTTGAGAAGGGCGAGGATGGAGCGCGTTGTTTCCGGATCGAGCGCCGAGGTGGCTTCGTCCGACAAGAGCAGCGCCGGGCGTGCTGCCAGCGCCCGGGCGATGCCGACACGCTGCTTCTGGCCGCCCGACAGTGACGCCGGATAGGCTTTTGCCTTCTCGGACAGGCCGACGAGGTCGAGCAGTTCGGCGGCGCGCTTCAGTCGCTCGGCCTTCGGGCGGCCCTCGATCTTGAGCGGCAGCGCCACATTGTCTTCGACGGTCTTGGCCGACAGCAGGTTGAAATGCTGGAAGATCATGCCGATGCGCCGCCGTAGCGGCTGCAGGTCGCGCTCGCCGAGCCGGCTGATCTCTCGGCCTTCGATGAAAACTTCGCCGGAGTCAGGACGCTCCAGCCCGTTCAGGCAGCGGATCAGCGTCGACTTGCCGGCGCCGCTGCGGCCGATGATACCGAGGATCTCGCCCTTGCGCACGGTCAGCGAGATGCCGTCGAGCGCCGCTGTCGCACCGAAGCGGCGCTTCAGCTCGACGAGGCGCACGACGTCCTGAGACGCGTCGGGCCGGGCATGGATCGGATCGGCGGTTTCTCCGGATGCCGTGATATGCTGGTTCATGAATGTTCCTGTTCCCGAAAACGCAATCGCGGCCCGCGCCTGAGCGCGGACCGCTGTTGCTATCGAACCGGGCTTCCGGTCGACCGGATCAATAGGCGCTGAGGCCGGTGCCCTTGTAGACCTTGTCGAACTCGGCCTTCACCGCCTCGTTCTGATAGGAGGCGACCAGCGTCTTCACCCAGGCCTCGTTCTCGTTACCGGCCTTCACCGCGATGAAGTTGCGGTAGGGATTGTCGGCGATCGGCTCCTGCGCGATGCGGTTTTCCGGCGTCAGGCCGCTTTTCAGCGCCCAGTCGGTGTTGACCACGGCCGCGTCGAGATCCTCGACCGAGCGGCCGACAATGCCGGCGTCCAGTTCCTTGATCACCACCTTCTTCGCGTTCTCGGCGATGTCGACGGTGGCGGCGAGAATGCCGGTGCCGTCCTTCAATTTGATCACGCCCTCGTTCTGCAGCACGCGCAGCGCCCGGCCTTCATTGGATGGATCGTTCGGCACGCCGACGACCGCGCCCTCGGGCAGGTCGGCGACTGCTTTGTACTTCTTGGAGTAGAGGCCGATCGGCCACACGCCGGTATAGCCGACGCGCACGATATGATACCCTTGAGTCTTGATCTGGTTGTCGAGATAGGGCTGGTGCTGGAAGGCGTTGGCGTCGATTTCGCCGCGCTCCAGCGCCTCATTGGGCTGGGTGTAGTCGTTGAACACCACGGTTTCGATGGAGAGGCCCTTTTCGGCGGCCTGGGCGACGACGACTCGCCAGACATCCTCGTCCTCACCGCTGATGATACCCACCTTGATCGCCTTTTTGTCCTCGGCGAACGATGCGCCGGGCGCCATCAGGCTGCCGATCGCCACGGCCGAGGCGAACAGCAGAGCAAGGCCACTGCGCCGGTTGACGGTTGACCCCGGGGAAGATGGCAAAGTGTTCTTGAAGTCGGACATGATTGATCTCTGTGGTTGTGAAGTCATGGCAGCGAGGCGGATTGCCTAGCCTTGGTCACATCCTCAGAAATTCTATCAAGTTTATCAAAGAACGCCTTTCGCCGTTCTCGCCAAAGCCGGGAATATTCTCTCAAAATTTTCGGGTGAGTGAGAACGAGACGCCATTGAATCGATCGCCGCGGGCTACGATGCGATCCGCTGCGCTTCGGAAGTAAGATCGGACTCTCGGAAAAACCGGCGCTGACGCCAGGCTCAAAGCGCGATCCACGCCGTCTTCAGTTCCAAATATTTCTCCAGCGCGTGAAGCGACTTGTCGCGGCCGAAACCGGACTGTTTGACGCCGCCGAGCGGCACGGTGATGTCGGCGCCGCCATAGGTGTTGACGTGGACGACGCCGGCATTGATGGCGCGCACCATGCGGTGTGCTGTGGAGAGGTTGGCGGTCCACACCGCCGAGGCGAGCCCGTAGACGGTCGAATTGGCAAGCCGCACCGCCTCCTCCTCGGTCTCGAAGCGCATGACGCCGAGCACTGGCCCGAACACCTCCTCGCGCGCAAGCTGCATGTCTTGCGTGACATTCTCGAAGATCGTCGGCGCCATGTAGCTGCCGCCGGTCTCGGTCAGAATCCGCTCGCCACCGGTGACCAGCTGGGCGCCTTCTTCGGTGGCTCTGGCGACGAAACCGAGATTCTTGTTCAGTTGCTCGGCGCTCGACACGGCGCCGACATCGCTGGTGAGATCGAGCGGATCGCCGACTTTGAGCCGCGTGGTTGCCGCGACAAGTTCGTCCATGAACCGATCATAGACCGCTGACTGGACCAGAAGCCGCGAGCCGGCGACGCAGACCTGGCCGGAATTGCGAAAAATGCCGTTGGCCGAGACGACCGCCGCCTGTTTCAGGTCGGGAGCATCGGCAAAGACGATGTTGGGCGACTTGCCGCCGAGTTCGAGGAAGACGCGCTTCAGATTGGAGCGAGCGGAATATTCGAGCAGCCGTCGGCCGACCGGCCCCGAGCCGGTGAAGGCGATGGCGTCGACATCCATATGCAGGCCGAGCGCTTCGCCGGTGACCGCGCCACGGCCGGTGACGACATTGAGCACACCGGCGGGAAGTCCGGCCTCGCTTGCCAATTCGGCCAGCTGCAGCAGCGTCAGCGAAGCGATCTCCGGCGGCTTGACCACCACGCAATTGCCGGCGGCAAGTGCGGGCGCGATCTTCCAGGCGCCGATCATCAGCGGAAAGTTCCACGGCACGATGACGCCGACGACGCCGAGCGGCTCCTTGTGGATCAGTCCGAGCACATTGTCGGCCGTTGGCGCGATCTCGCCGTAGACCTTGTCGATCGCCTCGGCATAGTAGCGGATGGTGCCGGCGGCCGAGAGCGGTTCGGCCTTGTAGGCCATGCCGATCTCGGTGCCATTGTCGCGCACGCCGAGCACGGCGAGCTCGTCGGCATGCTTTTCGACCAGCTCGGCGAATTTCGTCAGCACCTTCTTGCGAAAGGCTGGCGCTGATCGCGACCACGAGCCCTTCTCGAACGCCTTGCGCGCCGACTTCACGGCGCGGTCGATATCGGCGGCGTTGCCGTCGGCGATGCTGGCGAACGGCCGGCCGTCGATCGGCGACGTCACCGGCAGGCTTGCGCCGCTTGTTGCCTCGATCTGCACGCCATCGATGAACAGGCCCCGTGCGCCGATCTCCGTCCTGCGCAGCGTGTCGATGGCATTCTGACTGATCATGGGTGACGGACTCCCAGGCAAACATGCAATGTGGTTGGCGCGCGGAATTCCCAGCCGCGAAACACCGGCTCCTTGCCAGGCACAAGGCTGAGATCGGGGAAGCGCAGGAGCAACAGCCTCACCGCAAGGCACATCTGCTCGCGTGCGAAAAACCGGCCCGAACAGAAATGATGGCCGAAGCCGAAAGCGGCATGGTTGCCTTCGTCGCGGTTGATGTCGAAGCGGTCTGGATCGGCAAAGCGGCTCTCGTCACGGCTTGCCGAGGAGACAAGTGCGGCAACCGCGGCACCGGCTGGAATCGTCACGCCGCCAAGCTCGACCGCCCGTGTCGTCTGCCGCGTCTGCGTGCCGATCGGCGCCACCCAGCGCAGGCCCTCGTCGACCGCCTTCGGCACGAAGGTCTCGGGATCGGCGAGCACCTGCCGCATCTGTTCGGGATGGGCCAGCAGACCGGCCAGGATCGAGCCGGCGCCATGTCCGGGCTCCTGCATGCCGCCAAGCAGGATGACCTTGATGCTCGGCATCAAAAAATCGATCGGCCGCGTCGTGCCCTCCGGCATGCCATCGTGCAGCATATGCGACAGCGCCGAGTCATCTGGCTGGCGCGCAAGTCTTTCCAGCGTCGGCAGGATGGCGTCGCCGACCTCGGCACTGATCGCGTCGGCGATCTCCTGCCGCTTCGGGTCGTTCTCGAAATTGATGGCGCCCTGGGCAAGGCCATAGAACCAGCGGCGCAGCGTCGGCATGTCAATGTCGGCAAGGCCGAGCGAGCGCGCCAGGCTGAGCGTCGACACCGGTTCGAAATAATCGGCCATCAGCTCGGCGGAGCCCTGGTTGGCGATCCGGTCGAGAAGAGGTTCGGCAATCGACCGCACGAGGTCGCCGGCATAGGCGGCAACGGTGCGCGGCCGGTATTTCGGATCGACGCCCTGTCGCAGCTGTTTATGCGTTTCGCCATCGGTGGTCAGGATGGTGGGCTTGCCGAAGGAGCGCTCGACCGGCGATGAGCCGACGACGGCGGAGAAGATGTCGGGCGACTTGGCGACGCTCTCGACATCCTTCCAGCGGGTGACGAACCACAGGTTGACCGCCGGCACGAAAGCGACAGGCGCACTGCGCCTGAGCTCTGCATAGATCGGGTAGGGATCGGCTTCCAAAGCCTCAACGGTGATATTTTCGGCAAAGCTCAAATCCGCCACTCCCCTTGTGGTGTAAGGGCGGCGTGGCACGCCGCCCCTTTGCTTTTCTCAATCTTTCAGCGGCTGGCCGAGGTTTTCGAAGGCTATGGGATCGCGGCTCTTCAGCGCGCTGGCCAGCAGCAGGCCGACGATCGCGGCGATCAGCACCAGCCCCGGCAGGAACACGCCAAGAAAACCGCCGGCCCCGGACAGGCTGCCGAAATTGATGACGATCAGGTAGATGATGATGACGAAAGCGATGAAGGTCAGCCCGGGCAGGATGGTGGTCTTCAGCGCGTTCTCCTGGGCTGCCGGGTTGGCGCGGAAGAACATCACCACGGCAAGCGAGGCCACCGCCATCATGACGATGACGCCGAGCGTCGCGACATTGGTCAGCCACGAAAACAGCGCCAGCACCGGATCGAGGCCGAGCACGGCGAACAGGCCGACGACGACCGCAGCGAGCACGCTCTGGATGACGGAAGCGACATGCGGGCTCTGGTGCACCGCATGCGTCACGCCAATCGTCTGCGGCAACAGTTTTTCGCGGCCCGAGACATAGATATAGCGCGCAACCGCATTGTGGAACGCCAGCACGCCGGCAAACAGGCTCGACACGAACAGGATGCTCATCGCCTGCGACAGCATCGTGCCGGCGTAACGATCCGACAGGCCGAACAGGAAGGTCGTCGGATCCTGCAGCCCTTGCAGCGTCGGCAGCAGCTTGTCGACACCGGCGCCGACCGCCATCAGCCATGCCGTGAGCATGTAGAAGACGCCGATCAACACGACCGAAAAATAGGTGGCGCGCGGAATGGTGATCTTTGGATCGCGGGCTTCCTCGGCATAGATCGTCGTCGCCTCGAAACCGATGAAGGCGGCAAAGCAGAACAGAATGGCGATGGCCGGCGAGCCTGATGTGATCTGGCTCCAGCTGAACGGCGCCGCCGACAGGCCGCTATCGCCGCCGGTCTTGAGGATGGCGATGTCGAGGACCAGCACCACAAGATATTCGCACAGCACCAGCACCGTTAGGATCTTGGCGGAGAGGTCGACCTGCCGATAGCCGAGCACGGCGACCAGCGCGATGGCGATGAAACTCCACACCCACCAGGGCAGGTTGATGCCCCAGCCGGCGAACAGGCCTGACGTCGCGGCGCCGAGCAGGCCCATGACCCCGATCTGCATGGCATTGTAGGACAGGATGGCGATCAGCGCCGTGGCGCCGCCGGCCATGCTGCCGAGGCCGCGCGCGGCATAGGCATAGAAGGCGCCGGCATTGCCGACATGGCGTGACATGGCGACATAGCCGACCGCGAACAAAAGCAGCAGCACAGTCACGATCAGATAAGTGCCGGCAAAGCCGGCGCCATTGCCCATCAGCATGCCGAGCGGCGTGCCGCCGGCGACGGCCGTGAGCGGGGCGGCCGCCGAAATCACCATGAAGGTGATGGCGCCGACGCCAAGACTGTTCTTGCGCAGCCTGTTGGCCGGCGCCTGTTCTGCAACTGCTGTCATCGATCCCTCCTGTTTGCAAACCCTCAGGCTCGCCGGCCGAATGGCCTGTCCCATGCACTCTGGCGGTTGGTTCGTTATTTGAACCGTTATTTTGAATATAGACTTGCAAACAATGCCGATGCCTGTCAAGTTAATTCACACGTTAAATGATTGTCCCGAACCGGGAGGCAAATTTGAGTACGGTCGGAAAAGCGATCTCGCTTCTGGAGCTGTTCAGCGTCGACGAGCCCGAGCTCGGCCTGTCCGATCTGGCGCGCCGCTCGGGCTTCGACAAGGCGACGACACGGCGGCTGCTGGTTGCGCTGGCCGGCCATGGTTTTGTCGAGCAGGATATCGGCACGCGGCACTATCGCCTCGGCGCCGGCCTGTCGCGGCTGGCGCGCATCCGCGAAGCGCGCTTTCCTTTCCTGCAGACAGCTGTTCCGCTGGTGCGGGACCTGGCAGCATCGACGGCCGAGACCGTGCATTTGTCGGAATTCGGCGTCGACAGGCTGGTCACCGTCCATGTCGAGCATCCGGCATGGGCGAACCGGGTCAACATCGACATCGGTCAGTTGTTGCCCCTGCATTCGACCGCGTCGGGCATCGCCTATTTGGCCTTCGCCCGCGACGAGACCGTCAAGGCGTGCCTGACGGGTTCCCTCGACGCTTTCACGGCCCATACGCTGATCGAGCCGGCCGCCATCTCAAGATGCATGAGCGAGGCGCGCGAGCGCGGCTATTCGATCTGCGACCAGGGCTATGAGGAAGGTGTGATCAGCGTCGCGGCGGCAATCCGCGGGGCGGATGGCTTTGCGCTCGGCACCATCGCGGTGGCGGCGCCAAAGGCCAGAACGACGGCAGCCGCGATCACGGAGCGGGGACTTGCCGTGAGGGAGGCGGCACGGGAGATTTCCATGCGCCTCAACGGCGAAAACCTGCAAATCTTGAGGAGGCAGGCCTGATGCCCTCGGAGACAGCGCCCCGCATCCTGGTCATCGGCACGGGCGACACAAAGGCCGAAGAGCTGCTGTTCATGAAACAGTGCATCGAGCAGTCAGGCGGCAGCGCCGTGATGATGGATGTCAGCGTGCTGGGCGACCCGCCCTACAGCCCGGACCACGACAAGCATGCCGTGGCCCGGGCCGTGGATGTGACGATCGCCGAGATCGTCTCGAGCGGTGATGAGAACACCGCCATGACGCTGATGGCCGGCGGCGCGGTGCAGCTGGTGCGCAAGCTCCATCAAAACGGCGAGATCGACGCTTTCATCGCCATCGGCGGTTCGATGGGGACAGATCTGGCGCTCGACGTGGCGCTTTGCCTGCCGCTCGGTGTGCCGAAATTCGTCGTCTCGACCATCGCCTATTCGCATCTCATCCCGCCCGAGCGCGTCGCGCCCGACCTGATGATGATCCTCTGGGCCGGCGGGCTGTACGGCCTCAACTCGATCTGCAGGCTGGTCCTGTCACAGGCCTGTGGTGCGGTCGTCGGCGCGGCCAGGATTGTGCTGGAGGCCCGCATGTCGGCTCCAGCAATCGGCCCGACCATCGGCATGACCTCGCTCGGCAGCAGCTGCCTGCGCTACATGAAGACGCTGAAGCCGGCGCTGGAACAGCGCGGCTATGACGTTGCCGTCTTCCACACCACCGGAATGGGCGGCCGCGCCTTCGAATCGATTGCCGGTCAGGACCATTTTTGCGCGGTGTTCGACTTCAGCCTGCAGGAAATTACCAATCATCTCGCGGGCTCCGTCGTCAGTTCCGGCACCGACCGGCTGGAGAATGCCGGCGCTCGCGGCACTCCGCAGATCGCCGCACCCGGGGCGGTCGACATGGTCGATCTGCCGACCTGGCAGGATTTGCCGGCTAAATTCTCGACGCGGCCCTTTCATGCCCACAACAGGCTGATCGCGTCGATCACCGTCGATGCCGACGATCGTCGGCAGGTCGCCAGGACCATCGCCGCCAAGCTCGGCGCCGCGAAAGGCCGCTCCGCCTTCATCCTGCCTACCGGCGGCATCCAGGAATGGGACGTGCAGGGCGAGCCGCTCTATGAACCCGAGGCTCTCGCGGCCTTCGCAGATGAAATGCGCAGGGCTATTCCCGCCGGGGTCGAGTTCCACGAGATCGACGCTCACATCAACAGCGACGACTTCGTCGGCAAGGCGCTCGAGATATTCGACCGCTGGGTCGAGGAAGGCATCGTCCCGCGCGGCAAGCCGGCCAAGGGAGTGGCAGCGTGAGCGCTGTTCCCGCCCAGGCGCTTGTCCTTGATTTCGGCGGCGTCGTCACCCGGACGCTGTTCGAGACGCATGCCTTGACCGAACAGGCGCTCGGCCTTGCGCCGGGAACGCTGCAATGGCGCGGGCCGTTCGATCCGGACAGCGATCCGCTGTGGCGCGCGATGCAGGCCGACGAGATCAGCGAGCGCGACTACTGGCGCTCCCGCACCAGTGAGGTCGGTCGGCTGGTCGGCGAGGACTGGCAGGCGATGGAGACCTTCGTCCAACGAGCGCGCGGCGCCGAGCCGGAAAAGGTGGTGCGGCCCGAGGCCGACAGCGCCATTCGCACGGTGCATGCGGCGGGTTTTCGGCTGGCGATCCTGTCAAACGAACTCGACCTGTTCTACGGCGCCGATTTCCGCCGGCGGCTGCCGTTGCTCGGCCTGTTCGACCTCATCGTCGACGCCACCTATACCGGCATCCTCAAGCCCGATCCACGCGCCTATGCCTTGGTCACCGAGGCGCTCGGCCTGCCTGCCGGCGCTTGCGTCTTCGTCGACGACCAGCAGCGCAATGTCGATGGCGGCTCTGCTGCCGGCATGCGCACGGTCCATTTCGACGTCGCTCGCCCGGCTCATTCCTATGCCGAGGCCCTCGGTCATTTCGGCCTCGTCCCAGTTGCCTGAGATTTTTTTGCGGAGTCCTCTATGCGCGACATCAATTTTCTCACCGAAACCAACGCCAAGCCGATCTGGCACCCGATGGCGCATCCGGCCGAGATGCGGGCCAACCCGCCAAAGGTGATCATGAAAGGCGAGGGTGTGATGGTCACCGACATCGCCGGCAACACCGTGCTCGACGCCGTCGGCGGCCTGTGGAACGTCAATCTCGGCTACAGCTGCGACCCGATCAAGCAGGCGATCGCCGACCAGCTTTCGGCGCTGCCCTATTATTCCGGCTTTCGCGGCACCTCGACCGGGCCGTCGATAGAACTCGCCTACGAACTCTGCGAATGGTTCGAGCCAGAAGGCATGGTGCGGACCTTCTTCACCTCGGGCGGCTCGGATTCAGTAGAAACGGCACTTCGGCTGGCCAGGCAATACTGGAAGATCCGCGGCCAGGCCGACCGGACAAAATTCCTCGCCCTGAAGAAGGGCTATCACGGCACGCATTTCGGCGGCGCGTCGGTTAACGGCAACGCCAATTTCCGTCGCAACTACGAGCCTCTGCTGCCCGGCGTCTTCCACATTCCCGCGCCCTGGACCTTCCGCAACCCGTTCGATGAGACCAACCCAGCGCGGCTGGCGAAACTGTGCGCCAAGGCGCTGGAGGACGAAATCGCCTTCCAGGGCGGCGACACCATCGCCGCTTTCATCATGGAGCCGGTTCTCGGCGCCGGCGGCGTCATCGTTCCGCATGAGAGCTTCATGCCACTGGTGCGTGAGATCTGCGACCGCCACGAGATCCTGCTGATCGCCGACGAGGTGGTGACGGGCTTCGGCCGCACCGGCGCATGGTCGGGCTCGCGTCTGTCCGGCGTGAAGCCGGATTTCATGACCATCGCCAAGGCGATCACGTCAGGCTATTTCCCGCTCGGCGCGACCTTGATCGGCGGAAAAGTCGCCGATGTCTTCGAGGCCGACAAGACCAGTTTTGGTGCGATCGGCCACGGCTATACCTATTCCGGCCACCCGGTCGGCTGCGCGGCGGGTCTGGCGGCGCTTGCCGAGACCAAACGGCTTCGCCTGAACGAGAACGCGGCGGCACGGGGCGTCGAACTCGCGGCCACGCTGGAGGGGCTGAAGGCCAGGCATGCGATCGTCGGCGATGTCAGGTACAAGGGCCTGATGGCGGCGCTGGAGCTGGTCTCGGACCGCACGACGAAAAAGCCGGCCGACAAGAAGACCATGGCCGTGGTTTCGGAGGCCGCCTATGAGGCCGGCGTCATGCTGCGTGTGTCGGGCAACACCATCATCCTGTCGCCGCCGCTCATCATCACCGCCGCCGATGTGACGAAGATTGGCGAAGCGCTGGATGCAGGCCTATCGAAGGCCTGACGGGTTAGCTGGACACAACGGAGTTTCAAGACGCAATGAGCCAATCGCAAGAAGCACTGGTTAGCCGGCGTTCCCGCCTGCTCGGCGCGAAATCGCAATTGTTCTACGACGAGCCCGTGCATCTGGTGCGCGGCGAAGGCGTCTGGCTCTACGATGCCGATGGTCGGAAATATCTCGACGCCTACAACAATGTCGCACATGTCGGCCACTGCCACCCGCATGTGGTCGAAGCCCTGTGCCGGCAGGCCAGCCTGCTCAACACCCACACGCGCTATCTGCACACCGCCATCCTTGATTATGTCGAGCGGCTGACCGCGACCTTCGATGCCAGCCTGTCGTCCGCCATCCTGACCTGCACCGGCAGTGAGGCCAACGACATCGCGCTGCGCATGGCGCAGGCCGCAACCGGCCGCATGGGCATCATCGCCACCGACGCCACCTACCATGGCAACACCACGGCGGTTTCGCAGCTCAGCACCCGCATGCCGCCGGTCGGCGGCCGCGCGCGCCAAGTGCGGCTGGTGCCGACGCCCGACAGCTATCGCCATCCCGATGCGACGGCCGACGGCAAGGCCTTTGGCGATGCGGTGCGGGGAGCCATCGCCGCGCTGGCAAAGGACGGCATCGGCCTGTCCGGCATCATTTTGTGCCCGCTGCTCGAAAATGAAGGCTTCCCGACGCTTCCCAGCGGATTTTTCGAAGACGCCGTGGCGGCGGTGCGTGAAGCGGGCGGGTTGGTCATCGCCGATGAGGTGCAACCTGGTTTCGGCCGTACCGGCAGCCATTTCTGGGGCCACCAGCGCGCTGGCTTCGTGCCCGACATCGTCACCATGGGCAAGCCGATGGGCAACGGCCATCCGGTCGCCGCGGTGGTCACCACCAAGGACACATTGGCGACCTTCCGCAACGCTTTCCGTTACTTCAACACCTTTGGCGGCAATCCGGTTTCCTGCGCGGTGGCCAATGCCGTCCTCGACGTCATCGAGCAGGAAGATCTCGTCGCCAACGCACGTGACGTCGGCGCCTATGCGCTCGGTCTGCTGCGCCCGCTGGCCGAGCGCCATGAATGCATCGGCGAGGTCAGGGGCGCCGGCCTGTTCTTCGGCGCCGAACTGGTTCACGACCGCGAGACGCGCGAGCCGGCGCCCGACATTGCCGAGCAGGTCGCCAACCGCATGCGCCACCGCGGTGTGCTCATGGGCAAGACCGGGATCCACGGCAATGTGCTGAAGATCCGCCCGCCCATGCCGTTCTCGCGCGACAATGCCGACGTCCTGATCGGCGCCCTCGACGAGGTGCTGGGTGAAGTCGGCGGAGTGAAGGCGTGAACGCTGTTTCCACGCAATCCGAGCCCGAGACGGCAGCCGATGTCACCGAGCTTGCCAAGCGCGCGCTCGAACATTGGGGCATTCGTGAGGGTGAGCCAGAGCTGCTGAAATTCCGCGAGAACGCGGTGTTTCGCGTCATCTTGCCAACAGGCCAGCCGGCCGCCATGCGCATTCATCGGCTTGGCTATCACACGGACGCCGCCCTGCGCTCGGAACTGCAATGGATGGGCTTTTTGCAAGCGGCCGGCATCGCCACGCCATCTGCGGTCGCCACGCCGGCCGGCGATCTGTTCGTGCTTGTCAGCGCCAACGCCTCAGTGCAACCCCGGCAAGTCGATTGCTTGAGCTGGCTGGAAGGCCGCGCCGTCGGCGCGCGAGGCGTGCCGCTGGATTTTACGCCCGAGCAGGCAAGACAGGTCTTTACCGCGATGGGCCGAACCATCGCCCACATGCACAATGTCACGTCTGCCTGGACGCCGCCCGCCGGCTTTGCCCGCCATGCCTGGGATTTCAATGGCTTCTTCGGCGCGAACCCGAATTGGGGCCGCTTCGAGACCTCGCCCTTCCTCGACGGCCCTCATCGCGAGCTGGTTTTCCAGGCGCGGGAAAAGGCCGTGAAGGCGCTGTCGGAGCATGAACGCAGCGCCCGCAATTTCGGCATCATCCACGCCGATCTGGTGCGCGAGAATGTGCTCGTCCATGACGGCGCGATCCGCATCATCGACTTCGACGATTGCGGCCATGGCTGGCACATGTACGACCTTGCCGTCGCGCTCTACCAGAACCGCGATGAGGCGATCTATCCGCTGATCGAGGCCGCTTTGCTCGAGGGCTATCGGCAGGAGCGGGCACTGACCGCGCGCGACATCGCCGCGCTGCCGCTGTTTTCGGCGTTGCGTGCCTTTGCTTTCCTCGGTTGGGTGCAGAGCCGCGTCGAAGGCGACATCACCAGGGATGTCGGCCAGCGTATGTCGGCCATCGCAGCCGATGTGGTGATTGCCTATCTGCGTGGCGAATAGGGCCGATCAATAAGAACTGGCGGGTCATCAGCCCTTCGCGAAATGGATGCTGACCGTGCCCGAACTGCCGAAATCGGCGACGATCGTGTCGCCGGGCCGCGCCTCGACCGGGCGCACGAACGATCCAGAGAGCACCACCTCGCCAGCCGCGATCGACATGCCGTAGCGGGCGAGCCTGTCCGCCAGCCAGGCGATGCCCATGGCCGGGTGGTTGAGCACGCCGGCGCCAAGCCCGGTTTCCTCTACCTCGGCGTTGCGCGAGACGATGGCGCCGATCCAGCGCATGTCGGCCTCATCAGGACGTTGCCGCCGGCCGCCGATGACAATGCCGGCATTGGCGGCATTGTCGGAAATCGTGTCGAAGAAGGTGCGCACCTTCTTCGTCTCGGCATTGACGCGCTCGATGCGCGTATCGAGGATTTCCAGCGCCGGTGTGATGTAGTCGGTGGCGTGGAGCACGTCGGAGATGGTCACGCCGGGGCCTTTCAGCGGCGCCTTCATGACGAAGGCGATCTCGGCCTCGACGCGCGGCTGGATGAAGCGGCCGGCCGGCACCGTCGCGCCGTCATGGAAGAACATGTCGTCGAACAGCACGCCCGAATCCGGCGTGTCGATGGCAAGCGCGTACTGCATTGCCTTCGATGTCAGCCCGATCTTCCAGCCCTTCGGCTTCAGCCCGGCATCGATCTTGCGCGCCACCAGCGCCGCTTGCACGCGATAGGCGTCCTCCATCGTCGCATCGGGAAAATCGAGGCTGAGCAGACGGATCTGGCGGCGCGACCGCTCGGCCTCGAACAGCTGTGCCGCGGCGTCCTCCACCTGTTCCGGGGTCATTGCGCTGCCTCGTCGACGACACCGTTTCTGAGCACGCCGATGCCTTCGGCCTCCACCTCGATCACGTCGCCGGGCTTCAGCCAGATCGGCGGCTCGAAGCGGGCGCCAGCACCCGTCGGCGTGCCGGTGACGATGATATCGCCCGGCACCAGCGTGGTGAAGGTCGAGATGTAGTTGATGATCTTGCGGAAGGAAAAAATCATCCGGCTGGTGCGGTCCTGCTGGCGCAACTCGCCATTGACGCGGGTGGTCAGCGCGATGTCGGCGATCTGCGCCTCGTCGCTGAACGGCACCAGCCATGGGCCGATCGAGCCGCTGCGGTCGAAATTCTTGCCTTGCGTGACGTTGAACTTGGCATGGCGCACCCAGTCGCGGATGGTGCCTTCATTGCACAGCGAGAGCGCCGCGATATGGCCGAGCGCGTCGGCCTCGGCAATGCGCCGGCCGGCCTTGCCGATGACGATGACGATCTCGCCCTCATAGTCGAGCTGCGGTGATTCCGGCGGCCGCACCAGCGGCGCGCCATGGCCGACGAAGGAGCGGGGGAAGCGGATGAACAGTGACGGGTTGGAGGGCGCTGCCTGGCCGTCCTTGTACTCCTCGTTGCGGTCGGGGTAGTTGACGCCGACGCAGATGATCTTTTCCGGTGACGGGATCGGGATTTCATAGGCGATGGCGTCGAGCGGAAAATCGGCGGCAAACGCCTCGGCCTCTTCCGCCAGCCGCCGCAAGGCGCCGGCCTCGATCACTTCCCGCAACGTCGGCCATTGGCCGTGGCGCGCCGACAAGTCGACGACACCGTTGCCTGATATCGCGCCATAGCGCACCTTGCCGCCGACGGTGAAGGTGGCGAGCCGTGCGTGGTTCATGCTGCGGCTCCGGCGATGGTGAATATCGGCGAGGTCGGAGCTCTACGACGCCCCCCTCTGTCCTGCCGGACATCTCCCCCTCTTGGGGGGAGATTGGATGTCATCTCTGCCTTCGCCAATTTCCAACGCTGCAAGAGAGGCGCTGACCATGGGCCTGGCCAATCTCCCCCCTTGAGGGGGAGATGTCCGGCAGGACAGAGGGGGGCGTGACGGAACGCTATCATCTCTGAATTCCCGTCTAAGGCGCAATGATCGGCGAAGCCGCCAAATCCGGCTGGCGTGCCTTCGCTCCGGCAAACACACTGCCCTCCTCGAACCAGCTTTTCGGCGCCGGCGCGCCCCACAGCGTCTGGCGTTGCGGGTCCTTGAGGTCCCATTTTATCGGCTCGAGGTCCGGATCGACCGTCTGGTAATCCGAACAGTAAATCTCGATGCGGTGGTTGTCCGGGTCTCTGACATAGAGGAAGAAGGCGTTGGAAATACCGTGCCGGCCGGGGCCGCGTTCGATGTTCGGCAAATAGCCCGTCGTTGCCATCAGATCGAGCAGGTCGATGATGTTGAGCGGCGTCGGCACCCAGAAGGCGACATGGTGCAGGCGCGGCCCGATGCCGTTGGTGAAGGCGATGTCGTGCACGCCGCCCTTGCGGTGCGTCCACGCCGCCCACAGCCTTCCGCTGCTGGCGTCCTCGGTATACTCGGTCACCCGGAAGCCGAGCTCGTTGTAGAAGGCGACGGACTCGTCGACATTGGGCGAGAAGCAGTTGAAGTGGTCAATGCGCAGCGGCTTGACGCCCTTGTACAGCGCATACTTCTGGTGGATCGGCGGCAGCCGCTCCATCTCAGCGTAGAATTCGAGCGGAATGCCGTGCGGATCGCGGGTGCGGAAGGTGCGCGACTGGTAAGGCCGCTCGACCCATTCCACCGGCAGGCCCTTGTCCTTGAAGAAATGCACTGCCTTGTCGAGGTCTTCATCCGAGAAGACCTTGAAGCCAAGGTCGCGCGCTTCTGCCGTGGCCGCCTTCTTCAGCACGATGCAATGGTGCCCACGCTCCTCCAGCGCCCTGAGATAGATGGTGTCCGATGTCTCGTCGGTGACCTGCAGGCCGAGCGTATCGACATAGAAGGCGCGGGATTTGGCGAGGTCGGTGACGGCCAGCTCGACATGGCTGAGGCGCACGATGTTGAAGGCGGGGTAGAGATTGGGCTTGGGCAAGGGCATCTGATTTCCTCCGGTCAGCCGCCGAGTTTCTGGATCGCGTGCGCCGTCGTCGCAAAGGCTATGTTCTTCGTCTCCATGTAGAAGTCGAAGGAATGGTCCCCGCCGTCGCGGCCGATGCCGGAATTCTTGACGCCGCCGAACGGTGTCGGCAAATGGCGCACATTCTCGGAATTGACCCAGATCATGCCGGCATCGAGCGCGTCTGTGAAGCGGAAGGCGCGGGTGACGTCCGAGGTCCAGAGATAGCCGGTCAGGCCGTATTGCGTGTCGTTGGCCAGCGCAAGCGCCTCGGCCTCGTCGTTGAAGGGAATGGCGCTCAGCACCGGCCCGAAAATCTCCTCCTGCGCAATGCGCATGCCGTTGGTGACGTTGGTGAACAGTGTCGGGCCGACATAACAGCCGCCGCCCGGCCCATCGACCTTGCCGCCGCCGACGGCGAGCGTGGCCCCCTCCGACCTGCCGATGTCGATATAGGACAGCACCTTCTTCTCATGCACCGGATGGATGAGCGGGCCGACCACCGTTTTCGGATCGAGCGGATGGCCGACGACGATGCGCTTCGCCCTCTCCGCGATTTTGGCGGTGAAGCTTTCATAGATCGAAGCTTCGACCAGCAGTCGCGACGATGAGGTGCAGCGTTCGCCATTCAGCGAATAGATCATGAATACGGCGGCGTCGGCGGCGCGTTCGAGATCGGCGTCGGCAAAGACGATCACCGGGTTCTTGCCGCCAAGTTCGAAATGCACGCGCTTCAGCGTGTCGGCGCCTTGTTTCATGATCATCGAGCCGGTACGGCTCTCGCCGACAAAGCCGATCGCCTTGATGTCGGGATGCTCGGTCAACGCCTTGCCGGCATCTTCACCCAGGCCGTTGACCAGGTTCCACACACCCTTCGGCAGACCGGCCTCCTCGGCGATCTCGACCAGCAGGCGGGCGGTCAGCGGCGAAAATTCAGCCGGCTTATGAACCACGGTGCAGCCGGCCGCCAGCGCCGGTGCGATCTTCCAGGTCGACAGCATGAACGGCGTGTTCCACGGCGTGATGATGCCGACCGGGCCGATAGGCACCCGCGTGGTGAGGTTGACCTGGCCCGTGGTCCGCAGCGTCTCGCCGTCTCGGGCTTCGGGTGCACGGTCGGCGAAGAAGCGGAAATTCTCGGCACCCCGCAACGCCGCCTTGGCCATGAACTTCAGCGCCTGGCCGGTATCCATGCATTCGACGAAGGCTATCTCCTCGGCACGCGCCTCGATCGCGTCGGCGATTCTGTGCAGCAGCTTCTTGCGCGCTTCGCCCGGCATGGCGGCCCAGGCTGGAAACGCAGCCTTGGCTGCCCTGGCGGCGCGGTCGATGTCGGCGGCTCCGCCGCGCGCGACGCTTGCCAGCGGCTTCAGGTCGACCGGCGACAGCGTTTCGAACGTCGCGCCGTCGAGCGCCGGTACCGCCTCGCCGCCGATCTGGTTCAACACGCCATCGCGCCTGAAGCGGTCCATATAGGCCTCGGCCTTGTTCAGATTGCCTTGCAGGTCGGACATGTCGGGTTCCGTCACTTGCCGCGCAGTCGCGGGTGGATTGCGTTTCTCTTCCAACTCAGCTCCGGGTCGATTTCCCGGATCTCGAGCGACAGGGCGAAATGCGGGGTCTCGAACAGCCCGGCGAGATATTCGCTCACCGCCGCGAAGACGGCTTCGCCGGTCCGCTTCTTCTCATCAGGGCTGCGGCCGGTGCCGATGCGAAACGACATGTCGAGAAAAGCGTTTTCCGGCAGACTGTCGGCCATCGCGTAAGCCTCGGCGCGAAAGGCCCGCACCCGCACGGCGCCGGTCTCGAACAGCCCGGTGTCCAGCACGGTGCGCAACACCAGCGCGCACAATTCGCCCATGTCGACCTTGGCATCGAGATTGGCTGAATACTCGATGGAGAAGTGAGGCACGGCGTTTCCCTGGTCTATTGCTTTTGTTGTAGTTAACGCGTTAATTACATGCAACGCCGACGAAGTCAAGTCTTGCATCGGCCTTGGCGCAACGATACGGGATGGCAGGAACGGGCCCTGGCAGGCGGATTCGGCTGAGGGAAGGCCTGTTTTCGATCGCAAGCGTGGGAGGCTCTTTTTCTTGCTGCCTGAAAACACCCGTCGTTCTCTGCCAATGGCGCTGCTTCATGCCCGCGAAGCGGTGATGGCGCGGTTTCGGCCGATGCTTGCGGCGCATGACGTGACCGAACAGCAATGGCGCGTGCTGCGCGTGCTGAGCGAAGCCGGCCCGGTCGAGGCGACGGAACTCGCCGACCGCGCCTCGGTTTTGCCGCCCAGCCTGACGCGCATCATCAAGGCGCTCGAGGGCCGCAAATTCATCACCCGCAACAAGGCCGAAGGCGACGGCCGACGCGTCGTTCTAACCATTGCGCCCGCCGGTTCCGCCCTGATCGACGCCCTGTCGCCGGAGCGTCGCGTCATTTATGACGACATCGAACAGCGCTTCGGCCACGAAAAGCTCGAGCAGTTGCTCGATCTGCTGGAGACGCTGATCGACGGCGAGAGCTGATCGTTCCGGCTACCGCAGAGGTTTCGACGGTCGCTTGGGTTGACGGCCCCGCATACCTTGAAAATGGCCGAAACACCCGATGGGGTCAGCTAACCTCGCAACCTCGCCCCTTCCGGATCGAAGAACGGTATCGGAGCCACCACCGCACGCGTCGGCTTACCACCGATATCAATGCTCAATTCGGTGCCGACAGCCGTGAAGGGCAGCCGCAGATGCGCGGTGGCCAGCACCTTGCCGAGGGAATAGCCGTGGTCGCTGTAGGTGACGATGCCGGCGTCCTCGCCATCGGCCAGAATCCTGGCATCGGCCGCGGCCGGCTTGTCGCCGTCGAGGATCAGTCCGACCCATTGCTCGTCGAGGCCCTTGTCGCGAACCTTGAGCAAAGCTTCGCGGCCGATGAAATCGCCCTTGTCGAACTTGATCCAGCGGTCGAGGCCGACATGGAACGGGGTGCGGGTCTCGTCCATGTCGATGCCGTGCGCCGGATAGGCCTTTTCCAGGCCCAGCGTGAACATCGCCAGCACGCCATAGGGTTTCAGGCCAAAGTCACGGCCGGTGCGCATCAGCGCGTCCCAGAGAGAGGCCGCCTCGTCGGCCGGCACGAACAGTTCGAAGCCGAGTTCGCCGGTGACGCCGGTGCGCGAGATCAGTACCCGCGTGCCGTTGATATGGCCCGACGTGAACGACCAGCGCTTCAGTCCATCCAGATCGGCATCCGCGATCAACGCTTTCAGCAGTTCGCGCGAGCGCGGACCCTGGATGGTCGGGAAGGCGATGGCCGCCGTGATGTCGGTGACATAGGCCTTGCGGCCCTGAGCGTGATGCTGCAGCCAGGGCAGCATCTTCAGGCGGTTGACCGAGCCGGTCACCAGCATGAAGTGCTCCGGGCCCAACCGAAACACGGTGAGGTCGTCCATGATGCCGCCATCCTCGCGGCAGACCGTGGAATAGCGGACGTGGCCCGGTTTCATGGCAGCGGCATTATTGACGATGACATGGTTGACCAGCGCCTCGGCCTCCGGCCCCTTGATATCCATCTTGCCCATGGTGCTGAGATCCTGCACGCCGACATTCCTGCGGGTGTTCAGGTGCTCGTCGGCAATACCGGAATAAGTTTTGGCCGAGATGAAATCGCCCCCGACACGACCCATGGTCGCGCCCAGCCCGACGATGCTGCTGTAGAAAGGGGAACGCCGCTCAGCCAAGGAAGTCTCCATCGTTCATGAAAAACGGCAGCGCCAGGCAGCGCTGCCGGAAGGCATTTGTTGTCGTTCTCAGCTGCCGTAGACGTCGAAGGAAAAGTATTTGTCGTTGATTTCCTTGTACTTGCCATTGGCGCGCAGCGCGTCGATGGCCGCATTGAGCTTGTCGGCCAACTCCTTGTTGCCCTTCTGCAGGGCGATGCCGACGCCGGGGCCGTGTATGGCCGGATCGGCCGTCAGCGTGCCGAGCAGCTTGCAGCAGGCGCCGTCTGGCTTCTTCAACCACTCGGTCAGGATGATCGAGCCGTCCATCATCGCGTCGAGGCGGCCATTGGCCATGTCGGTGCGGGCATCTTCGCCCGTCGGATAGGCCTTGACCGTCGAGCCTGCATATTTCTGGTCGGCGAATTTCTGGTGGATGGTCGCGGTCTGCACGCCGAGCGCCTTGCCTTTCAGGTCGTCCGGCGAGGAGCCTGATATGGTCGAATCCTTCGGTACGGCGATGGCCGGCGGCGTCTGGTAGTATTTGTGGGTGAACTCGACCTTTTCGGCCCGCTCGGGCGTGATGGTGATGTTGATGATGGCGTCGAACTTGCCGGCCTGCAGCGCCGGGATCGAACCATCGAAATCCTGCACGCTGAACTCGCACTCGGCCTTCATCTGCGCGCACAGCGCCTTCCCCAAGTCGATGTCGAAGCCGCCCAGCGTGCCGTCGGCACTGGCGTAATTGAAGGGCGGATAGGCGCCCTCGGTGCCGATCCTGAGTTTTTTGTCCTGGGCGGAGGCGGCGCCCGTGGCAAGGGTGAGAGCGACGGAAGCTGCAAGCACGAAACGACCGAAAAGACGCATGTTCGAGTTCCCCGTTGAAAGCGGGAAGTCTACGGGCTTTCATGATCCCGGCGGAGACGGAAACGACATGCGCTGCGGCGATCGCGGCGCGGCGAGCGGACCAAGCCCTCACGATTGGTCGTGCGTTAGCCGGCGCGCTGCTTGTTCGTCGCTGTCCGGTCGATGCCGAGTTCGCCTGCCGAGAGGACAACGCCAAATTTTTCGTTGGCTTCCTCGATCGTATAGTAACCCAACGCCACGTCGCGCAGCACCAGATCCGGATCGCGCTGCAGCGGATCGCCGTAGCCGCCACCGCCCGGCGTGCCGACACGCACGCGGTCGCCGGCCTTGAGCGCGATGTCCTGCTCCTTGGACAAATGCGGCGGTACATGTTCCTCGCCGTTGCGGAAGACGGTCACCATGTTGACCGCGCCATCCCTGCCGCCGAGTGCGCCTTGGGGGCCGAAACGGCCGTGATCCATGACGAAAGAAGCACGGGCGTCGCCGCGCAGGATTTCGACCTCATAGGCGAGGCCGAAACCGCCGCGATGCTTGCCGGCGCCGCCTGAACCTTCGCGCAAGGCATAGTGGCGGTAGAGCACCGGGAATGCCTGTTCCATGATCTCGACCGGCGGCGATTTGGAAATGCCGATGGTCGAGCAGCCATTGGTCAGTCCGTCATGGCCTGAATTTCCGCCGTAACCGCCGCCGGAGATCTGGTACATGACGTAATCGCGACCGCGCGCCGGGTCGTTGCCGCCGAGCGCGAAATTGCCGCTGGAGCCGGCGGGCGCCGCCGTCACCTTGTCCGGCAACGCCTGCACCATGGCCGCGAACACCGCTTCCGCGATGCGCTGCGACACTTCAGCCGCGCAGCCCGAGACCGGGCGTGGATATCTGGCGTCGAGGAAAGTGCCTTCCGGCCGCTTGACTTCAAGCGGTTCGAAGGCACCGGCGCTGATCGGCACATCAGGGAAAATGTGACGCATGGCGAGATAGACCGACGACAAGGTCGTCGCCAGCACACTGTTCATCGGCCCGGCGCAGGGCTTTGACGAGCCGGTGAAATCGAAGGTCAGCGTATTGCCCTGTTTCTCCACCGCGAGCGCGATGGTCAGCGGCTCGTTGACCACCCCGTCGGAATCGACAAACGCCTTGGAATGGTAGGTGCCGTCGGGAATGGCTGAGATGTTGGCGCGCATCTGCTCGGCCGCGCGGCGGCGCAGTTCGGCGATCGCCTCGACAACCGTTTCATCACCGTAACGATCCAGGATACCATTGAGCCGGTCCTGGCCGATCAGCAGTGCCGCAGCCTGGGCGCGGATGTCGCCGATGCGCTGGTCGGCAACGCGGATGTTGGAGCAGATGATGGCGTAGATCTCCGGATCGAGCACGCCCTTCTTGAACAGTTTTACGGGCGGCAGTCGCAGGCCTTCCTGCTCCACGGCAGTCGCCGAGGCCGAAAATCCGCCCGGGACCGAGCCGCCAATGTCGGGCCAATGGCCGGTGTTGGACAGCCAGCAGAAAATCTTGCCGTCCCGGTAGACCGGCATGGCGAAGCGCACATCCATCAGATGCGTGCCGCCGAGATAGGGGTCGTTGACGATGTAGATGTCGCCTGGTTCCGGCGGCAGGCAACGGCCGTCGGCGATCATCTCGATCACCGTCCTGGTCGAATATTGCATGACGCCGACGAACACCGGCAGGCCTTGGCTGCCTTGCGCGATCAGCGAACCATCGACGGCGGAATAGATGCCGTCGGAGCGGTCATTGGCCTCGGCGATGACAGGCGAGAAGGCGGCGCGCGAGAAGGTCAGGTCCATCTCGTCGCAGACCTGCTGCAGTGCCGCCTGGAGGACCGAAAGGGTGATGGCGTCGAGCTTTGCCCTATCAAGATTTGGCATCTCAGGCCTCGCCAATGTCGATGATGATGTTGCCGTCGGCGTCGCTGCGTGCGCGGTCGCCGGGTTCGAGCACGGTGGTGGCATCCACCTGTTCGAGGATCGCCGGCCCTTCGATTTCAGCGTCAAGCGGCAGCTTTTCACGCGCGTATACCGGCGTGTCGTGCCATTGGCCGGCGTACCAGACCGGCCGGATTTCGCGCCGCGCCTCGTCGAGCGTTGTTGCGCGCCCGGCCGGGTCGATCAGCCGCGACAGATCGATCGCCGGACGCACGCCAGTGACCGAGGTGTTGAGATTGACGAGGTTGGCGCGGATTTCCGGAAGCTCGACCTTGAAGCGGGCGAAATAGGCCTTTTCGAAAAGCTGCTGCAGCGTTGCCCGCGTCACCGATGAGGACGGCAGCGCCACGTTGATGATGTGGGTCTGGCCGACGAACTGCATGTCGGCGGAGTGGGTGACGCGGATCGTCTCCGGCTTCACCGCTTCCTTGCCGATCAGCTCTTCACCTTCGTTTCGGTGTCGTTCCAATACAGTATGAAGCTGTCTTTCGTCGAGCACCGCCACCGGCTGGTTGATGGTGTTGACGAAGTCATGGCGCAGGTCGGCGACGACGCAGCCGAGTGCGTTGGTGATGCCCGGACGCGCCGGCACCAGCACCTTGGGCAGGCCGAGTTCGCGCGCCAGGGCCGTTGCGTGCAGCGGGCCGGCGCCGCCAAAGGCGAACAGCGCGAAATCACGAGGGTCATGGCCGCGCGACACCGAGACCATGCGGATGGCGCCGGCCATCTTCATGTTGCCGAGCCGCAGCACCGCGCCCGCCGCCTCGACGCCGGAAAGGCCGGTCGCCTTGCCGATCTTGTCTTCGAAAATGCTGGTGACGCGCTCTGATGTGACGGGATTTTGGACCGCCAGCAGCTTCTTCGGCGCCAGCCGGCCGAGCACCAGATTGGCGTCGGTAATGGTCGGCTCGAGGCCGCCGCGTCCGTAGCAGATCGGGCCGGGATTGGCGCCGGCACTTTCCGGACCGATCTGGATCAGGCCGGCCGCATCGACGCGGGCGATCGAGCCGCCGCCGGCGCCGACCGTGTGCACCGCCACCATCGGCACATGGATCGGCATCGCATATTCGATCTCGATCTCGTTCGACACTGCCGGCTCGGCATTGCGGATCAACGCCACGTCGGTCGAGGTGCCGCCCATGTCATAGGTGACGAGGTTTTCGAAGCCGGCGCGTTTTCCCGTATAAGCGGCGGCGATGACGCCCGAGGCCGGGCCGGACATGACCGTCTTGGCCGATTCACGTGTGACGAAGCGGGCCGAGATCATGCCGCCATTGCCGTTCATGATCAGGAAGTCGCGGGCATAGCCTTTGGCGGCCAATTCCTTGCGCAGCCGCTCGACATAGCGCTCGAGGATCGGCTGCACTGAGGCGTTGACCGAAGCGGTCACGCCGCGTTCGAATTCGCGCGCTTCCGACAGCAGCGCATGGCCTGCCGTGATGTAGCCGTTCGGCCAGAGTTCGGTGGCGATTTCGACGGCGCGCCGCTCATGTGCCGGGTTGGCGTAGGAATGCAGGAAATGGATGACCAGGGATTCGCAACCGGCCGCTATCAGCGTCTGCACTGCGTCGCGCATCTCGGTCTCGTCGAGCGGCGTGCGCACCGCGCCCGATGCTTCGACGCGCTCCGAGACTTCGAGCCTGAGATTGCGCGGAATGATCGGCACGAAGCTGCCGGTCATGCCATAGGCCTGCGGCCGCGTGCGCCGGCCCAGTTCGATCACGTCGCGAAAACCGCGCGTGGTGATCATGCCGGTTTTCGCCAGCCGGCGTTCGAGCACCGCATTGGTGGTGGTGGTCGTGCCATGCACGATGAGGTCGATGCTATCGATGGCAAATCCGGTGGCGCCGAGTGCCGAAACCACACCGAAAGCCTGGTTGTCCACCGTGGTCGGCGTCTTGGCCAGATACACCCGGCCGCCGTCGCTTCCGTCGATCAGGAGCAGGTCGGTGAAGGTGCCGCCGACATCGATACCGGCGACGACATTTCCCCGGGAATTGCGCGCTTGCGCCGAAATATTCTCTTCCATCGTCGAAACCCGAAATGCGCGGACTACGGATATGCGCCAGTTTGGAAAGCTGTTTTAAGGGAGCATCTTGACGCAAATATCGTTTGTATACTAATAAATTCCGGACACAAGAGCTTGCCGCTTTGCAGTGTGCGAACAGCCCGCCGGGATCTGAATGGTCCGGGCGTGCAGGTGAAAGTTTGGCGCCCGCGTCCACGGTTGGGCCAGAAGGTTGGATTTGATGAACACCACATCCGCTCTCAACACCGCCGGCGCCCGACCGCTGCAGTTCCCGATTCCGGCCAACGTCTATGCCGAAACCGTCGTCTCGGTGAAGCACTATACCGATCGGCTGTTCTCGTTCCGCATCACCCGTCCGCAGTCGCTGCGCTTCCGCTCCGGCGAGTTCGTCATGATCGGCCTGCCCAATGCCGAGAAGCCGGTGTACCGCGCCTATTCGGTGGCGAGCCCGGCCTGGGACGAAGAGCTGGAATTCTTCTCGATCAAGGTGCCGGACGGCCCGCTGACTTCGGAGCTGCAGAAGATCCAGGTCGGCGACACCGTCATCATGCGCCAGAAGTCGACCGGCACGCTGGTGGTCGACGCGCTGACGCCGGCCAAGCGGCTGTTCATGATCTCGACCGGCACCGGCATCGCGCCCTTCGCCAGCCTGCTGCGCGACCCCGACACCTACGACAAGTTCGATCAGCTGATCCTGACCCATACCTGCCGCGACAATGCCGAGCTGACCTATGGCCAGGAACTGGTCGCAGCACTCGAAAGCGACCCGCTGATCGGCGAGCTGACCTCCGGGCGCGTCACGCTCTACAATTCGACGACCCGCGAGGAATCGGCACGCATGGGCCGCATCACCGCGCTGATCGGCTCCGGCAAGTTCTACAGCGATCTCGGCATCGACAAGCTCAACCCGGAAACCGACCGGATCATGATCTGCGGCTCGATGCATATGCTGAAGGACGTCAAGGAACTGGCCGAAAGCCTTGGCTTCGAGGAAGGGTCGCTGAGCCATCCAGCGACTTTTGTCGTCGAGCGCGCCTTCGTCGGCTGAGACGCACCAACATCTCGAAGTCTATGTTTTTGACCGCACGGTCAAAAATTGCTGCTTTCGCCGCCTTTTTCGGTTATGACCGCCCGCAGGACTCGTGAAGTACGGCTTCACGGGCTATCTTCGGCACACGTCGCTGAATGAAAGGGCAGGAGATGAGCAGCACAATCCGCGAAGCCGATGTCGGCTCGTCCAAGGTGACGCCGCTGCCCGCGCGTGCCGCCGCCAACACAGCCGTTCCCCCGGACCATCGCATTGCGCGCAATCCAGGCATGAAGCTCGACCTCGGCTTCATGGAATCGGTGCGCAGCGTCAATCGCTCGGCGCTGGAACGGCGCGTCGCCAGCCTGACCAAGCGGCGCTCGATAAAGGCCGACAACCAGGCGGCCTGGCTGCTGCGCGCCGTCGCCTGCATGGATTTGACGACGCTGAATTCCAACGACACCGAGGAGCGCGTGCGCCGGCTCTGCGCCAAGGCGATCAATCCGTTCCGCCGCGACATTGTCGAGGGCCTCGGCATATCAGGTGAAACCATCCGCCCGGCCGCCGTCTGTGTCTACCACCCCTTCGTTGCCACCGCCGTCGATGCCGTGCGCGGCACTGGCATCCATGTCGCCGCCGTCTCCACCGCCTTCCCGCATGGCCTTACGCCGCTGTCGACCCGCCTGCAGGAGATCGAGGCCTCGGTCCGCGACGGCGCCGACGAGATCGACGTCGTCATCCCGCGCGGGCTGGTGTTCGGCGCCAAATGGCGGGAGCTCTACAACGAGATCGTCTCGATGCGCGCCGCCTGCGGTGACGCGCATCTGAAGGTCATCCTCGGCACCGGCGACCTCGCCACGCTGCGCAATGTCATGCTGGCCTCGATGGTGGCGATGATGGCGGGCGCCGATTTCATCAAGACCTCGACCGGCAAGGAAAGCGTCAACGCGACGCTGCCTGTCGGCCTCGCCATGGTGCGCGCCATCAGGGCCTATTTCGAGGAAACCGGCTATCTCATCGGCTTCAAGCCGGCCGGCGGCATATCCACGGCCAAGGCCTCGCTCGACTGGCTGGTGCTGATGAAGGAAGAACTCGGCCGGCCCTGGCTGGAGCCCGAGCTGTTCCGCTTCGGTGCCTCGAGCCTCTTGACCGACATCGAGCGCCAGCTCGAGCACCATCTGACCGGACACTATTCGGCCAATCATCGCCACGCGATGGCATGAGACATTTACCCCCACCCCGATCGGCCTTGCCGATCGACCCTCCCCACAAGGGGGAGGGTGAAGGAGGCACCTGATGAACATCCTCGACCGCTATCACGCCATGGAGTACGGCCCGGCGCCGGAAGCCCGCAACGAGGCCGACGCCTGGCTTGCCGCGCGCGATTTTTCCAAGGCGCTGTTCATCGGCGGCGACTGGAAAGCCGCGTCCGGCGGCAAGACCTTCGAGACCAGCGAGCCCTCCTCCGGCAAGCTGCTGGCCAAGGTCTCGGACGCCAATGCCGCCGACATCGACGCGGCGGTGGCGGCGGCCACCAAGGCGTTGCCGAAATGGTCGGCAGCCTCGGGCTATGTCAGGGCCAAGGTGCTTTATGCCATCGGCCGCGCCATGCAGCGCCACCAGCGCCTGTTCGCGGTGCTTGAGACAATCGACAATGGCAAGCCGATCCGCGAAAGCCGCGACATCGACGTGCCGCTGGCGATCCGCCATTTCATCCATCATGCCGGCTGGGCGCAGGCGCTGGACAAGGATTTCCCCGGCCACAAGGGCGTCGGCGTCGTCGGCCAGATCATCCCGTGGAACTTTCCGCTGCTGATGCTGGCCTGGAAGATCGCGCCGGCGCTCGCCGCCGGCTGCACGGTGGTGCTGAAGCCGGCCGAGTTCACGCCGCTGACATCAATCCTGTTCGCCGAGATCTGCGAACGCGCCGGCGTGCCGAAAGGCGTCGTCAACATCGTCCAGGGCGGACCTGAGGCCGGCGTGGCCATCGTCAACCATCCCGGCATCCAGAAGATCGCCTTCACCGGCTCTTCCGAGGTCGGCAAGATCATCAGGAAAGCCACTGCGGGGTCCGGGAAAAAACTGTCGCTGGAGCTCGGCGGCAAGTCGGCCTTCATCGTCTTCGAGGATGCCGATCTCGACAGCGCCGTCGAAGGCCTGGTCGACGGTATCTGGTTCAACCAGGGGCAGGTCTGCTGCGCCGGCTCGCGCCTGCTGGTGCAGGAAGGCATCGCCGACGCCCTGATCGCCAAGGTCAAGACGCGGATGAGCCGGCTGCGCGTCGGCAGCCCGCTCGACAAGAACACCGATATCGGCCCGCTGGTCGACTTGACCCAGCTTGACCGCGTCAAGGGCCTGGTTGCCGAAGGCGCCAGGCAGGGCGCCGTCTGCTGGCAGCCGGATGCGGCGCTGCCGTCTTCCGGCTACTACCATCTGCCGACGCTCGCCACAGGTGTTTCGCCGGCTAACATATTGGCACAAGAAGAGGTGTTCGGCCCTGTTCTGGCGACCATGACCTTCCGCAACACCGAGGAAGCGATCGAGCTAGCCAACAACACGCGCTATGGCCTCGCCGCCTCGGTGTGGAGCGAGAACGTCAACCTTGCTTTGCACGTCGCGCCGCAATTGAAGGCCGGCGTGGTCTGGGTCAACGGCACCAACATGTTCGACGCCGCCTGTGGCTTCGGCGGCTACCGCGAGAGCGGTTTCGGCCGCGAGGGCGGGCGCGAGGGCATGTTCGAATATCTCACGGCAAAGCTGCCGCTCGGCCCGGTCATCAAGCCGGCGACGACCTCCGCACAGCCAGTCGAGCAGGCCGACGGCTCGGCAATCGACCGCACCGCAAAGCTGTTCATCGGCGGCAAGCAGGTTCGGCCGGACGGCAATTATTCGCTCGCCATCGCCACCGCCAAGGGCAAGCTTGCCGGCGAAGTTGGGCTCGGCAGCCGCAAGGATATCCGCGATGCCGTCTCTGCCGCCCGCGGTGCCAAGGCCTGGCCGGAGGCGACCGCCTATAACAGGTCCCAGGTGCTCTATTATCTGGCCGAGAATCTTTCCGGCCGTGCCGGCGAGTTCGCCGCCCGTCTCACCGAATTGACCGGCGCTACGCCCAAGGCCGCGCGGGAAGAGGTAGAACAATCCATTGAACGGCTGTTCCTCTATGCCGGTCTGGCCGACAAGTTCGAGGGCCGCGTGCACCAGCCGCCGGCGCGTGCCGTGACGCTGGCGCTTCATGAACCGGTCGGCGTCGTCGGCATCGTCGCCCCCGATAGCTCGCCGCTGCTCGGTCTGATCTCGCTGGTCGCACCGGCGCTGGCCATGGGCAACACCGTGGTTGCGGTGCCGTCGGAGCGCTACCCGCTGCTGGCCACCGATCTCTACCAGGTCATCGAATATTCCGACATTCCCTCAGGCGCCATCAACATCGTCACCGGCCGCAGCGCCGAACTTGCCGGCGTGCTGGCCAAGCATGACGATGTCGACGGGCTCTGGGTGTTCGCCGACGCAGAGACCTGCGCCAAGGCGGAGGCAGAGTCCATCGGCAACCTCAAGCGCGTCTGGAGCGGCAATGGCCGCAGCCTCGACTGGGCATCCGACGAAGCCGCCGGCGACGCCTTCCTGCGCCGCGCCGTCGAGGTCAAGAATGTCTGGGTGCCTTACGGCGATTGATGTCCCGCCGGTGCTGTCGAGATCGTGTTCGGGCTTGACGCACGGACAGATGTTCTTTAACGAGAAAAAACATCTTTATCAGTGAACGGTCAACGGCGCAGGCTGCACGATCACGCGTGACTGGCACATGACGCCTTGGCCAGCCGCAGGTAGACCCGGACTATCCCCAGCGGACGAGGAGAACAGTATGTCGGATCTGGCAGGCAAGGTCGTTGTCGTCACGGCAGCGGCGCAAGGCATCGGCAAGGCGAGCGCACTGGCGTTCGCAAAAGCTGGCGCCATCGTCCACGCCACCGACATCAACGAGGCACTGCTGGCGGAACTCGCCAGGACGCCGGGGATCAAGACCCGCAAGCTGGACGTACTCAACGACGAAGCCGTCAACGCCGCCTTTGCCGAGATCGGCGTCGTCGACGTTCTGTTCAATTGCGCCGGTTTCGTCCATTCCGGCTCGATCCTCGAGATGAAGGAAGCCGATCTCGATTTCGCGCTGGATCTCAATGTTCGCGCCATGATCCGCACCAGCCGGGCCGTGCTGCCCGGCATGCTGGAACGCGGCGACGGATCGATCATCAACATGGCCTCGCTGGCCAGTTCAACCAAGGGCGTGCCCAACCGCTTCGTCTATGGCCTGACCAAGGCCGCCGTCATCGGCCTGACCAAGGCGATCGCCGCCGACTATGTCGGCAAGGGTATACGCTGCAACGCCATCTGCCCCGGCACGGTCGAGAGCCCGTCGCTGCAGGACCGCATGCACGCGCAAGGCGACTACGATGCCGCCCGCGCAGCCTTCATCGCCCGCCAGCCGATGGGCCGGCTCGGCACGCCGGAGGAGATCGCGGATCTCGCCGTCTATCTGGCCGGCGCCACCTATACGTCAGGGCAGGCCTACAATATCGATGGCGGCTGGTCGATCTGACTGCGGAAATCTTGCCGAGCCGGACGATCTGGCCCTTTCCCGGCGTTTGACAGGGGATCGAAGAGTCTGAAAATCCCGCGCGCCGGCTATCTTGTATGGCGATCGCGCTTGTCCGTAGTCAGGTCGATGGGTACGGTCCGCCGGTTCCTTGAAGGCGCAATCGCCTTGGCGGAAAGTTTGCAAAAGGCCACGAGGCCGCAATCAGGAGAAGGATTTAGATGAAACTGCTGCGCTATGGCGAGGTGGGAAGCGAACGTCCCGGCCTGCTCGATGCGGATGGAACGATCCGTGATCTCTCCGCTCACGTCACCGATATCGGCGGCAAGACGCTCGACCCGGCATCGCTGGCGGCACTGGCCAAGCTCGATCCGAAGTCGCTGCCGGCGGTTTCCGGCAGCCCGCGCCTTGGCGCCTGCGTTGCCGGCACCGGCAAGTTCATCTGCATCGGCCTCAACTATTCCGACCATGCCGCCGAAACCGGCGCCACCGTGCCGCCGGAGCCGATCATCTTCATGAAGGCAAGCTCGGCCATTGTCGGGCCGGATGACGACGTGCTGATCCCGCGCGGCTCGGAGAAGACCGACTGGGAAGTCGAACTGGCCGTAATCATCGGCAAAACCGCCAAGTATGTCAGCGAGGCCGATGCGCTCGACTATGTTGCCGGCTATAGCGTTGCCCACGACGTCTCCGAGCGCGCCTTCCAGGCCGAGCGGCAGGGCCAGTGGACCAAGGGCAAGAGCTGCGACACGTTCGGCCCGACCGGCCCATGGCTGGTAACCAAGGACGAAGTGGCCGATCCGCAGAACCTCAAAATGTGGCTGACGGTCAACGGCAAGACGATGCAGAACGGCTCGACCAAGACCATGGTCTATGGCGTCAAGTATCTGGTTTCCTATCTCAGCCAGTTCATGTCGCTGCACCCCGGCGACATCATCTCCACCGGCACGCCGCCCGGCGTCGGGCTGGGCATGAAGCCGCCGGTGTTCTTGAAGGCCGGCGATGTGGTGGAGCTGGGAATCGAGGGCCTGGGCCAGCAGAAGCAGACGTTCAAGGCTGATTTGTAGGCACTACATTTCGGGGTCAGCGCTGCCCCCTCATCCGGCCGCTTCGCGGCCACCTTCTCCCCGCTGGGGAGAAGAGGTGAGCGGCGGCGCTGACAATCTCCTCTCCCCTCGGGGAGAGGTCAGCCGAGCGAAGCGGAGGCTGGGTGAGGGGGGTGCGCCGCCGCGCTACTTCAGCACTTTCCCATCCGCACCAAACCGATACGTCTTCCCCGGATCCGGCGTCGCATACAGCGTCGCACCCGGCTCGGCATCATAAACACCGAAAATCCGCACGGTAATCAGACCGGCCTTCTCGCAATCGAGATAAAGGTTGGTGTCGGCGCCGAGGTGCTCGGCGTGCACCACCGTTCCCTTCCAGGCGCCGGATTTCGGATCGACGGTCAAATGTTCCGGCCGCACGCCGATGGTCTTGGCGGTTTCGCCAAGCCTGGCGCCGTCGACGAAATTCATCTTCGGTGAGCCTATGAAGCCGGCGACGAACTCATTTGCCGGCGAATTGTAGAGCTCCATCGGGCCACCGATCTGCTCGATTTTCCCTGCGTTGAGCACCACGATCTTGTCGGCCAGCGTCATCGCCTCGACCTGGTCGTGGGTGACGTAGATCATCGTTGCCTTCAGCCGGCGATGCAGCTGCGCGATCTCCAGCCTTGTGTTGACGCGCAGTGCCGCATCGAGGTTGGACAATGGCTCGTCGAAGAGAAAAAGCTTGGGTTCGCGCACCACGGCGCGGCCGATGGCGACGCGCTGACGCTGGCCGCCGGAGAGTTCGGCCGGCCGCCTTTCGAGATAGGGCTCCAGCGACAGCATCGACGAGGCGATGCCGATGCGGCGCTCGATCTCCGGGGCGGGCGTGCCGGCCTGCTTGAGGCCAAGGCCCATATTGTTCTTCACCGTCAGATGCGGGTAGAGCGCATAGGTCTGGAACACCATGGCGATGCCGCGCTTGGCCGGCGGCGTGGCCGAGACGTCCGCGCCGTCGATCACAACACGGCCCGAGGTCGAATCCTCCAGTCCGGCAATGACCCTGAGCAAGGTCGACTTACCGCAGCCGGAGGGGCCGACGAAGACAACGAACTCGCCGTCGTTCACTTCGAGGTTGATGCCCTTCAGCACCTCGACCGGCCCAAAGGCCTTCTTCACGTTCTCGATGTTCAGCGAGCCCACTTCGTTCCTCCGGATTGGAATGTGGGCGCCAAGACACCCCCCTCTGGCCTGCCGGCCATCTCCCCCTCAAGTGGGGAGATTGGCAGCTTTGACGCCGCCGCACTCTTTTCAACGTTGGTGATTGGCGAAGGCCGTGCCGAAAGCTGATCTCCCCCCTTGAGGGGGAGATGGCCAGCAGGCCAGAGGGGGGCGCCGTAGAGCGCAGCCCCTGACGACAATTCCCTGATCACAACCGCACCGCCTTTCCACTGCGCACGCTCTCGTCGGCTGCAAGGCAGACGGCGAGCGATTTGACCGCGTCGTCCATATGTTTGGTGAGATCGAGATCCTCGCGGATCGCCTTCAGCACGAAGGCCTGTTCGAGGTCGCAGAGATCCTGATGGCCGGGTTCGCCCTCCATCGACAGCATCTCGTCGGCCTTGAGAAACTTGCCGTCCGCGCCGGTCGCCGCACTGTGCAGGCGGATGGTCGAGGTCTTGGTGTGGGTGTCGATGTCATCGGACTTCACACCTTCCTTCATGACGATCGACACGCAGCCATTGGGCGAGATGACGTCCTTCACGAAGAACGCCGTTTCCGAAATCATCGGACCCCAGCCGGCTTCGTACCAGCCGACCGAGCCGTCGTCGAACAGCACCTGCAGATGGCCGTAATTGTACATCGACTGCGCCACCTCGTCGGACAGCCGCACGCCCATGCCACGCACCTCGATCGGCTTCGCATCGGTGATCTGCAGCATGACGTCGAGATAGTGCACGCCGCAGTCGACGATCGGCGACGTCGTCTGCATCAACTGCTTGTGCGTCTCCCAGGTGTGGCCTGAGGATTGCTGGTTGAGGTTCATGCGAAAGACGTAGGGGCCGCCTAGCTTGCGGGCTTCGGCGATCAGCCTGATCCAGGACGGGTGATGGCGCAGGATGTAGCCAATCACCAGCTTCCTGCCATTGGCCTTCGCCGCCGCGACGACGCGCCTGGCGTCGGCCACCGTCGTTGCCAGCGGCTTCTCGACGAAGACGTGGCAACCGGCCTCGAACGCCCTCACCGCATAGTCGGCATGGCTGTCGGAATAGGTGGCGATGCAGGCGACATCGGGCTTTTCCTCGCGCAACGCCTCGTCGAAGGAGCGCCTGATGCCGTAATCCGACAGCCCGTCCGGCAGCGGCACGTCGGAGCGATTGATCAGCGCCGCGATCTGGAAACCTGGATTGGTATGGTAGGCCAGCGCATGGCTGCGACCCATATTGCCGAGGCCGGCAATGACGACGCGGAGGGGTGTTTCAGAGTTCACTTGACGGCTCCGGACGTGATGCCGCGGATCAGCTGCCGCGAGAAGATGACGTAGAGGATCAGCACCGGCATGATCGCCAGCGACAGGGCTGCCAGGATGGCGTTCCAGTTGGTGACGAACTGGCCGAGGAACAGCTGGGCGCCGAGCGTCACCGTCTTGGTTTCTTCCGACGGCGCCAGGATCAGCGGGAACCACAGATCGTTCCAGATCGGGATCATGGTGAAAACGGCGACGGTCGCCATCGAGGGCCTGACCAGCGGCAGCACCAGCCGGAAGAAGATGGTGTATTCGGACAGGCCGTCGATGCGGCCGGCATTCTTCAGATCGTCGGAGACCTGCTTCATGAACTCCGACAGGATGAACACGGCAAGCGGCAGGCCTTGCGCGGTGTAGACCAGGATCAGCGCCGTCAGCGTGTTGACCAGCCCGCTCGCCACCATCAATTGCAGGATGGCGACGGTGCCCAGCCGGATCGGGATCATGATGCCGAGCGCCAGGTAGAGCCCCATCAGCGAGTTGCCGCGGAAGCGGTATTCCGACAGGGCGAACGCCGCCATGGCGCCGAACAGGAGCACGAAGAACAGCGAGGCGACGGTGACGACGAGGCTGTTCTGGAAATAGTGGATGAAGTCGCCCTGGCCGATGACGGTCGTGTAGCCGATCAGGTCGAAGGTTTTTGGCGTCGGCGGCGTCAAAGGCGCGCCGAAGATGCCGGCGCGGGACTTGAACGAGTTCATGATGACGAGGATCACCGGAAACAGCGCGATCACCGTGTAGGTCAAAAGGATCGCGTGGGCGCCGATGGTGCGGGGCACGGAACGGGTGGCGGTGCTCATCTCTCGGCCCCTCAGAACTGGTAGCGACGCAGGCGCGTCTGGACGAGGAAGAGGTAGACGCAGACGCCGCCGAGGATGATCAGGAACATCATCGTGGCGATCGCCGCGCCCATATTGGGGTCGCCGGTCTGCAGCTGGAAGCCGAAGAAGGCGCGGTAGAGGAAGGTGCCTAAAATGTCGGTCGAATAGTTCGGCCCGGCGAGCGCGCCTTGCGCGGTGTAGATCAGGTCGAAGGCGTTGAAATTGCCGACGAAGGTGAGGATCGAGATGATGCCGATCGACGGCAGGATCAGCGGCAGCTTGATCTTCCAGAATTGCGACAGGCCGGTAATCCCGTCGCATTCCGCGGCCTCGATCACCTCTTCGGGGATCGACAGCAGTGCCGCGTAGATCAGCATCATCGGGATGCCGACGAACTGCCACACCGAGATCAGGCTGAGTGCGGTCAGTGCATATTGCTCCTTGCCGAGCCATGGCGTGAACAGGCTTTTCAGGCCGACGAGGTCCATCAGATGCGGCGCCACGCCCCACAACGGGGACAGGATCAGCTTCCAGGCGAAACCGACGATAACGAAGGACAGGATGGTCGGCACGAAGATCGCCGTGCGGTAGAAAGCCGCGAATCTCAGTTTCGGACTGGACAGAAGCGCGGCCAGCATGACGCCGATCGGGTTCTGCACGATCATGTGGATGATGAAGAACCAGACATTGTTCCTCAGCGCGTTCCAGAAACCCACCGACCAGTTGGGGTCGCCGAACAGCGTGCGGAAGTTTTCCAGCCCGACGAAGACCTGGTGCTGCTCGATGTTGCGGAACAGCGACAGCTGCAGCGTGCCGGCGAGCGGCAGGATCATGATCGCCGTGTAGACAAGCACCGCCGGCGCCAGGAAGACGCCTATATGCCAGCGGAACGGTCTTTTCGGTCTGATATCTGCGGCCATGAGTTCGGTCCCCGCCGTTTAGGTCTCGGCAAATGCCGCCAAAGGCGCGGCGCCTCCCTCCCCCTCGAGGGGAGGGTGCCTCGCGAAGCGAGGCGGGTGGGGTCGGTCAAGGCAGCGCGCCATCGACATTTGACCGCGCTTTCCAGCAACGATCAAGTCGCGGCCTGCCTCCACCGACCCCCTCTGTCGCCTTCGGCGACATCTCCCCCTCGAGGGGGGAGATAAAGCAGCGCTCAGCCGAGCTCTTACTTGGCCGGCTTGTACCAGCTGTCGAGACCGGTCTGCAGCTTCTTGGCCGCGGCTTCCGGCGTATCGGTGCCGTTGATGACGTTGGCCGATTCAACCCAGGTCTCGTTCTCGAGGTTCGGCGTGCCACGCGACAGGATCTGGTAGGTCGAGCGGATGGTCGACTTGCACTTGCCGCGCCAGGAGACGAATTCCTGCGCCAGCGGGTCTTCCATCTTCACCGGCGAGGAGTTCAGGCTGAAGAAGCCCGGCAGCGCGTTGGCGTAGATGGTGGCGAAGTCGGGCGAGGCGACCCAGGACAGGAAGGTCTTGGCCGCATCGGCGTTCTTCGAAGCCGCGTTCAGGCCCATGCCGATATCGGTATGGTCTGATATGTAGCAGGTGTCGCCGGCCTTCTCGACCGGCGGCGGGAAGGCGCCCATCTTGAACTGGGCCTGGGTGTTGAACAGGCCGATTTCCCACGAGCCGGCCGGGTAGATGGCGGCGCGGCCGAGCGTGAACAGGTTCTGGCTGTCCGGATAGGTCTGCGCCTCGAAGCCGTCGCCGAGATAAGGCTTCCACTTGGCCAGTTCCTCATACGGCGCGACCCAGTCCTTGTCGGTCAGCTTCTGCTCGCCCTTGATCAGTGCTGCGCGGCCGTCCTCGCCCTTCCAGTAGTTGGGGCCGATGTTCTGGTAGCCCATGGTCGCGGCTTCCCAGAGATCCTTGGTGCCCATCGCCATCGGGATGTAGGTGCCGTCGGCCTTGATCTTGTCGAGCGCGGCGAAGAACTCGTCGCGGGTCTCCGGCACCTTGATGCCGAGCTTGTCGAAGGCGTCCTTGTTGTAGATGAAGCCGTGGATGACCGAGGCCATCGGCACGCAGAAGCTCGCCTTGCCGTCGTCGGTCTGCCAGGCGGACTTTGCCACGGGCGAGAAGTTCTCCATGCCGGGCAGCGCCGAGAGATCGGCAAGGTTGCCCTTCTTGAACAGCTCGAGCGACTTGTCGAACGGGCGGCAGGTGATCAGGTCGCCCGCCGAGCCGGCGGCGAGCTTGGCGCCGAGCGCTGCGTCATATTCGGTCGGAGCCGAGGGCGCGAACACCACCTTGATGCCCGGGTTCTTGGCTTCGAAAGCCGGGAGCAGCTTGTCCTTCCAGATGGCAAGGTCGTCACCGCGCCAGCTTTCGATGTTGAGCGTTACGTCTGCGGCAGAAGCAACCCCGGCCGAGCCGAGAATGCTGGTGCCCAAAAGCAGTGCCGTCAGTAGTTTCGTTGTCATGCTCAGTCTCCCTGTTGACCTTTTTCAGGTTCGGTTTTGATGAGAACGGAGGCTTTTGAGCCCTTGCTCCCCTCTATAGCGGAAAGGGCCGGGCGCAGCTTCTGGCCGGCCTCTTCCAGTGTCTTCTGCGCCGCGTCGGTGCTGTCGGCGCCGGCGGCGAGCAGAATGGCGGTCTTGACCGCGCCGCCGCTCTTCTCGAGCAGGCGGGCCGCTTCGTCCGTGCCGCACCCGCTGACGGCGGCGACGATGCGCGCCGCGCGGCCGCGCAGCTTGATGTTGTCGGCCATCAGATTGACCATGTAGCCGTCATGCACATGGCCGAGATGGATGGCGGTCAGCGTCGACAGCATGTTGAGCGCGATCTTCTGGGCGGTGCCGGCGCCCATACGCGTGGAGCCGGCGATCAACTCCGGCGGCGTTTCGAGCAGGATGGCCACATCGGCCAGGCGCAGCAGCGCCGTGTTGCCGTTGTTGGCAATAGCGATTGTGGCGGCGCCCCGAAGCCGGGCGTCCTCGATGGCCCGCACGGCATAGGGCGTCGTGCCGCTGGCGGAAATAGCGATCAGGCAGTCGCCCTTGCCGAGGCCGGCCTCGGCGACCGCTGCCGCAGCCTCCTCGGTATCGTCTTCCGGCCCTCCGGCAAGCGTGCGGAAAGCGTCGTCGCCGCCAGCGATCAGGATAGCGATGCGGTCACGGTGAATGCCGAAGGTGCCCGGCAGTTCCAGCGCATCTGCCAGCGCCATCAGGCCTGAGCTGCCGGCCGCGGCGTAGGCAAGCTTGCCGCCGCTCTTCAGCCTGCCGGCGATGATCTCGGCGGCCCTGGCTATGGATGGAATGGCATGGCGCACGACCTTGGCGGCTTCGATCTGCGCATCGGCCAGATAGGAAAGGATGGCGTCCGGAGGCTGGATATCCAGCCCCTCGGCATTTTTGTGAAGCGCTTCGGTGCGCGTTTCGGCCATCCCGGTTCCTCCAATACCAGAACAATACCAAAAAAATACCACTTGTCCACACGCATTAACGAATTCGCTGGCCGGAAATCGCTGAGCCGGCGAAATTCATAGGATTTTCAATAAAATACGGCTTAATCTTTTTGAAACGGAAATTAACCCTTGGCTATTGGTATTTTATTGGTATTATCCGCCTGGAGGAGAAATCACGTGAATTTCGTGCTCGGAATCGATGGCGGCGGCACCAGCTGCAGGGCCGCCCTGGCAACGGCGGACGGCACGGTGATTGGCCGCGCAAAAAGCGGCGCCGCCAACATCCGCACCGACTTGACCGGCGCCCGCTCGAACATCGTCGAGGCCGCGCGGCAGGCGTTTCTCGCCGCCGGGCAGGATGCGGAACTGATCCCGCAGACGCCGGCCATTCTCGGGCTGGCCGGCGCCAATGTCGGCACCTACCGGCAGCAGCTCGAAGCGATCCTGCCGTTCAGCATCAGCCGCGTCGAGACCGACGCCGAGATCGCACTGGAAGGCGCTGTCGGCTCCGGCGACGGCGCCATGGCGATCCTCGGCACCGGCACCGCCTATATGGCGCGCAGACAAGGCAAATCGCGGGCCATCGGCGGCTGGGGCTTCCAGGTTGGCGACCAGGGCAGCGGCGCCCGTATCGGCCGCGACCTGCTCGAACAGACCCTGCTTGCCTATGACGGCGTCCGCGAAGGTTCGCCGCTGACGCAGAGCATGCTGGCCGTGTTCCGCAACAACCCGGAGGATGTCGTCGAATTCACCACCAATGCCAAGCCGGGCGATTTCGGCGGCTTCGCACCCAAGGTGTTCGAGCATGCCGAGAAGGGTGACAGCGTCGCCAACTGGATCCTCGACAGGGTGGTCGCCGATGTCGAAGCCTCGCTCGGCGCGCTCGATCTCGCCGACGACGCGCCGCTGTGCCTGCTCGGCGGGCTGGCGCCGCTCTACGCGCCGCGCCTGTCTGCCCGTTACCGGGCGCTGCTGAAGCCGCCGCTCGACGACGCGCTGGGCGGCGCGGTGCAGATAGCGGTCCGCCTTTTCGCCGGACACGCGGAGGCAACTCGATGAGCGAGGCCGCCGACCAGATCTTCGCCACGCTCAAACATCAGGCGCAAAGCGGCGCGCCGCTTTATCTGCAGCTTCGCAAGAGCATCGAGGACGCGGTCAATCGCGGCCTCATCGGGCCGGGCGACGCGCTGCCTTCCGAGCGCGACATCGCCACCAAGGCCGATATTTCGCGGGTCACCGTGCGCAAGGCGGTGCAGGACCTGGTCAAGGGCGGCATCCTGGTGCAGCGCCACGGCTCCGGCACCTTCGTGGCGCCGCGCATGGAGCGTGTCGAACAGTCGCTGTCGCGGCTGACCTCGTTCACCGAGGACATGGCGCGGCGCGGCATGGCGGTGCGTTCGGCATGGCTCGACCGCGGCCTTTACGCGCCCTCGCCCGACGAGATGATGGTGCTCGGCCTGTCGTCGAGCGAACTGGTGGCGCGGGTGGCGCGCCTGCGCATTGCCAACGACACGCCGCTGGCGATCGAACGCGCCTCGCTGTCGGCCAGCGTGTTGCCCGATCCGGCCGATATAGGTTCCTCGCTCTACGCGGCGCTGGAATTGACCGGCAACCGGCCGGTGCGGGCGGTGCAGCGCATCTCCGCCGCCAATCTCGGCGACAGCGACGCGCGCCTGCTCGAAGTGCCGCCAGGCATTGCCGGCCTGCACATCGAACGCATTTCCTATCTGGCGAGCGGCAAGGTGATCGAATTCACCCGCTCCATCTACCGAGGCGACGCCTATGATTTCGTCGCCGAACTGCGGCTGACAGGGCCGAGCGAAGAGGGCCGACCATGAGCACGACAAAGCCGACCATGTCGGCAGAAATGACCCATATGCGGCGCGAGATCGAGGAGGTCCCGCAAGCGGTCGCCCGCCTGCTCGACGGCTCCGGCGCCGTGCTGACAGAGGCCGGGCGCGGCATCCGTGAACGTGACCCGCAGTTCGTCGTCACCGTGGCGCGCGGCTCGTCCGACCATGCCGCCACCTTCATGAAATACGCCGTCGAGCTGACCGCCGGCCTGGCCGTCGCATCGGTCGGACCGTCGATCGCCTCGATCTACGGCCGCAAGCTCAGGCTGGCCGGCTCGGCCTGCCTGGCAATCTCGCAGTCGGGCAAGAGCCCCGATATCGTCGCCATGGCCGAAACCGCGCGGGCGGGGGGCGCGCTGACCGTCGCCATCACCAACACCGCCGATTCGCCGCTGGCGCGTGCTTCGGACTATGCGATCGATATCCTGGCCGGCCCCGAGCGCAGCGTCGCGGCCACGAAGACCTTCATCAATTCGGCCGTCGCTGGCCTCGCTCTGATGGCGCATGCCACGGGCGACGACGCGCTGTTGGCCGCACTTGCCCGCCTGCCGGAGCATTTCGGCAAGGCGATCGCCTGCGACTGGATGAGCGTGCTCTCCGAGACGATCGAGAAGCAGAAGTCGCTGTTCATCCTCGGCCGCGGACCGTCGGCGGCGATGGCCAATGAGGCGGCGCTGAAATTCAAGGAGACCTGCGGCATGCATGCCGAGGCCTACAGCGCCGCCGAGGTCATGCACGGCCCGCTGGCGCTGATCGGTCCCGATTTTCCGGTGCTGGCGCTGGCCGCGCGCGACGCCTCCGAACCGTCCATTGCCGAGGCCGCCGACAGCCTGGCGGCCAAGGGCGCGCCGGTGTTCGTCACCTCGGCGCTTGCCAAACGCGCCGTGCGCCTGCCGCATGTCGCCACTGGCCACCCGCTGACCGATCCGCTGACGCTGATCGTCTCCTTCTACATGTTCGTCGAGGCCTTTGCCCGCCATCGCGGTCTCGACCCGGACACGCCGCGCAATCTTCGCAAGGTGACGGAGACAGTATGAGCGATCGCTTTGCCCTGACTGGAGCCCGGATTTTCGACGGCGACGACTGGCATGAAGGCCACGCACTTGTCGTGCGCGACGGTCTCGTCGAGGCTATTTTGCCAACGGGCGCCGTCCCCTCGGATATCCGCGTCGTCGACACCGGCGGCGGCCTTCTGACGCCGGGCTTTGTGGATGTACAGGTCAATGGCGGCGGCGGCGTCATGCTCAACGACCATCCCGATGTCGCTTCCATCGAAACCATTTGTCGCGCGCACGCGCCCTTCGGCACGACGGCGCTGCTGCCGACGCTGATCACCGACACGCCTGCAATCACGGCCGCCGCTGTCGCCGCCGGCGAGGCAGCGGCGCGCCAGAAGGTGCCCGGGTTTCTCGGACTGCATCTCGAAGGCCCGCATCTGTCGGTCGCCCGCAAGGGCGCGCATGATCCGGTGCTGATCCGGCCGATGACGGATGCCGATCAGGCGATGCTGATCGCCGCGCGGCAAAAACTACCGGTGCTGCTCACCACCATTGCCCCTGAATCCGTCGAGCCGGCGCGCGTCGCGGCACTCGCCAGGGCCGGCATCATCGTCAGCCTTGGCCACTCCGATACCGGCTATGCCACCGCCAGCGCCTTTGCCGCGGCCGGCGCCTCAATGGTCACCCATCTGTTCAATGCGATGAGCCAGATCGGCAATCGCGAGCCCGGATTGGTCGGCGCCGCCATCGACATCGGCAGCTTGTCGGCCGGCCTCATCGCCGACGGCATCCATGTCGATCCGGCCACCATCAAGATCGCGCTGCGCGCCAAGCAGGGGCCGGCCAGGATCGTGCTGGTCACCGACGCCATGGCGACAATCGGCACCGAGATGACGTCGTTCACGCTCAACGGCCGCACCATCTATCGAAGGGACGGCAGCCTGAGGCTCGCCGACGGAACGCTGGCGGGCGCCGATCTCGACATGATCTCGGCCGTTCGTTTCATCCACCGCGTCGTCGGGGTCGAGCTTTCCGAGGCTTTGCGCATGGCCTCACTCTATCCGGCGCAAGCAATCGGCCAGTCGCACCGACTTGGCCGATTCGCCAACGGCACGGCTGCGGATATTGTCGCTCTGTCGGACGATCTCGACACGAAGGGCGTCTGGATCGGCGGCGAAAAGGTTTTTGCGGCCGGCTCCGACACTGTGCGTTGATATCAGGTCAAGTCGGCTGACGTCATGAAACCTTTTGATTTTGAGGTCGTTGTCGGAGCGTATGTCCGAGGCGAAACCCAAATTGAAACAGGCCGACGGCATCAAACCGCGCGGTGCCTTGAAGCCGCCACAGAAAGCTCCGCGTGACCAAAGGCCACGCCACGAGGAGCTGCGCGAAAAAAAGCTGTCGAGTGCCGAAGCTGCCCCGGAGGTCGACGGCCAGCCGGGGCCACCGCCGGATGCTGTCGAGCCCGATCCGCAACTGACGCCCGAAGGGGCCGAGCAGGAGCGCAAGAAATATCTGCTGCGGCGTTTCTGGATCAGCGCGCGCGGTTACTGGAGCCGGCGCGGCGACCGGCTCGCCTGGCCATTGACGATCGGGGTGCTGCTGCTGATCTGCATCAATATCGGCTTCCAGTATGGCATCAATGTCTGGAACCGTTCGATGTTCGATGCCCTCGAGCAGCGCAACGCCCGCAGCGTCTATTTCCTCAGCGCCGTCTTCGTGCCGCTGGTAATCTGCAGCGGCAGCCTTGTCGTCGCGCAGGTCTACCTGCGCATGACGATCCAGCGCCGCTGGCGTTCCTGGCTGACCACCGCGGTCATCGCGCGCTGGCTGGCAGGCGGCCGCTACTACCAACTGAATCTCGTCGGCGGCGACCACCAGAACCCCGAGGCCCGCATGACCGAGGATCTGCGCATCGCCACCGAGTCGCCGGTCGATTTCATCGCCGGCGTCCTCAACGCGTTCCTGTCTGCCTCGACCTTCATCGTCGTGCTGTGGACCATCGGCGGCGCGCTCACTTTGCCGATCGGCGGCGAGAGCATCACCATCCCCGGCTTCCTGGTCATCACCGCGATGATCTATGCCGCCATCACCTCGACCGCGATGGTGGTCATCGGCCGCAATTTCGTCCAGCTCTCCGAGCGGAAGAACCAGGCGGAGGCCGAACTGCGCTACACGCTGACGCGCGTGCGCGAAAACGGCGAGAGCATCGCCTTGCTGGGCGGCGAGGAAGAGGAGCGCAGCGGCATCGACAGGAATTTCGGCCATGTGCTGAGGCAATGGGCGCTGCTGACGGGCCAGCACATGCGCACGGCGGCGGTGTCGCAGGGATCGAGCCTGTTTGCGCCGGTCGTGCCGATCCTGCTGTGCGCGCCAAAATTCCTCGAAGGCTCAATGACGCTTGGCGAGGTGATGCAGGCAGCGTCCGCCTTTGGCATCGTGCAAGGCGCGTTCGGATGGCTGGTCGACAACTACCCGCGTCTTGCCGACTGGAACGCCTCCGCGCGGCGCATAGCATCGCTGATGATGTCGCTCGACGGGCTCGAGCGTGCGGAGCAGAGCGACGCGCTTGGGCGCATCCAGCACGGCGAAACCGATGACGGTGCCATGCTCAGCCTCGACGATCTCTCCGTGACGCTCGACGACGGCACCGCCGTGGTCAAGGAGACCGAGGTTGCGATCGAACCCGGTGAGCGGGTGCTGGTGGCCGGCGAATCCGGCTCGGGCAAGTCGACGCTGGTGCGGGCCGTCGCGGGCCTGTGGCCGTGGGGCGGCGGCAGCGTCAATTTCCACGCCGACAGGCGACTGTTCATGCTGCCGCAACGCCCCTACATCCCCTCGGGCACGCTTCGCCGCGCGGTCGCCTATCCCGCGGCGGCGGATAAGTGGACGATCAAGCAGATCAAGGCCGCCCTCGACAAGGTCGGCCTCGCCTACCTTGCCGAAAGGATCAAGGAAGAAGCGCCATGGGACCAGACGCTGTCGGGCGGCGAAAAGCAGCGTCTCGCCTTCGCGCGCCTGCTGTTGCACCGCCCCGATATCGTCGTGCTGGATGAAGCAACCTCGGCGCTCGACGAGAAGAGCCAGGACACCATGATGGCGACGGTGATCCGTGAATTGCCTGATGTCACCATCATCAGCGTGGCGCACCGGGCCGAGCTGGAAGCCTTCCATAGCCGCAAGATCACCTTGGAACGGCGCGAGGGCGGCGCCAAGCTTGTCAGCGACATCAACCTCGTCCCACGAAAGCGCAACCTGCTGAAGCGCGCCTTGTGGGGCTCCGGCAGTCGGGCCGAAAGGTCGCGCAAGGAGTAAGGCGAGTAAGGCGCCCCTGCCCCAGGCGCCGCACAACTATGATGCGTATATGTCCTTGTAGGTGTCGCGCAGCAGGTTCTTCTGTACCTTGCCCATGGTGTTGCGCGGCAGTTCATCGACGAAGATCACCCGCTTCGGATGCTTGTATTTCGCCACCCGCCCGGCGATAGCGGCGAGAATTTCGGCATCGGTGATCCGCGATGACGGCGCCCGCACGACGACAGCGGTGACGCCTTCGCCGAAATCCGGATGGGCAACGCCGATGACGGCGCTTTCGCTAACCCCGTCGAGCGCGTCGATCTCGCTTTCAAGTTCCTTCGGATAGATGTTGTAGCCGCCCGATATGATCAGGTCCTTGCCGCGGCCGACAATGTGGACGTAGCCGTCGGCGTCGATCATGCCGAGATCGCCGGTGATGAAAAAACCGTCGGCGCGGAATTCCGCCTTGGTCTTCTCCGGCATGCGCCAATAGCCGCCGAAGACGTTGGGGCCTTTGACCTCGATCATGCCGACCTCACCCTGCGCAAGCGCTGCGCCGCTGTCGGGATCGGCGATGCGGAGCGTGACCCCGGGCAAGGGGAAACCGACGGTACCGGCGCGCCGCTCGCCCTCATAGGGGTTCGAGGTGTTCATGTTGGTCTCGGTCATGCCGTAGCGTTCGAGGATCGCGTGGCCGGTGCGCTCGCGCCAGGCCTTATGCGTCTCGGCCAGCAGCGGCGCCGACCCGGAAATGAACACACGGATGTTTTTTGCCGCCTCATGGTCCAGCCCATCCTGCTGCAGCAGGCGCACGTAGAAGGTCGGCACCCCCATCAGGGCGGTGGCGCGCGGCAGCAGCGAGACGATGCGGGCCGGATCGAACTTCTGCTCGAACAGCATCGAGGCGCCGGCCATCAGGACGACATTGGTGGCGACGAACAGGCCGTGCGTGTGGAAGATCGGCAATGCGTGGATCAGCACGTCGTCTCCAGTGAAACGCCAGTGCTCGACCAGCACGCGCGCGTTCGAAGCAAGGTTCTCGTGGCTGAGCATGGCGCCTTTCGAACGGCCGGTGGTTCCCGACGTGTAGAGGATCGCCGCGAGGTCATCCGGCCCACGCGCTACGTCATGAAAATCCATCGGCAGCCGCGAGGCTCGATCGGGCAGCGATCCCCGGCCGTCGCGGCCGAGCGTGACGGTGACGGCGCCCGACTTTTTCGCCAGCGCGCCGACGTCGGCCGCTCTTGCCGGATCGCAGACGACCAGGCGTGGCTCTGCGTCGCCGAAGAAATACTCCAGCTCGGCCAATGTGTAGGCGGTGTTGAGCGGCAGGAAGACGGCGCCGGCTCGCAGGCAGGCGAGATAGAGCAGGACCGCTTCCGGGCTCTTCTCGACCTGCACGGCAACGCGGTCACCGGGTTCGACATCGAGTTGCAGGAGCGCATGCGCAAGCTGCGCCGAGCGGGCCAGCATATCGCCATAGGTGAGCGAGCGCCCATCATCGGTTTCCATCAGCAAGCGCGCTGGCGCCGGCATCCGGGACCGGAACGCATCGAACAGATGATTGCTCATGAAGACATCCCTGGGTGCGGCGGCGCTGAGCATGCGCCTGTCGCGGCATGCCTCGGCGGCGAGGGTTCGCGGTTCTTGGCCGCGCCGTCAAGCCCGCCGACAGCGGTTCACGCCAGCCTCGCCGACGCAGAGTGCGAGCAAGAAACGAGCGCAAGAGCCCGCCGGGAATCGGCTGTTATCGCCGAGCGCGTTTGCCGGCGAGTTCCTTCGTTTCGTCGTCCTGCTCGAAGCGCTTCATGCACATGGCGGCAGTCAACTGGTAATGGTTGAGCAGTGCCTCGACGGCACCGTCGGCATTGCCGTCCAGGGCACATTCGGCGATCAGGCGATGCTCGCCGAAATCGTCGCGCTGGACGCCCTCGCCATCATTGGCCATTTGCCGGTAGCGATAGGCGTGATCGGAGAGCTGGTCGCAAAACCCCACCAGCCATTGCGACCGGCAGGCCGAAATCAACACCCTGTGGAAGATACGATGCAGCCTCTCCCAATCGGGATTGAGCGAAAAGAGAGCCTGCGGAGACAGACGTGACGCGCGTCCCAGGCGATGCAGCGCCAGCACGAGCTGTTCTTCCCATTCGGCGGTGCGGTGGGCGATGGATTCGCGAAGCGCCCGCTCCTCGAGCCAGCAGCGGGTGCGCGTCAGCTCCTCGAGTTCCGACGCACTGACCGGCATGATGAAGAAGCCGCGCTGGTCGTGCCGGCCGAGAAGTCCTTCCGAGGCGAGGCGATTGAGAGCTTCGCGGACAGGCGAGGCGCCGGCTCCATATTTGGAGACCACCCATTCCACCCGCAGCTTGCTCTCGGCCTCAAGAACACCCCCGAGAAGATCGTCCCGCAATTGCTGATAGACCGTACTGGCAAGCGTACTCTTCGGTCCCGCAGCGTCGTCGTTCAGATTGGCAGCTCCGTATGTCATAGCGACTCCTTGTCCCCAAGACTTGTCCTGGGCGATTCGAGTCCGAAAGCATTCGCCTTCTCGTACTTGTACCATACAGTGCGAGCATTCGCCTGCTCAAGCACAAGATCACGTTATTGTACTTTAGCACGAAGGAATATGCGGCATCTGGAGCTCAATGCTGTAATTCCGCGCATTTTCACAACCTGCGGGAACTTAACATGTTTTGTATGCACGCAAGAGAATCTGTTCTTTCTGTTCTTTTGTATGCGCGCGGGATCAACTGTCTGCTGTGAGGACCCTTGAGGCCGAATCAGGCAGCCGCTCCAGATCCGATACCGTTGCGCATCAGACCATCACAAGCCTCGGCCGGTACCAGAACCTTAGCCGGCATGCCGGGCTGAACGCGGGAAAAGCGCTGGTTAGCCGGCTGCGTGGTCGGCTGCCGTCCTGATCGCCTGGATATTCTGACGGTAAGCCTCGACGCTGCCGCCTTTGAAGATGGCGGCGCCCGCCACCAGCACGTCGGCGCCGGCAGCGGTGACCAGCGGCGCGGTTTCGGCTGAAACACCGCCGTCGATCTCGATGCGGATCGGCCGGCCGCCGATGAGGGCCTTGACCCGCTTCACCTTGTCGACGATCGCCGGGATGAAGGCCTGGCCGCCGAAGCCCGGATTGACGGTCATGATCAGGATCAGGTCGAGCCGGTCGAGCACATATTCGACCACGCTTTCCGGCGTCGCCGGATTGAGCGACACACCGGCCTTCTTGCCGAGGTTCCTGATGGTCTGCAGCGAGCGGTCAAGATGCGGGCCGGCTTCGGCATGGACGGTCAAACCGTCGCAGCCGGCCTCGGCGAAAGCGGCCAGATAGGGGTCGGCCGGGGCAATCATCAGATGGCAGTCGAAGAAGGCCTCGGTGCGGTTGCGGATCGCCTTGATCACCGGCGGGCCAAAGGTGATGTTGGGCACGAAATGCCCGTCCATCACATCGAGATGGATCCAGTCGGCGCCGGCCGCCGCCACCGCTTCGACCTCATCGCCGAGTTTGGAAAAATCCGACGCCAGCACCGACGGTGCAATCAGGGTCTTTCTGCTCATGGATGCGGCCTTTCCGAGTGCCCTTCACGTTCGGCCACTCTATCGACTGCCTAATGCGCTCCGGCCGACTTGTCGAGGGCACGGGCGCGGCGGCTGCACGGCCGGAGGTGGCGTTGCGGCGTCCGCGATCCTGTCGCAGCCAATTTCCGCTTGCCTCGGAGCCATAAGAAAACCCGCCGGATTGCTCCGGCGGGTTTCTGGTCTGGCGTCGAGCAGATCGTTATTGCTGCTGGAGTTTCAGGATTCTGTCTGGAACCGGATCCTGCTGCTGTTCGACCTGCGGCCTGCGCCGTGGCAGTACCTGCTGCAGCAGCAGGCCGGGGTTGAGCTCCAGCGACGGTTGCCCGCGGAGCGGCCGGCAGTTCGGATAGCGTCCGATCGTACCTTCCGGGCAGCGCCGCCTGATGATCGGCTGGCACTGGCCGTTGATCATCTGCGAGCCCGGTGCGCATTCCACCTCTTGCCTGGGCTTGCGGCATGCGCCGTTGATCACCTGCGTCCCACGCGGACAGACACACTCGCCACGCTTGTTGTGGACCTGGCCGCGTATGTCGCATTGCTCCTGCGTCGGTTGCTTGCGCCGGCACGCATTGCCCCGCACCTCGGTACCCCTCGGGCAGACACAATTGCCCTTTGCGTCATGGACCTGGCCACGGATCGTGCATTGCTCAGGCTTCGGCCGAATCGGGCGGCAGGCTCCGTTTCTGACCTCGGTACCCCTTGGGCAGACACAATCGCCGTCGGCGTCGTGAACCTGACCACGGATCGTGCACTGCTCGGGCTTTGGCCGCATCGGACGGCAGGCGCCATTGCGCACCTCGGTCCCTCTCGGGCAGACACAATCGCCATCGGCATCGTGGACCTGGCCACGGATGGTGCACTGCTCAGGCTTCGGCTGGATCGGGCGGCAGGCATTGCCCCGGATTTCGGTCCCCCTGGGGCAGACACAATCGCCATCGGCATTGTGGACCTGGCCACGGACGGTGCACTGTTCGGGCTTGTCGGTCCTGACACATCTGCCGTTCTCAAGCCCGGTTCCGCGTGGGCAGACGCAACGTCCGTCCTCGGTGCGGATCTGGCCTTCGAGCAGCACGCAGCGCTTCGGTTGCTCCGGCTTCGGCACGATACCGCCGCCCGGCGAGCACTGGCCGTTGCGATAGGTGGTGCCTTCCGGGCAAACGCAGCGGCCGGCATCGTTCATGACGAAGCCTTGCGAGCATTCCTTCTTCGTCTCCTGGCTGATGGTGAAGGGATGGCAGGCATAGGCCTTGCCGCGATCGCCCTGCACATTGGCCTGATCGCCGCCAAGCACGTCGCCACCGCCTTGCACCCGTGTGTCGGGAGAGAGCACGCCGACGCAGTTCTGGCCGCTGACATTGCCCTGCAGATTGGCCAGACGACCGTCGTCGGGAATGACCACGGTGACATGATGCACCCGGCTTTCGCCGGCGCCGAGCGACAAATTGGCAATGCAGGACGCAGGCAAGGTTGCCGGTTCCGGCGAGCAGCCGAAGGGCGGATCGATCGACGTGATCTCAACGCCTTCCAGCCTGCCGAGACCCTCCACGCCGATCGCATCGCCAATGCGGACCGGCCCGGAGAAGGCGGTCGCTCCGTCATTGGTGACGGTGATCTCGAACGAGCAGGGTTGGCCGAGCCTGCATTCGCGGTCGCCGGTCTTTTCGACACGGATGGTCGAGGCGCCGCCTCCCTTGGCGCAGGCCTGGCCAAAGGGATAGACGACGTCGTCGCCCGGCGCCGGCCCATAGGAGCCGCGCGCGCAGTTTTCGAACGCGCCATTGGCCGAAACCGTCACGTCGAAGTGGCGGCTGGTTCCAGGTGTCATGACGGCACCGGGAATCTGGCACGACAGCGCGTTGGCCGGAACCGGTCCGCACGCCCATTCCGCACCGTCAGGGGTGACGGTCTGGATCTGGACAGGCGCGCCGCCGGCCACCAGCGTGGCGGCATCGTTGACCCGCACCGGACCGGTGGGGGCAGCGGTGCCAAGGCTGATGACGGTGATGCGGCAAGAGATCAGCGCGGCACCGGCGAGCGAGCCGTTGCAGACCTTGGTGATGCGCAGGGTCGGCTTGCCGCCATTGGGATGGCGGAAGCGTTCCTTGGCGCAGGCCTTGTTGTTGGTGAGGTCGTTTTCGCCGGGGATGGGCTTCACCGTCGCGCAATTCTCGACAATGTCCGACTGATAGCCGGCCGGCATGACCGCCTTGACGACGATCGGCGTCGAGCCGCCCGGAGGCAGCGAGATCCCCGCATGGTCGCAGCGGAACAGGCCGGGACCTGTCGGTACGCAGGTCCATGGCGGGCTTGGGCCGAAGGTCGAGGAGGCCGGCGCGCCGGCCGGGTAGCTGTCGATCACCGTCAGCGGCCCGTTATAAGTCGATGTGCCGTTGTTGATGATGTCGATCACGAAGTGGCAGATGCCGTCGGCCGTGCAGACCGGGACGCGGGCACGCTTCTTCAGGATCAGGTCGACCTTCTTCTCGACCGGCGGCCGGCAGTCGCGGTCACGATCGCCACGCCGGCAGATCGGGATCGAGGCGCAGCCGCGATCGTTCGACTGGCTGCCGAACAGCGGCTTGCCGCTGGCGCCGTAATTATAGGTGGCGCAGTTACGCAAGACGCTGCCTTGCCAGCCTCCGGCCGGCTTGAAGCCGAGCTTGAGGTTGACGGAGGCCCCCGGATTGAGCGTGGTTACTGGGTAGGTGCAAATCATCGGGGTGGCGCCGGGTATGCAGACCCAGGGCGGATTGGGTCCTGAATCGAGCGTCGATCCGGCCGGCAGCGTCACCTCGTCGAGCACGATCTTGCCGTGGTAGGCACCGGTGCCGACATTGGTGACCCTGATGGTGAAGTCGCAGCCGCCACCCATCGTGCAACGCGTCACGTCGGCGCGTTTCTCGACCTTGAGGTCCGGCTCCTTGTCCTTGGGCGGGCACCTCTGGTCACGCGGGATGACGATGTCGATCGTCTGCGTGCAGCAAAGGCCCCAGCCTTCCTTCGGACCGGCATAGGTTTCGATGCCGGTGACGATGAGGTGGATGACGTCGCCGGGCGATGCGCCGACGATCTTCCAGTTGAGCACACCGCCGCCCGCCGGCACCAACTGGGTGTCGGGGATGATGGTGACGCCTGATGTGGTCGTCGACACCTGCACCCACTTGCCGCCCATCTCCGGGCCGACCGGCATGTGGTAGATGAAGGCGCCGCCGCCGGGCACGCAGTCCACCGTGCCGCGTTCCACCTTGAAGCATTCCCGGTCGGGAGGCGGTGGCCGCTTATCACAGTTGGTGAGGTCGATCTTGATCGAGGTCTTGGCCCCGGTCTTGTAGTTGCCATCGTCGGGCTTGCCCGGATCCTGCGACGGGATGATGGTCCCGGGGCCGGCTCCGTTGCTGACCTTGATCACACCCTGGTTGTCGATCACGGTCGGCGAAGGAAACGCCGCATGGTCGATCTTGGCCGTGATCTGGAAGTTGATGACGCGTTCATTGGCGGCACCGGCGCCGTCGAGATCAGCGGCGGAGAGCCGGAAATTGGACACCGTTGCCGTGTCGTTCGGACCGGCCGAGGTGCTGATCGAAACGCCGGGCAATGGTCCGCCCGAAGCGTCCGTGCCGTCGCCCGACACATTCGCGCTGACGATCGAAAGGCCGTGTGGAAGCTGGTCCTTGAACTCGATCTTGAGCGTTTTCAGCAAGGCTGTCAGGTCGGCGAAGGCTTGCGCATCGCCGCGCAGGCCAAAGCTCAGGGAGTAGACGACATAGTCGCAGCTCCGCTGGGTGCCTTTCTTGGTGAAGAAGGGCACCGCCCGCTCCGGCCTCGGATTGACGATCTTCGAATTGTCGAGATCGAGCCTCAGTTCCGGGGTGATCGGGGCGGCGTCTTCCGCGTGGCTTGCCACAGGGGTGAACATGGCGACCGCGATACCGGCCGCCATCAGCCAGCGCGCGCCGCGCCTGGCGTATGACAGGGGTTTCATGATCGTCTCCATGACTGTGGATTGCGAGCTCGTCGTGAGCGGGGAGAGTGCGAGATTTTTCATCTTCCCCTCCTCAACGTTCGCAGCTGACGGCTGGGGTTCGGAGCGGCAAGATCATCTTGCAGCAAGGGTAGTAGCCACCCTTGTCCTTGTCGGACTTCCTGTAGAAGCAAAGTCCAACATCCACTCTGTCGCCCGGATAGTGGCCGGTGATGTCGACCGTGTAAGGCTTGCCGGGCGCATGCGACTGGGATGATGTCACCCCGACGCCTGGCGTCCTGGACTTTGTCTCATTCGAAGGTTGGGCCTTGATCGAATCGCCGCCGAAGCCGGCGTGGTCATGGAGATAGAGATCGGCCTGGAGGCCGCGAGGCGTACAGTAATACCTGATATCCTCGACATCGATGCACGGAGGCAGGTTGCCGGGTGGTGGGAAATCCGGCGGGTAGAAGGGGGGCAGGTAGCCGCCCGGGATTTCCTCGTAATAGCCGGCGCGGCCCTCGCAAGGATGCCAGACGGCAACGTCGCCGACATGGCCCTCGACCTCCGGATCTTCGAAATAACCGTCGAAGTCGACGAACCAGGAGCCGAAGGGCGGCACGTTGGCCGGCTTGACCAGCTCTTTCGGCGTGATCTGGACGCCATGCACGGCCAGCGGCCCGCCGGCGGCGAGCTGTTCGGCGAGTGAAGGATTGTCGCGCAGCTTGTCGCCTGACTTGACCAGCGTCTGCGTGCAGACCGATGTGTCGAGATTGCCGTCGGAATCATAACCATATTGCAGGTCGAGACCGCCGGCGGCCTGCCGGTTGCCCTGCGGGAAACCGACCGCATATTCCTGCGGCACTTCGACCCAGACCGATTCCGTCTCCGGATCGTCCGGGTTCTCTCGGAAGTAGCGGATGACCTCGCCTTTGCCGGAATCGGCGAATTGGCTGTAATCGTAGCGGTTCTCGACTGGGCCGCGCTGGGCCAGGTACATGAAGCCGCTATTGTCGAAGGCGATGTCGGTGACGGCGTAGTCCTTGTCGGCCTTGACCGTCAGTTCCCAGCGCGGGTCGCCGACAAAACTGCCGTCGCGGGCGATGCCCACCGACCAGATTTCCGACTTTTCGCCGACCGAGTAGTAGAGCCGGCCGCCATGGTAGGAGACGCCCCAGACGCGGCGCTCGTCCTGCGTGTAGCCCCAGCTGTCGGGGTCTTCGCTGTCGAAGGTCGCTCCCTTTATGTCCATCACCGAACCGTCGTCGGCGACTGGAGCAAGCCCATGCGCGGGACGGCCGGCAACGCCGTGATCGAAGCTGTCGATCAGCCTGCCTTCGGCATCGATGCGATGGATCAGGCCGGTATCGAGATCGGACGCGAAGAACTCGCGATGAGTGGCGTCGAATGTGAGATTGCCGATGCCGGGACCGCTGTTGGTGTCGATGTCGGCGAATTTGGAGACCTGGCCGGTGATGCCGTCGATCTTCCAGACGGTGCCCGGCCCGCCGCCGTTTTCGGTGCCGAACTGGCCATCCATGAAGATGGCGCCGGCAGCGCCGCGGCGCTGCCGCTCGGGGCGGCCGTCATCGTCGGCGTCCGGGGTGACGATACGGATGCCGTGCAGCGAGGTGGCGCCGGCATAGAGATTGGGAATGCCCGTCGGAACGCCGTCGCGCACGCCGTCATCGTAGGTGACGCCGAACACCTGGCCGACCTGCTCCGCCGTCACCTCGAAGGGCGGTGGCGTGTTGACGAGCTGGCCGGTGGCTGGTCCGCCCAGTTGCGAGACGTCGAAGACGCGCAAGGTGGCGCGCGTGGTGTCGATGAAGGTTTCGTCGACCGGATCGACGCCGGGCGGCAGTCCCTCTTTTTCGGAATCAGGGGGGTCGAAATTGGGAATGATGGTGCCGGAAAATCCGGTCACCGCCATCGAACCGGGATAGATGATCCGGGTTTCCTGCGCCTGCGCGGCGCCCAGCCACAGGCCGAGTGCCAGCAACCCGCCTGGATGCACAGCGCGGCGCAAGCCGCCAGCAAGAGACGACACAAACGAGCCGCGGATGCGAGACATGACACTACCCCCCGTAGTCGACGGGAGAACGTCGGGTCTGGCCGCGCAAATCAGGGCAAGGCGCGGCGGTCCGGCTCGTTCTTCCCTGATCGAATTGTCTGCTTTCCTCAAGATGACGATACGCCTGCTCTTACGCAGGGTCAACGGAATCAACAGAAAGCCCAGCGCATCGACCTCGTCCCGAAGGCGGTGGTCGCGCCGAGCTCCTGTTGTTCCCGGAGACCTGGGAGTCTCTGGGTTATTGGTCATGGGGGCTTCCTTTCCGGGCCGCACCATGCGGCACCTGGAGATCAGTCGCAGGCGGAGGTGGAAAGGTTCATGGAAGCCTTGCGCAGAATGCTTGCGCGCGATGCCGCCTGTTCTTATATACGCGCCAAGCCGTTCGGCGCCGGAATGCCGGTTGCCGGAACGGGATTTCTTGTGAACAGGGGCTTTCGTCGGAACGCCTGTACGGGTCCTGATAGCCTGCTTAGCGGAGAGACTAGAAAAATGGCAAAAGTAATCGGTATCGATCTCGGCACCACCAACTCGTGTATCGCCATCATGGATGGCAAGGAGCCCAAGGTGATCGAGAATGCGGAAGGCGCGCGCACGACGCCTTCCATCGTCGCCATTTCGGGCGACGACGAACGTCTGGTCGGCCAGCCGGCCAAGCGCCAGGCGGTCACCAATCCTGAAAACACCATCTTCGCGGTCAAGCGCCTGATCGGCCGCCGCTATGACGATCCGGTGACGGAGAAGGACAAGAAGCTTGTCCCCTACAAGATCGTCAAGGGCGACAATGGCGATGCCTGGGTCGAAGCCGGCGGCAGGAAGCAGTCGCCCTCGCAGATTTCGGCCATGATCCTGCAGAAGATGAAGGAGACGGCGGAAGCCTATCTCGGGGAAAAGGTCGAGAAAGCGGTCATCACCGTTCCAGCCTATTTCAACGACGCCCAGCGCCAGGCGACCAAGGATGCCGGCAAGATCGCCGGCCTTGAAGTGCTGCGCATCATCAACGAGCCGACCGCGGCAGCGCTTGCCTATGGCCTCGACAAGAAGGAAGGCAAGACCATTGCCGTCTATGACCTTGGCGGCGGCACGTTCGACATTTCGGTGCTCGAAATCGGCGACGGCGTGTTCGAGGTCAAGTCGACCAATGGCGACACCTTCCTCGGCGGCGAGGATTTCGACATGCGCCTGGTCGAATATCTGGCGGCCGAGTTCAAGAAGGAACAGGGCATCGACCTGAAGAACGACAAGCTTGCCCTGCAGCGCCTCAAGGAGGCGGCTGAAAAGGCCAAGATCGAGCTGTCGTCGACCACCCAGACCGAAATCAACCTGCCCTTCATCACCGCCGACGCGACCGGGCCGAAGCACCTGACGCTGAAGCTGACGCGCGCCAAGTTCGAGCAGCTGGTCGACGACCTGGTCCAGCGCACGATTGCCCCTTGCAAGGCGGCATTGAAGGATGCCGGCCTGAAGGCCGGCGAGATCGACGAAGTCGTCCTGGTCGGCGGCATGACCCGCATGCCCAAGATCCAGGAGATCGTGAAGCAGTTCTTCGGCAAGGAGCCGCACAAGGGCGTCAATCCGGATGAAGTCGTTGCTCTCGGCGCCGCCATCCAGGCCGGCGTGCTGCAGGGCGACGTCAAGGACGTGCTGTTGCTCGACGTGACGCCGCTGTCGCTCGGCATCGAGACGCTGGGTGGCGTGTTCACCCGCCTGATCGAACGCAACACGACGATCCCGACCAAGAAGAGCCAGGTGTTCTCGACGGCCGAGGACTCACAGTCGGCCGTGACCATCCGGGTCTTCCAGGGTGAGCGCGAAATGGCCGCCGACAACAAGGCGCTCGGCCAGTTCGACCTGGTCGGCATCCCGCCGGCGCCGCGCGGCGTGCCGCAGATCGAGGTCACCTTCGACATCGACGCCAACGGCATCGTCAACGTTTCGGCCAAGGACAAGGGCACCGGCAAGGAACACCAGATCCGCATCCAGGCATCGGGCGGTCTTTCGGACGCCGACATCGAGAAGATGGTCAAGGACGCCGAGGCCAACGCCGAGACCGACAAGAAGCGGCGGGCGCTGGTCGAGGCCCGCAACCAGGCCGAAGCGCTGCTGCATTCCTCGGAGAAGTCACTGAAGGAATATGGCGACAAGGTTTCGGAAGGCGAGCGCACGGCGATCTCCGACGCGATCGCGGCGCTGAAGACCGCGACCGAAGGCGACGACCCGGCCGACATCGAAGCCAAGAGCCAGGCGCTTGCCGAGGCTTCGATGAAGCTTGGCCAGGCCATGTACGAGGCTTCGCAGAAGGAAGCGGCGGAAGCCGACGCCAAGGCGGACGCCGCCAAGGACAGTGACGTTGTCGACGCCGATTTCGAGGAAATCGACGAGGATGACGACAAGAAGAAGTCGGCCTGAACCGTTTGACGGCAAGGTAAAGCGAAAAGCCCGGCGAAGGCCGGGCTTTTTTGCAACCCCTTGCAGAAAAACAGCGGGCCTTGCTGAAAAAATGCAGGCAAAGCCGCGTCGACACTGGCATCCCCCTTCCATCGCACCTAAATCGAAGCGTCAGTGCCGGCAAAGAGACGCAACAATGCTTCAAGACGTTGAGCATCCGGACAGCGGGAAAAAATGAAAGCTGATTTCTACGAGACGCTGGGCGTCCAAAAAGGCGCCGACGAGAAGGAGCTCAAGAGCGCTTTCCGCAAGCTCGCCATGCAGTTCCATCCCGACCGCAACCCCGGCGATCATTCCTGCGAGCACAAGTTCAAGGAAATCAACGAAGCCTACGAGACGCTGAAAGACCCGCAGAAGCGCGCGGCCTACGACCGCTTTGGCCACGCCGCCTTCGAACAGGGCGGCATGAATGGCGGCGCGCAAGGTTTTGGCGCCGGCGGTTTCGCCGATATCTTCGAGGACATTTTCGGCGACATGATGGGCGGGCGCCAGCGCCGTTCGTCGGGCGGCCGCGAACGCGGCGCCGACCTGCGCTACAACATGGAAATCACCCTGGAAGAGGCTTTTGCCGGCAAGACCGCGCAGATCCGGGTGCCGGCGTCGATCTCCTGCTCTGAATGTTCGGGCAGCGGCGCCAAGCCCGGCACCCAGCCCGTCACCTGCTCGATGTGCAACGGCCACGGCAAGGTGCGCGCCACGCAAGGTTTCTTCTCGATCGAACGGACCTGCCCGCAATGCCAGGGCCGCGGCCAGACAATCAAGGATCCGTGCCCGAAATGCGCCGGCCAGGGCCGCGTCACCGAGGAGCGTTCGCTGTCGGTCAACATCCCGGCCGGCATCGAGGACGGCACCCGCATCCGCCTTGCCAATGAGGGCGAAGCCGGCCTGCGCGGCGGGCCATCGGGCGACCTCTATATTTTCCTGGCGGTCAAACCGCACGAGTTCTTCCAACGCGACGGCGCCGACCTGTATTGCAAGGTGCCGATCTCGATGACGACGGCAGCCCTTGGCGGCTCCTTCGAGGTGACGACGCTGGACGGCACGCAGACAAAGGTCAAGGTGACCGAGGGCACGCAGAACGGGCGCCAGTTCCGTCTCAAGGGCAAGGGCATGCCTGTGCTGCGTCAGCCCAATGTCGGCGACCTCTACATCCAGACCGCGGTCGAGACGCCGCAGAACCTGACCCGCCGCCAGCGTGAGCTGCTGGAGGAGTTCGAACAGCTCTCCTCGCAGGACAATTCGCCCCAATCGAGCGGCTTTTTTGCCCGCATGAAGGATTTTTTCGAGTCCTTTGGCGAACGTTGATGCACTTTGGCCAGCCTAAGCCGATTTGCAACGCGTAAATCCTTGAATCGCGTCACCCCTTGAGACGCGACGAAAATTATCTTATCCACGACATGCGTCCGGCCGCGCCTTGCCTAGCACCGCTCAGGTGCTAAGTAACTTTGCGGGAAGCGCTGAGGAGAGCTTGCATGACACGTGGCCCTGGACTGCGGAAGGCGCTTGTCGAAAAGTTCGACGACGAACTCAAATTCTTCAAGGGCTGGATCGACAAGCCGAAGGCGGTTGGTTCGATCGTGCCCACCAGTTCGGTCACCGCGCGCAAAATGGCCTCGATCGTCAATCCTAAATCCGGCCTGCCGGTGCTTGAGGTCGGCCCCGGTACCGGCGTGATCACCCGCGCCATCCTCGCTCAGGGCGTGCGGCCCGAAAACCTCTACGCGGTCGAGTATTCCGCGGATTTCGTCCGTCATCTGCGGCGGCTCTATCCCGGCGTCAACGTCATCGAGGGCGATGCCTTCAATCTCAACGCCACGCTTGGCGACAAGAGCGGGATGATCTTCGATTCCGTCGTTTCCGGCGTGCCGCTGCTCAACTTCCCGGTCGCCCAGCGCATTGCCTATATCGAGAGCCTGCTCGACCGCATCCCGGCCGGACGGCCGATCGTGCAGCTGACCTACGGCCCGATGTCGCCGATCCCGGCCGGCCGTGGCAATTATACGGTCAAGCATTTCGATTTCATCCTTCGCAACATCCCGCCGACCCAGCTGTGGATCTACCGCCGCGAAGCGCATTAGTTTCTCGGAGCGGAACCGCTCGGCGACTCGCGCAAACTCTATGACTTCGTCATCCACGGGCGGAGCAAGGAGCGCAGCGACGCAGCGCAGACCCGAGGATCCATGCCGCGACTTCCGAGTGCACGCCACGGCGCAGAGTTCTGTTCCGCCGCACTCTACGGTCAAGGTCACGGAATGGATCCCAGGGTCTCCGCGACGGAGCTTCGCTCCTGCTTCGCCCAGGGATGACGAAGTTGGCGTTGATTTGCTCGATCCTTGGCTGTACCTGTCCGGGAGCAAGGGTGGCCAATGGCAGTGATCCCGAAAATCCTCGTCTTCGCCGGCTCGGTGCGCAGCGGCGCCTATAGCGGCAGGACGGCCGACGTGGCGCAGAAGGAACTTGCCATGCAAGGCGCCGAGGTGACCCGCATCTCGCTTGCCGACTATCCCTTGCCGATCCTGGACGAGGATCTGGAAAAGGAAAAAGGCGTTCCCGAAAACGCCCAGAAACTCGGCCGTCTGGTGATCGCCCATGACGGGCTGCTGATCGCCACGCCCGAATATAACGGCTCCATTCCGCCGCTGCTCAAGAACACGATCGACTGGGTGAGCCGGGTGCGCAGGGATGGCGGGCGGCCGGTGAGGCCACTTGCCGGCAAGGTCGTTGGCCTCTGTTCGTCCTCCAGCGGGCACTTTGCCGGCATCCGCTGCATCAACCATCTGCGCGCCGTGTTGGTACGTTGCCAGATGGAGGTGGTGACGCCGGAATGCTCGGTGCCCGAGGGTGGCAGCGCCTTCGACGAGGACGGCAATTTCCGTGACGAAAGACTGTACAAATCGATGGAGCATCTATGCCGCACGCTGATCGAAACCTCGCGCATGCTGTCCACCCGGATAGAGACATGATTGCCAGCACCTTGCAGGCCCAATCCATGCAGGAAAGGCTGATCGTCGGCCTCGACGTGCCGACAGTGAGAGAAGCCGAGCAGGCGGTGCGCGAACTCGACGGCGTCGTCTCCTTCTACAAGATCGGCTACCAGCTTGCCTTCGCCGGCGGGCTCGATTTCGCCAGGGAACTGACCAGCGGCGGCACCAAGGTCTTCCTCGACATGAAGCTGCTCGACATCGACCACACGGTGGCCAAGGGCGTCGAGAACATCGTCAAGATGGGCATGACCATGCTGACCATCCACGCCTATCCCAAGGCGATGGCGGCGGCGGTGGAAGCAGCGCGCGGCAGCGACCTTTGCCTGCTTGCCGTCAGCGTGCTGACCTCGATGGACGAGCAGGACATGATCGATGTCGGTTACGAGTACGACCCGCATACGCTGGTGCTGCGGCGCTCGGAACAGGCGCTGCATGCCGGCATGGGCGGCATCGTCTGCTCGGCCGCGGAGGCCGAGGCGGTGCGCCGCATCGTCGGACCCGACATGGCGGTGGTGACACCCGGCATCCGGCCGGCGGGCAGCGACCATGGCGACCAGAAGCGCGTCGTGACGCCGGGCCAGGCGATCCGCAACGGCGCCAGCCACCTCGTCGTCGGCCGGCCGATCATTGCTGCGGACAACAAACGGGAAGCGGCCGAAGCCATCCTCGACGAGATGCGCTCGGCCTGAGATTTCCAAGAACAAGTTCGGAGACCAAGAAAATGCCCAAGGGATACTGGATCGCCCGTGTCGATGTGCGCGACGCGGAAGGCTACAAGGACTATGTCGCCGCCGCCAAGCCTGCCTTCGAGCGCTTCGGTGCGAAGTTCCTGGCGCGCGGCGGCGAGCATGAAAAGGCCGAAGGCCCCGGCCGGGCACGCAACGTCATCATAGAGTTCGAATCGCTCGCCGCCGCGCATGATTGCTACCATTCGCCGGAATACCAGCGCGCCGTCGCCATCCGTCAGAAGGTCGCCGACGGCGAAATCGTCCTGGTCGAGGGCGCCTGATGTCCTTGCAAGCATAGTTCCGAAGAAGTCATTCCGGTTTTCGCCGGAGATCATTGCTCAAAATCGGATAAAGCCTGGCGGCGTTTGAAGCCCCGCAGGCGCATTTTACATATCTTTGCTCCGCGATTTCACGGTCATCTGCCTGGCGCAGTTGCCGGGTGCGGAGCCGTGCCGACGAGCGGTCATTCACGCGGGTCGGATCGCCGGTTGACATGCAGGTATTTACCTGCATATTGTGCCTACAACAAGGTGAGGCAGATGGACGCCGACAAGATTTTCAAAGCGCTGGGCGATCCGACACGCAGAAGGCTGCTTGACCTTCTGTGCGAGCAGAACGGGCAGACGCTCAGTCAGCTTTGCGACCATCTGGACATGGCCAGGCAATCCGCCACCCAGCACCTCGACCTGCTGGAGGCGGCCAATCTGGTGAGCACGGTCAAGCGCGGCCGCGAAAAGCTGCATTTCATCAATCCCGTGCCGCTGCACGAAGTCTACGAGCGCTGGGTACGGAAATTCGAACGGCAGCGGCTCAGCCTGCTGCACGACCTGAAGCAAGAACTCGAAGGAGAAGACCGATGACCAGGGAAACGACCAGCTTTGTCTACGTGACCTATATCCGCTCAACGCCGCAGAAGGTGTTCGAGGCCATAATCAAGCCCGAGATCGCGAAGCGCTACTGGGGCCACGAGAACGTCTCCGAATGGACGCCGGGCTCGAAATGGGAACATATCCGCGCCAATGACGAACAGACCGTAGAGCTCGTCGGCGAGGTCGTCGAGATTTCGCCGCCGACCCGCCTTGTCATCACCTGGGCGAATGCTTCGCAGGCCGACGATCCGTCGAAAACCAGCCGGGTGACGTTCGCCATCGAGGAATACGACACCATGGTGCGGCTGACCGTCAGCCATGACGAGCTCGAAGCCGGCAGCGGCATGGCGAAAGGCGTCAGCCAGGGCTGGCCGGCGGTGCTGTCGAGCCTGAAATCCTTCCTCGAAACCGGCAGCGGCATCGACATTTTCGCCAAGCCGAAATCGGCCTGATGTTGCGACCTCAAGCAGAATCAGGCCCGTGGAGAATGACAATGACCAAGCGTTATACCGGCGGCTGCGCATGCGGCGCGATCCGCTACGAAACCAATGACGAGCCGATCTTCCAGAACCACTGCCAGTGCAGCGATTGCCAGAAGCGCTCAGGCACCGGCCACGGATCCTACCTGACCTTCGGCCAGCGTGCCGATATGGCCATCACCGGGGAGGTGAGCACCTGGCGCGTGGCGGGCGCCAGCGGCAACGAAAAAATCCACACCTTCTGTCCAACCTGCGGAACGCCGGTCTTTCTGATACCCGTCGCCATGCCCGAGCTGATAGTGGTCCACGCGGCCAGCCTCGACGATCCGGAACAGTTCAGCCCGCAGATGGTGACCTACACGAGCCACGGCCATGCCTGGGACAAGATGGATCCGTCCTTGCAGGCGGTCGAGCGAATGCCGCAGTGAAACGCGTCCGCCCGTCGGCCCGCGATCTGCCCTCGCGCCTTCAGGCGCGATGCTCTTGGCCGATCAGCCGGCTCGCCGCTGTCTTGGCCATGGCGTCGGCCAGCTCGAGGCCCCATTGCTGGCGGCAATAGGCGCGGAAATCGAAGCAGGGCAGGCCGGGGCAGACCTCGAACTCGATGAGGTGGACGGTGTCGTCGGCCTCGACCCTGAGATCGATGGAAAACACATCGCGCAGGCCGAGCCCGCCCATCAGCCGCTCGGCGATCGCGCGAATCCTGGTGTCGGCGGCCGGCTGGCTGTCGGCAACCGCGACGAGTTCCGGCTCGGCGTAATGTCCCGCCGCTTTCGCTGCCTCCCCGGTGTCGCCGTAGAGCGCCAGGCTGTCGGCCATGGTCTGGAAATCGGCGCCTGAATCGACAAAAGCCACGCCAAGGGCTTCGACCCCGGCGCCAGGCACCAGGCCGAGGAAACTGGCGCGCACATTGCGGCCGGCGACATAGGGCTGGACGACGACATCGTCGCGATAGGCCGAAAAGACGCGCCGGCTAAGCTCCAGCGCATGGCCGAGGTCGGCCACACGCGAGTCCGGCCAGATACCGATCTTGGCGCCGAGCCGATTGGGCTTGACGAACCAGCCGGCGGGCGAGGCCGGCGGCTCGACCAGCCATTGGCCGTCGCGCGCGAGCCCGGCCTGCGGCACCGGCATGCCGAGTGCGCCGAGCACGGCTCCGGAGCGGAACTTGTCCTGACAGAGCGCGAACAGCGCATCATCTGCGCCGACCGTCTTGAAACCGCCCAATCGCGCCAGAGCGGGCGCCGCGCCGCCGCGGAAATAGGCGATGCCGTCGGTCAGCGTCCAGACCAGCGTCGTGCTGGGGTGCTCCTCGGCGAGCACCGTTGCGGCGTCGTCCAGCGCCACTGGCGCAAACGACAGGCCGCGTGCCTGGCAGGCGCGTTCAAGCGCCTCGAATTCAGGAGCGAGATCGGTAGACTGCGCCAGATAGGACGCGATTTCGGCGGCGCGCTGCGGTGCATGACCGTCGGCGACCAGACGGTCGAAACAAGCCTTCTCCGGCTCATGGACGAGGATCAGTCTTGGCTGGCGGCTCGGCATGAGATGAACGTTCCCCGGCAGTGCGATTGCCTACCATCGCACGGTCGAGGCGTCAGGCTCTCGCGAAACCGACACGGCGCGGGCGGTTGCGTGACAACGCACCGTCCGACCGCAGAATCCAGTTCGTTCAGGCGATCAGCACGCGCGGCTCGAAGCGGCCGTTGACGGGAATATCGAGCAGAAAGGTCATGCCGCCCTGCAGATCCAGCAGACGCTGCTTCTCATCCTTGCCCGACCAGGCGGAGGTGACCGCCAGCCGGTCAGCCTTGGCGCCGACAAAGGCCGGGCAGGATGGCTGCGTCACCGGCATGGCGACCGTGCGGACGAGCTTGCCGTCGGGTCCATAGGCTTCGATGACGCTGCCGCCCCAGACGGCATTCCACAGGATGCCGTCGCGGTCGAGCACGGATCCGTCGATATAGCCCTTGGCCGAGCGGTGATCGACGAACAGCTTTGGCTCACCGGCAGGCAGGCCGGTCGCCGGGTCGCAGGCGACGCGCATCAAAAGCCCGGTCGAGGTGTCGGTGTAGTAGGCGATTGCGCCATCCTCGGTAAAACAGATCGAATTGGAGACGGTGATGTCCGAAAACAGCCGGCGCAGTTCGCCTCTGAAAAACCAGTAGATCGAACCGGCGCCTTTTTCCTCGCCCTTGCCCATGGTGCCCATCCACAAGGCGCCGCAGGGGTGGACCCGGGAATCGTTGGAGCGTGTGACCGGATTGTCGGCCTCGACAGGCGTGTGCAGCGTCAGTTTGCCGGTCGCGACATCACGGACATAAAGGCCGGTTTCGGCGGCGATAAGCTGGCGCTTGTCGTCGATGACGGCGATGGCGCTCGCCATTTGGCCAAGCTCATGGACGGTGGCCGCGCCGCCGGACAGTTGCTTTTGCAGAAGCTGACCGTTGACGATGTCGAACCAGTAGAGCGTATCGGTGGCGGGATCGTAGCTCGGCCCCTCGCCGAGCTGGCAGACGTGATCGGAAAAAACCGTAACGATCGCTTCGCTCATCCTGCTTCTCCGAACACCGCATCCCAGGCCACGACGGCAGCATGTGCACGCGCGGCCACCTCGTCGACGCTCATGCCCGGCTTGAACAGGCTGGAGCCCAGTCCAAAGGCGGTCACGCCGGCCGCCTTGTAGCCGGCAAAATCTTTTTCGGAGACGCCGCCGACGGCACCGACCAGCGTTTGCGCCGGCAACACCGCGCGCATCGCGGAAATGCCGCCTGCACCCAGCACGCTCGCCGGGAAGAATTTAAGCGCCGAGGCGCCGAGCTTGATCGCCTGGAAGGCTTCGGTTGGCGTGAACACGCCGGGCATCGTCACCATGCCGTAGTGCATGGCGCGCGCCATCACTTCGGCATCGATGTTGGGACTGACCAGCAGCCGCCCTCCGGCCTGGTGCAAGCCATCGACATCGGCCGGCGTCAGCACCGTGCCGGCACCGACCAGCGCCGTTTTCGGCAGCACTTGGACGATGCGGGCGATCGACGAGAACGGTTGCGGTGAGTTCAGCGGCACTTCGATCGCCTCGATGCCGGCGTCGAACAGTGCCTGGCCCATGGCCATCGCCTCGGTGGGCTTGAGCCCGCGAAGGATGGCAACCAGGCCGCGCTTGAGTTTTGGAAACGGTGCGGTCTGGCTCATCGAGCTGCTCCAATTCTTGCGATCATGCCGTTCTCGCGCGCCGCCTCGACGAGACCTGCACGCACCGCCTCGTCCGCGTCGACGGCCCGGACCTCAAGTCCGGCAAGGCCGAGCGCCTCGCTGTACAGCGTTCCCAGCGCACCGGAGGCGACCAGCACCACGGGTTCCGCACCGGCGCCGTGCCGACGGCTGGCGGAGGCGATCTCGCCGCCGATCAGAAGGCCGGACAGGCAGGCTGCGGCATCGTCGGCTTTCAAATCCTGCAGCAGGCCGGCGGCGCGGATGGAAAACAGCCGCGAGGTGACATCGCCGCCATCGCTCAATGCGGTTTCGCACCAGCGGCGGAAGAACGGATTGTCCGATGTGACGGGCTTTGGATGTTCGCCGAGCGAATGGCGCAGGATCGAATGCGCGGCAAGCACCGAAAACAGCTCGCCGGTCGGCCAGGTGCCGAAGCCGGTGACAGTACCGTCCTCGACCAGCACCCATTTCGAATGGGTACCGGGCATGCAGACCAGCTGGCGCCCCCTGGCCGGCAGGCCGGCGCCGGCAAGCTGGGTTTCCTCGCCGCGCATGACGTCGGGCGCGTCAGTCAGTCGCTGGGCAAGGCCCGGAACGATGCGGATGTCGCGGCTCTGGCCGGGCACGCTGGCGGCACCAGCAAGGATGGCGCTAAGCGGCGCCGGCACGGTGACATAGGGCGCTTCCAGCCAGCCCTGGCGGGATCCGGCCATGCCGCAGATGATGACGGGCAGCGCCGCTGGTGCTCCCATCGCCGCCAGATGCCCTTCGAGGATGGTCGAAAAGCCCTTCTGCTGCGCCGTGATCAGGCCATCATCGCCACGGCGTTCAGCAAGCACCTTGCCTTGCCCGTCGATCAGCCAGACCCGCATGCGGGTCGTGCCCCAGTCGACGGCGGCGACCGCCGGCGCGTTCCCGGCTGGGCTCACAGGAAACCTCCATCGACGACCAGCATCTGCGCTGTCAGCATGCGCGAGGCGTCCGAGGCCAGGAACAGCACGGTGCCGACGATGTCGTCGGGCTGCATCACCTGCTTGATGCATTGCTTGGCGACATGGGCGGCAAGCCCCTGTTCGGTCACCCAGAGCTCCTTCTGCCGCTCGGTGATCACCCAGCCGGGCGCAATGGCATTGACGCGGATGCCGTCGACACCGAGCTTGCCGGCCAGCCCCTTGGTCAGACCGAGGATACCGGCCTTGGCGGCCGTGTAGGACGGCATGTCGGGGTGGTTGATCAGATAGGACGTCGAGGTGAAGTTGATGATCGAGCCGCCGCCCGCCCGCTTCATGCCCGGCGCCACCGCTTGCGCGGTGAAGAAATGCGGCCTGAGATTAATAGCCTGGTTGTTGTCCCAGAACTCGACCGTCACGTCCTCGACGGCGTGGCGTTCATCCCAGGCCGCATTGTTGACCAGCACAGTGACATCGCCATGCGCCTCGGCGGCCTTCGCGGCGGACGCCCGCAGGGCCTCGACGTCGCGTAGGTCGGTCTTGAGATAGAGCGGCCGCTTGCCGAACGCTTTCTCGATGCGGTCGGCAAGGGCCGTGCTTGGGCCGTCGGCGATGTCGATGAAGGCGACATTGGCGCCCTGGCGCACAAACCCCTCGGTCAGGGCAGCACCAATTCCGGAACCGCCGCCGGTGATCAGCACCGAGGCTCCTTCGAGGTCGGCAAAATGCGCCGATGGCATCATCGTTCCTGTCTCCCAGCGCATGACCCCGAAAATCGGATCGATTTTCGGAAAGGGATCATGCGCAAGATGTAAATTGCTACAGCGTCCTTTGCGCGTCCGAAAGGACGCGCGGCGCTGTAGCGTGATCGGCGCGCATCCTAGCCACGCAAGGCGCGTGGGCAAGGGCGAAAGATCGGATTTCTGGGCTTATGTCAGACAAAACGACAATGCGCCGCACCGGATGCGCATGGCGGCACCGTCGGGATTGCGGATCGCGGGGATCGCCGGTCAGATCGCCTTGGCGCGCAGGGCGCCGCGGAAGGAATCACGGAGATAGCCGAGCGTGGCGTCGGCATCGACGGGCTTGCCGAACAGATAGCCTTGCCCGCCGGCACAGCCGAACTGGACGAGGCGGTCGGCCTGCGCTTCCTGCTCAATGCCTTCGGCGACGACGTCCATGCCGAGCCCCTCGCACATTGCGAGAATGGCGCGGATGATGTGCTCCGAGGGACGGTCGTCGAGAATGGAGGAGACGAAGGCGCGATCGATCTTGAGCTTGTCGAAATGGAATTCGCGCAGACGGCCGAGCGAGGACTGGCCGGTGCCGAAATCGTCGAGCGAGACGCGGATGCCGACGCGGCGCAGATCCTCGACGATCTGCGCGGCAGAGGCCGGGTCGTTCATCAGGCCGGTCTCGGTGATCTCGATCTCCAGCCGGCGCGGATCGAAGCCGGTGCGATCGAGGATCGCCAGTATGTGCAGGCCGGTGTTCTGGTCGACGAGCTGCGATGGCGACAGGTTGAAGGACAGGAACAGGTCCTTCGGCCAGCTTCTGGCCGCTTCGGTCGCCTTGCGCAGCACCAGCTGCGACAACGGGCCGATGATGCCGCGCTCCTCGGCGATGGGAATGAAGACGGTCGGCGGCACCGAGCCGAGGTCGCGATCTGTCCAGCGCGCCAGCGTCTCGAAGCCGATGGTGCGGCGCGTGTTGAGGTCGACGATGGGCTGGAAATGCGGCTCCACCTCGCCGGCCGAGACAGCCCGGCGCAGCGCCTGTTCGATGCGGGTGACGCGCTTGGCCGCCTCTTCCATCTCACGGGTGTAGACGACGACGCGGCCACGGCCGGAACGCTTGGCGTGATAGAGCGCCGTCTCGGCCTTATTGATGAGGATTTCCGTGGTCTCGTCGCCCGAATAGAACAGCGAGCAGCCGACCGAGGCCGAAAGCCTGGCGGTGCGTTCGCCGACATCATAGGGCGCCGACAGGATCTCGATCAGCATGCGCGACTTTTCGGCCGCTGCATCCTCGCTGAACACCAGGGGATAGAGAAAGGCGAATTCGTCGGCACCGATGCGGCAGACCGTGGAATGGCCGTCCATCGAGGCGCGCAGCCGCATCGCCACCTGGATCAGGATGTCGTCGCCGGCCTTGTGGCCGAACAGATCGTTGATCGGCTTGAAGCCGTCGAGGTCGAGAATGCCGACGGTAAAGGGCGCGGGATCGTCGGCACGGTCGGCGATCAGGCGATCGACCTTGTCGAAGAAGCGGCGATGGTTGCCAAGCCCGGTCAACGGATCTGTGAATGCCAGATCCGTGCTCTCCCTGTTTGCCTGACCGGTGCCAAACGAAGTTTGCATCGGTGTCCCTGTTTTGTGACGTCGGAATTTATTTTCAGACTGGCAGCAAACCCTTTAGGAAACGTATCGCGAAATCGATTTTCCAGGGGCAACCGCGACTGTTTCGAAGGATCGATGAAAGCAGCGCATTCGGGTGTCGGATGCCAATCCCAGGAATGTCGCGATTGGCAGACGGGCAGTGAGCCTGTACAGGCAAGACAGTCGTCCATCCGAGCCGCCGGAGACCCGCCATGAAGCTGAAAATCGCCGTCCAGATGGACCACATCTCCACCGTGTCGATCGCCGGCGACACCTCGTTCGCGCTGTCGCTGGAAGCGCAGCGGCGCGGCCATGAGCTGTTCCACTACACGCCGGATCGGCTCTCGTTGCGCGACGGCAAGGTGTTTGCCCGCATCGAGGAAATGCAGGTGCGCGACGAGAAGGGCAGCCACTATTCGCTGGGCGAGAAGGTGCGTACCGACCTGTCGGAGATGGATGTGGTCCTGCTGCGCCAGGATCCGCCCTTCGACATGAACTACATCACCACCACGCACATCCTGGAGCGCATCCATCCGAAAACGCTCGTGGTCAACGACCCGGCCTGGGTGCGCAACAGCCCGGAAAAGATCTTCGTCACCGAATTTGCCGACCTGATGCCGGACACGCTGATCACCAAGGATCCGCTCGAAGTTGCCGCCTTCCGCAAGGAGTTCGGCGACATCATCGTCAAGCCGCTCTACGGCAATGGCGGCGCCGGCATCTTCCATCTGCTGGAGGCCGACCGCAACCTTGCCTCGCTGCTGGAAATGTTCGGCCAGATGTTCCGCGAACCCTACATCGTACAGCGCTATCTCAAGGACGTGCGCAAGGGCGACAAGCGCATCATCCTGATCGACGGCGAGCCGGTTGGCGCCATCAACCGGGTGCCGGCCGAGCATGATTCCCGCTCCAACATGCATGTCGGCGGCCGCGCCGAAAAGACCGAACTGACGGAGCGCGAACGCGAGATCTGCGCCCGCATCGGCCCATCGCTGAAGGAGCGCGGCTTCATCCTGGTCGGCATCGACGTGATCGGCGACTACATGACCGAGATCAACGTGACCTCGCCGACCGGCGTGCGCGAGGTCAAACGCTTCGGCGGCGCCGACATCGCCAGCCTGTTCTGGGACGCGGTCGAGGGAAAGCGCGGGTAAGCCGTTTTCATTTTGTCTTAACCATGTTCCGTTTTTGCAACCGCGCTCAATTCCGCTGCAACCCAAGCGGTCATGCGTTCCCGTAATGTTCTTGATTTGACCGGGGAAGTGTGATTGTCTTCCCGGCGGGCCATTCCTGGCCTGATCGCAGGGGCTGGGGCCAGCCTGAATTGGGGTTGCACGATGGTGGCGCGGGTTCGCACGGTCGCTTTCCAGGGCATCGAGGCCGTGCCGGTCGACGTGCAGGTGATGATCGCGCCCGGCAAGGTCAACATGCACATCGTCGGCCTGGGCGACAAGGCGGTGGCCGAAAGTCGCGAGCGGGTGCAGGCCGCGAGGCAGCCGAATGCAAAAACTACTTGGCAAATGTCGGGTACGCTTCCGTCAAAACGTCAAAGGGTCTAGTGCCCACAGCGAGTGGTTTGCGATTGATCCCCCGCGATCGCCAGTGTTGCCACTATCCAAGTCATAGGCGACCTGTGTATTGCTCAAGAACTAGTGCCGCCTCTTTTGTGTTCCCGTTCTGAATTTGGGGGAAGAATGTCAAAGACTGGGTTAGCTGTACTTAAAGAGGCGGCGAACAAAGGGAAACTGGTAGCTATCATGGGTACGGGCGTCAGTCGCGCCCTAGCGGCCGCTGAAGCTCCACATCACAGTTGGCGAGGCCTGATCGAGACGGGCTTGTCATATGCACGCGCACGAGGCCGCATCACCCAGGATCAAGAACGGCGTTGGGCCCGGACCCTCGGCTCCGATGACATCGATGACATGTTGGCAGCCGCCGAATTTGTTACTCAAAAGCTTCAAGGTGCGGATAAGCTTTTGTATGAACGCTGGCTACAAGAGTTATTTTTTGGAGAGAAATGCGGTACCGGCAAGATGGCTGAAGCTATCCGCTCACTCAGAGACGCAAATATACCGTTGGCTACGCTAAATTACGACACGTTACTTGAACAGGCGACTGACCTTCCAGGAATTACACTATCTGACACCTCGCAGGTAGTTAGTTGGATGCAGCGAGATCATCCAGGCATTTTGCATCTTCATGGCAAATGGGACGTTCCCGGTTCCTGCATTCTTGGTATTCGCGACTATACCGCAACACTAACTAGCGAAGTGCGATCCCTCATCCAGCGATCTTTGTCTTCATTCGGTCAGCTTCTTTTTGTTGGATGTGGCGACACTTTTTCCGACCCAAACTTTAGTGCGCTAATAAATTGGTGCCGCACGAACATTGGTGGTGCCCCACCGCTCCACTATGCATTCGTTACAGAGAAGGACTACGGCCCGCGCAAGAAGGATCAAGCTTGGCAGGGGTTCGTCGACCCTATCTCGTACCCTAACCATGCCGATCTGCCAGCCAAACTCTTGGAAATCGTCGCCGACGTTCAGGCTGCAAAGAGGAAACCCAAGCGCACCTCAAGTTCTCTAATTGACGAAGCGCAATGCCTTGATGCCTATCGCACCTTCCTCATTCGTGACTGCGGTCAAATGACGATAGAGGGGGTGCGTGCCGATATGGACACCGCACAGCGGAAGTTTGATCTCGAACGCTTATTTGTTCCGTTGGACGTGGTGCCTATTCCACCTGAATTTCCGCTGACCGACCCCAAGCGAGAACAAAAGCTATCTGAGTGGCAGGAGTCTGATGGGCGAGGCAAAACGTTTGGTGAAGCGTTCAGAGATAATAGGCGAATTGCGCTCTTGGCATTTCCAGGGGGCGGCAAGACACTGCTCCTGAAACGTTTGGCTGTTGCTTACGCCGAACCGAAACGACGAAAGCTGAGCAGAGACCAACTGCCCGATGTGACGCTTTTTCCGGTGATGATTCGCTGTCGAGAGTGGAGAGACCACATCCAAAAACCAATCCCAACAATTCTTAACGAGTTATCACAGATCACCGGGCAAACGAACTTGTCCAACTTCTGGGATGCCATTGTTCCGATGCTTCGTCGGGGAAATATTATATTATTGGTAGATGGCTTAGACGAAATCCACGTTGATGCCCATAGGACTACCTTTGTCGAACACCTTGAGCGTTTCCTAGAAGACTATCCGAAGATCCGACTTGTCGTAACCAGCAGAGAAGCAGGCTTTGCACTCATTGCTCCTACGCTTGCGCGGTTCTGCCAACGCTGGCGCGTGGCGCCCCTTAGCGAAGAGGCTATAGCATTACTTTGCGATTATTGGCACAAGCTCATGGCTGGCGACAAACCAGAAGCCTTGGCCGAGGCCGCCGAAACAACTGCTAGGATCATGCAATCCAGTGCTTTGCGCAGACTAGCGGAAAACCCGCTGCTTCTGACTATGTTGTTGGTTGTCAAGCACGGAGCAGGACGACTCCCGCCCGACAGAGTGAGCTTGTATGACAGGGCGGTGGAGGTTCTCCTCGATACTTGGAATATCAAGGGTCACGAGGCGCTCAACGTCAAGGAAGCAGTTCCGCAACTCGCCTACGTCGCGTTTGAGCTACATAAGCAGGGCAAGCAAACGGCCACAGAACATGAACTCATCAAGTTATTAGAAGCCGCGCGGAAGTACGTGCCCCAAATCACGAGATACGCAAGGGACACGCCGCACGACTTCGTTAAGCGCGTTGAGCTGAGGTCCAGTCTCCTCGTTGAAGCCGGGCTTCAGAAAGACGGGCACAAAACGGTCCCATTTTATCAGTTTCGACATTTGACATTCCAGGAATATCTAGCCGCAGTTGCCGCAGTTGAGGGCCACTATAGGGGTTACACGAGCAGAGACACACCGCTGACCCCTTTGAATCGCTATCTCGAAGGGGAGGAATGGAAAGAAGTCGTACCTATGGCTGCAGTCCTTGCTCGCAAGCAAGCAGAGCCGCTGTTGGTGAGATTGAACACACTGGCTCAAAAGGCCATCGCCAACAGGATTCGCTCCGACGATGATATGGGGCCTATTAAATTAGAAAATGCAGTCCAGCTACTATTAACGAGCCTTGCGGAAGAAGCCGAAGCGTCCCCCGATACCCTCAGTAAAAGTTTGGAAGTTCTTGCACTCCTCGCCAAAGGTTGCCGGGATGATTCCGATCTGTGGAGAACTCTGGCAATAGGACCGTATGGTATCGAGTTTGAGGAGAAAGCTTGGCAACTGTACACACAAGGCTTCCAACCCGAGTCGCTGTGGCTGAGGAATACTTACGCGGTTATCGCAGCTATGCGGCTACACAATCGGCATGCAGTTGCGGCTGATGCCCATCGAGAAGTGATGGATTGCCTTCAAAAAGGCACCCACAGCGAAGAAATCCGCAGAAATTTTCTTGCTATTTCGGGAGATATATGGAGTTCGACACATGAGACGCTAAATATCTGGTCCGACAACGACACAGCAACCTTGGTAGAGCAATATATTTTGTCCAAAGATTCCGATAATACGGAGGCAGCGCTTTGGGCCAGAGCCCTTCTACACGATCGTGAGACAACAATCAGACCAAAGGTAGGTACTTTGGAACTTGTTGCTAACTTATACTTCTTAGACGGCTCTATAGCGAGTCTTGCCGGCTTCTTTTTGGGAAGGGTGGTCGGGTTTCCGCGGGCGTATTGGAAGCCGCAGTTTGATGCCGATCAGAAAGAGCGCATCGTCGGTATACTAGAGTCAGACCGCGTAGACGGTCGCGATCGCAGCTTGTGGCATGGCGCGCTCGTTTTGAGCTATTACGCCCGTGGCGTTGTCGATGATAGCAAACTAGGGTCATTGCTAGAGCAAATGAAGGATCGTTCTGACGTGGCCAATCTGATGACGTCACTCCTCGCTGGGAAGTCGAGAGAAGGTTCGATGAGAGTGAGGCGCCCGAGCGTAACGTTGTGACTGCCTTCGGGGCAGTTCGGAGCTGTATAGAACCCGACCACGAGCGCGAAGAAGGCTAGGCTTAATTCAGAGCAATCGGTCAACGGCGAGCTCAGCCCAAAATGCCCTTGGACGTGGCTGCCGCAATCAATTCGATTGACATGACCACGGGCCCATAGTGGTTCGTTGGCATGTCCAATGACAAGAATAACCTCCTCGAATCTTGGATGCTCCAGCGCTTGAAACAAGTCGAGGCTGCGCTGGCGCATCGTGAGTGGCTTGTCGATGGACAGTTTTCCGCCGCCGATATCTTAATGACGGACGTACTTTGGATACCCATGGTCATGGCTGCCGGCAGTTTTCCGACAACATGATGTTACGTCGATCCATCCTGCGACGGCTAGACGGTGCATTTTGCAGCGGGCGACAAGTCCGTGGCAATCTGTGGCAGGGCGCAATGTCTGGTCGGAGATCAACCTGCGTTTCAGGTTGATCGGAATAGCATTTATAGCTGCGGTGGTTTTGTTCCTGTATTGTTCTTGATTATCCCAGAAATCTATGTTTGTGTTGGGCGATGTCGTTGGCCGCCTAGCCGTGTAGGCTTAGGCACGCAGCATATCCGGGGGCATAGAAATGGTGGCGCGGGTTCGCACGGTCGCTTTTCAGGGCATCGAGGCCGTGCCGGTCGACGTGCAGGTGATGATCGCGCCCGGCAAGGTCAACATGCACATCGTCGGCCTGGGCGACAAGGCGGTGGCCGAAAGCCGCGAGCGGGTGCAGGCCGCACTGCATGCTTCCGGCCTGTCGATGCCGTCGAAGAAAGTCACGGTCAATCTGGCGCCGGCCGACCTGCCGAAGGAAGGCAGCCACTACGACCTGCCGATCGCGCTTGGCCTGATGGCTGCCCTTGGCGCCATTCCGGGCGACATGCTGGCCGGCTATGTCGTGCTTGGAGAATTGTCGCTCGACGGCACGATTGCCGCGGTCGCCGGCTCCTTGCCGGCGGCGATCGCCGCCAATGCCGAGGGCAAGGGCCTGATCTGCCCGTTCGCATGCGGGCCGGAAGCGGCCTGGGCTGGTCGGGAATTCGACATTCTGGCGCCGCGCAGTCTGATCGCCATCGCCAATCATTTTCGCGGCACGCAGGTGCTGTCGCGCCCCGAGCCCGGCATTCATGCCGCCGCTCTGGATTTGCCTGACCTCGCCGACATCAAGGGCCAGGAGACCGCCAAGCGGGCGCTGGAAGTGGCCGCCGCCGGTGGGCATAATCTGCTCATGATCGGACCCCCGGGATCCGGCAAATCGATGCTGGCGCAGCGGCTGCCGTCGATCCTGCCGCCGCTGGCGCCGAAGGAATTGCTCGAAGTCTCGATGATCGCCTCGGTGGCAGGAGAGCTCGGCGAAGGTAAGCTGACCGACCGGCGGCCGTTCCGGGCGCCGCACCACTCGGCCTCGATGGCGGCGATGGTCGGCGGCGGTATCCGCGCGCGGCCGGGCGAGGTGTCGCTGGCCCATCACGGCGTGCTGTTCCTCGATGAGTTTCCCGAGTTCACGCCGCAGACGCTTGATGCGTTGCGCCAGCCGTTGGAGACCGGCGACTGCATGATAGCGCGAGCCAATCATCGCGTCACCTATCCGGCGCGTATCCAGCTGGTGGCGGCGATGAACCCGTGCCGCTGCGGCATGGCCGGCGAGCCGGGCTATCGCTGCCTGCGCGGCGAGCGTTGCCGTACCGACTATCAGGCGCGCATTTCGGGTCCGCTGCTCGACCGCATCGATCTCAGGATCGAAGTGCCGGCGGTCTCGGCCAGCGACCTGATCCGGCCCGACCGGGCGGAGAAAAGTGCCGATGTGGCGCTGCGTGTGGCACGCGCCCGCACCATCCAACGCGAACGTTTCGAGCGGCTCGGCGCCACCCGCGCCACCACCAACGCGCATTGCGCGCCCTCGGTCATCGACGAGATCGCCATGCCGGACGCCGCCGGCCTGTCGCTGCTCAAGGACGCCAGCGAAAAGCTCGCCTTTTCGGCGCGGGCCTATCATCGCGTGCTGAAGGTGGCGCGGACGCTCGCCGATCTCGACGCCAGCGAAACCGTCGGCCGAATCCATCTGGCCGAAGCGATCTCCTACCGCATGAGCTCGGAGCGGATGGCGCAGGCGGCGTAGGTCCGCCGACAAGCCGACCTCGCCACATTGCCTTCCGCGATCACGCCATAACCCGGCCTCCGCGAATCGATCATCTCCACGGTGCGGCGGACCTGATTGTCCGCTTGGCCGGCGTCCTCACCACCCAACGGCCCCCACCGACCGGACGCCGGCCATTTTCTTCCTCTTCCAGAAAGCGTGGATGTCATCGGCGTCGGACCAAGGTCCTGGCCTCCGCATTGACATTCCTTATTTAGACAATGCGAATATGGTGTGGCCGGGGAGCCCGCTATGTTCATTGACTACTACGAAGTTTTGGAAGTTAGCCCGAACGCCAATTCGGAAACGCTGGAGCGCATATTTCGCTATTTTGCGATGCGCTATCATCCAGACAATCGCGAAACCGGCGATGAAGCCCGTTTCAGTGAAATCGTGGAAGCCCACAATACGCTCAAGGATCCGGTCAAACGCGCACAATACGACATCGCGTACAGGGACCATGCCGGCCTTCGCCGTGAATTGACCGAGGAAGCCAGCAACACCAAAGGCATCGAGCGTGACGTCGTGATCCAGGCCAGGCTGCTGTCGCTGCTTTACGCGAAGCGCCGGCACGACGTCAGCAATCCCGGGATCGGAGATGTGGAGCTCGAACGCTTATCAGGCTGTCCGCGAGAGCATCTCGAATTTCATCTCTGGTATCTGAAAGCGAAGGCCTGGATAGCAAGAGTGGAAAACGGGACGATCGCGATTACGGTGGAAGGCGTCGATCGGGTCAACTCCGAACACCGTCGCGATCCCACCATCCGGCTCCTGGACCATACAGCTCCCTGACGCCTCACCCCGGAGAAAGCAGGCCGAAAACCCGCCGCCCATACACGACACTGGCCTATTCAGCTCTGCTGCGCCTTCAGTTCCAGCCGCCGCGCGTGCAGCACCGGCTCGGTGTAGCCATTGGGCTGGACGCGGCCCTTGAAGACCAGGTCACAAGCGGCCTGGAAGGCGATCGACTTGGCGAAATCGGCCGCCATCGGCTGGTAAAGCGGGTCGCCCTCGTTCTGGCGGTCGACGATGTCAGCCATGCGCTTCATCGTCGCCATCACCTGGTCCTCGCTGCACACACCGTGGTGCAGCCAGTTGGCGATGTGCTGTGAGGAAATACGCAATGTGGCGCGGTCTTCCATCAGGCCGACATCGTTGATGTCAGGCACTTTCGAGCAGCCGACGCCCTGGTCGATCCAGCGGACGACATAGCCAAGAATGCCCTGCGCGTTGTTGTCGAGTTCCTTCTGGACGTCTTCGGGCGACCAGTTCGGCCGCACGGCCACGGGCACCGACAGGATGTCGTCGAGCTTCGCCTTGGGCTGGTTCTTCAGCGCCGCCTGCACGGCGTGGACGTCGACCTTGTGATAGTGCGTGGCATGCAGCGTCGCCGCCGTTGGCGACGGCACCCAGGCAGTGTTTGCGCCGGCCTTGGGGTGGGCAATCTTCTGTTCCAGCATCGCCGCCATCAAATCCGGCATCGCCCACATGCCCTTACCGATCTGGGCGTGGCCGGCCAAGCCGCATTCCAGCCCGATGTCGACATTCCACGCCTCGTAGGCGGAAATCCAGGCGGCCTGCTTCATGTCGCCCTTGCGGATCATCGGGCCGGCTTCCATCGAGGTGTGGATCTCGTCGCCGGTGCGGTCGAGGAAGCCGGTGTTGATGAACACGACGCGCGCTTTTGCGGCGCGGATCGCCTCCTTGAGGTTGACGGTGGTGCGCCGCTCCTCATCCATAATGCCCATCTTGATGGTATTCCTGGCCATACCGAGCAGCGCTTCGACGCGGTCGAAGATCTCGACGGCGAAAGCGACTTCGTCGGGCCCATGCATCTTGGGTTTCACGACATACATCGAGCCCGCGCGGGAATTGGCGCGGCGGCCGTTCGGCCCTACATCGTGCAGCGCGATCAGCGCCGTCATCGCCGCATCCATGATGCCTTCCGGAACCTCGTTGCCGTCGCGATCCAGTATCGCCGGGTTGGTCATGAGGTGGCCGACATTCCTGACCAGCATCAGCGAGCGGCCGGGCACGGTCAGCGTGCCGCCGGCGGGCGCGGTGTAGGAGCGGTCAGGATTGAGCTTGCGGACAAAGCTCTTGCCGCCCTTGGTGATCTCTTCCGCCAAATCGCCCTTCATCAGGCCGAGCCAGTTGCGGTAGATGACGACCTTGTCTGGCGCATCCACCGCCGCGACCGAATCCTCGCAGTCCTGGATGGTGGTCAGCGCCGATTCCAGGATGACATCGGCGATGCCAGCCGGATCGGTGCGGCCGATCTGGTTGTTGCGGTCGATCGCGATCTCGATGTGCAGGCCGTTGCGCACCAGCAGCACCGCATCGGGATTGGCCGCGTCGCCACGGTAGCCGACGAATTGCCTGGGGTCGGCCAGCGTCGTCGAGCCGGCGCCGGCGCTCAGCCGCAAGGCACCTTGCGCCAGCGACAGACCATTGACGCCGGCCCATTTGCCTAGGGTGAGCGGGGCAGCCTCGTCGAGAAAGGTCTTCGTCCAGGCAACGACCTTGGCGCCACGCGCCGGATTGAAGCCCTTGCCCTTTTCGGCGCCATCCGTTTCGGGGATGGCATCGGTGCCGTAGAGCGCGTCGTAGAGCGAACCCCAGCGCGCATTGGCGGCGTTGAGCGCATAGCGCGCATTCATCACCGGCACGACCAGCTGCGGTCCGGCAACATCAGCAATTTCGGGGTCGACATTGTCGGTCGATACGCTGAAGGCCGGGCCTTCGGGAACGAGATAGCCGATTTCTTTCAGGAAGCCCTTGTAGGCCTCCATGTCGACCGGCGCGCCATGCTCGCGATACCAGCCGTCTATCTGTTCCTGGATGGCGTCGCGCTTTGCCAGCAGCGCCCGGTTCTTCGGCGCCAAATCATGGATGATGGCCGAAAAACCGTTCCAGAAGGCGTCCGCTTCGACGCCCGTGCCCGGCAGCGCTTCCCTGGCCACGAACTCATGCAGCTCGCGGGCAATCCGCAATCCGGCGATCTCGATGCGGTCGGTCATCAGGCTACTCCAGATGAAAGGCTTTGCGGGCCTTTGGCATGTCAGGTTTGCCGGGTCAATTCAGCTTAGGGTGAAGGTGGCGTATTTCGCCGCCCCGCTCAAACCGCAATCCTTGGCCTTCCCGAGGCCACCGCCACCACATGCGCCTCGATGAACATGCGCTGGGCTTCGACGGTCGAGACGCGGAATTCGGTGGCGACGTCGATCTCGGCGCTGTCGGTGCCGGCCTCCATAGCGCGCTCCGCGACGATGGCGCGGACATCGGCCTCGGCCGCCGCGATCGCTGTCGCCTCGTCGAGGAAATCGCGCACGGTCTCGCCCGAGGCGAGACGAAACAGCCCTTCCATGGGCTGGCTGACCCGCGCCTCGGCCGAAACCCTGACCTGGCCGACGACGGCGCCGAGCGCGTTGGCGACATCGGTATCCCTGGGCACCACGCAGTCATTGCCGATCAGCGGCGGCAGCCCGGCATAGTGCAGCGGCGCCGAGGCGCCGAGGCCGATGACCGGGCGGTCGAGCGCAACGCTCAGGCGGGCAATCCCGGGATGGGCGTCGACCGCGCGCTGCACCAAGGCATGCGCCACCGTCGACGCGCCATCGAGCCCATCCTCGGCAAAGGCGGTCTCGAGGATATACTCGGCCGACCAGCGCGTCAGCGTCACCAGCACCCGTTCCGAAATCGCTTCCGGCGAAGCTGCGATGTTCTGGCCACGGCCGTCACGCTTGCGGGCGAACAGTTCGGCGCCGAGGCGCGCGGCGATGGGATCCCAGTTCGCCTGCTTGCCGAGCACGTGGGCAGCGTCCGACGGGGTGAAGCCGGCGACATGCACCAGCCCGCGCGACACCAGCCGGTTCAGCGTCGCGTTCTGCGCGTTCGAGGTCAAAAGCCTGTCGACGGCGAGCGGCACGGCACCAATCAGCTCGTAGAGCTTGGCTTCGGCGCCGGTCAGGCCTGCGGCGAGCCGGTCCGGCACGCCGGTGCGCACCGCGAAGCGGCCGTCCATGCGGCCGGGATTGGGCGCCCGCAGCTGGCGTTCGAGTTCGGAGGTGACAGCTGTACCGTGCGCCATGCCGGCCAGCGCCAGCGGCACCAGGCGGCGCGGCCCGAGCAGGATCTTCGGGTTGAGCACGCCGTCCTCCAGCGTCACTTCGGAATCGCCGCCGAGGCCGAAGGTGCGCATGGCGACAGCCTCGACCATGGTGCGGAAGCCGCCGACGGTGGCGCCTTCCGGGTCGAGCCTGGGACGGCCGCCGTCGAGCACGGCGACGTCGGTTGTGGTGCCGCCGATGTCGGAGACCACAGCATTGTCGAGCCCGGTCATGTGGCGGGCGCCGACCAGGCTGGCGGCCGGGCCGGACAGGATGGTCTCGATCGGCCGCTGGCGGGCAAAAGCGGCCGAAACCAGCGCGCCATCGCCGCGCACCACCATCAGCGGTGCCGCGATGTTGCGTTCTCCAAGAAAACCTTCGGTTGCCGCCACCAGGCGGTCGATCATCGAGATCAGCCTGGCGTTGAGCAAAGTGGTCAGCGCCCGGCGCGGACCGCCGAGCTTGGCCGACAGCTCGTGGCTCGATGTGACCGGCAGGCCTGTCTTTTCGCGGATCAACTCGCGGGCGGCGATCTCATGCGCCGGATTGCGGGTGGCAAAATAGGCGCAGACGGCAAAGCCGGACACCGAGGCGCCGAGTTCCGGCAACGCCGCTTCCAGTCCGGACAGATCGAGCCTGGCGGCATTGCCGTGCACGTCGTGGCCGCCCGGACAAAACACCACCGGATCGGTGCCGAGCGCGGCCTTCAGCCCGTCGCGGGCGAGGTCGCCCTCGGAAAAGCCGATCATCACCAGCGCGACGCGGCCGCCCTGGCCCTCGACAAGCGCGTTGGTGGCAAGCGTCGTCGACATCGACACCAGCTTGATATGAGCCGGATCGGTTCCGGCTTTCTGCAGCACCGCATCGACGGCGCCGGAAATGCCGACGGCAAGATCATGCCTTGTGGTCAGCGCCTTGGCCTTGGCCAGCACCTTGCCCTTGTTCGGGCCTTCTTGCGGGCCTTCCGTTTCAGACCACAACACGGCATCGGTATAGGTGCCGCCGGTGTCGATCCCGAGGAACAGCGGCTTTGGCTTGGTCTTGGCGGTCATTTTTGGCGGCGGTCCGGGTGGCAATTTATTTGTCCCTGCCCTTAGCCGATACGGAGCGGGCGATAAAGCCGCGAGCGCTGGGCCACGGGTAATCTCCCCCCTCGAGGGGGAGATGTCGCCAAAGGCGACAGAGGGGGTCGGCAAGACTGGATGCGACTTCATACGAGGCGAAAGAGGAAGCCAGCGCTCTACGCGAGACGACCCCCTCTGGCCTGCCGGCCATCTCCCCCTCAAGGAGGGAGATCGCAGCTACCCCACAAACCCCACCTTCTTGTGCGTCCCATCGCAGAACGGTTTGTTGGCGGAATGGCCGCAGCGGCAGAGGAAGGCGCGTTGCGTACGATCGACCGTATGGCCGGTTCCGGTGACGATCTCGAGATTGCCCTCAAGCTTGAGCGGGCCATTGGTGGTCGGCGTCACTTTCAGCGGACCGTTCCTCGCTTCGAGCGCCAGCGTGTCCTTCAGCGGCGGCTCGCCGGTGGCGGCAAAACCGGATTTGTTGTGGCTGCCGTCGCAGAACGGCTTGTTCTCCGAAGCGCCGCAGCGGCAGAGCGTGGCACGATAAGAAGTCTCGCCGTCGAGCACGATCTCGGCGTGTACCGCCAGCGGGCCGTTTTCCCGCAGCCGCACCGTATTGACCACCGGTGATTGCTCCTGCGGCCCGCCATCCTTCCTGACATAGGTGATGGCGCCCGACGGGCAGCTTTCGGCGATGGCGACGATCTTCTCGACGCTGGCCGCTTCGGGATGGATCCATTGGCCCGGCGCGTTGGGCACGAAGACATGCGGATCGCCGAGCACGCAGTTGCGCGAGTGGATGCAGCGCTTGCCGGAAAACCCGACGTCGATCTTGTCGCTTTCGACCATGCCGGCCATAGCTGGGCTCCTTTTGCCTGAAGCACGTCGCGTCTGAACAGTTCGAGGCGGCGCGCGCTGGGTATTTGCACAGGCTATGGCTCCGGCCCGAAGACCGTCAAGCTGGCAAACCGGTCAGGGGACCAGCTCGATCTCCTCGGTCTCGCCGCCGCTACAGGTGTAGCAGCAATCCTCGCATTTTTCCGTGTTGCCGGGACCGACGCCCCAATAGGTGCCCTCGTCGCCATCGACCCAGGCGCCGTAGCAGATCGATTCGCCCGCGTTGCAGGATATCGGCAGCTGCTTGGTCTCGCCGTCGTCGAGGAAATAGTCCTTGTCCTCGCCCGGCCAGACATAGTCGCGATCCTGGCTGTAGAGCTCGACGCGCATGGCGTTCGGGTGGCTGTTCTTGATGGCGAAGGTGACATCGTCGGCTTGCGCCGCCGACGCAACCAGCATGACGAAGGACAGCGCGGCCAGCATGCGGCGCGCATAGGCATGAAACATGATAACCCCCGAATATGCGGCCCACCCGGCCGCGGGGCGACCATTGCATGCAGCGCTGAATCGCGGAAGTGGACCGGACGGGCCGATCCCTGACTTAATTTGGGTCCAACGAAACTTCCGCGCTCTACGGCACCAGATCGATCGTCTCGGTCGAGTGTTCCACGCAGATGAAGCAGCAGGTGTCGCAGGGCTGGTCATTGTCCGGCCCGACGCCGGCCGAGAGGCTGTCGTTGCCGTCGGCCCAGGCGCCATAGCAGATTTGTTCGCCCTGATTGCAGGACAGCGGCACGGATTTCTGCGACTCGGGTTCGATCAGGAACACCTTGTCATTGCCCGGCCAGACCGTCTCACGGTCGCGGCTGAACAGCTCGACCGCGACAGATTCCTTGCGCAGGTTCTTCACGAAGAAGGCCATGTCTGCGGCCTGCGCCGAGGCGGTGAAGACCAGCGCCGCCAGTGCAACCATACGAAACAGCGTCACGACCTGGATCTCCCGAATCATCGCGGCAGAATCGCATGCCTGCCCGTAACTAGGAAGGCGCGGAACCCTGCGTTGCGATGTCTTGCCCCAGCCGCACCGTTTCATGCACCAGAAGGTCGAGATCCTCGCGCCGTGTGCGATGATTGGTGATCGCCACGCGCAACCAGTGCTCGCCATGCACCGTGGTGTCCGAAAGGGCCGCAATGCCCTGTTCCTGCAGCCGCAGCATGATCTCCGTGTTGAGCGCCTTCAGAGCCTCGCCTGTCAGACCGGGCTGATAGCGGAAGCAGACGATGTTGACGGTCGGCGATGCCGCCAGTTGCAACTGTGGCGCGGCCTCGATCAAGCCGGCAAGATAGACGGCCTGGGCAATGTTCTGGTCGATCAGGCGGCCGAATTTCTCGACGCCGTGCTCCTTCAGCGCCATCCACACCTTCAGCGCGCGAAAACCGCGCGACGTCTGCAGGCCGTAATCATGCAGCCATTCGCCGGAAGCAAGGCCGCGCGGCGTCGATTCGAGATACTCCGGCGTCACCGCGAAGGTCCGGCGATGCGCCGCGGCATCCCTGACCAGGGCGCAGCCGACCTCAAATGGGGCGTGCAGCCATTTGTGGGGATCGAGCGCGACCGAATCCGCCCGTTCGATGCCGGCGACGCGATGCGCGTTTTCAGGCGCAATGGCGATCAGCGCGCCGATGCAGCCGTCGACATGGAACCAGAGGCCTTCCTCATGTGCCAGCTTCGCAAGCGCCTGCAAATCGTCGATCGCCCCGGTGTTGACGGTGCCGGCCGTACCGATGACGCAGGCCGGCTTGAACCCTGCTGCGCGGTCCTCAGTGATCGCCGCACGCAAGGCAGCGATATCGATGCGCAGCCCGCTATCGGTCGGGATGCGGCGCAGTGCCCGGTTGCCGAGGCCGAGTGCCTCCATCGCCTTGCGGTGGCACGAGTGTATCTGCTCCGAGCCGTAGAAGCGCAGCGGCTTCTCGATGGCAGCAACGCCATGCTCGCGCACGTCGATGCCGGCCTTGACGTTGCGCGCCACGGTCAGCCCTATGATGTTGGCCATCGAGCCGCCGCTGACCAGCGTGCCGCCGGCAGAAGCCGGAAAGCCCAGCATCTGCTTGCACCAGTTCACCACCTGGCTGTCCATCAGCCCGGCCGCGTGGTTGCCGCCGCCGAGGTTGGAGCCCTGGATGGCCGCCAGGAAATCGCCAAGCGCCCCCGTGAAGTTGCTCGACCCCATGTACCAGGACCAGAAGCGCGGATGGATGTTGCCCATCGGATAGGACATCACCGTGCGCGAGACCTCGCCATAGACGGCGGCAAGCGGCGCCGGCGAGCGCGGCAGCGGCGCCGAGAAGGCCTCTCTCACATCGGCCGGCATCTCCCGCCAGACCGGGCGGTCGCGCACATCGCGGAGATAATCGACCGCATCGTCGATGACGCGGTGCGACAGGGCCTGCACATCGGCCCAGTCTAGGGGATCGAGCGTTTCCTCGGCCACCAGGCCGAGGTTTTCTTGCATGGCGTCCATACCAGATCTCCCGTCAAGTCGCCGGGAACTGGCAGCCGGGCGTCGAGCGCGACAGGGCGGCCTCCTCGGCATCCATCTCGGCCTCGATGCCATCGAACAGCGGCGTCGACATGTAGCGCTCGCCGGTGTCGGGCAGCATGCACAGGATCACCGCGCCGGCCGGCGCCTTCTCCGCGACCTGCCGTGCCACGGCGAAGGTGGCGCCGCCGGAAATGCCGGTGAAGATGCCCTCTTTCCGCGCCAGTTCCCTGGCCCATTTGATGCCCTCGGGCCCGGCGATCGGCATCACCTCGTCATAGAGGCTAGTGTCGATCGCCTCCTGCAGCACGTTGGGGATGAAGTCCGGCGTCCAGCCCTGGATCGGGTGCGGCTCGAAGGCCGGATGGCTGGCGGCGGGGGCACCATCGGCGCCGCGCTGCTGGACCTTGCCGCTGCCGATGAGCTGCGCGTTGGCCGGCTCGGAGAGCACGATGCGGGTTTCCGGGCGCTCGCGGCGCAGCACGCGCGCCACGCCTACCACCGTGCCGCCGGTGCCATAGCCGGTGACGAAGCAATCTAGCCGCGAGCCGGCGAAATCATTGACGATCTCGCGCGCCGTCGTCGCCTCGTGGATGGCGGCATTGGCGGCCGTCTCGAACTGGCGGGCGAGGAACCAGCCATTGGCCTCGGCCAGTTCCACCGCCTTCTTGTACATGCCGAAACCTTTTTCGGCGCGCGGCGTCAGCACCACCTTGGCGCCCAGCATGCGCATCAGCTTGCGGCGCTCGACCGAAAAACTGTCGGCCATGGTGACGACCAGCGGATAGCCCTTCTGCGCGCAGACCATGGCGAGGCCAATGCCGGTGTTGCCGCTGGTCGCCTCGACAACTGTCTGGCCCGGCTTCAGCGCACCGCTGCGCTCGCCCTCCTCGATGATGTTGAGCGCCAGCCGGTCCTTCACCGAAGCACCGGGATTGAAGTACTCGGCCTTGACGTAGATCGTCGCGTGGGCCGGTCCGAGATTGTTGATGCGCACCACCGGCGTGTCGCCGACGGTGTCGAGAATGCTGTCGAACAAGCGGCCGCGCCCGGCCGTGGTTCTGATCTTCTGCTGCTGCAACATCTTGGTCTCCTTGATTGTCATCGCGTTTTGTCTTCACGGGCCGGTTACAAACCGGCGGGTTGGGCGACGAGGTTTGGTGACCTTGCCGCGCTAGGACTGACATGCCGCACAGCGGCAATGGCTGCATCCGGCGCTGAAATCCGCTGCCGGATGCGCCGTGTCGTGTTTGGTGATACAGGAGAGGCCGACAGGCCAGCGTGGGAGCAGGCGTGGAAACGCACGTGGAATCCAGCCGATCGAGGCCGGACGGCGACATGCCGGTCCTTTCCGTGCGCCTGCTCGGACCGCTGGCGATCTCCCGCAATGACGTGCCGGTTACGTTGCCGTCGTCACGCAAGCTGCGCGCTCTGTTGGCCTATCTGGCGCTGGCGCCGCATCCTGTCAGCCGCAGCCGTCTGTGCGAGCTGCTGTGGGACGTGCCGAACGATCCAAGGGGCGAGCTGCGCTGGTGCCTGAGCAAGCTGCGCGGCGCACTCGACGCGCCGGGCCGACACCGGGTCGTGACACAGGGCGACACGGTAGCACTCGATCTGAGCGATTGCCTGGTCGATGCGCTGGAGGTCAGCCGCGCCGCCGCGCAAGGGATCGGCACGCTTGATGTCGGCCGCTTGCGGGCGCTGGCCAAACTGTTTGCCGGCGATTTCCTCGACGGGCTGGAGCTCGAGCGCAGCCCGCATTTCAACAGCTGGCTGATCGCGCAGCGCCGCCGCTTCAGCGCTTGCCATGCCGCCGTGCTGGAACGGCTTGTCGCGAGCCTGCCGGCGCATAGTGACGAGGCGATCGCCCATCTCGACACATGGGTGGAACTGGCGCCGTTCGACACGCGTGCGCATGCAGCACTGCTGTCCAATCTGGCCGGGCGCGGCGAGGTCGCCGCGGCAGAGCAGCACCTGGCTTCGGCGGAGCGATTGTTCCGGTCGGAGGAGCTTGATTTCGCACCGCTTCGCGCGGCCTGGCAGGCGATCCGTGAACAACGGCCCGGGGCCTCGCTACGGACACAGGCGGCCTGCCTGTCCACGCTATCGCCACTGGTGGCCACCATGCCCGCCGCACCCGGCCCGGTCGAGCCCAGCCACGCTTCGCTGGCGGTGATGCCGTTTGTCGAGGAGAGCGGCGGCACGCGCGGCGGATTGGCCGACGGTTTCACCCACGACATCATCACCCGCCTGGCCAAGCTCAGGGATTTCTTCGTCATCGCGCGCGGATCGGTGTTTGCGCTGGCAGAGCAGAACATCGCGCCCGAGGATGCCGGCCGCCGGCTGAATGTCGACTATGTCGCCACCGGCACGGTGCGCAGCCCGTCTGGCCGCCTCATCGTCGGCGTCGAACTAATCGAGGTGCGCAGCGCCAGGATCGTCTGGGCCGAGACCTTCGAGCGCAGGCCCGATGACATCTTTTCCGTGCTCGACGACATCGGCAACAGTATCGTCTCCTCGATCTCGGCCGAGATCGAAACCGTCGAGCGCAACCGCGCCATGCTGAAGGCGCCCAACTCGCTCAACGCCTGGGAAGCCTACCATCGCGGCCTCTGGCACATGTACCGCTTCACCCAGGCGGAAAACGAACAGGCGCGGCATTTCTTTGCCCAGGCCTTGCAGCTCGACCCGACCTTTGCCCGCGCCTATGCCGGCCTGTCCTTCACCCACTGGCAGAACGCCTTCCAGCGCTGGGGCGACCGCGACCGCGAAAGCGCGCTGGCCTTCGAGAGCGCCGGACACAGCCTGCTGGTCGACGACCACAATCCGGCCGCGCATTGGGCGATGGGCCGGGCGCTGTGGCTGCGCGGCGAGCAGGACGGCTCGCTGCTCGAACTCGAGCGGGCTGTCGATCTCAGCCCCAACTTCGCGCTTGGCCACTACGCGCTGTCCTTCGTGCATTCGCAGTCGGGCGACCCGCGAGCGGCGATAGGCTCTTCGGATCATTCGCGCCATCTCAGCCCGTTCGACCCGCTGCTGTTCGGCATGCTGGGCGCACGCGCCATGGCGCATGTCCGGCTCGGCCAGTTCGAGGAAGCGGCCGAATGGGCGCTGAAGGCGGCGGCGCGGCCCAACGCCCACGCCATCATACTGGCGATCGCCGCGCACTGCCTGGCGCTGGCCGGACGGCTCGACGAGGCGCGCGGCTTCGCCGCCGCCATTCGCAAGACAAGGCCGGACTATTGCGCCGACGATTTCATCGGCACCTTCCGCTTCGAGCCGGACGCCGTGGCGCTGTTCCGGCAGGGCGCCAGGCTTATCGGGCTGAACTGAAGCCTGGCTCGCCATCTCTGGGATCGCCTGGGAATTTCGCCTCAATTCCGCCGGGTTAACGAAGTCGGAAGGAGTTGTTTAACTGTTTGCGGCTATGTCACCGCGTGGGGGACGACAAAGTGAGTATGATGAGCAACAGCCCCGACAAGCGCAATGAATGGCGCGCCATATTCTACGTGCAAGCTCGCGTTGCCATCCTGTTTGTCCCGGTGGTTGCCAGCCTGCTGATCATAGCGGCGCTTGCCGGCAACGAACGCAAATCCGTTCCCAGCATGATCGACCCGACCGTCACCGGCTCCGTGCGGTAGACCGGCGGTCATCGGCTCTTCGAGATGCTGTCGGAGGCGGGCGCCTGGCGTGCGCTATCGGCGGTTTTCATTTGGCGCTAAAATCATCCGATGGCACTGAATGAGTGGGCCCGAACGATCAAGCGCGATGTGCATGCGCTCTACCTCGCCGCTCGCGATCCCCGAACGCCCTGGTACGCCAAGGCGCTTGCCGTGTGTGTTGCAAGCTATGCCTTGTCGCCAATCGACCTGATCCCCGATTTCATTCCGGTGATCGGCTATCTCGACGACGTCATCCTTGTCCCTTTGGGCGTCCTTGCCGTGGTCAGGATGATACCGCCCGAGGTGATGGCGGAACACAGAAAGACCGCCGCGCTGGCCGCCGACAGGCCGGTGAGCCGCTACGCGGCGGTGATCATTGTTTGTATCTGGACTGCCTCGATCGTGCTGGCCGGGTGGCTGGGATATCTGTATTTCGCTGACTGACTGCCAGGCCGTTCAGCAGGGAAACCGCCGCCAATGAAGCCCGGACGGATCGCGCTTTTCCCGGGATTCCGTCGCCATGCGGCGCCGCTCAAACAAAGCGCGGGATCGGGCCGTTCTGCGGGGTCACGTCGTCGCCGAGGTCGACAAACACCTCGTCGACATAGCACCATGCCCAGCCTTCCGGCGGATCGTAGCCCTCGATGATCGGATGCTTGGTGGCGTGAAAATGCCTGGTGGCGTGGCGGTTGGGCGAGTCGTCGCAGCAGCCGACATGGCCGCAGGTGCGGCAGAGCCGCAAATGCACCCATTGCGACCCGCTCTTCAGGCACTCCTCGCAGCCGAGCGCGCTCGGCGTCACCTTCCTGATGTCGCGCGTATGCCTGCATTCATCCATCATGGTCTCCCTGCTGTTTGAGGTGCGTCCGCGCGCGCGAGATATGCATGCAATGCCGCGACCACCTGGGCGCCTTCGCCGACAGCCGCCGCGACGCGTTTGACCGAACCGGCGCGGACGTCGCCGATGGCGAACACGCCGCTGCGGCTGGTCTCCATCTGCGCCGATCCCAGCTCCGATCCGGTGCGCACGAACCCCCTGGCGTCCAGCGCCACACCGCAATTCGCCAGCCAATCGGTGTTCGGGTCGGCGCCGATGAAGAGAAAGAGATGGCGGATCGGGCGCGTCGTTTCCGCGCCGCTGGCGCGGTTGCGCCATCGCACCGTGCCAAGATTGCCCTCTTCGCCGTCCAGCGCCTCGATTTCGGTCCCGGTCAGCACCTCGATGTTCGGCTGCGCCTTGATGCGTTCGACCAGGTAGCGCGACATGCTGGCATCGAGGCTGCCACCGCGCGCCAGCAGCGCCACTTTGCGCGCATGACTGGCCAAGTAGACAGCCGCCTGCCCGGCCGAATTGCCGGCGCCGACCAGCGCCACTTCCTGGTCCGCGCAAAGCCGCCCTTCAATGGGCGACGCCCAGTAATGCACGCACGTTCCCTCGAACCGCGCCAGATTGGCGATGTCGAGGCGGCGATAGCGCGCGCCGCTGGCGATCACCACGCTGCGCGTGCGCACGTCTCGCCATCACCGACATCGAGCAGATAGCGGGCGCCTGACGCGTCGGAGGCGGCGCTCAAAAGCTTCGCCTCGTCCGGGATGACCATTTCGACGCCGAATTTCTGCGCCTGGTTGTAAGCGCGCGCCATCAGCGCCATGCCGGTAATGCCTGTGGGGAAACCAAGATAGTTCTCGATGCGCGAGGATGCACCGGCCTGTCCGCCGAAGGCGCGGCAGTCGAGCACGATCGTCGATAGGCCTTCGGAGGCCGCATAGACCGCCGCCGCCAGCCCTGCCGGGCCGGCGCCGACGATGGCCACGTCATAGACCGTATCGGCATCGATCGGCCGCAGCAGGCCGATGCAGCGGGCGAGGTCCTTTTCGCCGGGGTTCATCAGCAGCCTGCCGTTTGGACAGAGCACGATCGGCAGGTGGTGAGGATCGACCTCGAAGCGTTCTACCAGGGTTTTGGCGCAGGGATCGCTGCCGGAATCGAGCACGCGATGCGGCTGGCCGCTGCGGGCGAGGAAGCCCTGCAGGCGCAACACGTCGGCATTGTCCTGGGGTCCGATGATGATCGGCCCGCTGGTAGCGCTCTCCAAAAGCCCGACGCGGCGCAGGATCAGCGCCCGCATGATGCGCTCGCCGAGATTGGCCTCCTGCACCATCAGGTCGCGCAGCCGCTGCGAGGCGATGACGAACGCCTCCACCGGTTCGGCGGCCTGCGCATTGACCAGCGAGGGACGGGCCGAAAGCTGCGCCAGCTCGCCGACAAAGCTGCCGGGGCCATGGGTGACGATCGTCTCGCGCCGGCCGAGCCCGCCGTCCTGGGTGATGTCCACGCTGCCCGACAGCACGACGATCAGACCGGGCGCCACATCGCCTGCTTCGATGATGTGCTCGCCGGCGGCATAGGCGCTGGCCTCGCCGAACCGGCGCATGCGGTCGATGTCCACCTCGGCCAGCGTGGGGAACGCCTGGTCGCGGCGGGCACCGAATATCTGGGTGGTGGATTGAGCCATGGTTTTGAGCGTAGCGAAGCGGGCGCGGAGTTTGAAGCGGTTTGTGAGGGGACTGGCCGGAAGGGGAGGTTGGCGGCAAAGAAAAAGCCCGGACGAGCCGGGCTTTTTCTCTAAGTTTCTGAACCGGCGAATGGTTCGAAACGGGAATTTGGTGCCCAGAAGAGGACTCGAACCTCCACTCCTTGCGGAACACGGACCTGAACCGTGCGCGTCTACCAATTCCGCCATCTGGGCTGGTGCGGGCTCATGTAAGCGGGCAAGCGATTGCTGTCAACGCGCTTTTTTCGCAGGTGCTCCGTTCGCCGGCTCAGTCGTCCAGCACTTCCTTCGAAGCGACGGTGGAATCGGCGTTGAGCTGGTAGATGACCGGCACGCCGGTGCCGAGTTCCAGCTTGACGATCTCCTCGCCCGACTTGCCGTCCAGCGCCATGATCAGCGCGCGCAGCGAGTTGCCGTGCGCGGCGACCAGCACCGTGCCGCCGCGCAGCACGTGCGGCTGCAAATCGTGCAGATAGTAGGGCCAGACGCGGGCGCCGGTGTCCTTCAGGCTTTCGCCGGCGGGCGGCGGCACGTCGTAGGAGCGGCGCCAGACATGCACCTGCTCCTCGCCCCATTTCTTGCGGGCGTCGTCCTTGTTGAGGCCGGAAAGGTCGCCATAGTCGCGCTCGTTGAGTGCCTGGTCGCGGATGGTCTTCAGGTCGCTCTGGCCGACCGCGTCGAGAATGTGCTGGCAGGTTTTTTGCGCCCGGATCAGCGCCGAGGTGAAGGCGATGTCGAATTTCAGGCCGCGCGCCTTGAGCTTCTGGCCGGCGGCCTTGGCCTCGGCGTGGCCCTGTTCGGTCAGGTCGACATCGCGCCAGCCGGTGAACAGGTTCTTCAAATTCCATTCGCTCTGGCCGTGGCGTACGAGCACGAGGGTTCTCGACATGTTTGCTCCTTCAAGAGCAATTCCAGGAAAAGTGTGACGCGGTTTTCCGCCCGGAATTGCGTTAGACAAAGAGGTTTATGGATCAGGCCGGCTCAGCTGAGGCCGAGCACGTCCCGCATCGAATACAGTCCCGGCTTCTTGCCGCGCGCCCAAAGCGCCGCCTTGACGGCGCCCCGAGCGAAGATGGCGCGGTCCTCGGCATGGTGGGCAAGCGTGATGCGCTCGCCGGTGCCGGCCAGCATCACGCTGTGGTCGCCGACGACAGAGCCGCCGCGCAGGGTGGCAAAGCCGATCGAGCCTGTCTTGCGCACGCCGGTGTGGCCGTCGCGGACGCGTACCTCATTGCCTGAAAGCTCGATACCACGCCCGGCGGCGGCGGCTTCGCCCAGCAGCAGCGCTGTGCCCGATGGCGCGTCGACCTTGTGCTTATGGTGCATTTCGAGGATCTCGATGTCGAAATCGTCGGCATCGAGCGCGCGTGCCGCCTGCTCGACCAGCACCGCCAGCAGATTGACGCCGAGGCTCATATTGCCCGACTTGACGATCGTCGCATGGCGCGCCGCCGCCGCGATTTTCGCATTGTCGTCGGCCGTGCACCCGGTCGTGCCGATGACGTGAACGATGCGCGCCTGCGCCGCATAGCCCGCGAATTCGACCGTCGAAGCAGGCGTGGTGAAGTCGAGCACGCCGTCTGCCTTGGCGAAGACCGGCAGCGGATCGTCGCCGATCGGCACGTTGATGATACCGATGCCCGCCAGTTCGCCTGCGTCCTTGCCCAGATAGGGCGAACCCGCCCGCTCGACCGCGCCGATGACCCGCGCGCCGGGGATGGTGTGGATGGCGCGGATCAGCGTCTGGCCCATGCGGCCGGCAGCGCCCACCACCACCAGGCCCATATCGCCTGCTTCGCTCATGTGCTCCTCACAGCAGTCTTCTTCGCACGCGTGGCCCGGACCGGAGTTTGGATCGGCTCGCGGTCCTCGACAAGCCCCAGTCCCTTCTTGCCCTGGATGCGGTGGAAGCGGGAATAGATGCTGTCCGGGTCGGCCATCAGCGTCGCATGGGTGCCTTCCTCGACCAACCGTCCCTCTTCCAGCACGATGATGTGGTCGGCATTGACCACCGTCGACAGCCGATGCGCTATGACGATGGTGGTGCGGCCTTGCATGACTTGGGTCAGCGCTTCCTGGACGCGCGCCTCCGCCTCGTTGTCGAGCGCCGATGTCGCCTCGTCGAGCAGCAGGATCGGTGCCTGGCGCACGATGGCGCGGGCGATCGAGACGCGCTGGCGCTGGCCGCCGGAAAGGGTCGAGCCGCCTTCGCCGACCGGCGTGTCGTAACCTTGCGGCTGCTGGCGGATGAACTCGTCGGCTGCCGCCTGTTTCGCCGCCTGCTCGATCTCGGCGTCCGTGGCCGACAGACGGCCGTAGCGGATGTTGTCGCGGATCGTGCCTTCGAACAGATAGGGCGCCTGCGCCACATAGGCGATCGACTGCCGCAGCGAATGCTTGGTTACCTTCGAGATGTCCTGGCCATCGACCTCGATGCTGCCCCGGTCGACGTCGTAGAAGCGCTGCAAGAGGGCCACCAGCGTCGATTTGCCGGCGCCCGACGCACCGACGATCGCCGTCACCTTGCCGGCCGCGGCGGTAAAGCTCAGGTCCCTAAGCACCGGCATGTCGGCGCTGTAGCCGAACGTCACATTGTCGAAACGCACCTCGCCGGTGGTGATCCTCGCCTCGACGGCATCGGGTGCGTCGCCCTGTTTCGGCTCCAGGTCGAGCAACTCGTAGATCATGCGCGCGTTGACCAGGGCACGTTCCATGCCCACCTGTGTGCGCGCCAGGCGTCTTGCCGGATCGTAAGCCATGATCAGCGCGGTGATGAAGGAGAAAACCGCGCCCGGCGGCTGCCCAAGATACAACGCCCGGTAGCCGGAATAGGCAAGTACGGAGGTGATGGCGAGACCGCCCAGAATCTCGGAAATCGGCGACAGCCGCTCCGAGACGCGGGCGATCTTGTTGTTACGCTGCTCGGCCGTGTCCGCCATGATGCCGATGCGGCGCGCCAGCTCGGCCTCCAAGGTGAAGGCCTTGACGATGGCGATGCCTTGCGTGGCTTCCTGCACGGACCCGTTCAGCCGCGAATTGATCAGGACGGATTCCCGGTTGATACGCCGCAGTCGGCGGGTGATATAGACGACGGCCCAGATCAGTGGAGGGCCGATCAGCAGCGAGCTGAGCGACAACACCGGATCCTGATAGATCATCACGCCGACGAGAGCGACCAGCGTGACCGCGTCGCGGCTGATGGAGGTCAGTGTCAGCGACAGCAGATCGCGAACGCCGCCGACATTCTCGCTGACCTGTGCCGCCAGCCGACCGGAACGCGTATCGTTGAAGAAGTTGACGCCGAGCTTCATCAGATGGTCGAAGCTACGCTTCTGGTAGCGCGCGACCAGATTGTTGCCGATACTGGCCAACGCGACTGCTTGGCCGTAACCGGCGAAGCCGCGCAGCAGGGAGGCCCCCATGAAACCGGCGCAGATCAACCAGAGCATATCGCCGCGTCGTTCGTAGAAGATCTGGTTGATCATCGGGGCCATGATCCACGCCGTGAAGGCGGTGGTGCCGGAAACGATCAGCAGGCAAGAGACGGCGACGACATAGGTCCAGCGATACTCTTTGCCGTTTTCAGCGAGGATGCGGCGGAGCACCGCTGTGACCTCGCCGGGCCGGGCTTTTTGTTTGTTTGGAGCTTCAAGTGTCAAATCGGGAGCGCTTTGTGGTTTTCCGCCTCGTGGGACCGGGGCTGCAAATTCGGCACCCCTCTTAACGCCCTGCGGCCTGATTGCCTATGCCCGCACCTGATTAACTTCGTCGCGGGGCGCGAGCGCTTCGCTGGCTTTCAGGCCTGCCAGCGCCGGCCCTCCGTCTGGACACCGAACAGCAAGGGGTTCCTGGCATAGGCGGCAAGGCCCAGAAGTGCGGCCAGCGGGTGGGTGATGACGTAGACCGGCATGGTGCGCATCATCGCGCTGTGCGGCGCCTTGTCCTCGAAAGCGGCGCGGAAATTGCCGGCTTTCAGCGCCGGCACGATCTTCTGCGCGATGCCACCGGTGAGGAACACGCCGCCGCGGCTCATGAACACCAGAGCAAGGTCGCCTGCGGTGCGCCCAAGGCAGGTGACGAAAATCTCCAGCGCTTCCACTGCAACCGGATCGGTTTTCGCAAGTGCCGCGGCAGTGATCTCGGCCGGCGTGGTGAAGGGCGACGGCTTGCCGTCCGCCTTGGCCACCGCCCTGTAGACATTGACCAGACCGCGTCCGCACAGGATCTGCTCGCCCGAAACGCGGCCTTCGAGCTTCTCGATATGCGGAAAAACCTCGAAATCGCGCGGTGTGCGCGGGCCGATGTCCATATGGCCGCCCTCGCCGGGCACCGGTATCCAATGGTGCAGCGCATGGACCAGCCCGGCGACGCCGAGCCCGGTTCCGGGGCCGAGCACGACGCGCCCGGCATTGGGCTCCGGCGTGCCGCCGCCGATCTTTTCCATGTGCTCCTCGCCGAGCGCAACGACGGCCAGCGCCTGCGCCTCGAAATCGTTGAGCACGACGATGTCGCTCAGGCCGAGGCTGGCGAACATTTTCCTCGGCTTGACGATCCAGGGGCAGTTGGTCAGCTCGATCTCGTCGCCGTCGACCGGGCCAGCCACCGCCAGCACCGCCGATTTGGGACGCACCGACGAGCGGTCGAGCACGGCCGCCTGGATCGCCTCGTCGATGGTGTTGTAGTTCGCCGTCTGGACGATGGTCGGCTCGCCTGCCTCGGAATTGGCGTCGAGCACGATCGAAAAGCGCGCATTGGTGCCGCCGATGTCGCCGATCAGGATCGGAAACCGCAGCAAAGTGTCGTCGTCGCCTGTGCGTGGCATGCTCTCGTCCGTCTCCGGCGCCCCCGACGGCATCTGGCCGTTCTTCCGTTGACTAGCGCATGGGTTTGAAAAGGGAAACGGTTTTCGATCCCGGCGGCGCGCTGAGGCCGGCTCTGCGGCCAAACCGCCACGGTTTCGCAAAAATGAGGCGCTGAACCGATTGAGCCTGCCTATAAGGCTGTAAGCTATAAGCCGTGATCGTCAGTTTCCAGGCGGCCGCGGTCGCGGCAGCGGCACGCCGATCTCGGGCGTCGCCGTGAAGGCGTTCACCGTGCTTGGCAAGCCGGCGGCGGCCGGGGTGGCGGGCAATGACGGCGTTTCGGGTTCGGGCGCGGCGGCCGCGACCGGCACGCCGCCGCCATGGTAGGTCGCCGCCTCGGCCGAGTCCGGCCCCGGCGCGTCGAGCACCGCGCGGCATTCGCCCGGCAGGTTCGCCATCGTCATCAGGTCGCGGGCCTTGGGCGCATCCGGGTTCTTGTTGGGGCGCCAGGGCTCCTGCGTGAACCACCAGGCCAGCGGCTTGCCGCAACCGTCATCGTCCGGCGTCGCCTCCTGCGCCTTGCAGCCGGGCGATCCGGGCTGACAGCCGATGCGCATGTGGAAATGATAGTCGTGGCCCCAGAACGGCCTGACCTTGCGCAGCCAGAAGCGGTCGCCCTTGACGGTGTCGCAGAGCTTTTTCTTGATGCCCGGATTGACCAGGATGCGCTCGACCTGGCCGTAGCTCGCCGCCCGCTTCAGAAGCCTTGTGTGCGCTGGCGTCCACAGCGCGTCCTTCACCAGATGGGTCTTCTCATCGACCATCAAGGTGGCGCTCATCGATTCGCGCTGCGCCATCGACAGCGGGCGGCTGGGCATCGGCGTCAGCCAGATGTCGGCGTCGAGCCCGATCTGGTGCGAGGCATGTCCTGTCAGCATCGGGCCGCCGCGCGGCTGCGAAATGTCGCCGATCAGCAGGCCTGGCCAACCATCGGCCGCTGCGTCGCGCGACAATTTCTCGACTACCGCGATCATCGCCGGATGGCCCCAGCGGCGGTTGCGCGACGGCCGCATCACCTGCCAGGTCGGACCGTCCAAGGGAATGGCGACGCCGCCGGCAAAACAGCCCTTGGAATAGAAGCCAATCGACCGCGCCGCGGTCGCGGCCGGCAGTTTCTTGGCGCCGAACAGGTCTTTTGCCCGCTCCTCGGCGGTCGCCGGCTGAACGGCTGAGCCAAGCACGGCAAGCAGGCCGAGCGCAGCGGCCAACAGGGGCGTTTTGCCTAGAGATAGCCTCATCGCTGTCTTCATGAACCCGGTTCTCCACCGCAATCCCAAGGCCGAATCATAGCACGCCGCGCCCGCGGCTTCGATCGTCAGCGCTTCATCGGGCTGCGCGCTTCGCCGTCACGCCAATCGCCGCTTGCCCACATATGATCGAAGGCGGCGCGGTAGTCTGGAAACCGCAGGGAATAACCCGCCGCCTTGATCGCCGCGTTGGCGACACGCTTGTTCTCGCCATAGAAGGACCGCGCCATGGGCGAAAGTTGGGCGGCGTCGAAGGGAATTTCGGGCGGCGGTTCGATACCCATTAGCGAAGCGGCATAGGCGACGACATCCTGCGGCGGCGCCGGCAGGTCGTCGGTGACGTTGAAGATGCCGCCTGTATTGCCTTCGATGAGCTGCCACAGGGCGCCGGCAATGTCGTCGCAATGGATGCGGTTGAACACCTGGTCCGGCTTGACCAGCCGCCTTGCAGTGCCGTTTTCCAGATTGACCAGCGCGTTGCGGCCGGGGCCGTAAATGCCGGACAGGCGCAGGATCGCCCCCGGTCGGCCGATCTCGCGGCCCAGCTCCAGCCAGTCTCGTTCGGCGGCCACCCGCATCACCGAGCGCTTCGACACCGGCCGGCATTCCGCCGTTTCATCGACCCATGCGCCGTCATAATTGCCGTAGACGCCGACGGTGGAGAGATAGCCGATCCATTCAAGCACCGGCATTTGAGTGAGGATTCCCGCGCGGGCGGCATTCAGCACAGGATCGCCGGCCTCTTCCGGGGCGACCGAAATCAGCAGATGCGTTGTTTTTCCCAATGCATCGCCGATTTCGCCGGTCATCGCGCCGTCGAACAGAAGCGGCGCGACACCGGCCTGCCGTAGCGTCTCGAATTTTTCCGGCGAGCGTGTCGTGCCGAAGATCGTCGCGGCGCCTTTGTTAGCCCGAGCAAAAGCCCCGCCGGAATAGCCGGCGCCGAAGATGAATATCTGCTTTTCGCTCATGCATTCGCCCTGGTTGGCCGCGCCAGACGCCATTCGTCGCGCACGGCTTCGTCGCTTTCGGTTTTCAGGCCGATGGCTGCCCGTTCTGAATATTCGGCATCGGGCACCAGCCGCGCCAGCGCCCATATTGCCGCGCCCCGGACCAGCGGCGAGGCATCGTCCAGCAAGGCGCGCACAGTGTCGGCAAGAGAGGCATCGCCGGAATTGCCGGCGGCGATCAGCACGTTGCGGATGAACCGGTCGCGGCCGATGCGTTTTATCGGCGAACCGGAGAAGAAAGCGCGGAAGGCCGCGTCATCGAGACCCAAAAGGTCGGCGAGCGGCGGCTCGCGCAAATCATCGCGCGCGACGAGTTTTGCTTCGGAAGCTGCCCGGGCGAATTTGTTCCACGGGCAGGCGGCAAGACAATCGTCGCAGCCATAGATGCGGTTGCCGATCTTTTCGCGGAATTCGTGCGGAATCGGCCCCTTGTTCTCGATGGTGAGATAGGAGATGCAGCGCCGCGCATCGAGCCGGTAGGGCGCCGGAAAGGCATCGGTCGGGCACGCGTCGAGGCAGGCGCGGCAGGAGCCGCAATGGTCGATCTCGGCGCGGTCGGGCACGAGTTCGGCGGTGGTGAAGATGGTGCCGAGGAACAGCCAGGAGCCGTGCTCGCGGCTGACCAGATTGGTGTGCTTGCCTTGCCAGCCGAGCCCGGCGGCCTCGGCCAGCGGCTTTTCCATCACCGGCGCAGTGTCGACGAATACCTTCACATCACCCCCGGCGCGCGCCACGATCTTGCCGGCGATCTCCTTCAGCCGCCCCTTCATCACATCGTGATAGTCGCGGTTTTGCGCATAGACCGAGATCGCGCCGGAGTCGCGCTTGGCCAGCACCCCGCGCGGATCATGGTCGGGGCCATAGTTCATCGCCAGCACGATGATCGAGCGCACCTGCGGCCAGAGGGCTGTTGGTTCACTGCGGCGTTGAAGCGTCTCGGCGATCCAGTCCATCGACCCATGAAAGCCATCGGCGACGAATTCGGCCAGGCGCGCCGGCGCCAGCGGGATCGCATCGGGGGAGGTGACGGCAACGGCATCGAAGCCGGCGCGCTGCGCCTCCGCGTCGATCAGCGCGCGCAGTTTTGCGGCGTCAGAAGTCGAGGTCCGCATAATGCGACACCGGTGACAGGCCGCGCACCCGGTCGGTCAAAAGCGGCCGGAAGGAGGGCCGCGACTTGACCCGCGTGTACCATTCGCGTGCAGCGCTGTGCTCGCGCCAGTCGATCTCGCCGAGATAGTCGAGCACCGACAGCGTCGCCGCGGCCGCGAGATCGGCATAGGTGACCCTCGAACCGGCCAGCCAATGGCGGGTGCCGGCCAGCCAGTTGGTGTATTTCATGTGCTGGCGGATGTTGGCGCGCGCGGCACGGATCGCGCCCGAATCGGGCGAGCCGCCGCCAGCCGTTTCCGGCATGACCGGCTTGAGCACGCGCTCGCGCACCAGATGGCGGGTGACTTCACTTTCGGCCTTGTTGAGATACCAGTCGATGAGCCGGCGGATTTCGGCGCGCTGCATCGGGTCCTCGGCGAACAGCCGCTTGTCGCGCTTCAGCACGCCGCGCGTTTCATCGAGATATTCCGAAATCACCGTCGCGCCGACGATCGGCACGTCGCCTTCGGCCAGCAGGATCGGCAGCGTTCCGGCCGGGTTCAGCGCCAGGAACTCCTTGCGCCGGGTCCACGGCTTTTCCTCGATCAAAGCCAGCTCCTCGCCATACTCGCCGAATGCGAGGCGGACGAAGCGACAGGTGGCGAACATGGGATGGTGGAAAAGCGTCAGCATGGTTCCGCGATGATAAAGCGCACTGGCGAATCGCAGGGCGCACCGGTAAGTCTTGGCCGCCCGGTTAGCGGGCCGTCAGGGTGTTGCGACCTATAGGGGGACTTCAACGCCATGACAAGCAAGCCCTTCTGTCAGCCGTCACGCCAATGCCGAGGTAGCCATGGAAAGCCAGACCATCGTCGAAGCCCTGCTGCTCGGCCTGCTGGAGGGGTTGACCGAGTTCATCCCGGTGTCGTCGACCGGCCATATTCTGCTTGCCGGTCATTTCCTCGGCTTCCATTCGACCGGCAAGGCCTTCGAGATCCTGATCCAGCTCGGCGCCATCCTGGCGATCCTCAGCGTCTATTTCCGCCGCCTGTGGAAGATGCTGCTCGAACTGCCGCATGACCGGCTGACGCGGCATTTCGCCATCGGCATCCTGATCGCCTTCCTGCCGGCGGCGATCATCGGCGCGCTGGCGCATGATTTCATCAAGACGGTGCTGTTCGAATCGCCGAGGCTGATCTGCATCATGCTGATCATCGGCGGCGTCGTGCTGCTGGCGGTGGACCGCATGAACCTCAAGCCGGTCTACCGCGATGTCGAGCGCTTCCCGACCCGGCTTTACCTGCAGATCGGGCTTTTCCAGTGCCTGTCGCTCATTCCCGGTACATCGCGTTCGGGCTCGACCATCGTCGGCGCCCTGCTTTTGGGCGTCGATAAGCGCGCTGCCGCTGAATTTTCCTTCTTCCTTGCGATCCCGACCATGGTCGGCGCCTTTGCCTTCGACCTGTTCAAGAACCGCAACGTGCTGAGCAGTGCCGACCTGCCGATCATCGCCGTCGGCTTCGTCGCCGCCTTCGTCACGGCGCTCATCGTCGTACGCTTCCTGCTCGATTATGTCTCGCGCAAAGGCTACGCGCTGTTCGGCTGGTGGCGGCTGGTGGTCGGCGGTGTCGGGTTGATGGCGCTGATGATCTGGGGGTGAGGAGTGGTCCGCGAAGCGGACGGAAAGCCAATTGCTTGGCTTTCCGAACGACGAACGGTGAAGGCCCGGTTCGCCTTCGGGCGGATCAAAAGGTCCGGTGGACCTTTTGAAGGGACTGAACGCCCGAAGGGCAGGGAGCCAGCGAAGGGCGAGCAACGCCCGTAAGTGGCCCCTCAACTCCTCCCGTAAAACGCGTTCTCGACATGCACCGGCCAGCGCCAGGGCAGCACCGCGACCATGTCGAAGCGCATCGACAGCCTGCCGTAGTCCGCTTGGCGCGACAGCCAGATGTCGGCCGCGCCTTCTATTCGACGTTCCGATTCGTGACCGATCGCCTCCATGGCTTCCATCAGCGTGCGGCGCGCCTTGACCTCGACGAACAGCACCAGATCGCCGCGCCGCGCGATCAGGTCGATCTCGCCGAAGCGTGTGCGGTGGCGGCGCGCAAGGATTCTGTAGCCCTTCATCATCAGTGCTGCCGCCGCCAGCCATTCACCGCGATGGCCGCGCCGATAGGCCTTTTGGCGGCTGACGCTTGGGCGCTCAGCCACTGTCGCTTTCTCCAGAAGTCTCCCTAAGGTCAAGCAGCCGCCGATAGAGGGCCTGTTTCTGGCCGCCGGTCATCTTCGCGGCTTCCGCGGCCGCCTTGGAGGCCGGCATTTCGACGGCAAGCGACAGAAGCAGACGGTCGATGTCTTCAGGCTCGTCGACCCTGGCCTCGGCCGGACCGACGCAGACGACGATTTCGCCCTTCGGCGTATCGGCCGCAGCATAGTGGTCGACCAGCGCCTGCAGCGTGCCGGTTCGCATCTCTTCGAAGGTCTTGGTCAATTCCCTGCCGATAGCGGCCTTGCGCTCGCCGCCGAGCGCTTCGACCATGGCAGCCAGGGAGTCAGCCAGCCGGCGCGGCGATTCAAAGAAAATCAATGTCGCCGGCACGGCCTTCAGTGCTTCCAGCCGTGTCAGCCGCTGCCCTGATTTGACCGGCAGGAAGCCGGCGAACAGGAAGGCATCGGAGGGCAGGCCGGATGCCGTCAGCGCCGCCAGCGGCGCTGACGGGCCGGGGATAGGCACGACGCGAATGCCGTGGTCGAGCGCCTCGCCGACCAGCCGGTAGCCGGGATCGGATACCAGCGGCGTGCCGGCATCGGAGATCAGCGCCACGCTCTGCCCGGCCTGAAGTGCCGATATCAGCTTCGGCCCGGCCTCGCCGGCATTGTGTTCATGATAGGCCGTGGTGCGGCGGCGAATGCCGTAGCGGTCGAGCAGCACGCGCGACACCCGCGTGTCTTCGCAGGCGACGATGTCGGCAGCGGCCAGCGTCTCCAGCGCGCGCAGCGTGATGTCGGCGAGATTGCCGATCGGCGTCGCCACCAGATAGAGCGCCGGCTCCAATGGCCGTGCCGCGATCTCGGTCTGCCCGACCACATAGCTGCGCTTGCTCGTCTCTGCGGTCACCGATGACTTCTCCATTCAGCCCTGTTTGGCACGGCTGACGCGGGCTTGCAAAAGCTGACGCCGATGTAAGGAATTCGCCTTTCCTTTGCCACAGTGGGGAACCAAACCGGCGTTGGCAGATTAGCCCCCTGATTCCGGAGGAGGACAGGATGGACAGCCTGAAGATACAGGACGCTTTCGAGCCCTACTATGCCGGCCGCAAGCGCGGTGCCGCGCCCAGGGACAAGCGCCTATCTGCCAAGACCGAGCACAGCCTGGCCAAAGAGCGAGCCGTGAGCGCTTTGCCGACCAACGTCAGGCTTTCCGACAACAAACCCGATAGCACGACGGAGCACTGACCGGACGATGCCCAATCGCTTCGATATCTTCATCACCCGTCTTGAAACAAAGAATGCCCGCAACGGCGCGCAACTAGCCTCGATAGGCGACCAGCACCGCGCCCGCCGCGATAAGAGCGACGCCAAGCCAATTCGCTCCGGACAACCGCTCGCCGAGAAAGGCCGCGCCAAACACCGCCACAAGCACGACGCTTAGCTTGTCGATCGGCGCCACCTGCGCCGCATTGCCGATCTTCAGGGCGCGAAAGTAGCAGAGCCATGACGCGCCGGTCGCCAGACCGGACAGGCCTAGGAAAGCCCAAGTCTTTGCCGAGATCGTGGCCGGCGACTGGAACTGGCCGCTGGCAAGCAGGATGGCACCGAGCACGATCAGGATGATGACCGTGCGGATGAAGGTGGCGAAATCGGAATTGATGTTCTCGATGCCAACCTTGGCGAAGATCGCCGTCAGGGCAGCGAACGCAGCTGAGAGCAATGCCCAGAATTGCCAGGAGGATACGGTCAGGTTCATGCCGGTGGCCTTTGCGGATGAGGTCTCAACCGAGATACCGTGAAACGCGTGCCTTCAGAAGTGTAATCCTAAGCTTCGGAGATTGGACGAGGCTTCCCCACCTTCGTCATCCACGGGCGGAGCAGGAGCGAAGCGACGTCGCGAAGACCCGAGGATCCATTCCGTGACTTCTGAATTTCGCTACGGTGCAGAATTTGGAAAGCTGGCGTGGAGAAGATGCGCCGGCAACGAAATCTATTGTTTGAACGGGACAAGTGGCAGAGCAGGCATGCCCATTCTGGACCGTGACGCCCCGCAGCAGCCGTCGCGGCATGGATCCTCGGGTCTGCGCGCCGCTTCGCGTCGTTCCGCCCGTGGATGACGAGGCGGGAGGAGCTTGGCGCAGGCAAAGCTACCTGCCTACCGCGCCAGATCGGCGACCACGGCGTCGAGCACGATCATGCCGGCGGCCGTGGCGCGCAGGCGCGAATTGCCGATCGGCGCCACCAGCCCCTCTCCCTGCAGCATCGACAGCCGTGCTGACGACAGGCCGCGTCCGGAGAACGTTTCGTAGCGGGAGAGGTCGATGCCTTCGGCGAGCCGCAGGCCCATCAGCAGGAATTCGTCGGCCTCTTCCGAACGCGTCAGGATTTCGCCGCCGGTGACGCCATGGCCCTTGGCTTCGACCAGATTGGCCCAGGTTTCCGGCATCCGCTCGGCGATCGTCACCGTGCGGCGGCCATTCTCGACGAAGCGGCCATGCGCGCCCGGCCCGACGCCGACATATTCGCCATAGCGCCAATAGGTGAGGTTGTGCCGGCTCTCGGCACCCGGCCTTGCGTGATTGGAAATCTCGTAAGCCGGCAAACCATGCGCCGATGTAATCTCCTGCGTCAGCGCATAGAGGTCGGCGGCGTGGTCATTGTCGGGAATGATGAATTTTTTCGCCGCATGCAGCGCGTGGAACGGCGTGCCCTCCTCGATGGTCAGCTGGTAGAGTGACAGATGGTCGGCGGCATGGCCGATCGCCTGTTCCAGCTCCGATGCCCAAGCCTCCGGCGTCTGGCCGGGCCGGGCATAGATGAGGTCGAAGGACAGCCTCGGGAATATTTCCCGCGCGAGGCCGATGGCGTGCAGGGCCTCTTCGACATTGTGCAACCGGCCGAGGAAGCGCAAATCCTTGTCATTCAGCGCCTGCACGCCGAGCGACACGCGGTTGACGCCGGCTGCCCGGTAGCCGCGAAAGCGTTCGGCCTCGACCGAGGACGGATTGGCCTCCAGCGTCACCTCGATGCCGTCAGGCACAGTCCAGTTCTTCGCCACGGCGTCAAGAACCCTGGCCACGGTTTCCGGCTTCATCAGCGACGGCGTGCCGCCGCCGAGAAAAACGCTGGTCACCTCGCGCGGCCCGGTGCGTTCGCGCATCGTCGCCAGCTCGGCCTCGAAGGCACTGGCGAAGCGGTCCTGATCGACCGGCTGGTGGCGGACATGGCTGTTGAAGTCGCAATAGGGGCACTTGGCCGCGCAGAACGGCCAATGAACATAGACGCCGAAGCCGGGCGTCCGGTCGAGCAGGATGCTCATGCCGAGCCCAATCTCGCTTTAGCGAACTTCTGGAAAGCGCGAGCGCGGTGCGACAGCGCCGTCGGCTGGCCGGGCCTCCAGCCGTGCTTTTCCTCGGCGCTCATTTCGCCGAAGGTCTTTTCGAAGCCGTCGGGGAGGAAGACCGGGTCGTAACCGAAGCCGAGTTCGCCGCGCGGTGGCCAGACCAGCGTGCCTTCGGCCTCACCGCGATAATATTCGGCCTCGCCGTCGGGAAACGCCAGACAGATGACGGCAACGAAGCGTCCCTTGCGCTGTTGCGGCAAGGCCGCGCCGACCTCCTGCAACGCCACTTCGGTGCGCTGCATGGCCATGCCGAAATCTCTGCTGCCATCCGGGGTTTCGGCCCAGTTGGCGGTGTAGACGCCGGGCGCGCCATCAAGCGCGTCGACGCACAGGCCGGAATCGTCCGACAGCGCCGGCAGGCCGGTCGCCTTGGCGGCGGCGAGCGCCTTGATGTAGGCGTTCTCCTCGAAGGTGGTGCCGGTCTCGTCCGGCTCCGGCAGGCCATACTCCTTGGCCGACTTCGCTTCGAAGCCGAACGGCCCCATCAGGTCGGCGAATTCGCGCAGCTTGCCTTCATTGTGGCTGGCGACGACGATCTTCTTGCCATCAAGAGAATGCATCAAAGGCCCCAGATTCGTGGCTCGGCGAATTCGATCGAATTGCCCGAGGGGTCGCGTATATAGATCGAACGGCCGCCCTGCGGCCACTCGAATTCGCTTTCGATGGCGATCTTCTTCGCCGCGAGATGGGCTTTCCAGCCGGCGATTTCATCGCCGGTCGCCGTAAAGCACAGATGACCTTGGCCGACCGCGCCATGCGGCGGCACCGGCAGCCTGGCGTCAGGCGCCGGCGGCACTTTCGTCGCCTCGGCGTTGAAGACGAGCAGCACGCCCGGCCCGCAGCGGAAGAAGAGGTGGCGGCCGTCGACCTTGCCGAGGAGATTGAGGCCGAGGATGTCGGTGTAGAAGGTTTCCGCTGCGGGAAGATCGGTGACGTAGAGAGCGGATTCAAGGATGGCCGAGGGCGTCACGAGGCGCCCCCCTCTGGCCTGCCGGCCATCTCCCCCTCAAGGGGGGAGATCGGATGCCATTTCGGTATTCGCCAATCTCCGGCGTTGCAGGGTGCGCGACAACGCAGAAGTCGCCAATCTCCCCACTTGAGGGGGAGATGGCCGGCAGGCCAGAGGGGGGCGCTCAAACTCGACATCGAAAAACTAAGCCACCGCCATCTGCTGCAGACTCACCAACCTCTGGATGCCTTTCTTGGCCAGGCCCATCAAGTCCGCGAACTGCTCCTCGGAGAAAGGCTCGCCCTCGGCGGTGCCCTGGATCTCGACGATGCCACCCTTGCCGGTCATGACGAAATTGGCGTCGGTGCCGGCCGAAGAATCCTCGATATAGTCGAGGTCGATGACCGGCTGGCCGTCATGGATGCCGCAGGAGATCGCCGCGACATGGTCCTTCAGCACCTTGGCGACGCTGGCCATCTGGCGCGCTTCCATCCAGCGCAGGCAGTCATACAGCGCCACCCAGCCGCCGGTGATCGATGCGGTGCGGGTGCCACCATCGGCCTGGATGACGTCGCAGTCGACGGTGATCTGCTGCTCGCCCAGCGCCTGCAGGTCGACCACGGCGCGCAGGGAGCGGCCGATCAGCCGCTGGATTTCGAGCGTGCGGCCGCCCTGCTTGCCGGCCGAAGCCTCGCGGCGCATGCGCTCGCCGGTCGAGCGCGGCAGCATGCCGTATTCCGCCGTCACCCAGCCCTTGCCGGAATTGCGCATCCAGCCCGGCACTTTTTCCTCGAGGCTGGCCGTGCACAGGACATGAGTGTCGCCGAACTTCACCAGGCATGAGCCTTCGGCATGCTTGGAGACGCCGCGCTCGAAGGAGATGGCACGCATTTCGTCGAATTGGCGTTTGGAAGGGCGCATTCAGGCTGCTTTCTTGTCATTTTTCGGAATCTTGGCCGGCTTGTAACCGCATGGGACGCGTGGCGCAAAGGAAAATGGCCCGACGATCTGACTCAGACACCGGGTGATCTCACAAAGACACCGGGTGATCTCACACAGACACCGGGTTGCGCGGGTGCAGTGTAAGTCTATATCCTTGGGCCGGAGGTTTTTGGCCGTATGACCAAGGCAGTCGATCCCGCTTCGCAGTCGCCCGCGCTCCAGTCGCTCGACATGCGTTCGCGCGACATCTTCCGGCGCATCGTCGATTCCTACCTCAGGGACGGCGAACCCGTGGGCTCGCGCAGCCTGTCGCGCATCCTGCCGTCTTCGCTGTCGCCGGCCACCATCCGCAACGTCATGAGCGACCTCGAGCATCTCGGCCTGATCTACGCGCCGCACATTTCGGCCGGCCGGCTGCCGACGCAGGCCGGCCTGCGTTTCTTCGTCGATGCCTTCATGGAGCTTGGCGATCTTTCCGACGAGGAGCGCCGCGCCATCGAGGCACAGGTTCGGGCGTCCGGCTCGGGCGCGACGCTGGAACACATGCTGACCGAGGCCAGCCAGATGCTGTCGGGCATGTCGCGCGGCGCCGGCCTGGTGCTGGCCGCCAAGAACGAGGTGGCGCTGAAGCACATCGAATTCATCCAGCTCGAACCGACCAAGGCGCTGGCAGTGCTGGTGTCGCAGAATGGCGACGTCGAAAATCGCGTCGTCGAGCTGCCCGCCGGCATCACCGTCTCGCAACTGCACGAGGCCTCGAATTTCCTTAACGCCCATATACGCGGCCGCACGCTGGCCGAGGCGCGGATCGAGATCGCCCGCATCAAGGAAGAAACCAGGGCCGCGCTCGACACGCTGTCGCAGGACCTAGTCGAGAAGGGGCTGGCGGTGTGGGCCGGCGCCGATAGCGGCCTGCCGGCACGGCTCATCGTGCGCGGGCGCGCCAATCTGCTCGAAAACGTCACCGCCCAGGCCGACATCGAACTGCTGCGGCATCTGTTCGAGGACATGGAGACGCAGGACGGGCTTATCCAGCTGCTTGACCTCGCCGAGCAGGGCTCGGGCGTGCGCATCTTCATCGGCTCGGAAAACAAGCTGTTTTCGCTGTCGGGCTCGTCGCTGGTGGTGGCGCCTTATCGCGACAAGGATGCCCGCGTCGTCGGCGCGCTCGGCGTCATCGGCCCGACCCGGCTGAACTACGCGCGCATCGTCCCAATGGTCGACTATACGGCGCAGCTGATTTCACGCATGCTGCGCTGAGCTGATCCAACCGAGGAGACGATGATGGCGCTCGAAGAATTCAAGGCCCGGATCAGCCTCCTGCTGGAGGAGATGGTCAACCAGCCGGAAGACCAGCACGAGATCCAGGAGCAGTTGCGCGAAAAACTGCAGGAAATGCGCGCCATGGGCCTGCCGCTGCCGGCCGATCTCGTCGAGTTGGAAAAACGCCTCGACGACGATTTTTACGCCGCCGGGACCTGAACCGGGGAACCGGAAGCTTCCTCCACCTCATCATGTGCCGTGGAACGATCGACGAAACCGGTCGTTCCTGTTTTCACGCCCAAACATTGGAGGACCGAATGATGCGTTTTGCCGGCTCCGCACTTTCCGCCGCACTGTTTCTCTCGACCGCTTCATTCGCCCAGCAGGCGGACGAGCCGGTGCTGAAAGGCGCGGACGCCTTCGGTGACTGGCGAGCCGACAAGCCGGGCACACGCCGCCTGATCGAACCGGATGATCTGCCTAAGCCCTATGCCAACAGATCGACCTCTAACAGCGCCGGCGTTGCGGACATGCCGGCAGACGCGAAGCTGCAACTGCCGCCGGGATTCTCGGCCGAGCTGGTTGCATCCGGCATCGACAATCCACGCGTCGTGCGCGTCGCGCCGAACGGCGACCTGTTCGTCGCCGACAGCAAAGCCAACCAGGTCCGCATCTATCGCCTCGCCGAAGGCGGTGCGAGCCCTGTGCAGGACGGCATCTTTGCCGGCAGTCTCAAACGGCCCTATGGCATTGCCTTCTATCCGCCGGGCGCTGACCCGCAATGGGTCTATGTCGCCAATAGCGACAGCATCGTGCGCTTTGCCTACCGCAATGGCGACCTGAAGGCCTCCGGCGATCCGGAAACCATCGTCGGCAACATCCCGGCCAATCATCACTGGACCCGCGACATCGCCTTCTCGCCTGATGGCAAGACGCTTTATCTGTCGGTCGGCTCGGGATCGAATGTCGCCGAGCGCATGGGCAAGGAACCGAAGGGCGGCCTCGACGCCTGGGCGAAGTCGCAGCCGTTGGGTGCAGCCTGGGGTTCCGAAGACGGCCGCGCCGGCGTGCTGGCCTTCGATCCCGATGGCAAGAACGGCCGCATCTTTGCCACCGGCCTGCGCAACTGCTCGGGTATGACCGTGCAGCCGGCGACCGGCGCGCTGTGGTGCGTCGTCAACGAACGCGATGCGCTTGGCGACAATGTGCCGCCCGAATACGCGACCGTGGTCAAGGAGGGCGCCTTCTATGGCTGGCCCTGGTACTATATCGGCGACAATGAGGATCCGCGCCACAAGGGTGAGCGCCCCGATCTTGCCGGCAAAACGACCGTTCCCGATGTGCTGATGCAGGCGCATTCGGCTCCGCTCAACATCGCCTTCTACGAAGGGAAGAGCTTTCCGGCCGAATACAAGGGCGATGCTTTCGTCGCTCTGCACGGTTCATGGAACCGCGGCAACCGGACCGGCTATAAGGTGGTGCGATTGCTGTTCAAGGACGGCAAGCCGACCGGCGAATATGAGGATTTCATCACCGGCTTCGTCTCCAACGGCGAGGTCTGGGGCCGGCCGGTCGGTGTGGCGGTGACCATGGATGGCGCGCTGATCGTCACCGAGGACGGCAACGGTACCATCTGGCGTGTCACCCATGGCGACGGTCGCTCCTGATCTGCTTGGGTAGCGCAGGCCCCCTCACCCGGATTGCCAACCGAATTGCGAAGAGCAATTCGGGACAATCCGACCTCTCCCCGGCGGGTAGAGGAGGTAGGCGGGCCCGTGCTCGTCTCTTCTCCCCAGTGGGGAGAAGGTGGCCGCGAAGCGGCCGGATGAGGGGGCTTCGTGAGGCGAGGCCCCCGATATCTGGTGCAATAGAATCCGACCCCAGGGAATTCAATCTTAGCCGGTCCCATGCGACAAGGCATTCTGATCTGAGACGAATGCCATGACCCTTACCGGATTCCTCGCCTACAGCGCCGCCCTCGGCATCGCAGCCGCGATCCCTGGTCCCGGCATCACCGCGCTGGTCGCGCGTGCGCTCGGCTCCGGCTTCCGCTCGTCGCTGGCGATGTCCTTTGGCCTGATGGTGGGCGACATCACCTATCTGACCGCCGTGGTGCTTGGCCTCGCCTTCGTCGCACAGAGTTTCGGCATGGTTTTCCTGGCCATCAAATGGCTCGGCGTCGCCTATCTCGCCTTCCTCGGCTGGCGCTTCTGGAACAGCGGCATCACGCCCGAGACCGTCGAGGCCCGAACGGGCAGCGCGGGATTGCTGTCGAGCTTTGCCGCCGGCCTGACTGTCACGCTCGGCAATCCGAAGACGATGATCTTCTATCTCGCCATCACGCCGACCATCGTCGACCTGAAAACCATCACGCTGGCAGACTATGGTATCCTCGTCGCGCTGACCGTTGTCGTGCTGTTGGTGGTGCTGGTGCCGTATCTTGCGCTGGCTGCCAAGGCGCGCTGGTTCCTGAAATCTCCGCGCGCGCTCAAGGCGCTGAACCGCACGGCTGCCGGCTTCATGGTCGGTGCTGCTGCAGCGATTGCCGCCCGCCAATAGCGAGCTTTCGGCCAAAGCATTTCGCAAACAGGCCTTTGCGGGAAATGCTTTTCCGAGACGGCACTGTTTTAGACACAGGTCCCACTCGGATATTTTCAATCGACAGTCTATCTTGCACGGTCGAAGGTCCTATCTTGCCTGCAATTCCACTTGCCTGAAATCCTTACTCGCCTGAAGTTCTGGGAGCGAAACAAATGAAGAAGCCCGCCACATCAGCCCGCGTGCCCGGCCGCGGCCGCGTCTACGATTCCATCACCGACACGATCGGCGATACGCCCCTGGTGCGGCTCGACAAGTTCGCCCGGGAAAAGGGCATCGTCGCCAATCTCATCGCCAAGCTCGAATTCTTCAATCCGATCGCCTCGGTCAAGGACCGCATCGGCGTGGCGATGATCGAGGCGCTGGAGGCGTCGGGCAAGATCTCTCCCGGCAAGACCACGCTGATCGAACCGACGTCGGGCAACACCGGCATTGCGCTTGCCTTCGCCGCTGCCGCCAAGGGCTACAAGCTGATCCTGACGATGCCCGAAACGATGTCGATCGAGCGCCGGAAAATGCTGGCGCTGCTGGGCGCCGAGCTGGTGCTGACAGAAGGCCCGAAAGGTATGAAGGGCGCCATCGCCAAGGCCGACGAACTGGCAGCGACGATCCCCAACGCGATCATCCCGCAGCAGTTCGAGAACCCGGCCAATCCAGAAATCCATCGCACGACGACGGCCGAGGAAATCTGGAACGATACGCATGGCGAGGTCGACATCTTCGTCGCCGGCATCGGCACCGGCGGCACCATCACCGGCGTCGGCCAGGTGCTGAAGAAGCGCAAGCCCTCCGTGCATGTCGTCGCCGTCGAGCCGGACTCCTCGCCTGTTCTGTCGGGCGGCCAGCCCGGCCCGCACAAAATCCAGGGCATCGGCGCCGGCTTTGCGCCCAAAATCCTCGACACGACGATCTATGACGAGATCGTCAAAGTGTCGAACGAGGATTCCGTGGCCAATGCCCGCCTCGTCGCCCGCCTCGAAGGCGTGCCGGTCGGCATCTCTTCGGGCGCCGCCCTGCAGGCGGCCATCGTCGTCGGCTCGCGGCCGGAGAACAAGGGCAAAAATCTTGTGGTGGTCATCCCGTCCTTCGCCGAGCGTTACCTGTCGACAATCCTGTTCGAGGGGCTGGGATCGTAGTCCGACGCTTCTTCGTGACCAAGCTGGCCCGCTGAAAAAACGCCCGTGGCCGCCATCGGCGGCTTGAGCGCCACACCGCTTCCGGTTCATATCTCCCCCGGCCTGCTTTGCGCGGGCCGGGGGAGAATTTATGTACAAGCTTTATACCCGTCCCGGCAGCGGCGGCTTCGTGGTCGAGGCGGCGCTGGCGCTGGCCAATGTACCATTTGAGCAGATCGACGTGCCGAAGACCGACCGGCCCGATCCCGCCTTCCTCGACATCAGTCCGTTGAACCAGGTGCCGGTGCTGACCTTGCCGGACGGAAGCTCGATGACCGAATCGGCAGCGATCTGCATCGTGCTTGCCGAGCGACACCCCGACGCCAATTTGGCGCCGGGAGCAGAAGCGCCTGCCCGCGCGGATTTCCTGCGCTGGATGGCCTTTATGTCGTCTGTTCTCTATTCGGCGGTGCTGCGTTTCTACTACGCATACCGCTACACTGCCGATCCCGAAGGCACCAAGGCGGTCAAGCAGGCGGCCGTGGCAGAGATGGACCGCGGCTTTGCCGTTCTCGATGCCGCGCTCGAAGGCCGTGACTGGCTGGTCGGTGACCGGATGTCGCTGGCCGACATCTATCTGGTCATGCTGGTGGCCTGGTATCCCGACATCGACAGCGCGCGGACGGCATGGCCGAACATCGAACGCCTGTGGGCGCGGCTGCGCGACCATCCGCTGATGAAGACGCTCAACACCTCGCACGAGATGTGGCCGGGCTGAAGCTCAATTTCTGAGCACCGCTCTTTTTCCTTGCAGGAACCGGCGCACCGCCGGGTCGCGCTCGAGGCCGATCGCCCGGTCATAGGCTTCGCAGGCTTGCGGTACCTGACCAAGCCTGGCCAGGAGACCGGCGCGTGCGGCCCAATAGGGCTGGTACTCGTCAAGCCGCTTGTCGTCGCCCAGCACGTAAAGAGCCGCCAATCCGGCCACTGCGCCCTCGGCCTCGGCGATCGCCACCGCGCGGTTTATCGCCACCACCGGCGATCCTGCGATCGAAAGCAGCGCGTCGTAGAGTTCCTGGATTGCCACCCAGTCGGTGCGGCCGGTGAGCCTTCGTGCCGCATGCGCGGACTGCACGGCCGCCTCAAGCTGGTAGCGGCCGATGACGCCCTTGGCCGCTGCGTGGGAAAGCAGCGCTTCCGCCTCGTCGATGAGGGCACGGTCCCATAGAAGGCAATCCTGCTCCGCCAACGGCACGAAGTCGCCTTCGGCGCTGCGCCGTGCGGCGCGGCGAGACTCGGCAAACAGCATCAGCGACAACAGGCCCAGTGCCTCCGGTTCCTCCGGCATCAGCGAGGCCACCAGCCGGCCGAGCCAGATGCCTTCGGTCGCCAGGTTGCGGCGCCGCGTTTCGGTGCCGGCCGGATCGGACCAGCCTTCGGCGAAGGCGGCATAGATCGCCTCCAGCACCGCGTCCAGCCTTTCGCCGAGTTCGGCCCGCTCCGGCACGCGGAACGGAATGCCGGTTTCACGGATGCGGCTCTTGGCCCGCACCAGGCGCTGGCCCATGGTTGCGGGCGAGACCAGGAAGGCGGAGGCGATCGTCGCGGCGTCGAACCCCAGCACCGTCTGCAGAATGAGCGGCGAACGCACGCTCGATTCGATCGCCGGATGGGCGCAAGCGAACATCAGCCGCAGCCGATCGTCGGGCAGGTCTTCCTCGGTCATGCGTTCCTCCGCCTCCTGCGCAATCAGCTTGAGATGCTCGCGGCCGGCCTCGCTGGTGAGCCGCCGCCGCACCGCATCGACACGGCGCCGCCGCGCCACCGCCAGCAGCCAGGCTTCCGGCTTTTCCGGCACGCCGGTTCGCGGCCAGCGCTCGAGGGCGGCGGCAAAGGCATCGGCCAGCGCGTCCTCGGCGGCGGCCACGTCGCGCGTGCGCGCAGCGAGCCAGGCGACCAGCTTGCCGTAGCTCTGCCGGGCGGCAGCCTCGGCGGCCGCCCGGGCGTTCTCGGAGCGACTGTCCATCACATCGTCATTTCTCAGACAGGTACTCGGTCAGTTCCCAGATCGGCCGCAGCTCGACAGTGCCGGCGCTGGCCGCCGGGCAGCGCGCCGCCCAGGCGATCGCGGCGTCGGCATCCGCAGCCTCGATCATGTAGAAGCCTGCAAGCTGCTCCTTGGTGTCGGCATAGGGGCCGTCGAGGACGTTGGTCTTGCCACCAGCCACCCGAACCGAGGTGGTCGCCTGACTCGGGCGCAGCCGGTCACCGGCCAGCCACGCGCCGGATTTCTTCAGGGCCTCAGTATAGGCGCCATAGGCGGCACTCATCTGGTAGGTCGCCTCGGCCGGGGCATTCGCCATCGCGGCTTCGTCGGCGTAAATCAAAATCATGTATCGCATGGTCTTCTCCCGTTGTTTCGAAGGCCGCGTCGTTGCGAGCCGGACGTATGTCGCGCGGCAGCGCACGATTTCGACAGGATGCGGAAAACTTTCCGCTCCGACGGATTTTTGTGCAAGCCGCCATCTGCTTCCCGATCTCTCAACCGTTCGTCTAACGAGCACAATTGCGGGTTGGCATTTCCGGCCCACTGTCTAAACTCGCCCCGGTTCGCACCTGGGAGGCGGTGCGGTCGTCGATATTTCAGGGAGGGAAATCGGATGTTTCATTTCAGAACGAAACTTGTTGCAGCCGGCGCTGTGGCGCTGTCACTTGGCCTTGGCGCTGTGTCGGCAGGAGCCCAGGAATTCATCAACGTGCTGACCGGCGGCACATCCGGCGTCTATTATCCGCTCGGCGTGGCGTTGTCGGAAATCTACGGCAAGGGCATCGAAGGCGCTCGCACCCAGGTGCAGGCGACCAAGGCTTCGGTTGAAAACCTCAATCTGCTGCAGCAGGGCAAGGGCGAGATCGCCTTTGCGCTCGGCGATTCCGTCAAGATGGCCGCCGAAGGCAATGCCGAGGCCGGTTTCCCAGGCAAGCTCGACAAATTGCGCGGCATCGCCGCCATCTATCCCAATTACATCCAGATCGTCGCCAGCCAGGAGTCCGGCATCAAGACGCTGGCCGACCTCAAGGGCAAGAGCCTGTCGGTCGGCGCACCGGCGTCGGGCACCGAACTCAATGCGCGCGCGATCTTCGCCGCCGCGGGGCTGAAATACGAGGATCTCGGCCGGGTCGAATACCTGCCCTTCGCCGAATCGGTCGAGCTGATCAAAAACCGGCAGCTCGACGCCACTCTGCAATCGGCCGGACTCGGCGTCGCCTCGATCCGCGACCTCGCCACCTCGGTGCCGATCAATGTCGTGGCGGTGCCGGCCGAGGATGTTGCGAAGATCGGCTCGCCCTATCTTTCGGTGGTCATTCCCAAGGGTACCTATGAGGGCCAAAGCGAGGATGTCGCCACCGCCGCCGTCGGCAATTTCCTCATCACCCGCGCCGATGTCTCCGACGAGATCGCCTATCAGATGACCAAGCTGATATTCGACCATCTCGACCAGCTTGCCGCGGCCCATGCCGCCGCCAAGGCGATCGACCAGGCCAAGGCGCTCGACGGCATGCCAGTGCCGCTGCACCCCGGTGCGGAACGGTATTACAAGGAGAAGGGATTGTTGAAGTAGCGGAGCATGGCTCGGCTATCGGAGATGCACTCGCCAGGCGTCCCCCTCTGCCCTGCCGGGCATCTCCCCCTCAAGGGGGGAGATTGGCCGTCACCATACCTTTCGCCATTCGCTAGCGTTGCAGAACGTGCGCAGACACCGACGCTGCTGATCTCCCCTGAGGGGGAGATGTCCGGCAGGACAGAGGGGGGCGCCTCGCACTACACTTCGCTCCTTCTGGAGACAGTCGGATGAGCGAAGCATCGTCTGGAACAACGACCGACGGCAAATCCACCACCTTCCATCTGCCTGCCGTCGAAGAACAGGTCGAAGGCCTGCCACCCGGCTTCGGCGACGGCATCGCCGGCAAGGCCGCCTTTCTCATCGCCGTCGCCTTTTCCGTGTTCCAGATCTATGTCGCCGCCTATGGCAGCATGCCGAGCCAGGTGGTGAGGGCGATGCATGTCGGCTTCCTGCTGCTGCTCGGCTTCGGCCTGATCGCCAATCTGCGCGCCAAGAGCATGCCGGCCAAAGCAGCGTTCTGGGCGCTCGGGGCGCTCGGCTTCGGCACCGGCCTGTACAATTGGGTGTTCTACACCGACCTCATCCGCCGCTCCGGCTTCCTGACCACGCCGGATCTCATCGTCGGCGCGGTGCTGGTGGTGCTGGTCTTCGAGGCGGCGCGGCGGCTGATGGGGCTGCCGCTGGCGATCATCGCCTTCATCTTCCTCGCCTACTGCTTTTTCGGCAACCATCTGCCGCCGCCGCTCGTCCATCGCGGCTATGATTTCGCCCAGCTGGTCGACACCTTCGCCTACGGCACCGAAGGCATCTACGGCACGCCGATCTATGTCTCGGCCGCCTACATCTTCATCTTCGTTGTCTTTGCCGCCTTTCTCGAACGCGCCGGCATGATCGCGCTGTTCAACGATTTCGCGCTGGGCCTTGTCGGCACATGGCGCGGCGGCCCGGCGCAGGTCTGCGTGCTGTCGTCGGCGCTGATGGGCACCATTTCCGGCTCGGGAGTCGCCAATGTGGTGGCCAGCGGCCAGTTCACCATCCCGCTGATGAAGCGCTTCGGCTTCCGCTCGGCCTTTGCCGGTGCCGTCGAGGCGACCTCCTCGATGGGCGGCCAGATCATGCCGCCGGTGATGGGCGCGGTCGCCTTCATCATGGCCGAGACGCTGAACGTGCCTTATGCCGATGTGGTCAAGGCGGCGATCATCCCAGCGCTGCTCTATTTCGGCGCGTGCTTCTGGCAGGTGCATCTGGAAGCCGGCAAGGCCGGGCTGCACGGCATGGCCAAGGCGGACCTGCCCAATCCGTGGGACGCGGTGAAACAGCACTGGCCGCTGGTGCTGCCGCTGGCAGCGCTCGTCTACCTGCTGTTTGCCGGCTACACGCCGATCTTCGCCGGCACGATGGGCCTGGCGCTGACCATCGTGCTCATCCTCGGCACGCCGCTGGCAGCAGCGATCGGTCCGCTCGCCTTCCGCATCGTCTTCTGGATCGCGCTCGGGCTTGCCGCCGCTTCGTTCATGAAGTTCGGCGTCAATCTCCTCGGCGCCGTCATCGCCGCACTGGTGGTCGCCTGCTTCACATTCAAGGGCGGCCGCGAGACGCTGCGGATCTGCGTCGACTCGCTCGCCGAAGGGGCCAAGAACGCGCTGCCGGTCGGCATTGCCTGCGCCATCGTCGGCATCGTCATCGGCACGCTGACGCTGACCGGCATCGCCTCGACCTTCATCGGCTGGATCATCTCCATCGGCGAGAACAATCTGTTCCTGTCGCTGTTGCTGACCATGCTCACCTGCCTGGTGCTGGGCATGGGCATCCCGACCATTCCCAACTACATCATCACCTCGTCGCTGGCCGGGCCGGCGCTACTCGAGCTTGGCGTGCCGCTGCTGGTCAGCCACATGTTCGTCTTCTATTTCGGCATCATGGCCGATCTGACGCCGCCAGTGGCGCTGGCCGCCTTTGCCGCGGCACCCATGGCTAGGGAAAGTGGCCTGAAGATCGGCATCCAGGCGACTAAACTCGCCATTGCCGGCTTCGTCGTGCCGTTCATGGCGGTCTACACGCCGGCTCTGATGCTGCAGGACGCCGGGCCGATCGCCGCCCAGTTCGGCTATCCCGTCGAGGTCGCCTACATCGTCGCCAAGGCCTGCATGGGCATCGTGCTGTGGGGTGCCGCCGCCGTCGGTTTCCTCGCCAGCCGCATGGCATTGTGGGAACGGCTCATCGCCTTCGCGGCCGGCGTGCTGCTGGTCGCCGCGGTGCCGCTGACCGACGAGGCCGGCTGGGCGCTGGCGCTGGCCTGGATCGGCTGGCACTGCTTTCGTGCGCGGCAGGCTTCAGCCAAAACATGAGCCTTTGCATCCTGGCCGCCGGCAAGATGGTGACGTTCTCCGTCGCCGCCTTTACGCTGTCCTGGACGCATTCGGTGGAACGGACGCGCTGGGAGGAAGACTGGAAGGTCACGCCTATCGGCCTGCAGCTGGTCGAGGCGCGGGTCAAGAGCTCGGGCGCCGGCATGGAGCCATCGGAAGGCGCGGTGCTGAAGAATGGCTGGTGGGCCTACACGCCCACGGTCGGCCCACAGCGGCGCGTCATACTCGCCGCCTCTGGCGCAACCGGCGACGGCTGGACGCTGTGCTCGGTTCAAGGCTGCCGGGAATTGGGCAAGGGGGCCGGCGACGCGATCGTGCTGAAGCCGTGCGAATCCACCGGTTCGAGCCAACCGCGATAACGCCCGATCAATGCGCTGAGCGGCGGCTCGTTCTCCAGCAGCCACATCCTCAGTCAAGGAACCGCTCGCGCAGCTCCGGAGAAGGAACCTCGCAGCTGTCCTTCCTGCCGAACAGCGCGTAGCGATTCCTGGCAACGCGCTCATAGAGCCAGTCGCGCAGCGGGCGCGGCAGCAGCAGCAGCGTTTTTGCCGCCCGCCAGGGCCAGCCGAGTTCCGCCATGACAGCGACGAAGCTGTCGAGCCGCGTGAAGGCGACGCCGTCGATCAGGACGAGGTTGGTTTCGTAAGAGTCCGTGCGCAGTCCATGCTTCCGAAACAGCGTTTCACCGAAGGGCGACTGCGCGGTGGCGAAGCGGAAACGGCCTTGGCGATCGAGCCTGACCACCATGCGCACGAAGCCGGAGCAGAGCACACAGACGCCATCGAAAACGATCAATCGATGGCGTGCGTCGAGAGTTGTTCCGGAGGGACGATTTGACTGGGGTCGACTGGGTTGGGAATGGTCGGTCACGCTGGCCTCGGCTGCTCGTGTCCTATGACACTAAGCCGGCCAGCGTCGGTATCAAAGCCGTGGCGATGTCGCACGGCGCCTGTCGGCGAGAGCGGGACGCTCGGCGCGATAGGTGGTGGCGCGGGTAGAGGCGGCCGGCCTGCAGATCCTGCTGTTGTGGCGATTTTCGAAAGCCATGATCAGTGCGCGCCCAGCGAGTTGCCGCGACGGGCGCAAGCAGGGCCGGGGCCGCGCATGTAATAGCGCTCGGGCCGATAGGTCGGCGCGACGAATTCGCGGATGGCGGCGGCATAGCCGATGAGGTGCGCGAGGAAGTTCATTACCCTTGTCCCTGTCCCGATTTTCGGATGTCCCTTCCGAATTGCGGTCATCATAGCGTCGAGGCGTGAATAGTCGGTGAACGTGATGTTAATATCTGGTCGAAAATGCCTCGCTTCGTGGCTGGATTGCGGCTGATTCGGGGTCTTTCCGTGCAGTTGGCCGGCATTCCGGCCAATGTGACTTTTGCATCACATATGTTTCGTTTGAATGTCGCGCGCGCGCGGTTCTGTTTCAACTTTTGCCGCGCCCGCGAAATTCAGGTGCTGGCGGCCATAAGGCCTCGGGCGCGCCCTTGGCATCCAGATCGGTCCGTGAGCGCGGAACTGGAGCGCGGTCTGTCCGTTCTCACCTTCATCTGGTTGTGGAAGGGAGATATCATGGCGCCGCGTCCGGCCTGGAGAGGCTATTTAAAGCTTTCGCTGGTCACCTGTGCCGTCGAACTCACCAATGTCGTCACCCACACGGAGCGGGTCTCGTTTCGCATTCTCAACCGCAAGACCGGCAACACGGTGAAGCGCCTCTATGTCGATGCCGAAACCGGCAAGCCTCTGGGGGAGGATGACGAGATCAAGGGCTATGAACTCGACGATGGCGATTTCATCCATATCGAGGAAGACGAGATCGAGGCGGTGCAGATCGAATCCTCGCACACGATGGCGCTCGACGGTTTCGTCGACAAAGCTTCGATCCAGCAGATCTATCTCGATACGCCCTATTATGTCGCGCCGGCCGACAAGGTGTCGGAAGAAGCGTTCGCCGTCATTCGCGACGCGATGGCGGGCAAGAAGATGGCCGGGTTGGCGCGTATCGTGCTCTACCGACGCGAACGGCCGGTGGTTATCGAGCCGCTCGGCAAAGGCATGGTGCTGACGACGCTGCGCTACGACAACACGGTGCGCCAGCAGGACACCGTCTTCGGCGACATCGAGTCGGTGAAGACCGATCAGGAGATGACCGACCTCGCCGAGTTGATCATCGACAAGAAGAAGACGAAGTTCGATCCCTCGAAATTCGACGACAAATACGAGGACGCGCTGCTGGAGCTGATCCGCGCCAAGAAGGCCGGCCACAAGGCGCCGAAGGCCAAGGCGGCGCCCAAGCCTTCCAATGTCGTCAATCTGTTCGACGCGCTGAAGAAGAGCCTGTCAGATTCCGGATCATCGAAAAGGTCTTCGTCGGCGAAAGCCAAGCCGGCGGCCAAACGCGCCAAGCCGAAAGCCAGCGCGCCCAAACGCAAATCGGCCTGAGGAACCCAACGGATGGCCAGCCTCGAACAATATCACTCCAAGCGCGATTTCAAGAAAACCGCCGAACCGGCCGGCAAGGTCGCCCGGACCAAGCAGGGCGGCGCGGGCGGCATCTTCGTCATCCACAAGCATGCCGCGACGCGGCTGCATTACGACCTGCGCCTCGAGCATGACGGCGTGCTGTGGAGCTGGGCGGTGACGCGCGGCCCGAGCCTTGATCCGCATGAGAAGCGACTGGCCGTGCATGTCGAGGATCACCCGATCGACTATGCGCCGTTCGAGGGCACCATTCCCAAGGGCGAATATGGCGGCGGTTCGGTCATCGTTTGGGACGAGGGCACCTGGACCCCCGAGATCGACCCGGCCAAGGCGATGAAGAAGGGCCATATCAGCTTCGAGCTCAGGGGACACAAGCTGCATGGGGCATGGCATCTGGTGCGACTGAAGCCGCGTGCGGGTGAAAAACGCGACAACTGGCTGCTGATCAAGTCGGACGATGCCGCCGCGCGTCCTGGCGAGGACATCCTCAAGGAGGCGCCGGAATCGGTGAAGTCGGGCCTGACGATCGAGGAGGTCGGCGAGGGCAAGGCCGCGAAGGGTGAGAAGCCGAAGGTCTGGCATTCCAACAAGCCGGCCGCCGGCAAGACGAAGGCCGCGGGCAAGAAACTCGACTTCATCGAGCCGCAGCTGGCCACGCTGGAGCGCGATGCGCCGCCGGGCAAGGACTGGCTGCATGAGGTGAAGTTCGACGGCTATCGCATGCAGGCGCAGATCGCCGGCACCGATGTGCGGCTGCTGACCCGGACCGGCCTCGACTGGACGAAGAAGTTCGGCGGCGAGATCGTCGCGGAGCTGGCCGGGCTGAAGTGCAGCGACGCCATCATCGATGGCGAGGTGGTCGTGCTCGCCGACAGCGGCGTCTCGTCTTTCGCGCTGTTGCAGCAGGATCTGTCGGCGAAGCGGACAAATCGCTTCATCTATTACGTATTCGATCTGATGCGCCTCGATGGAAGGGATTTGCGGCGCGAGCCGCTGGTCGAGCGCAAGCAGGCCTTGCAGGATTTGCTCGGCAAGCAGTCCGACAATCCGGCGGTCCGCTTCAGCGACCACTTTTCCGAACCCGGCAAGATCATGCTGGAGCATGCCTGCCGGATGGGCCTGGAAGGCGTCGTCTCCAAGCGTGCCGATGCACCCTATCGCAGCGGCCGCGGCCCGACCTGGGTGAAGTCGAAATGCACGGCGCGGCAGGAATTCGTCATCGGCGGCTATCTGCCGTCGGACAAGACCGGGCGCGGCCTGCGCTCGATCCTGGTCGGCTTCCACGAGGGCGGCAAGCTGCATTATGCCGGCCGCGTCGGCACTGGTTTCTCCGGCAAGGGCGCCAACGAGCTGAAGGCAAAACTCGATGCATTGACGGCAAAGACATCGCCCTTCTCCACCGCCGTGCCGAAGGGCAAGGGCCTGGTCTGGGTCAAGCCCGAACTTGTCGGCGAAGTGGAGTTTCGCAGCTGGACCTCGGACCGTATAATACGCCACGCCTCGTTCCAGGGATTGCGCGAGGACAAGCCGGCGGAGGAAGTCGTGCAGGAAAAGCCCAAAGCGTCGACAGGCAAGACATCGACAGGCAAGAGCACGGCCAAGCCGGCATCGGGTGGCAAAGCCGCCGGATCGATGACGACCACGGTAAAACTCTCGCATCCCGACAAGCTGCTGTGGCCGGATGAAAACATCTCCAAGCAGGGCCTGCTCGACCATTACGCGCAGGTTTGGCCGCGCATGGAACAGTTTGTCGTCAACCGGCCGCTCAGCCTGGTGCGGGCGCCGGACGGTGTCGGTGGCCAGCGTTTCTTCCAGAAACATGCCTCGGCCGGTATGAGCGACAAGATCGCGCGCATGAAGGATCCGACTGACGGCGAGGAGATCTTGTACATCCGGGATTTCGATGGTGTCGCCGCACTGGTCCAGTATGGCGTGGTCGAGATCCACATCTGGGGGTGCACGATCGACGAGATCGAAAAGCCCGACCAGATCATCTTCGATCTCGATCCCGATGAAGGTATCGACGTGAAAGCGGTCCGCGAGGCGGCACTCGATATCAGGGGCAAGCTCGACGAGCTGTCGCTGCCGAATTTCGTCAAGACTTCGGGCGGCAAGGGTTTTCACGTCATGGTGCCGCTGAGACCAGCGGCGGATTGGGATGAGGTCAAAACCTTCGCCCATGATTTTGCCCGTGCGCTGGAGCAGGGTGCCCCCGACCGCTACACGGCGACGCTGTCGAAAAAAGCGCGCACTGGAAAGATCTTCGTCGACTATCTGCGCAATGGCAGGGGCTCGACGACGGTCGCGCCCTATTCGTCACGCGCCAAGAAGGGCGCCACCGTGTCGATGCCGGTGACCTGGCCAGAGATCGAGGCCGGCTTGGCGCCGAACGCTTTCCCGATCGGCGGCAAGACTACGCTGAAACAGCTGGCGAAAGCCGATCCGTGGTCGGATTTCTTTAAGCAGGGCAAGGCTCTGAGGCGGGGTTAACGCTTCGCCCGTTCAAGACAGAAACACCCTCTCAAACGCCTGTCTACCCGGCGGCGAGAAGATCACCGCGCGGCTGTCCTTCTCGCGGCGCGCCCATTTCTCGGCCAGGATCTTCTCGAGGATGGCGGCGCCCAGCGTGCCGGCGAGGTGCGAACGGCGCACGCTCCAGTCGAGGCAGGCGCGGCACACCGGCCGGCGCGGCTTGGTATAAACGTCGATGCCTATCGCCGCGAAATGCGAAGCCGCCGATGGCCCGAGCCTGATCTCCTGTTCGTCGCGGACCAATACGTTCTTGGCGACGAGCCGATCGAGCATCGCCACCGCCTGCTCGCCGGCGAGGTGATCGTAGCAGACGCGCGCCACCCGCATGGCACCATCGCGCGGACCGGGGCGCACACGCTTTGGACCGACGGCTTCCGCGACGCCTGTGATGGCTTCGATCATGCCGGCCACCTGCGGTCCGGCGAGGCCGTAATAGCGATGCCGGCCCTGGCTCGCCACCGTGAGCAGCCCACCTTCCATCAGTTTGCCCAGATGCGAGCTGGCGGTCGGCAGCGAAACGCCGGCCTCGAGCGCCAGTTCGCTCGCCGTCAGCGCCGTGCCGCCCATCAGGGCATTCAGCATGTTTGCCCGTGCCGGGTCGCCGACCAGGCTGGCGATGCTGGCGATGTCGGGTCCTTCACGCATAGTTCGTTCCTCATCGAAGCGTTCTTGTCAGATAATCACTATTCTCAGGTGAGATCAAGGAGACGACGATGGCCGCACGAACCGCTTTCCCCTCAGCCTCGCTCCCCAGCCGTCAATTCTTCCCGTTCGTCACCTGGCTGCGTTCGCGGCTGCTGGCCCGCTGGTATGACCGCCATTTGCAGCGTCTGGACCTTGCCGAGATGGATGATCATCAGCTGCGCGATCTTGGGCTAACGCGGCAAGACGTGCGCCGCGAATGCGCGAAGTCCTTCTGGCAGCCCTAGCAGACCAGACGACACAACGTTTCGATGCCGCTCGAACTATCGACGCACCCCAAGGAGACCACAATGACCATCACCTGCTTCATCCGCTACGAGATCGACCCGTTCGGCAAGGCGGCCTTCGAGGAGTATGCGCGCAATTGGGGCCAGGCCATTCCACGCTGCGGCGCCGATCTGATCGGTTACTACGCGCCGCATGAGGGCTCGGCGACGACCGCGTATGCCGCCTACAACATCGAGAGCCTGGCCGCCTACGAAGCCTATCGCGCCCGGCTTGCCGCCGATCCCACCGGCAAGGCAAACTACGAATTCGCCAAGCGCGAGAGGTTCATCCTGAAGGAGGATCGCATGTTCCTGAAACTGGCCTCAGGCCCGCACGCGAAACTGGTGCTGCCGTGATTGCCGTGATCTTCGAGGTCGAGCCGGCGGAAGGCCGGCGCGACGCCTATCTGAGCATCGCCGCGGACCTGCGTCCACTGCTCGACGGCATTGACGGCTTTCTTTCCATCGAGCGTTTCCAGAGCCTGGCCGATCCGAACCGCATCCTGTCGCTGTCATTCTGGCGCGACGAGGAAGCCGTGAAGGCCTGGCGCAACACCGAGGAACACCGCCAGGCGCAGAAGGCCGGCCGGGGCGGTATCTTTGCCGGCTACCGTCTGCGCATCGCCCATGTGATGAGGGATTATGGACTGACGGAGAGAGACGAGGCGCCTAGGGATAGCCGGGCGGTGAATGGGTGAGTGGCAAGTTTCTTCCTTCTCCCCCTGTGGGAGAAGGTGTCGCCGCAGGCGACGGATGAGGGGTGTTCCAGGGAACGCCAACGTCTCACTCCGCTGGAACACCCCTCATCCGTCTCGGCGCTGCGCGCCGATCCACCTTCCCCCACAAGGGGGGAAGGGAAAAAACTATGCATTCCCGATCAGCACGCCGGCCGCGAACACCAGGGCGCCACCCAGCACCACCTGGAAGGCGGCACGCAGGAAAGGCGTCTGCATGTAGCGGTTCTGGACAAAGGCGATCGCCCACAATTCGAAGAACACCACCACCGCGGCAACCCCGGTGGCCGTCCAGAAATGCGGAATGACATAGGGGAGCGCGTGTCCGAGACCGCCCAGCGTCGTCATGATGCCGACGGTCAGACCGCGCTTGATCGGCGAGCCGCGGCCCGACAGCTTGCCGTCGTCGGAAGCGACTTCGGTGAAGCCCATCGAAATGCCGGCGCCGATCGAGGCGGCAAGCCCGACCAGCAGCGTCTGCCAGGTGTCGTGCGTGGCAAAGGCAGCGGCAAAGATCGGCGCCAGAGTGGACACCGACCCGTCCATCAGCCCGGCCAGCCCTGGTTGCACATAGGTGAGGATGAACTGGCGCTGCTCGGCGCTGGCCTCCTCGGCCTTGACGGCGCCCGGCACATGTTTCTGTTCCAGCCGCTGCGCCAGGGTCTCATGGCCCAGTTCGGCCACCGCCAGATCGTCGAGCAGTTTTCGCGTCGAAGCATCTGCCGTGCGCTTGGCCGCCTCGACATAGAAAAGGTAGGCTTGCCGCTCCATCGCCTCGGCATGGCTGCGCACGTGCTCGATGCCGAGCGGCCGGACCAGCCAGTCGGGCTTGCGCTCGTAATAACCCTTCACATGTTCGCGCCGGATCAGCGGTATGCGCTCGCCGAACCGCTTGCGGAAAAGCTCGATCAACGCATCGCGATGGCCATCCTCTTCCTCGGCCATCTCCTCGAACACTTTTGCCGATTGCGGGAAGTTTTCCGTCAGCCCGTCGGCATAGGCCCGGTAAATGCGACCGTCATCCTCCTCGGAGGAAATGGCCAGCGCCAGGATCTCCTGTTCGGAGAGCGATTCGAAGGGGCGGCGGCCGAAGCCGAAAACACGGGAAAGCATGAGGAATTCACCCTAGTTTAGAATAGTTCTAAACTAGGGTTTTGAACACCTTCGGTCAATTGCGCGCTTGGGTCGCGGTCAAGAATTGTTGAAGCCCCACGCCCGCGGTGACTCTTCATTATCAGTGAATGTTCACCTATATTGCTGGACTCAAGCCAAGAACAAGGAACCGGCAGATGACGGCAAAACAGCCTCCGCACCCCTATGATCCCAAGCCCGTTCTCGATCTCATCGCCAGCATCGAGGCCGACCTGCAGCGCCTGAAGGGCCTGGTCGAGCAGCAGGTCGAGAAATTCGACCCCGCCAACCCGCACAACAAGGCGCCGGACGGCAAACTGACGGAGGAGGGCGTCGAGTGCTGCTACCGCATGTTCGACGAGGGCAAGTCGCGCTACTCGGTCGCCCAGCAGATGAAGATATCCTTTGCCGCCGCCAGCCACCGTTTCAACAACTGGCGCAAGCTGGGTGGGGGCAAGAGGCAGAGGACTTTGCTTGGCTAGATTGGGTGGCCAATTTGGCCGATCTCGGCGCTGCCCCCTCATTGCCCTGCCGGGCATTTCTCCCCGTAAACAGGGAGAAAGAAGCTGGCGGGAAGCGCCGCACCCCCTTGCAACGCTGAAGATTGGCGAAACCAAAGGCGACAGCGTCCTTCTCCCCGTTTACGGGGAGAAGATGGCGGCAGCCAGATGAGGGGCGGCGCAAACGCCGATCATGACTCGCTAAACTTTGTAACGGTCACATTTTTCCCATGGTGCGCCACCTCCCTTTGCGGGCATCATGAAGGGCAACATCTTCCCACAGGACCCACCATGACCACCCTTCCCGGCATCGCCGACATCCACGCCGCCGCCGCGCGTCTCTCCGGCTTGATCATCGAAACCCCCTTGATCGAATCGCAGGAGCTGAACAGACGCTTCGGGGGCCGCATCCTGTTCAAGCCGGAGACGCTGCAGCGTACCGGCTCGTTCAAGTTCCGCGGCGCCTACAACAAGCTGTCGTCGCTCAGCGCGGAGGAGCGCAGCCGAGGCGTCGTCGCTTTCTCATCGGGCAATCATGCGCAGGGCGTCGCCGCCTCGGCCGCGATGTTCGGCGTCAAGGCGGTGATCGCCATGCCTTCAGACGCGCCGGCGATGAAAATTGCCAATGTGCGCAAGATGGGCGCGGAGGTGGTCCCGTTCGACCGCTTTCGCGACGACCGCATGACCGTGATCCGTCCTTACATGGAAAGAGGCATGGTGCTGGTGCCGCCTTTCGACGATCCGGCCATCATTGCCGGCCAGGGCACGATCGGCCTCGAATTGATGCGCCAGGCAAAAGCGCTTGGCGTCGACCTCGACGCGGTGATCGTCCCCTGCGGCGGCGGCGGCTTGTCGAGTGGCATCTCCGTTGCCGTCAAGGATGCCTCGCCGAACACGGCGGTCTGGGCGGTCGAGCCCGAGCATTTCGACGACACCCGCCGGTCGCTGGCCGCCGGTGCAAGGGTTTCGAACGAGCCCGGCCATAGTTCGATCTGCGACGCGCTGCTGACCGCCGAGCCTGGCGTGATCACCTTCGAGATCAACCGCAGGAATCTCACCGGTGGCATCGCCGTCTCGGACCAGGCGGCGGCGCAGGCGATGCGCGACGCCATGGCCTATCTCAAGCTGGTGGTCGAGCCCGGCGGCTGTGTGGCGCTGGCGGCACTGTCATCGGGCGAGATCGAGCTGTCCGGCAAATGCATTGCCGTGGTGCTGTCCGGCGGCAATGTCGATTTCGGCACTTATGCCGGGATCATGGCGGCTGCTTGAGACGGCGATGTCCAAGGGTATCTGATATGGAGTATCTGGCGACAGGCTCCGCCTTGGATCACTCCTCGCCCGCCGCCAAATCGTCGCCGCGCTGAGCATGGTCATCTACCGCCCGCTCACGCGTTCCGAGCTGCCCGACGATACGGCATCCCTTGCCCGCACCCTCGTTGGCAAACTCGTGGTGCGCGAGCTGCCTGAAGGCATCGCCAGCGGCCGCATCGTCGAGACCGAGGCCTATGTGACCGGTGACGCCGCCGGACACGGTTACCGGGGGATGACCCCGCGCAACCGTTCGCTGTTTCTCGAACCCGGGCACGCCTATGTCTATCTCGCCTACGGCATCTCCTACATGCTCAATGTCTCGAGCGAGATGCCGGGGGTCGGAACCGGCGTGCTGATCAGGGCGCTCGAGCCACTCGAGGGCATTGCGATCATGCGGCTCAACCGCGGCGTCGAGCGCCTGCGCGACCTGGCGCGAGGACCGGGAAGGCTGGCCCAGGCGTTGCGGATCGATCGTTCGCTCGACGGGCTCGATCTTTGCCGCAAAGGCCCGCTATGGCTGGCAACCGACGAGCATCAAGCCGGCGACATCGCCCAAGGCGTCCGGATCGGCATTACAAAGGATGCCGATCGCCCGCTGCGGTTTTACGTCAAGGGGAGCGCCTTCGTCAGCGGCCCGAAATCGCTCAACGGTTAGTGGCAGTTACAAACCATGGAGATTGGCGAAAGCATTTCTCCCTTCCGCAAAGGCTGGTGCCAAGACTGGAGGTCGTGCGGCATCTAATCCAGCGTCCGCCTGAACCGCACCAGTGCCACGCCGGCAAACAAGGCCACGAACACCACCAGCCAGCCGATCTCCGTTGACACCGCCGGCAGTTCCGCGCCCTTCAGCATCACCGCGCGGGTGATGCGCAGGAAATGCGTCAGCGGGAAGATCTCGCCGAGGATTTGCGCCCAGTCCGGCATGCCGCGATAAGGGAACATAAAACCCGACAGCATGATCGACGGCAGGAAGAAGAAGAAGGTCAGTTGCAGGGCCTGCATCTGCGTGCGGGCGATGGTGGAAATCGTATAGCCGAGCAGCACCAGCGCCAGCACGAAGATCAGCACGGCGGTCAGGAGCAGCGACATCGATCCGGTGAAGGGGATGGCGAACAGCAGCTTCGCCGCCGCCAGCACCACCACCACCTGCACGCCGCCGACCGCCAGGTAGGGCAGCACCTTGCCCATCATGATCTCGAGCGGGCTGGACGGCATCGCCAGCAGGTTTTCCATCGTGCCGCGCTCGGTCTCGCGCGTCAGCGCGATCGAGGTCATCATCACCATGGTCATCTGCAGGATGACGCCGAGCAGGCCGGGCACGATGTTGTATTGCGAGATGCCTTCGGGATTGTAGCGCCGGTGTACGACGACATCGAGCCGACCCTTGGCGGCCTCGGCGGCGGCTTCCTGCGTGCCTTGCGCCCTCAGCAGCGCCTGGCTGGCGACTGTGCCGAGCGTCGAAATGGCGCCGCTGGCCACCGCCGGGTCGGTGGCGTCCGCCTCGATGAGTATCTGCGGGTTGCTGCCGCTCTCCACCCTCCTGGCGAAATCGGCGGGGATGGTGACGACGAAGGCGACGTCGCCGCGCGATATCAGGAACTCGGCCTCGGCGGCACTTTGCGCGACATGGTCGAAACGATAGTAGCCGGTGGTCTGCAGCGCCGCGACAATGGCACGCGTGTAGGGATCGTTGCTCGTCGCCACGAGTGCTGCCGGCAGGCTTTTCGGGTCGTTGTTGATGGCGTAGCCGAAAAGCACCAACTGTATCAGCGGCACGCCGAGCATCATGGCGAAGGTGATGCGGTCGCGCCGCATCTGGATGAATTCCTTGATCAGCAGCGCGCCAAGCCGGGCGAAGGAAAAGACGCTGTTCATGCCATGTTGTCCTTCGAGCCGGACATGAACTGGATGAAGACGTCCTCGAGGCTGGTTTCGCCGGGCGAAACTTTCACGCCCTTGTGCTCTTTCTCGACGTCGGCGAGTGCGGCTTCGAGCTTCTTTTTGTCGGAGCCGACGACATGCAGCGTCGCGCCGAAAGGCGCCACCTGGTCGACGCCGGAGCGGCCCTGAAGCGCTTCGGCGACCTGATCGAGCCGCGGACCCTGCAGCACAAACGTGGTCAGCCCGGCATTTCTCACCACCTCGGCGACAGTGCCGGTGGCCAGCATCTTGCCGTAGGAGATATAGCTGATGCGGTGGCAGCGCTCGGCTTCGTCCATGTAGTGGGTGGAGACCAGCACGGTCAGCCCGCCGCTGGCCAGGCGATGGATCTCGTCCCAGAACTCGCGCCGCGCTTTCGGGTCGACACCGGCCGTAGGCTCGTCAAGCAGCAGCAATTTCGGCTTGTGCATGATGCAGGCGGCCAACGCCAGCCGCTGCTTCCAGCCGCCCGACAAGGTGCCGGCCAGCTGGTTGCGGCGCGACGTCAGGCCGAGGTCCTCCAACGTGCTCGCGACATGCTCTTCGACCGGCTTCAGCCGATAGAGCCGCGCCACGAATTCGAGATTCTCGCCGATCGTCAGATCCTCGTAGAACGAGAATTTCTGCGTCATGTAGCCGACTTCACGCTTGATGCGCAGGCTGTCGGTGCGGATGTTGAAGCCGAGCACCGTGCCTTCGCCTTCGTCCGGCGTCAGCAGGCCGCACATGATGCGGATGGTGGTGGTCTTGCCCGAACCGTTGGGGCCGAGAAAGCCGACGATCTCGCCCTCGGCGACCGACATCGTCACATGGTCGACGACGGTCTTGTCGCCAAAGCCCTTGACCAGGCCGTGGACATCGATGGCGTTCATCTTGCACTGTCCGCGAGATCAACATCGACGATCTGGCCCGGCTGCAGCGGGCCGGCATCGCCCTCCGGCCGCGCCTCGACCAGGTAGACCAGCTTCTGCCGGTTCTCGAGCGAATAGATCACCGGTGGCGTGAACTCAGGATCGGGCGACACGTAGCTGACGCGCGCCTTCACATCCGGGCCGCAGCCGTCGCAATGGACGCCGAGCAAGGTGCCGACCTTGACCGAGGAGAAGGCGCTCTCCGGGACGTAGACGCTGAGCTTGACCGCGCCGTCGGGCAGGATCGAGATCACAGGCGCGGTCGGACCTGATGTATCGCCCGGATTGCGGATGACATCGTTGACGCGGCCCGGCGAAGGGGCTGCCAGCACCCGTTTCGACAGCCGCCACTGAGCTTGCTCCAAGGTAGCCTGCGCCTGCTTGACCTGATTGTCGGCGGCCTTGATCGTCTCAGGGCGCGCAGGCAGGCCGCCGACGGCGAGATTGGCATTGGCCTGGCCGACCTGCGCATTGGCCGTTTCCAGCGTGGCCGACGCGGTGTCGAAATCGGCTTGCGTGCCGGCGCCGCGCTTGAACAGATCGGCGGCGCGGTCGTATTTGCGCTTGGCGTCGGCGGCCTGGGCGCTGGCCATGTCGACCTCGGCCTTCAGCACGGCGATCTCTTCCGGCCGCTTGCCGATCTGCAGGTCAGCCAACTGCGCCTGCGCCTGGGCAAGGCCGGCCTGCGCCTGCGCCACCGCGATCTTGGCATCGGCACTTTCCAGCGTCACCACGGTCGTGCCAGGCACCACACGGTCGCCGCGCTTCACCGTGACGGTCTCGACCTGCGCCACCTCGATCGGTGCCAGCAGCACATAGTCGCCTTCGACATAGCCGACGGCCAGCGGGGCAGCCGGGGCACAGGCCGAGAAGAGCTGCGCGGCGAGCGGCAGCGAACACAGAAAGCTCATGGTCTTTGCCCCTTCATGCTTTGCTCTTTTTGGAAGCCAATATGGCCTTGAGATTACCCGATGTGACCGTCACCACCTTGGCCGCCTCGGCGGCGCCGATGTCTTTCCAGCCCATGCGGCGCATCACCGCCTCGCGGCCGATGCGGAAATAGATGACCTGGCCAATCAGCGTGAACACGGTGAGCCTTGTGGCCTCGCTTTCGGCGGGCTCGCCGGTCGCCTGTTCCCAGAGCTGGCACAGCCGGCGATGCGTCGGCTCGAAGACGCCGTCATAGATGCGGTCGAGGGCTGCCGTCGGATGCGAAAGCTCACGCAACACGAACTGCACGATCTCGCCGGCCTGCGGGCTGGCCACGACAAAGCCGACCATCCGCTCCAGCGCCGCGAAGAGTAGCGCTTGCGCCGCCTCCGGATTGGCTGGTCCCGGCGCAGGCGCCTGTACATTGCCGAGCGCCTGACCGGCTACACCCTGGATGGTCTCGACGATAAAGTCGGCGGCAGCGGCGCGAAGACCCTCCTTGCCGCCGAAATGATAGGCGATCGAGCCTATATTGGCTCGCGCCTCGGCGGCGATCTCGCGCGTCGAGGTGCCATCGAAGCCCTGCCTTCCGAACAGCTTCAGCGCCGCCTGGACAAGGGCCGCGCGCGTCATCTCGGCGGGCTCGCGGCGAAGAATTTTGGGCTCAGGCAGTTTGACCATGAGCGCAGTTTAATCAATCGATTGATTAAAGTCAACTTCTGTTCGTCATTATCTTGCCATCGACGGCGGCAAACGCTTTAGTGCCCGGCCATGGGCAAGGAAGTCGAACGAAAATTCCTGGTCACCAGCACCGCATGGCGGGAACTGGCCGAGGCCAATATCCGCATTCTCCAGTTCTATCTCGCTGCCGGCCCCGGGCGCACGGTGCGCATCCGCATCAGCGATGGCGGTTCCGCCAAGCTGACACTCAAATTCGGCAGCAAGGCGCGCGAACGCGACGAATTCGAATACTCGATCCCGCTCTCGGAGGCGGTGGAGATGCTGGACTTCGCCATCGGACGTGTCATCGAGAAGACACGTCACCATGTTAGGCACCGTGGCTATCTCTACGAAATCGATGTCTTCGGCGGTCCGCTTGCGGGACTTGTGATCGCCGAACTTGAGACGCCGGAGGACGTGCCGGACGAAATGCTGCCTGATTGGCTCGGCCGCGAAGTCACCGGCGAGTCAAAATTCTACAACGCGTCGCTCGCCCTTGGGGGGATACCGGAGATCGCCGCATGAGCTTTCGTATCGATCCGCGCCTGCCGCTGACCGGCGAGGTCAGGCGTATCCTTGCCGAGGAAATCGGCAAGGCGCTGCATCACCTTGACGCCGCACGGAGCCGGCCGGAACAGGCGCTGCACAAGTGCCGCAAGCGGCTGAAGAGCGCCCGCGCCCTGCTGCGGCTTGTTCGTTCCGGCGACGAAACATTCTGCGAGACCGAGAACCAGTGCTATCGCAATGTAGCCGGCCTGCTTGCCGGTCCGCGCGAGGCGACAGCGCTGATCGAAACCATCGACCGGCTGGCGGCGAGCTTTCCCAAGGAGAGCGCCGACGATGGGCTTACTGCTGCGCGCGACAGGCTGATCGCGCGCCAGCATGAACTGCACGAAGGCAGCGGGCTCGAGGCGGCGATCGGCGCGGCGACCGCCGCTTGCGAGGATGGCCTCAAACGCGTCGAAGCGTTGGCCTTGCCCGACCAGCCGGAACAGGCGGCCGACGTGCTTGCCGAAGGTGCCCGCGTCACGCTGCGCCGTGCCAGGAAGGCGCTCGACAAGGCCAGATCGCGGGGCGCGGCCGATGATTTCCACGATTTGCGCAAGGCGGCCAAGACCCACGGCATGCATCTGTCGCTGCTCGGCAGGCTGTGGCCGACACCGATCAAGGCCCGGCGCAAGGCGGTCGACGAACTGGGCGAGCGGCTGGGCGACCTGCACGATGTGCTGGTGATGCGCGCGTTGCTCGAGGCCGACGACCAGCCACTCGGGCTGCCCGAGGACACGAAACTTCTGGGCAAGCTGCTGAAGCGGTCGGAGAAGCAGCTGAAGAAGAGCTGCCTGGCCGAAGCGGCCGAGCTGTTCGGCGACAATCCCAAACGCTCGACACGCAAACTGGCCCGCAAGGCGCGCGACGATCTGGCTGCGCCGCCGGAAGAGGCCGCGGCATCGTAGGACGCTCTTCCTCGCGCTCCGGACGGGGGAGGAAGGCGTGCGCTAGCCCTCATTACCCGCCCATGCTAATCGCCATGGGGCATGACCGAGCCCGGCGACACGCTTCTGGATCGACTTGGCCGCTGGCTTGCCGGCCGGCTGCAGGGAGAATCGTCCGGCTACGAGCCCTACACTCCGTCCGATGCCGAAACGCTGCGCCGCACGCTTGAGCCGGGCGACATCCTGCTGATCGAGGGCAATCAGAAGATCTCGGCGGCGATCAAGTACCTGACCCAGTCGACCTGGTCGCATGCGGCCTTCTATGTCGGCGATGCCTTGCCCGCGCCGGAAGACGGCTCGGAACGGCCGCGCCTGATCGAGGTCACGATCGGCGAAGGCTGCGTCGCCGTGCCATTGTCGCGCTACCGCACCTACAACACCCGCATCTGCCGGGCGAGCGGGCTGGCGCCGGAGGATCGCGACAAGGTCGTCGCCTTCATGATCGGCAGGCTCGGCCTGAAATACGACCTCAAGAACATTTTCGACATGCTGCGTTTTTTCTTGCCCACACCGCCGGTGCCGGTGCGCTGGCGCCGCCGCATGCTGGCCTTCGGCTCCGGCGACCCGACACGGGCGATCTGCTCGACGCTGATCGCCGAGGCCTATGGCCAGATCCGCTATCCGATCCTGCCCGAAATCACCCGTGCGCCCGGCCGAGCCTCCGCGCAGTCGAACTATTCGCGCAAGGAAATCCTGCACATCCGCCACCACTCGCTCTACACGCCGCGCGATTTCGACCTGTCGCCCTATTTCCGCATCGTCAAACCGACGCTGGAATATGGTTTCGACTACCGGCAGATGGTCTGGGACGACAAGGTTGCCGATCCCGGGGCAAAGGCCGCCGAATAGACGCGATCAAATGAGTCCAACAGCATGGACGGCACGGCACGGGAGCGCGGCCCGGCAGGCGGCGCTTTGGCGTCAGTGCTTGCAAGCCGCAACGCGCACGTCCGAGGGAGTGGCGTCATAACGGCGGCGGAACGCCCGGTTGAAATAGGAAAGATCGTTGAAGCCGGCCTCGTAGGCGATCGCGGTGATGCTGCGTCCGGCATGGCGCGGATCGCCAAGCATGCGATGGGCACGCGCCAGCCGCTGGTTCATCATGAAATCAATCAAGGATGTGCCATCGCTCTCGAACAGCTTGCGGACATAGCGGGCCGACAGTCCGTGGCGGGCGGCGACGTCCCGCGCCGACAGGTCGACATGGCCACCATGCGCGACGATATCGGCCTTGATGGCGCGCAAGCGGGCAACGCTGACGCCACGGCCGCGTGCGATCTGGGCCGCATCCCTGGTCGCGCCCATGGCGAGTGCGGCAAGGTCGAAGACATGCGTCGCCGCAAGGTGACAGGCCTCCGCAGTCAACTCGTCTCCGACCTCCTGGATCGAGTTGATATAGTCGAGCAACAGCCGCATCGCCCCGCTTTGGGTCGGCAAGGGCCGCATAAGGACCGCTGCCGGATCGCCGATCAGAGGCGAAAGCTGCTTGCGCGAAAAACTCAGATTGATGAAGCGGAACCCGCCGGCGCCGATCAGGTTGAGGCCAACCTCGTCACCGCTCATCATCAGCGCCTGGCCGTTGCCGACCGCCTCCTCGCGGCCGCGGTGCTTCATCACGCTGCCCCCATCGAGGGCCGCCAGAAGAACGAAGTCGTCGTTGTCGATCAGCGACGATGTGCGATGCACCCGGAATTCCGATGAGCTGCCGGTGGCGATGCCGAGGCCCGGCAACGCGCGCACCCGCATGTCGATCTGCGCCGGCGCAAGCGGATCGAGGTCCACCCTCAGAACCGTGCGGCCGTAAACCTCGCGCGTAATCTCGACGCGATCCCGCTCCGGAAACATCTCCGTCGCCAGCCTGAACGAAGCTGACGGCCCCATCGTCGCAGTCATCGACACCCCCATGCCAAGAGCGCGGTCATATGCGCCGCGGCCTGCAAAACGTCAATACCGGGCCGTTTTGGCCGCTTTCAGTGCCGTTCTGTCCAAGCTGTCCCCCTTCGATGCCCCTAGTTTGCGGCGCGATTCCGAAACCGGAACCGTATTGGCGGCAATCCAAGGGGGCACGATGTTTCATTTGCAACTGTTCAAGACGCTGTCGGCACTGGCCGCGGCGGGCTTCAATCCGCGTGCCTATCTGCTGTCGATCTCGTTGGGCAACACGGTGACCGATCACCGCGAGGTCAAGCTGCCGCCGCGCGCTGCCCGATGATGAGCAGCACCATGAAAAAAAGCATTTTCGTGGCCCTGACCATTGCCCTGGCGGGCTGCCAAACGGGCCAGGCCGACAGCAACACGGCATTGATCGCGAGCGCGGCCGGCAGCAACAAGGCCCGGAACGAACCATCGACGGAAACCGCCTGCGCCGAGGCCGCCAAGAAGGCGGCGAAGGCGCAGACCAATGCGGCTCTGCTCGGCGGTGTCCTGTCGATGGCGGGGGGTCTTGGCGGTCTGGCTGGCAATGGTGGGGTCATTGCCGGCCAGGCCGCCTCGATCGGCGGCTCGGTTCTGCAGTCCCAGGCGACGAGCAGTGCCCGGGCCGGCGTTGTGGAGGACTGTTATGGCTGAGCGGCGTTTCGCAGCCATGCGCCGGCTAGCCGGCGCGCTCGCACTTGCCGGCATGATGTTCGACAGCCCGCATGCCTTGGCGCTGACAGCGCGGGATGCGTCGGCGGTCGTCGGCCTGATCGAGGCCTTGCAGCCCGAATTCGGTCAGTTCGCCTATGACGAGGAGATCGCCGCCGACTGGTATGAGCGCGATGCGGCGGACAAGGGCTTGATCGGCACAGCCGGCTTCACCGCCGACAGCTGGAAGGTCGCGCTTGGCGAGACCATGCGCGGGTTCCTGGCGACGATGTCGGCCGCAGAACTCGATGCCATTTTCGCCAAGCTCAGGGGTGCCATATCCGGCATGAGGGAGCTGACCGACGCACAGAAGTCAGAGACCATCTCGGCCATCGACGAAGAGGTCGAAGGATTGATGGCTTTGCGGGCCGAGGGCGACCCCTTCGCCGATGTCGTCAGGCCGCTGACGCCAAAAATCCGCAGCCTCATCCTCGGCCCGGCGATGGGGCGATAGGATGTTGGGCAACAGCAAACGGGTGGCGGGAAAAGCAACTCCGAGCGGGAGCCTCGAGGCCGAACATCGCGGCATTTTCCCAGCCACGGCACGTGTCAGGCGGGGCAGCCCGATCGCAATGCTTATCTGCCTGCTGGCTTCCAGCTGCAGCCAGACGGACTCGCCGGAAGGTCTTGGCGAAGCCCTGGCTGCAGTCGAGGCGACCAGAAAAATGCAGGATTGCCGGGCGCGCATGAACGAGACCGCCGGGCAGATGAAGATGATGGGCGCGGTCAATGGCGCCGTCGGCACCGCCGGGGCCGTGCGCGGCAAGCTCAGCCGCCAGATGCAATCATGCTGAGACGATTTCGCACTCCTCGAGATCGCGCAGATAGAGGAACATCGACGCCTCGCTCAGTGCCTGCGAGCGCATGATGCCTTCAGGCGTGAACTTTCCGGCAGATGCAGGCGTTTCACATGGCGGCTATATCACGCCGAAACCGAAACAGCACCCTGGTTTTCGGCTCTGTGTTCGACCCAGACATGGACCGGTTCATCCCGACCGCGGATGCTCACCGGCCCATGATCGCGCGCATTCAACTGTGTCGTGGGCGATTCCGCCTTCGCGGCTTCTATCAGTCGTGACCCAAAGCAAATGTTTGCCTGAAGTTCACGGCAAAGCGCCTGCAAACGGCTGGCGACGTTGACGGTGTCGCCCACCACCGCGAAGGAAAGATTGCGCTCGCTGCCGACCGCACCGATGACGACTGCGCCATATTGTGCACCGATCCGAACGTCCAGCGACGGGTATCCCCTGGACACCCGCTGCACATTCCAGTCTTCGAGAGCGGCGATCATCGCTTCAGCGCACTGGATGGCTCGGGTTGCGTCGTTATGGCTGGCTTGCGGAACCCCGAATGTGGCCATGATGCAATCGCCGATATAGTTGTCGACGGTGCCATGGTGGTCGAAAACGACCTGCTCCATGCGACGGTGGAACTGACGCAGAAGTTCGAACACTGCTTCGGCCGGATGATCCTCGGAATAGTGTGTGAAGCCGACGATGTCGGCGAACAGTACCGCGATATCCTGCCGGCGGACCGGACCGAAGGGCTCGTCATCCGCGGCGAGCTGGTCGACGACATTTGGCGAAAAATGCCGGGCGAGATTGGCGCGGGCGCGCTCTGCCTTGACATAGTCTTCCGACAGATGTCGAGAACGAGAGACGACCAACGCCATGATCGCGCCGATAATCAGCACAACCAACACGTTGGTCGCCTGCGCGAATGTGTCGACGAAATTGGGATTGAGATAGAGGTTCAGTCGCTCTGTCGTCGGCAGCGAATAGAGGTTCGTCGCCGGAAGGACGGTTCCCGCATGAAGAATCACCCATCCCACCCCGATCGTCCACGTCAAGGCTGCGAGCGCTCCGAGATAGAGCGCCAATCGGGTCGAAAGGGTCAGCGCGCCAAGGCACACGAAAATCAACAGGAATTTGAAGCTGCCTTCGCGCAGTTGCATCGCGGCCGGCGCGACCTCCGGGGAAAACGGGTTGGGCGTTACCAGCAGAACGGTCAACAGAACGATGTCCAGCGTGCCTACGAGATAACCGATCCACCATGGCGCGTTGCGACGGCGCGCAAAGCGAAACTGGATCAGGCCGACGAGCTGGAACAACATGAGGCCCGCCAGCACGAAGAGCAGAGAGGCATCCCAGCGGCTGATTAATGAAAAGAAGCAGGAGATCACGGCGAGCGATGCCGTACGCGCCCAGAACTGCAATGCAGCACCTTGGCGTTCTGCGCGCTCTCGCAAATTTCTCAGCCGTGAATAGCGGCGAAGTTCAAGTGTTGGCGCGGTCGGCATAGGATCACTTCGATTTCGCGGGGACGTGTCACGCATTTGGCAAACCCGCCTTCTACTGGCAAATCAGTGCGCGAACTCTACCATGATTGCGGTTTCATTTTTGAAACGCGGCTGCAAAGAGTAAAATGTCCGGACAAAGGACCACGGTGAAAGCTGAAGCAGGATAGGCGGAGGCTTCCCTGTTCAGGTCACGAAGATTGGTGGCATTCGACGCCGCCGCGAAGCGACTTTCCTTGCATCTGGGACTAAAGTGAGCCCGCTCGCCTAAAGCGTGCTCCCCGCTTGCTTGAGATCAAAAAGTTGACGTTCAGGCGACCGCCGGCCGGCAAATCCCGGCCCCTACCGCACCTCGATCTTGCCTTTCAGCTGCGCCCGCGCCTCCTCGATCGACGCTGCATAGGTCACCAGCGGACGCTTCACGCCGTGGTTGATCAGCATGCGCCGGATCTGCGGCGCGGCGCCTGATATGATGAAGCGGACGCTGGCGCGCCTGGCCTTGTGGGCGGCGCCCTCGATGACGTTGGCCGCCGTCGAATCGAAGAACGGTACGGCCGAGCAGTCGAGGATGAAGTTCCTGCGCTGGTCGGCGATGCGGTCGAGTACGGTGCCGACGGTCGATGCCGCGCCGAAGAAGAAGGCGCCCGAGATGCGGTAGACCACGGTGTCGGCGTCGGTCGCCTCGCTGGCATCGTAGGCGTTGGCGCTGTCGGCGACATCCTCCTGCACCAGCGGCTGATCGGCCTCGACCGCAATCGACTTGGCCATGCGGTCGATGAACAGGATCGAGCCCAGCACGAAGCCGACGACGATGCCTTCGGTGAGATCGCGGAAGATGACGAGCAGAAAGGTCGCCATCAGCACCAGCGCATCGCCGCGCGAGGCACGCAGCAAGGTGGCGAAGGCCTGCTTCTCGAACATGTTCCAGCACACGACCGCCAGCACGCCAGCCAGGGCTGCGAGCGGGATGTAGCTGGCGAGCGGCGCCGCCACCAGCATCAAAGCGAGCAGGATGGCGGAGTGGACGATGCCCGAAACCGGTCCGTGGGCGCCGGCCCGCACATTGGTCGCGGTGCGGGCGATGGTGCCGGTGGCGCAGATGCCGCCGAACAGGGCGGACGCGATGTTGGCGAAGCCTTGCGCCACCAGTTCGCAGTTGGAACGATGCCGCCGGCCCGTCATCCCGTCGGCGACCACCGCCGACAGCAGCGATTCGATCGCGCCGAGCAGGGCAAAGGCAATGGCATCCGGCAGCACGTCAATCATCCTGCCCAGGCTGATCGGCGGCAGAGCGGGCATTTGCAGGCTACGCGGGATGCCGCCAAAGCGAGTGCCTATCGTCTCCGCCGGCAGCGAGAGAAGCGCCACGACCAGCGATGCCAGCCCGATGGCGATGAGCATGGCAGGCCATGTCGGCCGCCAGCGCTTCAGGCCGGCGATGGTGAAGATGGTCAACACCGCCACGAAGGTCGCCGCAAGATTGATGGTGCCGGCCGCCTCACCGACCGCGATCAACTTCGGCACCAGCGGGCCCGGCTCCCTGCCGGCAAGCTTCAACCCGAACAGTTCGACGATCTGTCCTGAAAAGATGATGACGGCGATGCCGGCGGTGAAGCCGACCGTCACCGGATAGGGAATGAACTTGATGTAGGTGCCGAGGCGGAGATAGCCCATGGCGAGCAGGAAGACCCCTGCCATCATCGTTGCCAACAGCAGTCCATCGATGCCGACCCGGGCAACCGTCGCGGCCACCAGCACGATGAAGGCGCCGGCCGGACCACCGATCTGGAAGCGGCTGCCGCCGAGCGCCGAAATGATGAAGCCGCCGACGATCGAGGTGTAGAGGCCGCGCTCGGGCGTCACGCCCGAGGCGATGGCGATCGCCATCGACAAGGGCAGCGCGACGATGGCGACCGTCAGCCCGGCAATGGCGTCCGCCTTGAAGTCGGCGAACGTGTAGCCCTCGCGCCAGACCGTCACCAGCTTCGGCGTGAACAATTCGGAAAATGTCGGTTTTACCGGCCTATGGGCCGACCTGTGGGCCGGTTGATGCACTGCCCGCTGCGTCTGATCCATGGACTGCCTTTCGCACCCTGAAAGGCGGCGGGATCGTCGGCAGGGCTGTCGGCGGTCGCCGTCGCGACTTTATGCCGGCTCAGCCTTGGGATCCCGCGGCACGGCAGCCTTGAGGCGCACGCCCCGGCCGCCGCGCTCGCTGGTCTGGTTCTCGCCGATCAGCTCCACCCCGGCCTCGTCGAGAGCCTGGATGACCTTCATCAGCGTGTCGACCACGCCCCTGACCACGCCATCGCTCGCCTCCATGCGCTGGATGGTTGGAAGCGAAACGCCGGCGCGCTCGGCGAGCGTCTTCTGATCGATGCCGGCCAGCGCCCTTGCGGCGCGCATCTGCGCGGCAGTGATCATCGGCCGGAATCCCCGTCTGAGTCTGCAGGAATAAGGTATAATACTATCATTGTGATGTTTCAAGCATTAGGATGAACGTCTGAGGCGTAAAGGGGCGGCTGACCGATCATTCAGATACTTCCCGGGATTGTGCCTAGGGTGTCCATCTAGGCAGGGGGTAACGCGGTTGAATTCTTCAAGACCTTCATGACCTGGGCGGCCTTGCTGTCGGTGGGCTGCGGGCACGGGCTGATCGACCGGCTGATCTAGTCTCCAGTCTCGCTGTCGCCGTTCAGGCGCTGCCCGCGCCATCGCTGCCACGCCCGGGCAGCGAGCCAGCACAGCATCGCCCAGACGAAGCCGGCGCACCAGCCGGCAAGCACATCCGATGGCCAGTGGACGCCAAGATAGATGCGGCTGATGCCGACCAGCAGCGTCGTCAGCACCGCCAGCGACAGCACATAGATCTTCGTCGTTCGACCGGGCAGGAAGCGTGCCGCCAGCGCGCCGAGCGTCAGATAGGTCACGGCCGACAGCATGGCGTGGCCGCTCGGAAAAGACAGCGTCGTTTCGTTGACGAGATGCGAGACGAGTTCGGGGCGCGGCCGGTCGATGCCGGCTTTCAGCAGGCTCGACAGCACCTGACCGCCGGCCACCGCCACGAAGATGAAAAGGGCGGTCGCCGGCCTGCGGATAAGCAGGAGATAGACGATTACCGCCGTCACGATCAGCACCAACACGCTGCCGCTGCCAAGACTTGTGATGTCGCGCATCGCCCCTTGCAGCCACAGCGGGCCGATCGGGCTGTCAGGGCGCCCCGCCTGGCGGAAGGCGAGCAGGATCTCGGTGTCGAAGGCGTGCGGCGTGGTGGCGCGCGCAATCTCCATCAGCTCCTCGAATCCCCACAGGCCGGCGGCGATGACCAGGCCGGCCAGCAGCACCGGGAATTCGACCCGGTTGAGCAAAGCGTTCGCGGCGTTCTTCATCGGCAATTCGCCCGTTACAGCCGACCTTGCAGATAGGGTCCGAGCGTGATCAGCGCCACCGCTGCGATCGCCAGCATGATGCCGGTCGCCTGCAGCGCATTGACGCGCTCGCCGAAGAAGACCAGCGCCACGACGTTCACGGAGACCAGCTGGATGACGGCGGAAAGGCTGAACGACACCGACATGCCGAATTCGCGGATCAGCCGCAGCATGATCAGATTGCCCAGCGAATAGAGCGCCAGCGTCAGCGCTATCTTGCCAAGGCTCGGCGCAAGGCCCCATTGCTTGGCGGCTGTCGCCGCCAGCAGGAAAATGACCGTCGAAAAGCCGAGCTGCAGCAATCCCGAAAAACTCAACGTTTCGTCCCCTCTCGGAGCGGCTCCCGCCGCGTGCGTCGCGGACGTTGTTTCCCAAGCGCGCCGGGACGTCAAGCGACCTCGACCAAACGAAGCCCTTGGCAATGGCAAGCCGGAAGCTCAAAGTACTAACATCGCCCAATCTGTCGGTTCGAAGGGCGGTCAGGGGCTCATGATTCGCAGTTTTCAAAACCTGATGCGGCGCTGGAGCGAGCTTTCCCTTGCCCTGCAATTCGTCGTTGCCGGCGGCTTTGGCCTGCTGGCCGTCATGTTGGTGGTGGGCACCTGGGTGACGGCGCAGATCCGGGACGGCGTCATCCGCAATTCGGCCGCCACGACGGCGCTCTATGTCGACAGCGTGATTGCGCCGCTGCTTCCCGACTTACGCAAGGACCAGGAGCTCAGCGAGTCCGTCAAGCAGGCGCTGGACGAGACGCTTGGCCAGGGCGCGCTCGGCAAGCGCCTCCAATCGTTCGTGCTCTGGCGCCGCGACGGCACGGTTCTCTACGCTAAGGAGGCGTCCCTGATCGGCCGCCGCTTCGGTCCGAGCGACAATCTGCGTTCCGCCTTCGAAGGCAATGTCGTCGCTGAATTCAATACATTCGATGATGATGAACGCGAGGAGAAGGCTACCGGCTTGCCATTGCTGGAGATATACAATCCCGTGCGCGAGCCCTGGTCGGGCGAGGTGGTGGCGGTCACCGAGTTTTATGAGATCGCCGACGATTTCCAGGCCACCCTGGCGTCCGCCCTGTGGTCGAGCTGGCTGATCGTGGCCGGCGCGACGCTCGCGGCATTCCTGCTCCTGTCGGGCATCGTCCTGCGCGGCAGCCGCACCATCGACGATCAGCGTGGGGCACTGCGCCGCCAGGTCTCGGAGCTGCAGGGTCTGGTGGCGCAAAACAGTGCTTTGCGACTGCGCGTGCAACGGGCGTCCCGCCGCGCCACCGCGCTCAACGAAAGATATCTGCGCCGGATCGGCGCCGACCTCCATGACGGCCCGGCCCAACTCGTGGCACTGGCGGCGCTGCGCATGGACAGCCCGATATTTTCCAGCGACGGCCATTCGAGCGTAAGCCGTTCGACCGAGGTCGCAATGATCCGCAAGACACTGGAGGACGCGATGCGCGAAATACGCGGCATCTGCACCGGCCTTGTTTTGCCGCAGATCGAGACGGCTGCCGCAACCGACATTCTGCGGCTGGCGGTCAAGGAACACGAGCAGAGGACGGGAACGTCGGTGACGCTGACGCTGACCGGACACTTGCCGGAGCCCGGCGCCTCCGAGAAGATCAGCATCTATCGTTTCGTCCAGGAAGGGCTGAACAACGCCTATCGCCACGGGTTGGGCAAGGATCAGGCGGTGAGTGCGGGGATGAAAGGTGGCCGGCTTTTTGTCGAAGTGTCGGACGGCGGGCCCGGTTTCGATCCGGCGGCACGGGTCGAGGGTCTCGGCCTCGCCGGCCTCAGGGAGCGGGTCGAAAGCATTGGCGGACAGTTCGAAACCTTGACCGGGCCGCAAGGTACGCGTTTGGTGATCCGTCTATCGGTCGAGGAGCAAGCATGACTGGGACCATTCGCATCGCCATTGTCGACGATCACCCCCTCTTTCGCGAAGGTGTGACGCGCAGCCTGTCGGAGATCGGAGGCTTCGAGATGGTTGGCGAGGGCGCCACGGCGCAGGATGCCGAACGCCTCGCCACGACGGTGCGGCCCGACATCTTGCTGCTCGATATCTCCATGCCGGGCGGCGGGCTGACCGCGGTGGCAAGCATTCTCGCCAGCCATCCGGCCCAGAAGATCGTCATGCTGACCGTTTCGGAGGCCAACGCCGATGTGACAAAGGCGCTGAACGCAGGGGTGAATGGCTATGTCCTCAAAGGCGTCGGGTCGCGCGGGCTCGCCGACATCCTGCGCAATGTTGCAGCCGGCGAAAGCTATCTGTCGCCGACGCTGTCGGCCCGGCTGCTTTCGGATCTCCAGTCCCAGCAGCCGACCGACGGCATTGCGGAACGGCTGCGGCAGCTCACCGATCGGCAGACGGAAATCCTGCGGCTGGTGGCGGAGGGGCTGAGCAACAAGGAAGTCGCCTTGCGGCTTGAGCTGCAGGAGAAGACCGTCAAGCATCACATGACCGGGGTGCTGTCGAAGCTCAATGTGCGAAACCGCACCGAAGCAGCCTTGATGATGCGTGAGTTGCGCGACCGCGACAGGCCTTCCTAAAGCAACGAGAGCATGATGCCGAAAGGTGTGAAGCGGTTTTCGGAAGACATCATGCTCTATCTCTTTGATTTAGAGGCGGATTTAGATTTCAGGCCGATTTCGACCTGAAATCATCCGGCTCTAGGGGAATTCGCAGCGGTTTCCGTCCTGGATTGCGCAAAACAACGATTGCAAGGTTGCGTGCCTCCGCAAGGTGCGGACCGCGCAAAAGCGCGTCGCGCCTCGGGGACCGGGGCGGCACCGCCAAAAACGAGGTCACCTCCGCCGGGGGGCGGCGGAGGTGACGTGCAAAGCTGACCGTTGCCTGTTGGCCAGCTTCACAAGGCCTTGAGACGATCGGCATCGGCCGGCGTGGCCTGGCGGTCGATGATCGTGCGACCGAGCGCGTCCTTCATGCTGAAACGTCCGTTCTCAAGCTTTTCCGTTATGCCGTCGGGATGCCGGACCGTGATCTTGTTGCCGGTCACGTCGACCTTGTCACCGGTCTTTGCATTGACATGGCTTCCGCTCTTACCCTGATTGGATCCCGATTTGCCGCTATTGCCGCTGTTGCCATTCCCGCTATTCCCGCCGCTGTTCCCTCCATTGCCGCCGCCGGAATTGCCGCCGTTGCCGCCGCCACCACCGCTGTTACCGCCACCCTTGGCGTATGCGCTGGCGGTGTGAATGCCGGGAACGGAGCCCTCCAGGACAATTTGGTAGGGAGCAATCGTCAACGCCAGCGCCGCTGCCGATTTGAGCGCCAGCCGGCAGCAACGGGTCGTGACCGATCTGTGCATTTTGATCTCCGACGACTGAGCCCGGCGCGCCCCACCCCAACGTTGCAGTGCAACAACATTGCCGAAAGACGCGGGGTCCGGAAGCGACCTCCGACCGTTGCGGTTGTCAACTAGGACCTTTGAAAGCGCAAGATTGGACTAAAGTCCCAAGCGTATGCTACATTAGCTTTGCATGAACGGCGCCGCGACCGCCATCGCTAAATGGGAGACTCGCTTTCCCTACGCCTGACGACGGCAGACGCCGAACATCAAGTCACCTCCGCCGGGGGCGGCGGAGGTGACTTTGTCGAGCCGGCCGTTTGCAACGACTGACCCCATGGATGCGCGGCGAAACATGCCGCCGAAGGTCTCCTTCCTCTCGAAAAGACGATTCCGGAGCAGTTCACGGCCTTCGGGAATGCTGAGCCAGCGCTGCGCGTAATGCCTGTCGCGCCTGAAAGGTCTCCCGATGTCACGAAAATGTGACCCGGCGATTATAAGGGGGGTCAAACAGGTACCCCACGCTCCAGCCAACCCGACAGCCAGAGGCAAGCCACCATGACTGACCTTCGCTCCGCCGACACCCGATTCCGCACCAGCCTGCTCGAGGAAAACGACGGCCCGGCCATCAACGCCTCCGACAACCGCACCATGGGCGAGATCATCGCCGCGCGGTTCTCGCGCCGCGGCTTCCTCAAGGGCTCGCTGGCCGTCTCGGCCATCGCCGCCACCGTCAGCCCGCTGGCGCTGATCAGCGCCGACGAGGCCAGGGCCGCGGAAGGCTCGGCCTTCGCGTTCGACGAACTTGAGGCCGGCATCGACGACAAGCACCATGTCGCGTCGGGTTACGATGCCGATGTCCTGCTGCGCTGGGGCGATCCGTTGTTTGCCGATTCGCCCGACTTCGACCCGACGAAACAGTCGGCCGAGGCCCAGGCGAAACAGTTCGGCTACAACAATGACTATGTCGGCTACATCCCGATCGACGGCTCGGCCGAACATGGCCTGCTGGTGGTCAACCACGAATACACCAATCCGCATCTGATGTTCCCGGGCATCGTAAAGATCGTCGAGAAGGACGGCAAGAAGTCGGCAGAAGTCGCACCCCTCTCGAAGGAGCAGGTCGATGTCGAGATGGCCGCCCATGGCGGCACCATCGTCGAGATCCGCAAGGACGGTGGCAAATGGCAGGTGGTGCGCGACGGCAAGCTCAATCGCCGCATCACCGCCAACACCGAAATGGCGCTGTCCGGCCCCGTTGCCGGCCATGACCGCGTCAAGACCAAAGCCGATCCGTCCGGCACCAAGGTTTTCGGCACCGTCAACAATTGCGCCGGCGGCGTCACGCCCTGGGGCACCTATGTGATGGCCGAGGAGAACATCCATGGCTATTTTTCCGGCGAGCTGCCGGAAGACCACAAGGAAGCCGCGAACTACAAGCGTCTCGGCATTCCCGAAGGCGCCTATGAATGGGCGGCGCATTACGAGCGTTTCGACCTCGCCAAGGAACCCAACGAAGCCAACCGCTTCGGCTGGATCGTCGAGGTCGATGTCAACGACCCGACCTCGACGCCGAGGAAGCGCACCGCCATGGGCCGCTTCAAGCATGAGGGCGCCGAATCGATCGTCGCCAAGGACGGCCGCGTCGTCTTCTATCTCGGTGACGACGAGCGCTTCGACTATGTCTACAAGTTCGTGACCAGGGCCGCGTTCAATCCGAACGACCGTGCCGCCAACAAGGACCTGCTCGACGATGGCACGCTGCATGTCGCCAGGTTCGCCGAAGACGGCACGGTCGAATGGCTGCCGATCGTGTTCGGCCAGGGGCCGCTGACGGCTGAAAACGGTTTCACTGGCCAGGCCGACGTGCTGATCGAGACGCGCCGCGCCGCCGACCTGCTCGGCGCCACCAAGATGGACCGCCCGGAAGACATTCAGCCCAATGGCGTCAACGGCAAGGTCTATGTCATGCTGACCAACAATTCGAAGCGCAAGGCCGACCAGGTCGACGCCGCCAACCCGCGCGCCGAAAACGCCTTCGGCCACATCATCGAGATCGCCGAGGACGGCGGTGATTTCACGGCCGCCAAGGGCAAGTGGGAAGTGCTGCTGAAATGCGGCGATCCCTCGGTTGCCGATGTCGGTGCCACCTTCTCGACGGCAACGACGGCCAATGGCTGGTTCGGCATGCCCGACAATTGCGCGGTCGATTCGGCCGGGCGTCTCTGGGTCGCGACCGACGGCCAGGGTCCGAAAGCCACCGGCCGCACCGATGGCTTATGGGCGGTGGACACGGAGGGGGCGGCGCGGGCGACCTCGAAACTATTCTTCCGCGTGCCGATCGGCGCCGAAATGTGCGGTCCGCTGTTTGCGCCCGACGACCAGACCGCCTTCGTCGCCGTCCAGCATCCGGGCGACGGCGGAGAGGACTGGGAAGCGTTCGGGCGCCCGTCCTACTATGAGGACCTGTCGACGCGTTGGCCCGACTTCAAGCCCGACATGCCGGTGCGGCCGTCGGTCGTCGCCATCACCAAACAGGGCGGCGGCAAGATCGCGGTCTGATTGCCCACTCGCATGGGCAGCAGCGGAGCAGAATTTGCGCCGCTGCTGCGCCTTGAGCCGCGGCATGTATCCCTTGGGCTGCGGAGCAGCTCCTGGGGTCTGCGCCGCGTCGCTTCGCCCCTTGCTCCGCCCCAGGATGGCGAGGCGACGGGGGGAAGTCGGTCAAGCCTCGGGAAAGATTGGCAATTTAAACATGGCGCTCTAGGTCTTTATCAGGAGATCGCCATGTCGAAGTCCGTCTATGACCGTGGCTTGCTCAAGCCAGCCGATATCGCCAAGCTGCAGCGCGTGTTCGACGAGGCCTGCCGGCGGCGCGAGGCACATCCCGATTCCGCCGACGCGCGGGAAATCGCGCTTAACCTGCTCGCCTTGCACAATGCCGGCATGGTGGAAGAGGACATGCTGATGGAAGCCGTCGGTTTCCGGCGGCTGGAACCGAAATCAGCGTGATGCGCTGGATTGGTGCGAGGCCGACCTTGCAATTCGTTTGGCGATCGCCTTGGCCAGGATGCCGGCATTGGCGAAGCAGCCGCGAATGCTTGGCCGCATGCCGGTGAACCACAGACCGGGCAATTTTGGATCGGCTTCGCCACCGTTGAAGAGCGGAACGCCCTTGGCGTCGAGCACGCCGAGCTTGCCGACCATGGGCTCCAGCCCCGTGCGGTAGCCTGTCGCGGCAATGACGATGTCGGGATGGATCAGGCTGCCATTGGCCAGGATCACGCCATCGCGGGTGAATTCCCGTATGCCCGGCACGACGGTGATCTTGCCGGCCTTGATGGCGCCGACGGCGCCGTCGTCGGCGGCGATCGCGGTGTAATCCGAGCTCAGGCGGCTGGCGCCGCCCGCAGGCGCGGGCGGCAGACCGAATTTGGTCAGGTCGCCGAAAACCAGCCGCTGCGTTGCCGCCATCACCGCATCGGCGAGCCGCAACGGCAAGCGCGCCATGATCGGCGAAAGCCGGTGCACGGCGATCTTGCAGATGCGCTTGGGCAGCAGGGCGGGACCGTTGCGGGCCGACAGCCAGATGGCGGCCGTGTCTATGCCGGCCAGATGATTGAGCGCATCGAAGCCCGAATTGCCGGCGCCGACGACCAGCACTTTTTGGCCCGCATAGGCTTGCGCGTCACCAAAATCCGCCGAATGGATGATGCGCCCGACGAAATCCCTCATGCCTTTCCATTCGGGCGTGAACGGCTGCCTGTCGCGGCCGGTAGCGATGACGACATTGCGGGCCAAGCGCGGTCCGGCGCTGGTGCGCAATGCCCAGTGATCGCCCTTGAAGATGATCTCTTCGACCGCGACGCCAAACTGCACCGGCAGCCGGTTCTCCTTCTGGAAATCGTTCATGTGGCGGATGACGACCATTCTTTGCGGAAAGGCGGGCGTGCCAGGGGGAAAGGCGAGACCAGGCAGCGAAGAAAGATCGCGATGGGTGTTGAGATGCAATTGCTGGTGGCGCCGGTGCCAGGGCTCGGCCAGCCGGCTTTCCTTTTCCAGGATCGCCGTAGGCACGCCGGCGTTCATCAAGGCATGCGCGGCAGCCAGCCCGGCAGCACCGGCGCCGACGACGATTGCCGGCTCGACCGTGGCCGGCAGATCCGCAACCGATCTGATTGTCGTATCAGTCATTCACTCGAATCCCATTGGACGTCCCGCCGTAAGGCTCGCAGGACGCTGTAACCGTTTGATCGCGCGCAGGATCCCCTGCAGCAAACCGCGGCCGAATTTCGAGCGATGCGATTTAGCGCCACACGCCGGGCCGCGGTTGCGCTCTATATGGCATATGCGCGATATCAACGGTAATCAGGTCGCGGCAATGTGATTGATTCGAGGCCTTGGGTGGCTGGCGGGTCTCGGTTATCCCCCACGCGCATGCCCGAAATCGAGTCCGATTTTCGAGTCATGCGCAGAATCAAAGTGTTACAGCACCTTGGCGCGTCCTGGACGGCCGGCGCTGTAGGCGGCACGCGGAATCTCGACCATGCCCTCCTTGCGGTTCTATTTCGACAAGATCCTTGAGGCCGCCGCGCCCGAGGTCGAGCGGCAGGCGCTGACCCATATCGAACGCCTGGCACTGGTGCGCCGCTATGGCGACTTCTCGCTCGCCTATTCCACCGCCGTGCAAGGCAAGCTTTCCTATTTCGGCGACGCCGATGGCTACATCGCCTTCGGTACCAAGATGAAGCACCATTTCGCGCTCGGCGACCCGGTGGCGGCTCCGGCGCGTCGGGCCGATTACATCAAGCGCTTCGTCGAGACCGCCGGCAGCCCATGGTTCGTGCAGGTCGGCGAGGACACCGCACGCGTGCTGGCCGGCCTTGGCTACAAGGTCAATCGCCTCGGCATCGACACCCGCCTCGCCCTGCCCGAGCATGATTTTTCCGGGAAGCGCAACGAGACCGTGCGCTACTCCGAACGCTGGCTGCTGAAGAAAGGCTTTTCGTTCGAAGAGGACAAGCGCACGATCTACCTCGACGAGATCGCCCGGCTTTCGGAAAACTGGCGCGGCGACCGCATCGTCAAGCGCTGGGAGATGGGTTTTCTCAACCGCCATTTCGCCGACCATCTCGGCACCGACATGCGCCGTTTCGTCCTGCACGGTCCCGATGGCGAACTGGTCGCTTTGCTCGACTTCGACCCGTTGTTTGCCGGCGGCAAGGTCATCGGCTACACCACCGCCTTCAAGCGCAAGCATCTCGACGCCTCACCGCATGCCGAGATCGGCCTGACCAAGTTCGCCGTTGACCGTTTTCGCGAAGAGGGCATCTCGGTGGTCACGCTCGGCCTGTCGCCGCTCGTCGATGTGGGCCCGAGCGGATTTGCCGAAAGCGATTTCTGGCGCAATGCCTTCCAGCGCGCCTATTCTTCTCCCTGGGTCAATCGGCGCAGGTTCAACCTGCAGGGCCAAGCGGCGTTCAAGCGCCGCTTCCACGGCGTCGAGGAGCCGGTCTACATCGCCTTCCGCAAGGGGACGTATGTCGAGATGCTGGGGTTGCTGCGGCTGGTCAAGGCGATCTAGGTCTGGCGATATTCAGGTGAGGCCGGCCTGACTTGAATCTCGACAGACCTGACAGCGTCACACGGCGCTTTCGCCGCTCAGTTCCTGAGCCGGTAGCCGGTCCTGAAGATCCAGGCGACGATCGCTATGCAGATCAGCAGAAAGACGATCGTCATGCCGAGGCTGATACCGACCGAGACATCGGATTTGCCGTAGAAGCTCCAGCGGAAGCCGCTGATCAGATAGACGACCGGATTGAACAGCGTCACCGTGCGCCAGATCTCGGGCAGCATGTTGATCGAATAGAAGCTGCCGCCGAGGAAGGTCAGCGGCGTGATGATCAACAGCGGCACCAGCTGCAGCTGCTCGAAACTCTTCGCCCAGATGCCGATGATGAAGCCGAACAGGCTGAAGGTCACCGCCGTCAGCACCAGGAAGGCGAGCATCCAGAACGGATGCAGGATGGTCAGCGGCACGAACAGCGAGGCGGTGGCCAGGATGATCAGACCGAGAAGGATCGACTTGGTCGCGGCGCCGCCGACATAGGCGATGACGATCTCCAGATAGGAGACCGGCGCCGACAGAAGCTCGTAGATCGAGCCGACGAATTTCGGGAAGTAGATGGCAAAGGAGGCGTTGGAGATCGACTGCGTCAACAGCGACAGCATGATCAGACCCGGCACGATGAAGGCGCCGTAACTGATGCCGTCGATCTCGGTGATGCGCGAGCCGATGGCCGAGCCGAAGACGACGAAATACAGCGATGTCGAGATGACCGGCGAGACGATGCTCTGCAGCACGGTGCGGAAAGCACGCGCCATTTCCATCCGATAGATCGCCCATACGGCGCGAAGGTTCATGGTTCCCTCCTCACCAGATTGACGAAGATCTCCTCGAGCGAAGAGTTTTGCGTGTCGATATCGCGGAACTGGATGCCGCCGGCCTCGAGATCGCGCATCAACGAGGCGACGCCGGGCCGCTCGGCCTGATTGTCATAGGTGTAGGTCAGCTGCCCGCCATCGGGCGACAACTCCAGCGCATAGCGCGAGAGCGCCTCGGGAATGGCCGTCAGCGGATTGCGCAGTTCCAGCACCAGCCGCTTGCGGCCGAGCTTGCGCATCAGTTCGGCCTTGTTCTCGACCAGGATGATCTCGCCGCGGTTGATGACGCCGACCCGGTCGGCCATCGCCTCGGCTTCCTCGATATAATGCGTGGTGAGGATGATGGTGACGCCGTCCTCGCGCAGCCGGCGCACCATCGCCCACATGTCCTGGCGCAGCTCGACGTCGACGCCGGCGGTCGGCTCGTCGAGGAACAGGATGCGCGGCTCATGCGACAGCGCCTTGGCGATCATCAGCCGGCGCTTCATGCCGCCCGACAGGGTGATCGCCTTGGCGTCCTTCTTGTCCCACAGCGACAGGTCGCGCAGCACCTTCTCGACAAAGCCGGGGTTGGCCGGCTTGCCGAACAGGCCACGGCTGTAATTGACCGTCGCCCAGACGCTCTCGAAGGCGTCGATTGTCAGTTCCTGCGGCACCAGCCCGATCAGACCGCGCGCGGCGCGATAATCCTTGTTGATGTCGTGGCCGTCGACGGTGACGGTGCCCGACGAACGGTTGACGATGCCGCAGACGATCGAGATCAGCGTCGTCTTGCCGGCGCCATTGGGTCCAAGCAGCGCGAAGATCTCGCCGCGCTGAATGTCGAGATTGACTTCCTTGAGCGCGGTGAAACCGGTGGCGTAGGTCTTGGAGACCCCGGAAATGGACAGGATGGAAGGCATGGATGAAAACGGCTGCTTGAAAGAGGTCCCCTGATATAGGCCGAATGTCGGTGCTTGCAACCGCAAGTCAATGCCCTGCTGACAGTTCTCGACAATCGTGCCGGCCGGCCGTTGCAGGTGCGGCGCACAGGCCCGGAGTTGCGCGGCACGCAACCGGCAAAATTGTCCTGTGGCGTTCAGCCTCGCGGCAGGACGCCGCTTTGACCTGAACTCGCTTCGGGCCTATCCTTCGCGAGTATTTGCAGCAGCCGGAGCCCATCATGGACCCGCTCATACTTTCGCGTATCCAGTTCGGCGCGAATATTTCATTCCATATTCTATTTCCGACGATCACCATTGCGCTGGGTTGGGTGCTGCTGTTCTTCAAGCTGCGTTACAACGCGACCAACGATTCCGCCTGGATGCGCGCCTATTTCACCTGGGTGAAGGTGTTCGCGCTGTCCTTTGCCATGGGCGTGGTTTCGGGCGTCACCATGAGCTTTCAGTTCGGCACCAACTGGCCGGGCTACATGGAAAAGGTCGGCAACATCGCCGGGCCGCTGCTGGCCTACGAAATCCTCACCGCCTTCTTCCTCGAAGCGGCCTTTCTCGGCATCATGCTGTTCGGCTTCCGCCGCGTCTCCAACCGCATCCACACGCTGGCGACGGTGCTGGTCGCCGGCGGCACCACCGTCTCGGCATTCTGGATCATCGCGCTCAATTCCTGGATGCAGACGCCGGCCGGATTCGAGATGCGCGACGGCGTGGCGCATGCGGTCGACTGGTGGGCAATCATCTTCAATCCGTCGATGCCCTACAGGCTGACCCACATGCTGCTGGCGTCGGGGCTGACGGTGTCGTTCCTGATATCAGGCCTGTCGGCGCTGCGTTATCTCACCGGCGACCGCTCGGAATCGATGTGGAAGGCGCTGCGCACCGGCGTCTTCACCGCGGCGATCCTGATCCCGATCCAGATCTTCGCCGGCGACCAGCATGGGCTGAACACGCTGGAGCATCAGCCGCAGAAGATCGCCGCCATGGAGGCCAACTGGAACACCGGCCCCAACGTGCCGCTGGTGCTCTTCGCGCTGCCGACGAGGCGGCGAAGGAAAACAAATTCGAGATCGCCATTCCCGATGGGGCCAGCCTGGTGCTGCGGCACTCGGCCAGCGGCGTGGTGCCGGGACTGAACGACTATCCCGGCAATCATCCGCCGGTCTTTCCGGTGTTCTGGGGTTTCCGCGTCATGGTCGGCACGGGCATATTGATGCTGCTCGTCTCTTGGTCGGCGGCCTTCTTCCTCAAGCGCCGGCACAGCCTGCCGAAGCCGCTGGCCATGCTGATGGTGCCGATGGGGCTGTCGGGCTGGCTGGCGACGTTGGCCGGCTGGTACACCACCGAAATCGGCCGCCAGCCCTGGCTGGTGACGGGCGTGCTGAAAACCGCCGACGCGGTCGGCCCGGTGGCCGGCAGCCATGTCGCGCTGACGCTCGCCATATACCTCGTTCTCTATGTGCTGTTGCTGATCGCCTATCTCGGCGTGCTGGTGCACCTGGCGCTGAAGGCGGCGAAGGACGGCGACAACTCGCCGTTGCCCGGCGTGCTCAACGCGCCGATGTCGCAGCCGGCTGCGGGGGAGTGATTTGATATGGCACTCCAGCCGGGCGCCGGCGCGGCCCCTCACCTGCCTGCCGGCATCCTCTCCCCGTATAGGGACGGGGAGAGGGGCGCTCGCATCGACGGTTTCGCCAGTCACCAGCGTTGCAAGAAAAGCGCCGAGATTGCGGCCAGCCCCCTTCTCCCCGTCCCTATACGGGGAGAAGTGCCCGGCAGGCAGGTGAGGGGCGGCGCCGACTTCGGCAATCGATCTGAAGCCTCGATAGAGCCCCATCCGATCACATCGCGATTAGCCGGCTCTGGTGAGTGAGGAGAAAAAGATGACCTTCGACTGGCCAACCGCGCTTCCGCTGATCTTCGCCGGCCTGATGGGCCTCGCCATCCTGATCTACGTCATTCTCGACGGTTTCGATCTCGGCATCGGCATTCTGTTCGCCGCCGCTGAAGACGCCGAACAGGATACGATGATTGCCGCGATCGGCCCGTTCTGGGACGCCAACGAGACCTGGCTGGTGCTGGCCGTCGGCCTGCTGCTGGTCGCCTTCCCGCTGGCGCATGGCGTCATCCTGACGGCGCTCTACATTCCGGTCTTCGTGCTTTTGCTCGGGCTGATCCTGCGCGGCGTCGCCTTCGATTTCCGCGCCAAGGTGCCAGCTGGCCGCAAGCATCGCTGGAACCGTATCTTCTTCCTGGGTTCGCTCATCGCCTCGCTGGCGCAGGGCTATATGCTGGGCGTCTATGTGCTCGGGCTCGACGTCGGCCTCGGCGGCATGGCGTTCGGCGTGCTGGTGGCGTTCTGCCTTGCCGCCGCCTACGCGGCGATGGGCGCGGCCTGGGTGATCTACAAGACTGAAGGCGAATTGCAGAAGAAAGCGGTGCGCTGGCTTCGCACCGCGCTGGTGCTGACCGCGCTCGGCATGGCGGCGGTGTCGCTGGCGACGCCCTTCGCCAGCCCGCGCATCTTCGACAAATGGTTCGTCTGGCCGGAAATGCTTTATCTGTCGCCGCTGCCGATCCTGTCGGCGCTTTTGTTCCTGTGGCTGTGGCGGCAGACCTTCCATCTGCCGAAGCCCGACGACCGCCATTCGCTGATGCCGTTCCTGACGCTGGCCGCCATCTTCGCGCTCGGCTTTGCCGGTCTCGCCTGGTCGTTCTACCCGTTCGTGGTGCCCGATCGCCTGACCATCTGGCAGGCGGCTTCCGCGCCGGAGAGCCTGGCCATCATCCTCGCCGGCACCGTGGTCGTGCTGCCGGTCATCATCTTCTATTCGTTCTATGCCTACCGGGTGTTCGGCGGCAAGGCGACGGATCTGACGTATGATTGAAGGGGATGGCGGGAGCTAATCTCCCCCCTCGAGGGGGAGATGTCGCCGAAGGCGACAGAGGGGGTCGCCACACGGAGAGCGCTAACCTCATTCTGTCGCAAGAGGCCGAGACCGGTCGAGCCGACCCCCTCTGGCCGCTTCGCGGCCATCTCCCCCTCAAGGGGGAGATTAACAGCGCTCAGCTCAATTGCTCGCCGACAGCACCAGCACCGGCTTGTCGCTGTAGAGCGCCGGGAACAGCGCCTTCAAATTCGCCACCTTGGGCAGGTCGTTGTAGACGATGTAGGGATAGGTCGGGTTCAGCGTCAGGAAATCCTGATGGTAATTCTCGGCCGGATAGAAGGTCTTGCCGGTTTCCAGCGTGGTGACGATCGGCTCCGGGAACACCTTGGCCTGGTCGAGCTGGGCGATGTAGCTTTGCGCGATCTTCTTCTGTGCATCGTTTTCGGCGAAGATCGTCGAGCGGTATTGCGTGCCGGAGTCCGGACCCTGGAAATTCAGCTGGGTCGGGTTGTGGGCGACCGAGAAATAGACCTGCAGCAGCTGGCCATAGGTCACCTTCGATGGATCGTAGGTGATCTCGACGGATTCGGCATGCCCGGTGCGGCCTGAGCCGACCGTCTCGTAGACGGCGGTGTCCTTGTCGCCGCCGGAGTAGCCGGAGACAGCCCTGGTGACCCCCTTGACGTGCTGGAAGACGCCCTGCACGCCCCAGAAGCAGCCGCCGGCGAAGATTGCCTTTTCAGTGCCGGCGGCCGCCTTCTCGTCGATTGCCGGCGGCGGGATCTTCACCGCGTCCTCGGCCGAAACCGCCGGCGTCAGCCAGAAGGCGGCGCCCGCTGCGGCAAGTGCAAGCGCGGCGAGGGCGCCTTTGACAAAGCCGAGCGAACGGTTTGAAATCTTGATGTTGGTCATGGTTGCACTCCTCGTGGCTTCCATAGGGATCAGTCTATTGCATCAAATAGTGCGGCGCGACGCACATTCGCGTGCGCCGAATGCGGAATCTTACCGTCAGCGCTGCCCCTCACTGTCCTGCCGGACATCTCTCCCCGCAAAACGGGGAGAGAGCAACTGGCCGCGACGCTGGCGTTTCTATCTGCAACACCGATGATTGGCGAAACCGTCGATGAGCGCCCCTCTCCCCGTCACTATACGGGGAGAGGATGCCGGTAGGCAGGTGAGGGGCAGCGCCAAGGGCCGCCCTTGTGAATGAACGGCTGAGACGCGGCAGAACTAGTTGGCCGGAGCCATCGCATCCGTTGCCGGTTTCATCGCATCCGTCGCCGGCTTCATGGCGTCGGCGGCCGGCTTCATGGAATTGGTTTCCATCGGATCGGCCGGCTTCATTGCATCGTTTGCAGGCTTCATCGCATCCGCGGCCGGTTTCATGGCATTTGCAGCCGGCTTCATCGCGTTGGTCGCGTCGTCGGCGCGGGCGATGCCGCCGGCAAACAGCGCCGTCGAGCACAGAGCGAGAGCGAGCGCCGGCAGCGTCAGGCGGGAAATGGTCATGATGATCTCCTTGGGTTGGTCGTGATGGCGCGCCCTCTTGGCGGCCGTGCTATGCGGCGCCGCTCCATGCGGCGTTGCGCAATCTCTTGTCGAAGCGCGATCTAGTCGGTCGCGGCCGCCAGGATCGGTCCGCCACCGGGCGACTGCACGAGCACGGCCGTGCTCAGGCCGCCGGATGCGTGGGGCAGCGGATACGTCGTGGCCGCGCCGGTCCAGCCGCCGAGTTTTTCGAGCGCATGCACGACATTGGCGTGGGGCAAGGTGCGGCCGGTGTTTTCGCCGCGCGACACCGGCACCTCGACGATGCCCTTGGCATAGCGCACCAGCCAGACATCGGCGTGGCCGCCAGGTGCGGCGCCGGCGCCGATGCTGATCTTGCCGCCATCGAGCGACAATGCCGGGCCGCTCGTCCGGCCGCTCACCGAGATCAGCTTTTCGATCTCGCCAGGTGCGGCGCCGACGACATCGGCATGGCCGTTGACCACCACTTGCGGCGTGAACGGCCCGTCATGGCCGAGCGCCGGCTCGTAATTGACCTGGCGCCGGGTGAATTCCTGTTTTCCGAAAATGTCCTTCCAGCCGAGATAGTCCCAGTAGGTGACGTTGAACGACAGCGCCAGCACGCTGGGCTGGTCCTTGACCCTGATCAGATTGGCGTTGGCTGGCGGGCAGGACGAGCAGCCCTGGCTGGTGAACAGCTCGACCACGCTGAGCGGCTGGGCGGCCGCCGCACCGAGCGACACCGCCAGCGCAAGCGCCGAGAGGCTGGACACTGTGACGAACTTGCGGGACATCGGCTTGCTCCGTGGGCGGCGGCGCCTGGATGCACCGCTGATATCCCCACTTCGCCGCTGTCGGCGCCTTCGTTACAGCGCTCACCGGTTTGTGATCGCTAGCGTTCTTCCTTCTCCCGCAAGGGGAGAAGGCAAGAAGAGCAGCTTCTACTGCGTCAGCCGCGTGTTGTTGGGCCGCTTGTTGAAGTCGCACTTGCCGGTGACGTTGTAGAAGAAGTCGGCGTTGCTGACGGGCGCCGGGACCTTGTTGCCGCCGTCTTCCCAGGCCTGGTAGGCTGTCGATCCACAAGGAACGAGGCCAAAGATATCGACGATCTGGCCGGTCGCCATTTCGGCCGGGGGGATGTCCTTGCTTGTCGAGCTATAGAGCCGGTTGGACGTGGCCGGATCGTTCGAATAGAGGTTTTGCGGATTGCCAGATGGGACGTTCATCTGCAGATAGAGGCCAGCCATCTGGCTGACGTCGATTGAGGCACCGGCGGTGTTGCCGGCAGCCATCGTGTCGACGCAGTAATATTTCGTGCCAAACTGGTCGGTGTTCAGCGTCACCCCGTCAGGCGCCTTTTTGCCGACCTTGCAAACCTGCGTTTGGGCCACCGTGGCGACGCCCAGACTGTCGATCTTGCTGACGGTGGTGGTGCCGTACCCTTTGGGATCCGTGCCCCCGCCGTATTTGTAATCGATCGTCATCAGAGGCTTGCCCTCCTTCGCACCGAACATCGTGCCGTAGAGCGTCATTGTCTTGTTCCAGTAACCCGACACCCCGCTGACCTTGAAGGTCGCCTCCACCAAAGCTGGCGCCTTGTTCACCGCCGACGTGACGCCGATCGCCACCGTAGGGATCCTGGCCATCTGCATGAACACGGTCTTCATGGCGAAACTCGCGGTGGCCTGCGCGGTGGCGGTGCCGTTGGCGCTGACGTCGAAGCTGTTCAGCGTCGCAGTGCCCTGTCCGCCGTTTTCTTTGTAGGTATCCTGCAGCACCAACTGACGCTGCGGTTTCGTCGAGGCCGTGTCCATCGTGGTGATCGACAGGATCGCGGCGTCGAGTGCCGCCTGCTCGGTCGACCTGGTCTGGACCGCGGAGGTGTAGTCGACGGAAAAGCCGACCGCGGTGATCAGCGGTATCATGGCGAGAACAAGTATCGGTGCGAACGAGCCGCTCCGCGACTCGATAAAACTGCCTGCAAGCCCCCGCATGCCTTCGTCCTTACATCAGATATTTCCCTCCGCTAACATGCCGATCACAAATTATGCTCTAACGCGTGTGGTTAAAATTTATCGATTTTTCGAGGAATCCGGAGGAAAAGGCGACAAGCGCCCGCACCGCTTGCCCCGGCAGCCGCCTGCTCTGCTTTCGCGGCAGCGGCCGTACGGCTTGCCGGGCAGCGGGCCGCGCTACATGTGCGGCGGCAGCCTGCCGCTTGCTCGGGCAAGCCACCCCTGCTAAACGCGCGCCATGAGCACGCCCCTCGACCACATCCGCAATTTCTCCATCGTCGCGCATATCGACCATGGCAAATCCACGCTTGCCGACCGGCTGATCCAGCTGACCGGCGGACTGGAGCTGCGCGACATGAAGGAGCAGGTGCTGGACTCGATGGACATCGAGCGCGAGCGCGGCATCACCATCAAGGCGCAGACGGTGCGGCTGAAGTACCGCGCCAACAATGGCGAGGACTATATCCTCAACCTGATCGACACGCCCGGACACGTCGACTTCGCCTATGAAGTGTCGCGTTCGCTGGCCGCCTGCGAGGGTTCGCTGCTGGTGGTCGATGCCTCCCAGGGCGTCGAGGCGCAGACGCTGGCCAATGTCTACCAGGCGATCGACAACAACCACGAGATCGTCGTGGTGCTGAACAAGGTCGACCTGCCGGCCGCCGAGCCCGAGCGCATCCGCGAGCAGGTCGAGGAGGTGATCGGCATCGACGCTTCCAACGCCGTGCTGATCTCGGCCAAGACCGGTCTGGGCATTCCCGACGTGCTGGAAGCCATCGTCCACCAATTGCCGCCGCCGCGCGAAGGCGACGCGGCCGCGCCCTTGAAGGCGATGCTGGTCGACAGCTGGTACGACGCCTATCTCGGCGTCATCGTGCTGGTGCGCGTCATCGACGGCGTGCTGAAAAAAGGCCAGACCATCCGCATGATGGGCACCGGCGCCAAGCATCTGGTCGAGCGCACCGGCGTGTTCACGCCGGCCCGCATCAATGTCGACGAGCTCGGCCCCGGCGAATTCGGCTTCTTCACCGGCTCGATCAAGGAAGTGGCCGACACCCGCGTCGGCGACACCATCACCGAGGACAAGCGCACCACGGCCAAGGCGCTGCCCGGCTTCAAGCCGGCGCAGCCGGTGGTGTTCTGCGGCCTGTTCCCGGTCGACGCCGCCGATTTCGAGGATCTGCGCGCCGCGGTCGGCAAATTGCGCCTCAACGACGCCAGCTTCTCCTTTGAAATGGAAACCAGCGCGGCACTCGGCTTCGGCTATCGCTGCGGCTTCCTTGGCCTCTTACATCTGGAAATCATCCAGGAGCGGCTGGAGCGCGAGTTCAACCTCGACCTGATCGCCACGGCACCCAGCGTCGTCTACCGGCTGGCTCTGACCGACGGCTCGATGAAGGAACTGCACAACCCGGCCGACATGCCCGACGTGGTGAAGATCTCGGCGATCGAGGAGCCGTGGATCCGCGCCACGATCCTGACCCCCGACGACTATCTCGGCGGCATATTGAAGCTCTGCCAGGACCGGCGCGGCATCCAGGCCGACCTGTCCTATGTCGGCAAGCGCGCCATGCTGATCTACGATCTGCCGCTCAACGAAGTCGTCTTCGATTTCTACGACCGGCTGAAGTCGATCTCCAAGGGCTACGCTTCGTTCGACTATCACCTCACCGACTACAAGGAGGGCGACCTCGTCAAGATGTCGATCCTGGTCAATGAAGAGCCGGTGGACGCGCTTTCCATGCTGGTGCACCGCACGGCGGCGGAAAAGCGCGGCCGGCAGATGTGCGAGAAGCTGAAGGAGCTGATCCCGAACCATCTGTTCAAGATCCCGATCCAGGCCGCCATCGGCGGCAAGGTCATCGCCCGCGAAACCATCTCGGCGCTGCGCAAGGACGTCACCGCCAAATGCTACGGCGGCGACGTCTCGCGCAAACGCAAGCTGCTGGACAAGCAGAAAGAAGGCAAGAAGCGGATGCGCCAGTTTGGGAAGGTCGATATCCCGCAGGAGGCGTTTATCCAGGCCTTGAAGATGGGCGATTGAGCGGGTTCGGCCTTTGGCCGAACGTATCGACCGGGTGGGTTCCCAGCTAACTAAGAGTGATCGCTCTCAGTCCTACCTTTGCCACTTCGAGATAGCATCTCTGTAAGCATCCCGTGTTGCCCCTTCACTAGCTGCGAGATATCCTTCTCAATTCTTTCAATTAAGAGTCGATCCTCTCTGCGAATCTCCTCTATCTTTGAGACAATCTCATCAAGATCAATCGCCAAAGAATTCCTTGACGGGTCGCTCTCGACGGATTGCATGTCGGCAGCATTTTCAAGTGTCGCGGCCACCCAGGCACTAATCTTCATTCCCTTTCGCTTGGCTGCTGCTCGAGCCTTGTCAACTACAGATGCATCCAAATTCTTGATCGTCCATTGCCGCAGTTCCTGGGAGGCGCTTCCGTCGCGCGCACCTTCGGCACCGCTTGCGCTTTGACCGAGCGCTGCAGTCTCCTGATAAGTCATAGCGAACTCCTCAACGTTCCCCGAAGTACCCCTTCGGGGGTCCCAATAAGGGACTTCAATCATATCCCAACGGATTTACTTGCTGGTTCATGATCAGGAATTAGGGTTAACACGCTATTAAACAACCCCTAAAAAGGGATAGCTGGCATGCGCGCGTGAAGGAGCCCCTTGTCATTTCCGTTCCCTGAGAATAAGTACCCATTTGTTCCTCCCTTGAATGAGGTACCAAGCGTCGTTTCCCTTGCCTGGGGGTACCCCAAATCACTCATGGATGATAGCGAGGCTATTAAACCCTAATTTTAGTGCGCCGCAACAGGAATTTTTTTCTCTCTGCACTTGTTGTTGGGGTACTTTTGGGTTACCCATCGACCTCATTTCCTCTTTTTGGGGAGCCGACATGGCAAGAACAGTTGCGGAATGGCAGATTACGGTCGATCGAGTGTTCGCCCGGTTCAAGGAGAATTATTTGAGCGTTTTGACGCTTGCCCCTTCTGATGCCAGGGCGGCTGTCGCGAAACTGAATGATATAAAAAAGGTGATGGTGTCGAGCGATCTCGGCAAGGCAGCATTTCGCCTCGATCGAAAAACTGCGACTCTTGAGCTGAGCTTGGCTGGGCTGAATCTCATCTGGGAAGCTGGGGAATCCAGAGATTTTCGTGACCTTGACATTGAAGATTTCTGCGAGACTGCGGTATCAATTTACCTGTTCCACGAAATGCAACACGTAGCACAGAGGATGGTGGATTTTGCCGATGTCCAGACGTTGAAGCAGACGGCTGGCCCTCACAAGCTGGGCGAACTCGATGTGATTGCCGATGCCGTCGCGGCGCAGATTTTCGCGACTCTGTATGCAGCAGATTTCGGCAATGATCGCAGGATCTATGCGTCTGCTTTTTTTAATGCGCTGCGGTTCATGATCGAATTTTGTTTCCCTGCCTTTGGCTTCCCTTTGGGAAAGAAGCACAAGGTCCAACGAGCCTTGGGAGTCGTCTTGATGGCTGTTCTCACAGAGCGAGCCATTCGGAATGGCGAGTGGGACGCGGAGTTTGATGCACCGCTTTATCCTGCTTTTTCGAAAAACTTCACTAAAATGGCCCTGCTCTCGTATGCCGGGAGCCCTTCTATTTCGATAGTGCAGTTTACCAAGTCCCTTAAAACAGGCTCCGTGAAAGAGATGCTCGAGTTGATTGACAGCGATCACATCGACAAGATTCTGGACCGCGCCCGGGAGTTGGTCTGAACTGCAGGCGAATTTACTGGCGCGCACACATGCATCTCTTTTGAGATCCAGCGTCTGCTGCCAGTCGGTTTCGAACAACTCGGCGGTTGGAATTTTATCGAGGTCGGTCCCCGCTTTCCGATTCACTCCATCCGCCATGTCTGTCCCGCCGAGATTCAAAACAGTACTGCCGGAAGACTCTTCCGGCACTGGGGCCGTCCATCGGTGCTGCGATCTTTAGCTGAAGGGGGCTGGCCATCAGCGCGCCGGGCAGGAAGGTGTTTGTACTGATAGGTTGGTGGCGCTCGGCCGTGTCGGCTTTGAGCTGTTCATGGTGCGGCGCCCAAGCGTATCGTACACCCAGCTTGGGGAGACACATCACATGCGCACCACATCAGACACCATCGCCTCTCTCGGCCTCGCCATCGGCGGCGCCTTCGGCCTTGCCGGCACCTTCGTCGCCAGCGCTCCGCTGCGCGAAACGCTCTGGACGATCGACGGCGCGGCGCTCGTGGTCGCCACCGCGCTGCTGACGATGAAATACCAGCGGCTGGGCAATGACTGCGTCGCTGCCGGGTTCCTGACCTTCCTGGCCGGAGAGACCCTGCTGATGGCGGGCAATGCGGCGGGGCTTGAGGCCAGCGTGCCTTCCTATGTCGGCGGCATCACGCTGTGGGCAGCAGCACTGGTCATGGTCAGCATGCCCAGGACATTTGCCCTGTGGATGCGGCTCACCGCGCTCGTGGCCGCCGTGCTGTTTGTCGTCTCGGCTTGCATGATCCTCTGGCGCGCGCCCTTGCTGCCGACCTCCGCGCCGTTGCCCGCCGCCGGCTATCCTTTCCTGGTGCTGACCTTTGTTGACTGGATCTGGACGCTGCTGAGGGCGGAGCGGTGAGCTTTTGTCCGCTTCCGTACCAAACGTCCGGCCTGGTTGATCGGGCATCAGCGGGGCGGTAGAAATTCCGGGCGGCGGACCTAGGTTCGCCAATGGCCGGCGCGGGCTCAGGCAACTGCCTCACCGGCATTCGCGCCGGCCATTTTCCACCCGCAGATGATCGCAGCGATCCACCGGCCAGCGCCGCACTTGAAGGAGCGCCGACGCTTCTTGCCTTCCCCCCCTTGTGGGGGAAGGTGGATCGGTGCGCAGCGCCGAGACGGATGAGGGGTGCGTGACGGAGTGAGGCGGTGAAGGTTCTGCTCTGGTTCAGATTCGTTTACTGTTGGCGTCTCGCCAAGCTGGAACACCCCTCATCCGTCTTGCCGCTTCGCGACAATCCACCTTCTCCCACAAGGGGAGAAGGTAAAGCGAACGTTGGCGCTTCAAGACTCAATCCACACCTTCTCGAAATGCTGTTCCAGCGCCTGGTGCTGTTCGCAGCCTTCGACGCCTTTGCGGTACGTCCGGTAGACCGAGCGCCAGTAGGGTTGGATGATGATGCCTGAATCGCGCAAATTCTGCTCGATCTTGGCCATGATCTCCTTGCGCGCCTTGGCGTCCGGCGTCGCCAGCGCCTTGTCGAGCAGCGTGTCGAATTCGGGATTGGCGTAGGCGCTCTCGTTCCAGGCGGCGCCGGATTTGTAGGCGAGCGCCAGCACCTGGACGCCGAGCGGGCGGCCGAGCCATTCGGTGCAGGAGAAGGGGTATTTGCTCCAGTCGTTCCAGAAAGTGGCGGCGGGCAGCACGGTGCGCTTGATCTTCAGGCCGGCGTCGCGCATCTGCGCGCCGATGGCGTCGCCGGTGCTCTTTTGCCATTCGACATCGACGGAGATGAGCTCGAATTCGTGGTCGGCCTTGCCGGCCTCGACAAGCAGCTTCTTCGACTGGTCGACGTCACGCTTGGCCGGGCCGATATCGGCATATTCGGGATGCATGGGGCCGACATGGTGGTTGTCGGCGGGCTTGCCGCGGCCGCCGAGGCCGAGCGCCAGTACGGCGGAATTGTCGACGGCGAGTTGGGCGGCGCGGCGCACTTTGACGTCGTCATAGGGCGCGTTGGCGACATTGAAGCGGGCGACGATGGTGGAGCCGGTGGCGATCTCGGAGTTCATCAGCCCCATCGTCTCGGTCTGCGAGACGGCGTCGGAAGCGGTTTCGTGGTCGGTGTCGATCTCGCCGGATTCGAAGGCCGACAGCATGGCGTTGGGGTCGGAGCCGTAGTCGACCCATTTGATGCCGTCGAGATGGAATTCGCCCTTCCACCAGGGCTTATCCCTGCGCTTCACCTCCGCACCCGTCTCGGCATCCCAGCTGACCAGCTCGCAGGGGCCGGTGGTGATGGCGAGCGCCTTCAGGGGATCGCCGTCGCCCTCATAGGAGCGGTGCATGATCAGCGCCGGATAGTCGGCCATGCCGGCGATCAGCGAGATGTCGGGCTTCGGCAGATTGAGCTTGATGGTGAAGTCGTCGACCTTGGCGATGCCGCCATCGACGACCTTCTTGGTGTCGGCATTGACCAGCGCGCCCATGCGCGCGGCGACCGAATTGCCCGGCACCGAGGCATCGCACCAGCGGGTGAGGTTGTGAATGACATCATCGGCGTTGAAGGCATCGCCATTCGACCAGGATATGCCCTTGCGCACATGCAGGGTCAGCGTCCTGGCGTCGTCGCTCGCCTCCCAGCTTTCGAGCAGCCAGGGCTCGAAGGAGAAGTCGGTGTTCCAGCGCACCAGATATTCGTTGCAGTGGCGGGCGACATTCGACATCTCCACGCCGTCGAAGGTGCGCGGGTCCTTGAAGCCCTTGACGTTCATGGCGACGCGCAGGACGCCGCCCTTCTTCGGTTCTGCCGCGCGGGCAGGGGTGGGGGCGAGCCCGCCCAGCGCAAACGCGCCGGCGGCACTGACACCGAGGCCGGCCATCAGCACCAGATATTCGCGGCGGTTGATGCCGCCGGTCCTGAAATCATCGGCGACGGATTTGGCTTGCGGGTGGAGTTTGCGGTCGGTCAGCATGAATTTCATCGTCGTTCCCCTGTTGTTGATGCATGCCGCCCAAAAGTGCCCAGCGGTTTTGGGACAACGGCATGCACAGAAAAATCGCCCCGGCCGATCGACAGACGCGGGGGCGGACGCGACCGCCGGGGCGCCGTTGCCTGAGCGGGAATGATAGAGCGGGGTGACGCTAGGGAGTGTTCGGTTTTCCGCAGTGATTGTGCGGGGTTCCGCAGGGGGAGTCGGCAGTGCGCTTATGCTTTGCAGCCGCGCTGCGAGGAGATGCGCCAACGGCGCGGCGCCAATCTCCCTCCTTGAGGGGGAGATGGCCGGCAGGCCAGAGGGGGTCGGCACGACGGGACGCGACCTCCTACTTTAAAAAAGATGATGCTAGCGCTCTACGCGCGACGACCCCCTCTGTCGCCTTCGGCGACATCTCCCCTTCAAGGGGGGAGATTAGCGTTCCACCGTCGGCCACTCACCTCGGCCCAGCGCAGCAACCGCGCCGACAATCCGCGCAAACGCTTCCGCCGCGGCCGGCACCGTCGTTCGGGCGCGCAGGAAGCTGTGCACCAGCCTCGGTTCCTCGTGCCACCGGGCCTTGCCGCCGGCGGCCACAATGCGGTCGCGGTAGGTCTCGCCATCCGACGACAGCGGGTCGCATTGCGCCGTGACGATCACCGTTGGCGGCAGGCCGGAGAAATCGGTGTCGCGCAGCGGTGAGAAGGTCGGGTCGTCGGGCGATTGCCGCCTGGCCGAGCGGACGTCGCGGTAGAAGGCGATGTCGGCCACGGATAGCAGCGGCGCCTCGGCGTGTTCGACATAGGAACCGGCGGTCTCGTCGCCGCCGAGTTCGGGATAGATCAGCACTTGCCCGACCGCAGCTCTGATATGGCGGCGCGTCGCCTGCGCCACGGCGGCGGCGAGATTGCCGCCAGCGCTTTCGCCACACAGGACCAGCGGCAGGTCTGACGTCGCTGCCGCCCATTCGAAGGCGGCCACCGCATCGTCGAAGGCGGCGGGGTGGACGTGTTCCGGCGCCAGGCGGTAGTCGACCGACAGCACGTCGAAACCGGTGCCGGCGCAGAGCTCGGCGCAGATGTCGTCATGGCTTTCCAGCCCGCCGAGGATGAAGCCGCCGCCGTGGTAGTAGATCACCATCGCCTTCGCGGCACTACCGGCAAGCTGGTAACGGCGGACCGGGATGTCGCGGCCGGCGGCGATCAGGCCGTCGCTGGCCTTGACGCCTGCTGGGCGGCCCTGGTGGAAGGCCCGGCTCATCCTGTCATAGACGGCGCGCTGCTTGTCGATCGGCAGGCCGATGATTTCGGGCGGATACCAGGCGTTGACCGCGTCGATATAGGCCCACAGGGCCGGGTCGAGCCGTGTTTCGTAGGGGCCGCGGCTCATAGATCGGCGTAGAGCGCGGCCGCGTTGTCGAAGCTGAAGCGCAGCGGCACCGAGCCCTCGACCTGCCAGGCGGTGACGGTCTCGCCCGCCAGCAGCCGGCAGGCGCCGTCGGTGTCGGTGACGGCGCCGCCATAGAGCCGGTTGGCGAGGTTGAGGATGCCGGTCTGGTGCATGGCCGCGCTGCCGCTGCCGCAGGCATCCTTGACCAAAAGCACGCGGAAGCCCTTCGCCACCGCATCCTTGACGGAAGCGTCGATGCAGGCCTCGGTCCAGACGCCCGATATGACCAGCCATTCGATGCCTGAAGACTTGATGTCGCGGGCCGCCGGGCCGGTGCGGAAGGCGCTGGCCTCGGCCTTGACCAGCAGCGCCTCGCCGTTGATCGGTGCCACCTCACGGCAGATCTCGGTCAGCGGATCGCTCTTGTCGGAGAAAGCCGACTTGCCGTCTTCACCGACCGGATGAAACGGCCGGTCCTGCTTGTCGAGATCGACGATGTAGGCCCAGTGGTAGAGCGGCACATGGTTTTGCCGCGCCGCCGCCTGCAGGCGCTGGACATTGGCGAGGATGCTGCTGAAGCCCTCGACCAGATAGCGGGGGTCCTGCCGGTGCTCTTCCTGCAGGTCGATGAAGATCGCGGCCACCGTGCCGGGCTTGATGGAGATGGGGGTTTTCATGCCGATGCGCCTTGGTTGTGGGCGGGCGACACCGCTCTGTTTAGCGAGCTGGCGCAAGCAGCGGTGATTGGCCGGCGCCTCCCCACCTTCGGCATCCACGGGCGGAGCAGGAGCGAAGCTCCGTCGCGGAGACCCGAGGATCCATGCCGTGATGTTGATCGAATGGTGCAGCGGTGCAGAACTTGTACCGTTGCGGTGCATAGAGGTCGCGGCATGGATCCCTTGGGCTGCAAAGCAGCTCCAGGGGTCTGCGCCGCGTCGCTGCGCTCCTTGCTCCGCCCTAGGATGACGAAGCGATGGAAGGCTGCGACAGCAGCGAAGGCTCGCGATCCGGCGCCGGTGTACGAAACCGCCCTCAAACCTGCGTCTCCAGAAACTCGTCCTCATAGGGAAAGCGCGAAAGCAGCTCCGTGCCCGTCTCGGTGATCAGGATCTCGTCCTCCAGCTTGACGCCCTCGCGGCCGCCTTTCTCGCCGATATAGCTTTCCACGCTCACCACCATGCCTGGCACGATATGGCCGTCACGGCCATAGGTCTCGTAATCCATGGCATGCGCGATGAACGGCGTTTCGCCATGCATGCCGACGCCGTGCATTACCGAGGTGTAGCGCTGGTCGACGAAACGGTCCGGGATTTTCCACGCCTTCTCGGCAATCTCGCGGAACGCCATGCCGGGTTTGACGATCGAAATGTTGTGCTGAACCTGGTCGTGCGCCATGCGGTAGAGCGACTTCTGGTAGGGCGTCGGCTTGCCCGGCCCGCAGCGGAAGGTGCGCGAGAAATCCGAATAATAGCCGTAGCAGCCGATCGTGTCGGTATCGAGCGCCAAGAGTTCGCCGGGCCGGATCTTGCGGCCGCTGGCCTCGTTGAACCACGGATTGGTACGCTGGCCCGATGTCAGCAGCCGCGTCTCGATGAACTCGCCGCCCTGGCGGATGACCTCGCCATACATGATGGCGAACAGGTCGTTTTCGGAGACGCCGGGCTTGATCGCCTCGCGTACCGCATAGACGGCGGCCTCGGCGCCGGCCATCGACACCTGCAGGCATTTGACTTCCTCGGGCGTCTTGACCGCGCGCACCGCCAGGATCTCGCCCTGGCAATCGCGAACCTCGCAGCCGCGCTTTTCGAGCGCCAGCGCCTGCAGATGGCTGCAGCGGTCGAGGCCGAGCTTCATCGAGCCGCCGCCATGCTGCTTCAGAAGCTCGGCGATCTCGTCGGCGAAGGGCCCGGCGGTCTCGTCGTCGCGGCCGGAGACCGACGACCAGACCAGCTTGGAAGGACGCGCCTCGTCGATCGTGTCGAGCACCATCGAGACATGATAGCTCTGCGGATATTCGAACAGCACGATCGGCCCTTCGGTCGGGATGAAGAAATAGCGGGTCGAGTTGCGCAGGAAATAGCCGAACATGTTGCGCGAACCGGTGGCGTAGCGCTGGTTGTAGGGATCGAACAACACGACGCCGCCATAGCCGGCCTCGCGCATCCAGCCGCGCAGCTTGGCCAGCCGGCCCTTGCGCAGCGCATCGGCATCGATGAAGGACGGCTCGGTGTCCGACAGCCACATGCCGCCGGCCGGATCGGCCGCGGCCGGGTGGCGCATGCGGTCCTTGAAGTCCACGTCCTCAGTGCTGTCGGGGTCGAAAACGACGATGCTCATGGGGGTACGGCCTTGGCTGGGTTGCGAGGTCGGAGCATGGCGCAGGCGGGGCGTGGGTATTGTGCGGGAAACCGCAGGTGTTGTGCGGGATGCCGCTGGCTAATCGGTTACGTCGCGATCCTTCGCGCCCCCCTCTGCCCTGCCGGGCATCTCCCCCTCAAGGGGGGAGATTGGCAGTTTCGATGCCGCCGTTCTTTTCTTCAACATCTGAGATTAGCGAAAGCAGAGATGCAGTCCGAGCTCCCCCCTTGAGGGGGAGATGTCCGGCAGGACAGAGGGGGGCGCTGTCCCGCCAACGTCTCACCCGTCAGCAAGCGCCCTAATGCCGTCTCGCCAATCTCGGCGGATGCCCATGCTCCTCGCGAAACGCCCGCGCAAAACTCGACATCGATGCAAACCCACACGCCAGCGCCACGTCGCGCACGGCGAGCGTCGAGTGTGCCAGGAGGTCGGCGGCGCGTTTCAGCCGCAGCCGGCGGTAGTAGCCGTTGGGCGAGATAGCGAGTTCGGAGCGGAAGCTGCGTTCGAGCTTGTCGGAGGAGACGCCGAGCTTTGCGGTCAGCTCGGCCATGCCGAGCCGCTCTTCCACCGCGTCCTCCATGATGGCGATGGCCGACAGCACCAGTTCGTTGCGGACGCCGGTGCGCAGCCGCAGCGGCATCATCTTGCGGTCGATGCTGGAACGCAGCTGGCTGTGCACGAACCATTCGGCGACACCTGCGGCAAGCTCGGCGCCGTAGTCGCGGGTGATGATCTCCAGCATCATGTCGAGGCTGCCGACGCCGCCGGCCGAGGTGAAGCGCTTGCGGTCGATGACGTAGAGGTCGCGCCTGAGCTCGATGTTGGGAAAAGCTTCGGTGAAGGCGGCCTGGCTGGTCCAGTGCAAGGTGCAGGCATGGCCGTCGAGCAGGCCGGCCCGCGCCAGGAAGAAAGCCGCGTCCGCCACCGCGCCGATATGGGCGCCATTGCGCAGGCTCTTGCGGATCCAGCTTGCCGCGTCCTCGGCGACGAGGTGGTCGGCATCGCCGCCCGAGCAGACGACGATGCGGTCGACCTTCGGCGCGTCCTCGGCGTAAAAACCCGGCTGGATGACGACGCCGTTCGAGGCCTCGACCGGGCCTTTTGTGCCGCCGACGATGATCCAGCGATAGCATTCTCTTTTCGCCAGGACATTGGCGGCACGCAGCGGCTCAATGACCGAGCTGAACGCCATCATCGGAAAGCCGGGGAAGACCAGCACCGCGAAGGTGAGAGGGGTGTCGGTGGGTTTGGGTGGGGCGTGTGTGGCCATGGGCGCTAGACTTCGGGCAGATGGAGTGCGGCGTCAATTGGCCTGATGCTTGAACCCGGAACGTCAGCGCCGCCCCTCACCTGCCTGCCGGCATCCTCTCCCCGTAAACGGGGCGAGGGACGCTGTTATCGGCGCTTACGCCAATCACCGGCGGCCGCGGCTAGCGTCTTTCTCCCCGTCGCTATACGGGGAGAAATGCCCGGCAGGGCAATGAGGGGCGGCGCCGATTTTGGCGATTTGAGGGTCTATCCCCCCAGCGCCTGCTCCAAATCCGCGATCAGATCATCTCCATCCTCGATCCCCGCCGACAATCTTACCAGCGAATCCGATATACCGATCTCGGCCCGTTTCTCGGCCGGAATGGAGCCATGCGTCATCAGTGCCGGATGCTCGATCAGGCTCTCCACGCCGCCGAGGCTTTCGGCCAGCGTGAACAGCTGCGTGCGTTCGAGGAACTTTTTGGTGCCGGCTAGGTCGCGGTCGAGCACGGCTGTGATCATGCCGCCGAAGGCGTGCATCTGCTGGACGGCGACGGCGTGCTGCGGGTGGCTGGCGAGGCCGGGATAGATGACGCGGCGCACGTCGCGGCGCGCTTCCAGCCACTGCGCGATCTTCAGCCCGTTGGCGGAATGACGCTCCATGCGCAGCGCCAGCGTCTTCAGCCCGCGCAGCGCCAGAAAGCTGTCGAACGGGCCCGAGATGGCACCGATGGCGTTCTGCAGGAATTTCAGCTGGGCGGAGAGATCCTTGTTGTCGCCGACCACGGCGACGCCGCCGACCATATCGGAATGGCCGTTGAGATATTTGGTGGTCGAATGCACCACGATGTCGATGCCGAGCTCCAGCGGGCGTTGAATATAAGGGCTGCAGAACGTGTTGTCGGCGACCGACAAAATGCCCTTGCGCCTGGCGAGTGCGGCGACGCCTTCGAGGTCGACGATGCGCAGCAGCGGGTTGGTCGGCGTCTCGACCCACAGCATTTTCGTCTCGGGCCGGATCGCGGCCTCGACGGCGGCGAGGTCGGTGAAGTCGACGAACGAGACCTGCAGATTGGCCGAGCGTTTGCGCACCCGCTCCATCAACCGGAACGAGCCGCCATAGATGTCGTCGGTGGCGACGATGTGAGCGCCGGAATCGAGCAGCTCCAGCACGGTGGCGATCGCCGCCAGGCCGGACGCGAAGGCAAAGGCGGCCGAGCCGCTTTCGAGGTCGGCCACGGCGCGCTCGAAGGCAAAGCGCGTCGGGTTCTGGCTGCGGGCATATTCAAAGCCCTTGTGCACGCCGGGCGACTGCTGGGCAAAGGTCGAGGTGGCGTAGATCGGCACCATCACCGCGCCGGTCAGCGGGTCGTGGCTCTGGCCGCCATGGATGGTGCGCGTCGAGAAAGCCAGACGGTTCTTGCCCGGTGGTGGTGTTTCAGCGGTCATCGTGCGCGCCTCAGATGGTTGATCAGGTCGATGCGGGTAATCAGCCCGACGAACTCGTCGCCGTCGAAGATGATGGCGACCTCGTTGCGGTCGAAGACCGGCAGCAGCGCATCCAGCGTCTGGCTGGCCTGCAGCGTGTGCAGATTGGAGGTCATGGCCGTGCGGACCGGGCCGTTGAAGCGCTCCCAGCGTCCGTCATAGGGGCCGTCGACCTTGGCCAGGATGTCGCTTTCGTCGACGATGCCGACGAGCTTGCCATTGTCGAGCACCGGCAGCTGCGAGACATCGGAACGGCGCATGCGGCCATAGGCGTTGAGCAGGCTTTCGTCCGGGCCGACATAGACGGTGTCGCCGGTGCGGTGCGAGCGCATCACCAGATCGCGCAGATCGCCATGCTGCTCGTGCTCGGCAAGGCCCTGCTCGGCCAGCCAGAAATCGTCGAACACTTTCGACAGGTATTTGTTGCCGCTGTCGCAGACGAAGGTGACAACGCGTTTGGGCACCGTCTGCTCGCGGCAATAGCGCAGCGCGGCGGACAAAAGCGTGCCCGAGGATGAGCCGGCGAGGATACCTTCCTTCGACAAGAGGTCGCGCACCGCCAGCATGCTCTGCTTGTCGGGGATCGAATAGGCCTTCTTGACCAGCGACAGATCGGCGTTGGGCGGCACGAAATCCTCGCCGATGCCTTCGACGGTCCAGCTGCCGGCCTCTTCCATCTTGCCGGTCTTGATCAGCGGCGCCAGCACCGAGCCGACCGGATCGGCCAGCACCATTTCGGTCTTCGGCGACACTTTGGCGAAGTAGCGGCCAAGCCCGGTCAGCGTACCGCCGGAGCCGACGCCGACGACCACCGCATCGACGTCACCGTCGAGCTGCGAAAAGATCTCCGGACCGGTGGTGGTCTCATGCGCCAGCGGATTGGCCGGGTTGGCGAACTGGTTGGCATAGAAGGCGCCGGGCGTTTCCGCCGCGATCTTCTCGGCCATGTCCTGGTAATATTCGGCATGGCCCTTGCCGACATCGGAGCGCGTCATGCGCACCTCGGCGCCGAGCGCGCGCAGATGCTGGATCTTTTCGCGCGACATCTTGTCTGGCACGACCAGCACGATGCGGTAGCCCTTGGGGATGCCGACCTGGGCAAGGCCGAGGCCGGTATTGCCGGCGGTCGCCTCGACGATGGTGCCGCCGCGCCGAAGCTTGCCCTGCTTTTCAGCCGCGGCGATCATCGACAGCGCGATACGGTCCTTGATCGAGCCGCCCGGGTTCTGGCTTTCAAGCTTGATGAACAGCCGGCATTTGCCGGTGTCGAATTTGGTCAGTTCGACAACCGGCGTCTGGCCGATCAGGTCGAGGACGGATTTGTAGGGCGGACGCAGGCGGGACAATTCGTCGGCTGCGGCGATCTCGTGCTCGCTCATATCGATGCTCCATGACCAAGCGACCGCCTCTGGGCAGGGCGGCAGCGTATCCTCTTTTCCAGCCCTTTGCAGTCGGAAAGAAGATAGATCGTGCCAATCAACCGGCCAGATGCGGAATGAAATTCCGGGTTTGGGTTGGCAAGTGTCGCTTCGAAGTCCGGCGAACCCTCCGCGCGTTCGTCATCCTAGGGTCTCCGCGACGTCGCTTCGCTCCTGCTCCGCCCTAGGATGACGACGGCGTTGGGGTTTGCGCGGAGCTCTCATCCCAGCAGCTGCTTGCTCAGCCTCGCACACTGCACGCGGATATCGGGAATGGCGTCGATCTCGAAGAAGGTGCCGCGCGTCAGCGGGCCGACGGCGAGGATCTTGGCCGAGATGGTTCCGTCGCCGGCGATGATCTCGCATTTGGCCGATACATCGAGGCCGATGCGCAGCGGATCCGGCCGTGCCAGACCGCGGTCGACCAGCGAGCGCACGACGCTGTTCGATGAGGTCGAGATGTCCCTCACGATACCAGAGCAATCGTAGATGCGGGCGACCTCGAAGGTCTCGAGACGCTGCGTGTGGCGTGACTGGACCTGGACGGTGAATTCGCCGTTGCGCGCGATGTCGACGACGCGGCCGGCGACCAGGCGAATGCGGCCGGATTGCACGGCTTCGGTGACACGGGTGTAGACCTCGGGCGCCATGCGATGGCGGTGGATGTCCCACCAGGCCTTGGTGTGCTCGACGAAGCGGCGCTTGGCGGAAGCCGGCCAGTTCTGCCAGATCTTCTGGTTGAACGGCCGCAGGCCGTCGACGACGTCGCGCCAGTCGATGCCGGCCTTCTGGTTTTCCTTGATCAGGTCGCGGAACCAGCCGACGAAATAGGAGAGCTGGGTGCCGAGCGGAATGTCGGCGACGTCGAGCTTGATCGGATTGCCCTTGCGATGCGGCGAGGGCAACAGGCCGCGCCGCGACACAGCTATGATGTCGCCGCGATGGCCGCGCTGTTCCAGCGCCAGGAAGGCATCGACCATGCTCAGGCCGGTGCCCAGCACCATGACGCCGGCGTCGGTCGGAAGTGCTGTATCGGCTTCCGATCCCATCCTGATGGCATGGCCTTGCGCCGGCTCCTCGTCGTGGCCGGTGGCCAGCACGGCGAGATGCGCAACGACGCTGGTGCCGTTGGCCAGCGCCACTTCGACACCGGATGCGGTGGGCGTGATCGAGAGGCTTTCCTCGCGGATCAACCGAAGCCGCCCGGTCTGCTTTTCGCGCGCCTGCAGCTCGTCGAGCAACTCGCCGAGGTAACGGGCATAGATGCTGCGCGGCGCATAGAAGGGCGCCTGCTCGGCCGTTGCCAGGCCGCGCTCCTGCAGCCAGCGCCAGAAATTGCCGGGATCGTCGGCATAGGCGCTCATGCCGGCGGCGCTGACATTCAAGACATGCGCCGACAGCAGTGTCGAATAGGCGATGCCCTGGCCGAAATGCGGGCGCCTTTCGATCAGCGTGACACGCAGGTCGGGATTGGGCGACTTCAGGAGATGCGCGGCCAGCACGACGCCGCTGGCGCCGCCGCCGACAATGATGATGGAGTTGGCGCGCCCGGTCATAGGCGTGCCTTCGCTCTGCGCAACGCCAGTGTCAGGCCTGGACCTTCACCGCGACCGGCAGATCGCCGATGTCCCTCGCGACCGACAGGTCGTCGAGAGAGATATCGCGCATTTCGGCGAGGCTGCGCTGATCGAGCACCTCGGCGATCGCCTGCCGGACCTCGAGCATCAGATGTCGGACTTGGCATGTCGCCTCGTTGCAATCTTCACAGCGCTGGTACTGGGTGCGGCTGGCGCAGGGGATCGGCGCCAGCGGGCCGTCGAGGACGCGCACCACATGGCCGACCTTGATCTCATCGGCGGGGCGCGCCAGGCGATAGCCGCCATCCTTGCCCTTGCGGCTCTGGACGAAGCCGGCATTGCGCAACTCGCCCAGGATGGCGTCGAGAAATTTCTTCGGGATGTTGTTGCCGGTGGCGACGTCGTTGACGAAGGCGAGCTGTCCGGCCGGCAAGCGCGCGAGGTGGACAAGCGCCTTGAGGCCGTACTTACCTTTTTTGGTGAGCATGAGATCAAAATTTCTCTGGCATGCGACGGCATGGAACCATCGGTTGCAAAACGCCTGGCGGGCGTTGCCGCCGCGTCCAAGCCCGCATGACACATAAATTCTAGTGACATGATGTACAAGCCGAGAACTGCTGATTTTGCTTCGTTTTCAAGCCGCTGCAGCGATTTTGACCGGCCTTTGTGCCCTAGAGAGCACAAAAATACGCTTTGACGGCAGCGAGATGGCAAATGGTCCTCCAACTGGCGTCGACTCACGCAACGGCAAAAGCCGATCCGGGTCGCGAGCGATCATGGTGATGGAGTGGCCGCTCATCGTCGCCTCCAGTTCCCTCATGTCGATAAGATTACTATACTTACCTCCGATCACGCGGAACATGTTTCCAAATCGTTGGCTATTTGAGGCATGAATTTGCCTGGCAGAGGTTAGAAGCAGGAAATCTAGTTCGCGGTGGGGGGGTAGGCGCAGCCATCGCAGCAGCTCAGGAGGTTAAAGGCCGGTGGGCCAGCGCCCCCCTCTGGCCTGCCGGCCATCTCCCCCTCAAGTGGGGAGATTGGACGTCACGACCGCTTTCGCCCCATCTCTACCGTCAACGAGAAAAGCGCTGAAGCCGAAACTGCCAATCTCCCCACTTGAGGGGGAGATGTCCGGCAGGACAGAGGGGGGCGCTGTCCCGCCGGCATCAAAAGGTCTGCCCTATGGCGACACCCTGCACGCTACAACCGCCTCATCCGCCCTATCCGCCGACCACCGACAGCTTTTTTCTAACAAGCCCGCCTTCGTTGGAAGGATTTAACTCTACAAACCTAATAGAATTAGCGGACTATCATGGGGCATTCCGATTTTTCTCTTTTCAGGAGCCCTCCATGTCCACCATTTCGCGACGCATTGTTCTCCTCTCGTCGGCGGCACTTGCCGGCGCGGCCTTCCTCGGCCCGGCCCATGCCGACGACCTCAAAATCACCATCGGCTATCAAACGGTGGTCGAGCCTTCGAAAGTGCCGCAGGCCGACGGCGCCTATGAAAAGGAGACGAAGGCAGTAATCGACTGGCGCAAATTCGATTCCGGCGCCGATGTCATCGCCGCGGTCGCTTCCGGCTCGGTCGATATCGGCTATGTCGGCTCGAGCCCGCTGGCGGCGGCGGCTAGCCGCGAATTGCCGATCCAGACCATCTTTATAGTCGGCCTGATCGGCGAATCCGAGGCGCTGGTGGCGCGCAACGGCGCCGGCATCGAGAAAGTCGCCGACCTCGCCGGCAAGAAGGTCGCCGTGCCGTTCGTCTCGACGACGCATTACAGCCTGCTCGCCGCGCTGAAGCATGAGGGCGTGGATCCGAAGTCGGTCGAGATCCTCAATCTCAGGCCACCGGAAATCGCCGCCGCATTCTCGCGTGGCGACATCGACGCGGCTTATGTCTGGGATCCGGCGCTCGGCCAGATCAAGACGACGGGCAAGGTGGTGGTGGATTCCTCGCAGGTCGCCGCCTGGGGCGCGCCAACCTTCGACGCCTGGATCGTGCGCACCGACTTCGCCGAAAAGAACCCGGAAGCGGTGCGCGACTTCGTCAAGGTGACGGGCGCCGCCTATGCCGAGTTCCTCGCCAAGCCCGACGCGTGGTCGGTGTCGTCGCCGCAGGCGGCCGCGATCGCCAAACTCACCGGCGCCAAGCTGGAAGAAGTGCCGCAGCTGCTCAAGGGCTATGTCTTCCCGACGCTGGAAGAGCAGGCCTCCGACAAATTCCTCGGCGGCGGCACGGTCAAGGCGGTGGAAGCGACATCCGCCTTCCTCAAGGAGCAAGGCAAGATCGACGCCGTGCTGCCGGACTATTCGAAATACGTATCGTCGAAATACGTCACAGAGGCGCTCGCCTCGAACTAGTACTCGTTTAACGCAATTCCGGACGGAAAACCGCTTCACACTTTTCCTGGAATTGCTCTGAACCCGGCCCGCGCGCTTCTTCCCTGACGCCGCGTGCTGACTGCCCCGGAACCGCTGACGAGCGCCGGGGCCGTCGGATTTCAACGAACCGCGAGGCATCCATGCCGCATCTCGTGCTCGACCCCCATCTCGTACTGGACCCCCATCTCGTATTGGACAAGGTCTCGATCCACTATGACGGCCAGGCGGCGCCTTCCGTCGAACGGGTGTCGATCGATGTCGCCAAGGGCGATTTCGTCGTGCTGGTCGGCCGGTCCGGCTGCGGCAAGACCTCGCTGCTCAACGTCGCCGCCGGCCTTGTCGCGCCGGCACGCGGGCGCGCCTCCATCAACGGCAAGCCGATCACCGCGCCGGGCTCGGACCGGGCGGTGGTGTTCCAGAACGACGCGCTGTTCCCATGGCTGACGGCGCGCGAAAACGTTGCCTTCGCGCTCAGGCTGCGCGGTGTCAGGCCAGCCGAGCGGGCGCAGCGCGCCGATGAGCTGCTGGCGCTGGTGAAGCTCACCGACGCCGGCGACAAGCGCATCTGGGAGCTTTCCGGCGGCATGCGCCAGCGCGTCGGCCTGGCCCGGGCGCTCGCCGCCGAACCCGAATTCCTGCTGCTCGACGAACCGCTCGGCGCGCTCGATGCGCTGACGCGCGAACGCATGCAGACGACGCTGCTCGATCTGTGGACGGCAAGCGAGGTCGGCGTGCTGATGGTGACGCATGGCATCGAGGAGGCGCTGGTGCTGGCCACCCGCATCGTCGTGCTAGCGCCCGGCCCAGGCCGCGTGGTGCGGACTTTTGAACCCGGCTTCTCCAGGCGCTACGCATCGGGCGAAGCCATCCGCACCATCAAGGCCGATCCGGCTTTTGCGGTGGCGCGTGGCGAATTGACCGACGCGATCTTCGAAGGAGAGGCGGCATGACCGTTACCTCCTACACCGAGCGGCCGGGACACAAGATCGACGAGGCCGACGGCCTGTCGGTGCCATGGTCGCGACCCAGCCCCAAGCGCAAAGGCGTTTCGGCCCGCGCGGTCAGCGCTGTGACCATCCTGGTGGTGCTGGCGCTGTGGGCGCTGTCGGCCCGCCTGCAACTGGTGTCGCCAGTGTTCCTGCCATCACCTGCCGCCGTGTGGAACAAGTTCATCACCGTCGCCCGTGACGGCTTCGTCGATGCTACGCTGCTGCAGCATGCCGTCGCCAGCCTGTGGCGAGTATTCGCCGCGCTGGTCGCCGCCCTTGCCATTGGCGTGCCGGTTGGTCTCGCCATCGGCATCAGCGCGATCGGGCGCGGCATCTTCGATCCGCTGCTGGAATTCCTGCGGCCTATCCCGCCGCTTGCCTACTTGCCGCTGGTCATCATCTGGTTCGGCATCGGCGAACCGTCGAAGATCCTGGTGATCACTATTTCCATGCTGGCGCCGGTGGCGCTGTCGACCGCGTCCGGCGTTCGCGGCGTCTCGCAGGAGCGCATCAACGCGGCGCGCTCGCTGGGTGCTACCCAGCGCCAAGTGGTCCGCCACGTCATCCTGCCCAGCGCGCTGCCGTCGATCCTGACCGGCCTGCGCATCGCGCTCGGCGCCGGCTGGTCGACGCTGGTCGCCGCCGAACTGGTGGCGGCGACACGCGGGCTTGGCTTCATGATCCAGTCGGCCGCCCAGTTCCTCGTCACCGACGTGGTGGTGATGGGCATACTGGTAATCGCGGCCATCGCCTTCGTGCTCGAATTCACCATCCGCAGGATCGAGCGCGTGCTCGTCCCGTGGGCGGGACGCGAATGATCGGAGCCCAGAGGAGCAGGAGAATGACGATGACCCATTCCACCGCCGTGCTGTTCGCCCAAGCCGGTAACTGGCTTCTCGCCTGGACCAGGGAAAGCCAGCCGCCAGAACAGCAACCGAAATCGCCAACGCCGGTCCGCTGGGACGCCGAGCGCGACCGCCTGCCGCCACGCGACGAGAGTTTTTACTGGGCCTGGCAGTATTGGTCGCAGTGAAGGGGGCGGTGCGACTTTGCGCCGTCCCCGCGTCTTCGTCATCCTAGGGCGGAGCAAGGAGCGAAGCGACGCAGCGCAGACCCTAGGATCCATGCCGCGACGGTGATGCCATGCTCCGGCGGTGAAAGAAACCGAGCGCCTACCAGCCGGTTCCACGAAAGAGCTCGAACCACTCTGGATTGGCTTTTTCGATCAACTCGATCTTCCATTGACGTGGCCAGCGCTTCAGTGACTTCTCGCGCTGGATGGCATCGTGCCGCGCTTCTGGCTCGCGGTCATGTAGACGTAGCCGGTCATGGTTTCAGGGTAGCCCGCGTTATTGGGCGTGCAAGCGCCATTCTGATCCGTTGCATCCTAAAGCCAATGTCACGGCATGGATCCTAGGGTCTGCGCCGCGTCGCTTCGCTCCTTGCTCCGCCCTAGGATGACGAATTCTGGGCTGCCGTAGAAGACAATTCCACATCGATGCCTCAACTCGCAAAATCATTCCTCTACTAAATTTATAGAACTACCTAGCCTGATCCATCTTCCAACCGGCGAGGCCATTTTCCCGGCGCCGATCCGCATCGAAGGAGAGGATCAATGTTCAATCTAACGAGACGTGTTTTCGGCATCGGCCTGCTGGCGGCGACGGTTGCCGTGTCATCCGGCGCCACAGCGCAGGAGCTGAAGCAGCTCAGCATCGGCTATCAGAAGACCGGCCTGCCGGTGATCGCCAGACAGCAGCAGGTGATCGAAAAGGCCCTTGAAGACAAGGGCGTGACGGTCAAATGGGTCGAGTTCACCGCCGGGCCGCCGCTGGTCGAGGCGCTCAATGTCGGCGCCATCGATGTCGGCTGGACCGGCGACGCACCGCCGATCTTCGGCCAGTCGGCGGGGGCCAACATCGTCTATGCCGCCGCGCTGCCGTCGAATGGCGAGGGCGAGGCGATCTTCGTCAAGCCGGCGTCGCCGATCCAGTCGATCGCCGATCTCAAGGGCAAGCGCGTCGGCGTCGGCAAGGGCACCAGCGCGCATAATCTGCTCGTCGCGGCGCTGGAAAAGGCTGGCCTTGCCTTCGACCAGATCACGCCGGTCTATCTCAGCCCGGCGGATGCAGCCGCAGCCTTCGCCAGCGACCAGATCGATGCCTGGAGCGTTTGGGATCCGTTCTTCGCCATCGCCGAAACCCGCTACCAGCCGCGTGTGCTGGCCCGCTCCAGCGAGGTGCTCAAGGTTAACACCTACTTCCTCGCCAACAAGGATTTCGCCAAGGCGCATCCCGAAACCATCACAACGACGATATCGGCGCTTGGCGAGGCGGCGAAATGGGCCGACCAGAACCGAGACAAGGTGGCCGCGGCGCTGCATGAGGTCACCGGCGTGCCGCTCGACGCGCAGATCATCGCCGCCAACCGCACCAAGTTCGGCATCTTTCCGATCACCGACGAGATCATCGCCGGCCAGCAGGCCACCGCCGACCGCTTTTACAAGCTCGGGCTGATCCCGAAAGCGGTCCGCATCTCCGACGCGGTGTGGACGGCACCCGGCAACTAACTTGTCCCCTGACGGCGCCGGGTGAGTACGCCCGGCGCCATTTGCGTTTGCACCCATATCTACAGGAGATCCGCCCGTGACTGTGCCAGACATGACCGCGCCTGCCAGCACCGCACCGCTCGATTTCTTCTGGTTCATCCCGACGCATGGCGACGGTTCTTATCTCGGTTCCGAGGAGCAGCAGCGACCGCCCGAATTCGGCTACTTCAAGGAGATCGCGCAAGCGGTCGACCGGCTCGGCTTTCCCGGCGTGCTGCTGCCCACGGGTCAGAACTGCGAGGATTCCTGGATCACCGCGACAGGTCTCGCGACGCTGACCGAAAAGCTGAAGTTTCTCGTTGCGCTGCGGCCGGGTGTCACGCTGCCGACTTTCGCCGCGCGCCAGACCGCCGCCCTCGATCGCTTGAGCAATGGCCGCCTGCTGCTCAATGTCGTGGTCGGCGGCAACCCGACCGAGCTCGCCGGCGACGGCGTCTTCCTGCCGCATGACGAGCGCTATGCCCAGGCGCATGAGTTCCTGACCATCTGGCGCGGCCTGGTGTCCGGCGAGCGGGTCAATTTCGACGGCAAATATTACCGCGTCGAGAATGGCCGCCTCGACCTTCTGCCGCACCAGGAGCGGCCGCCGCTCTATTTCGGCGGGTCGTCGGACGCAGGCCAGGACCTCGCCGCCGACCTCGTCGACATGTATCTGACCTGGGGCGAACCGCCGGCGCAGGTTGCCGAGAAGCTGGCTGCGGCGCGCGCAAAAGCGGCACTGCGCGGCAGAAAACTGCGCTTCGGCATCAGGCTGCATTTCATCGTTCGCGAGACCGAGGACGAAGCCTGGCGCGCCGCCGACCGGCTGATCAGCCATGTCACCGACGCCCAGATCGAAAATGCGCAGGCGCGCTTCCTCAACCAGATGGATTCGGTCGGCCAGCGCCGTATGGCGCAATTGCATGGCGGACGCCGTGACAGACTGGTCGTCTCGCCCAATCTGTGGGCCGGTGTCGGGCTGGTGCGCGGTGGCGCCGGCACGGCGCTGGTCGGCACGCCGGAACAGATCACCGAGCGCATCCGCGAATACCAGGCGATCGGCATCGATACCATCATCGGCTCGGGCTATCCGCATCTCGAGGAAGCGTACCGCGTCGCCGAGCTTCTATTCCCGAAACTCGGGCTCGGCACCAGGCGGCAGCGGGCGCATGAGAACATCGCCAACGAATTCTCGGTCGGCTTCCATGGCGCCAACCGCCTGCAGGCTTCGTCATGAGCTTTGCCACGCGCCTGCATAGCAATGCCATCGGCTGGTTGCTCCCGGCGCTGGTTATTGCCGGCTGGGAGATTGCCAGCCGCGCGGGCGTCATGCCCGCCAACGTGCTGCCGGCGCCAAGTGCGGTCGCCGAGGCCTTCTGGCGGCTGACGCTGTCGGGCGAACTGGTCCGCAACATCGGCGTTTCGACCGCGCGCGCCCTTGCCGGCTTCGCCATCGGCGGCTCGATCGGCTTTGCGCTTGGCCTTGCCAACGGGCTCTCGACGCTCAGCCGCGGCCTGACCGACACGACGCTGCAGATGATCCGCAACATCCCGCACCTGGCGCTGATCCCGCTGGTCATCCTGTGGTTCGGCATCGACGAGGAAGCCAAACTGTTCCTGGTGGCGCTCGGCGTGTTCTTTCCGATCTATGTCAACACGCTGCTCGGCATCCAGAGCGTCGACCCGCATCTGGTCGAGATGGGCCGCGTCTACGGCATGGACCGGCGCGCCCTGTTCTTCCGCGTCATCCTGCCCGGTGCGCTGCCGGCGATCTTCGTCGGCCTGCGCTATGCCCTGGGCATCATGTGGCTGACGCTGATCGTCGCCGAAACCATCTCGGCCAGTTCCGGCCTCGGCTACATGGCCATGCAGGCGCGCGAATTCCTGCTGATCGATGTCGTCGTGCTGTCGATCCTGATCTACGCGCTGCTCGGCAAGCTCGCCGACAGCCTCGCCCGCCTGCTCGAGCGGCTGTCGCTCGGCTGGCATCCGGCCTTCCAGAACAGATGAGAGATTGCCCATGACCGCCGCCAGCCTGACCGCAGCCCGTTCCTTCGTCGCCACGCCGGTGCGACCGATCGGCTCCGTCGAAGGGCAGCGGGCCTTTGCCTTCAGGCAAGCCGGCAAGCGCTTCGGCGACAAGACCGTGCTCGACGGCATCGACCTGGACGTGCCGGCCGGGCAGTTCCTTGCCGTCATCGGCAAGAGCGGCTGCGGCAAAAGCACGCTTTTGCGGCTTCTGGCCGGGCTCGACCGGCCGACATCGGGATCGCTGACATTCGGCGTCGAAGAGGAAGGACACAGCCGCACGCGCTTCATGTTCCAGGAACCACGGCTCCTGCCCTGGGCCAGCGTGGTGAAAAACGTCGAGGTCGGGCTGACCGGGATTGCTTCCGGCGCGGAGGCAAGGCAACGCGCGCTCGACATTCTCGGCGAGGTCGGGCTTGCCGACCGGGCCGACGAATGGCCTTCGGTGCTGTCGGGCGGCCAGAAGCAGCGCGTGGCGCTGGCCCGCGCGCTGGTCGGCCACCCGCAGATCCTGGCGCTCGACGAGCCGCTCGGCGCACTCGACGCCCTGACCCGCATCGAGATGCAGCAGCTTCTGGAACGCATCTGGATCGCGCAGAAGTTCACCGCCGTTCTGGTCACGCATGATGTCGCCGAAGCGGTCGCGCTGGCCGACCGGGTCGTGGTGATCAGCGAAGGCCGGATCGCGCTTGATCTGGATGTGCCCGTGGAACGGCCGCGCCGGCGCGGTTCGGTGGAGCTTGCGCGGCTGGAAGGCAAGATTCTGGATCGGCTGTTCGGGTAGGTTTGTCGGGGGCGGCGCCGCAATTGGCGGAGTGGGGGTCGACCTTTCTTCGAAGCTCACCCTCTAGCGATTGGCCCACACCAATCCCCCCAGCCCGACCAGCATGGTGACGACACCGATATACAGCCATTGCGACTGGCCGGTCATGAAGCTGCCGCCGACAACGCCGACGCCTTGCAGCGACCACAGCACGCCGACGGCAAGCACAATCAAGGCCAGCAGATTTTTGATCAGCCTCATTGCCGGATCTCGCTTTCGAAGTCGATTGGTTGGAGCATCGGGGCCGCGATAAAAGAGCCGAAGGAAGTGGCCCGACCATGCCGGGCTCTACTTGGATATTAATGTTCGATCTTGTCAAACGGACGTCTGACCTCAACACAAAGATCATCATTGATTGACCATCGCGTGCCGGAAAATCCCTGACAGACTGTTACCCAGCGACTCCAAACGTGTGCCATTGCCACGGAACCGCCAGATCACTGCCGCATTTCGCGCCTTATTTGGCACCTAACGGCTGGGGTCTGTCAAAAACGGAGCCATCCCCCAAATATGAAGAACCCAAAACAGACCGCGCTTGTCGCGGTAACGATCGCTGCTGGCCTGATGGTCGGCGCTTCTTCGGCGACCGCCGCCGCCCAGTGCGGCCGCGCCTCGTGGTATGCCCTGCACTCCAAGACCGCCTCGGGCGAGCGCATGAACCCGTCGGCGCTGACCGCCGCGCATCGCACCTTGCCTTTCGGCACCAAGCTCAAGGTGACCAACAAGAACAACGGCCGCAGCGTCGTCGTGCGCATCAACGATCGCGGTCCGTTCATCAAGGGGCGCGTGCTCGACCTGTCGAAGGGTGCCGCCGGCCAGCTCGGCTTCATCGGCTCCGGCCATACTTCCGTGTGCATGGCGCGCGTCTAGAGCTCCCTGTGTCCGGCAAAAGGGCCGGACACATTGCCTACACATTTCGCAGCCGCACACTGAGCCGGCTGGCGCCGTTCGGCCCCGATTTCCATGGCCTTGAACCAAAGAAGCATTGGTCACGCAGCGTGACGTATTGCATCGCAGCAATTAGTTGTTAACTTCCCCGCGAGACATCTAGGGCTCGGCGCTGCTCGTCGTCCCTTCGGTCGCAGGCAGCAGCGGGGTTCTCGATGTTCTACCAGCTCTATGAGATGAACCACGCGGCCCTGCAGCCGGCGCGCCTCTATGCCGACGCGGTGCGGATGTTCTATTCCAATCCACTCAATCCGTTTTCCCACACCCAATGGGGCCGTTCGATCGCGGCGACGGCCGAACTGTTCGAGCGCACCACGCGCCGCTACGGCAAGCCGGCCTTCGGCCTGAGCAAGACCGTGGTCGACTGGAAGAGCGTCGAGGTCACCGAGAAGACCGTCTGGTCGAAGCCGTTCTGCAATCTCGTCCGCTTCGAGCGTGCCGTGCCCGCCGGGCGCAAGCCCGATCCGAAGCTTCTGATCGTGGCGCCGATGTCGGGCCATTATGCGACGCTGCTGCGCGGCACGGTGGAAGCGATGCTGCCCTATGCCGACGTGCACATCACCGACTGGGTCGATGCCCGCATGGTGCCGCTTGCCGATGGCCAGTTCGATCTCGACGACTACATCGATTACGTCATCGACATGCTGCACACGCTGGGGCCGGACACGCATGTGATGGCGGTGTGCCAGCCTTCCGTGCCGGTGTTGGCCGCCGTGGCGCTGATGGAAACGAAGGGCGACCCCTTCGTGCCCTCGACCATGACCTTGATGGGCGGCCCGATCGACACCCGCAGCAATCCGACTGCGGTCAATCTGCTGGCGCAGGAAAAGGGCATCGACTGGTTCCGCGACAATGTCGTGATGCATGCGCCCTGGCCGGTGCCGGGCTTCGGCCGCGAGGTCTATCCCGGTTTCCTGCAGCTGTCCGGCTTCATGAGCATGAACCTCGACCGCCACATCATCGCCCACAAGGACTTCTTCATGCATCTGGTGAAGCATGATGGCGACAATGCCGAGAAGCACCGCGATTTCTACGACGAGTATCTGGCTGTCATGGACCTGACGGCGGAGTTTTATCTGCAGACCGTCGACACCGTCTTCGTTCGCCAGGCCTTGCCCAAGGGCGAGATGACGCATCGCGGCACCAGGATCGATCCGTCGGCGATCCGCAACGTCGCGCTGTTCACGGTCGAAGGCGAGAACGATGACATATCGGGCCTTGGCCAGACCAAGGCGGCGCATGATCTGTGCCCCAATATCCCGGCTGAGCGGCATGCCCACTACATGCAGCCGGCGGTTGGCCATTACGGCGTGTTCAACGGTTCGCGCTTCCGTTCCGAAATCGTGCCGCGCATCGTCGACTTCATCACCAGCTATGGCCGCCAGGAGCGTGTCGCGGTGAAACCGAAGCTGGTCCGCGCCGCCAAGAGATAATGCAAGTCGCCCAAATTGCGGATTTTTGGACGATGACCTGCATAGAACCAAGCTTAACGGCGACAAACCGTGAGATTGACCGGTAAAAGCCGGCTGGCTGGCCGATTCTGTTGCACAAGTGCCGCTGTCCAGCCCCTCGGGTAACCATGCCGACAATCCGACCGTCGTCGTAATTGACACGGACTGTAAATCCCCCTTAACCTTTCGTTAATAACAAAGGGTGAGCGGGGACAATGATTTCCTCATCGATGGCGCAACGGCTGCGCGTGTATGTGGCGGCCGGGCTGGCAGTGACGGCGGGCTGGGTGGCACCGGCTTTGGCGGGTGGAGCGATGGCGACCGGGGGTCTCACCTCGCAGCCGATCGGCCACTATGATTTCTGCAAGCTGCATCCGGGCGAGTGCTCGATCCGCCCGACCAATCTGGCGCCGGCTCCGATGAGCGACGGGCTGATGCGCAAGCTCCTCAATGTCACTGCCAGGGTCAATGCCGCCGTCAAGCCGATGAGCGACATGGACATCTACGGCAAGGACGAGGTCTGGGCCTATCCCGACAAGGGCGTCGGCGATTGCGAGGACTATGTGCTGGAAAAGCGGCGCCAGCTTTCACGCATGAGCATATCGCTTGCCGATCTGCTGATCACCGTCGTGCGCAAGCCCGACGGCGAGGGCCACGCCGTGCTGACGGTGCGCACCGACGAGGGCGACTATGTGCTCGACAATCTGACCGACAAGGTCAAGCCATGGGACGCGACCGGTTACCGCTTCCTCAAGCGGCAGGCGATCGACAACACCGGCCGCTGGGTCTCGATCCGCGGTGGCCAGCAAGTTCTGGTCGGCGCGGTTCAGTAGGTTTTGGTACGCCCATCCCGGCACGTCGCGTTCTTGTGGCGCGCTTTAGCTGCTTTCACATCATAGGTCGCCGCCGCCCCTCATTGTCCTGCCGGACATTTCTCCCCGTATAGGGACGGGGAGAAAGACGCCTTCATCGTCGCTTTCGCCAATCATCAACGTCGTAAGCGCCAACCGCGCGGCTGCACCTTCTCCCCGTCACTATACGGGGAGAAGGTGCCGGCAGGCGGATGAGGGGCAGCGCGACGTCTGCCAATATTTCCCACCGCGACCGCCCCCCAATGAATTTTCGCATTTCTCCGTGAACCATTTCGCTTCGGCCAGCGACACACAGCCGTGAACCGAAACCAACCATGGAGACTTCAGATGACTGCTTTTCTGCGAAACACCCTTCTTGCCGCTCTCGCGGTGTCGAGCATGGCCGGATCCGCCATGGCCGAGCAGACCACCAGCTGTTCCAAAACCAACCTCAACGACCTCTGGGCCGGCCGCTGTTGCGGTGATGCCGGGGCGTCGGGCTGCCTGGGGGGTGGAAACAATGGCCATGGCGGCAATGGCGATCACGGCCGGGGCGGAAATGGCGGCACGGCCGGCAAGAAATGATCTCACCACTGTGCCCGCTGGCGGTCCGCCGGCGGGCAGTTTCCTGCTGAGGCAGGCGAACCTGCATCACGCTCGGATCGTCGGCTACGGCCGCTGGTTCAACGCCGCGCGGATCAATGCAGTGATGCGGCGAAGCTCGGCCTCGTCGAGTTTCTCGATGTTTTCGGCCAGCAGATTGGCAAGCTCGGTGGCAGCGGGGGAAAGACCCGACGTGTCGATTTTTACACGCGGGTGCGAGGCCTCGGCCAGCCGCGCCAGTTCCTCGGCATCGTCCCAGATGATGTTGAAATAGCCGATGATCTTCTGGATCAGCGTCCAGGTCGGGGCACCGCGCCTGCCATGTTCGAGCGCCGACAGGTAGGCGGCGCTGACGCCGATCGCCGCCGCCATGTCCTTCTGGCGGACACCGCGTTCGCCTCGTAGCGTGCGCAGCTTCTCTCCGAACGGGGTCATGTCCCCGCCCTCATGATAGAACTCCTCACAGGCGCGCCCGCCGCAGGCGGATATAGAGCGCACCCGAACCGCCATGGTTGCGGGCGGCATGGTCGTGGCTGGAGACGAGCGGCCGGAAGGCGGGCGTCGACAGCCAGGCCGGCACGGCGCGACGCAACACCCCATCGCCGCCGGAGGACGAGCCCTTGCCGGTGATGACCAGGACATAGCGGACGCCGCCGGCATGCGCCCGGTGCAGGAACGAAAACAGCAGCGAATAAGCCTCGTCCTGGGTCATGCCGTGCAGGTCGACACGGCCCTCGATCGGCAGCCGGCCTTTCGATAATTTGTCCAGCGTCGGCTCGTCGAGGCGGTGCGTGACTTGCTGAGCCTTCGGCTTTGCGGTCCCTGCGGCGTTGGCAGAGGCCAGCGCCGGCTGCGGCTGATTTGGCCTGGCCTCGGCGGCAATGTCGGGGATGTCGACGGCAAATTTGCCCTTCAGCGGCTTGGCCGTGCGCGCCACCAGGTTCCACAGAACCCGGTCATCCTCGCTGAGCTTGTCCGGGCGCCGGGTCATCGGACCGCACCCGCAACGAGCGCGCGCGGCACCAGCGCATAAAAATCCGCGGCATTGCGGATCACGCCGGCGATCTCGCCCGCGGCATCGCCCGATCCGGCGAACAGGTCGCCCCGCGCCGGTCCGGTGATGGCGGAGCCGGTGTCCTGCGCGATCATCAGGCGGCGGAACGGTTTTGCGTCGAAAGCAGTGAGCGTCGGCGCGTCGATGTAAAAGGGCGTGCCGAATGTATGCAGCAGGCGGTCGACGGCGATCGAGCGGCCCGGCGTCAGCGGCACCTTGGCGGCGGCGATCGGGCCAAGGGTTGCGTCCTCGACATCGGCCTCGCGAAAGAAGATGTAGGAGCGGTTCTGACGCAGTATCTCGTCGACGCGGTCCGGATGCGCCTTGAACCAGGCGCGGATCGACTGCATCGTCACCTCCGCCAGCGGGATCTCGCCAATCTCGCTCAGGATCTTGCCGGGCCCGGTGAAGCGCTGGCCGGATTTGGCGGCATAGGTGACGCGGACAAGCCGGCCGTCGGTCATGGCGAGGCGTGCGGCACCTTGCACGTGAATGAAGAAGGCATCGACCTTGTCGGCCAGCCAGGCGATTTCCAGGCCCTTGCCGTCGAGCGCGCCGCGCTCGATCTCGCCACGGTCGGGATACTCGACCGGCCCGTTCGGCGTCTGGCGCGCGAAAGCGAGGTAGGGATCCAGGCCGGGCGGCCGGTTTCCGTCGTCGATATCGACGAGATCGGCCGGGCGCGACAGCAACGGCACCGAAAATCGGTCCGTGCGCACCGGTGACGCCTCGACTTGCGGTTCATAGAAGCCGGTGACGAGCCCGGCGCCGCCATGTTCGGCAGGGACAAGCGCCGGGGCAAAATGGCGCTCGAAGAAGGCGCGGGCTTCCCCGCGGGCCAAAACCGGCGACCGATTCGCCGGCGAAACGGTCCGCGCCTCCGCGTAGGCATCGGCAAAAGCTTGGAAGTCGACGCCGAGCGCACCGCTGCGATAGGGTTTGGTCAGCACATGGAAGGCCGAGCGGCGAAAGGCGGCGAAGGCCGCCAGATGGTCGTCATCGTCCCAGCCGGGCAGGTCGCCAAAGGCTTTCTCGACAAAAAGAGGCGATAGCGACACCGGAGCCTCGCCGCGTGTTTCCGAACTAGTCTTCTTCCTCGGTGGCGACGAGCTTCCAGTTCGGATCGCGCGAGCGCGTGTCGCGGGCGAAGGTCCAGACATCCTTGACCTCGGCGACGGTTTCCGGGTCGCCGTCGATGACCGCGCCTGCCTTGTCGCGGGTCGCCGAAATCAGCTCGCTGATGATGCGCAGCGTGACATGCGCCTCGCCGCCCTTCATCTCGGCCGAGACGATGTCGGCCTTGTCGATGCCGACGAAGGAGGACTGGATCTTTTCCGCCTTGGCCTCGCGCTCGCCGATGGCGGCGACAAAACCGTCATAGACCTCGCGCGACAACAGGTTCTTCAGCGTTTTGCGATCGCCGTCGGCATAGGCCATGACGATCATCTCGTAAGCCATCTTGGCGCCGTCGACGAAACCCTTCGGCTCGAAGGACGGATCATTGTCCTTGATCGTGCGCAGGCCCTTGTTGAGGTCGGTGTCGGGCTTGGCGAAAGCGTCGATCGCGGCATAGGTGTCGGGAGCCGGCTCGCCTGGCGCGCGCTTGCGCGGCAGCGAGACGACGTTTTCGGATTTCTGGGCGGCATCCTTGTCGCCGGTGCGAGCCGCCGAATAGGGATCGAAGGGCGGCCGTTCGCTGCCGGTGCGGCGGCCCAGCACATTGCGCAGCTGGAAAAAGATGACCACCGCCGCAATCAGGAAGAAAATCGTGCCGAAGTCGAAGAATCCCATATCTTCCGCCAATCAATCCCTGCCCTGTGGCCGGACCGTCAGGCCCAATGGCCACGGTCGCATAGCGTTCAACATTCAAAGCATATAGAACGCAAGGCGCAATCATTCAAATCAAAGGCAGGCATACCTATCTAACAGCCTCAGTGCCAGCGGCGATTGCTCGCTGGCGGCCAAAACAATCGAAACGATCATAACAATCGAAAAAGGTTGGCAAGACTTGCGCATTTCGCTGCTTCCCTTCTTTCTCCTCGCGCTTCCGCTGCTGGAAATCGCCGGTTTCGTCATCGTCGGCCGCGAGGTCGGCGCGCTGGCGACGGTCGGCCTCGTGCTGGCCTCGAGCATCGCCGGCGTGCTTTTGCTCCGATACCAGGGCTTTGGTGTGATGGCCCGCATCCGCACCGAGATGGCCGCCGGCCAGAACCCCAGCCGCCATCTTGCGCACGGCGCCATGATCGTGGTTGCGGCGATCCTCCTGATCATCCCCGGCTTCATATCAGACATCATCGGCCTGCTGCTGTTCCTGCCGCCATTGCGCGATTTTGCCTGGAGCCGGTTCAAGGGCCGCATTGTCGTCGCCACCGATTTCTCGACCGGCGGTTTTCGTGGCCGGCGCGACAGGGTCATCGACCTCGAAGACGGCGACTATTCGCGCGAAGACGATCTGAAGCGCGGACCGGATCACAACTCGCCGTGGCGCCGCCTGAAGGACGATTAGGGCGCCGTCCCATCTCCATCCCGCAGCCCGGAAGCAAGGCGGCAAACCTTGTCTTGTCATCCCCGCCATGGTAGCGAACGCCCGATTTCAATTCGGTCAGCGACGCTGCCCAGGCAAGAGGACAAGGCTTATGGCCAGCAAAGATGACGCGCCGGTCGGCGCAGCCAACGGAAACGGCAATGCGGCGCAGCCGTCGCTCAACGTTCTGGCGCAATATGTGAAGGACCTGTCCTTCGAAAGCCCCGGCGCGCCCAATTCGCTGCGCGGTCGCGACAAGGCGCCGGGCATCGCCATCAACGTCAACGTCAACGCCAACCCGCTCTCCGACAAGCAGTTCGACGTCAATCTGACGCTGAACGCCAAGGCGTCCTTCGACCAGGAAGTGCTGTTCAATGTCGAGTTGGTCTATGGCGGCGTGTTCGCCATCGCAGGTTTTCCGCAGGAGCACATGCTGCCGATCCTGTTCATCGAATGCCCGCGCCTTTTGTTCCCGTTCGCCCGCCAGATCATCGCCGAGGCAACCCGCAATGGCGGCTTCCCGCCGCTGATGCTCGACCCCATCGACTTCGCACAGATGTTCCAGCAGAAGCTGGCCGAGGACGAGGCGTCCAAGGTCAAGGTGAGCTGAGCTCGGCTGCCATCGCTGTTGTTTTCTGAGAACCCGGCCTCGCGCCGGGTTTTCTGTTTGAGGTGCTGGAGAGATAGCTGAGGCGCCGGCGCCCTTCGAATGGCCTAGCCCTCCCGTCTTCGTCATCCTAGGGCGAAGCAAGGAGCGAAGCGACGCAGCGCAGACCCTAGGATCCATGCCGTGACGTGCGCCTTAGAATGCAACGGATCAGAATGGCGCTTGCCCCCGCGCCTATGCTCGCTACGCTAAAACGATGACCGGCTATGTCTACATGACTGCGAGCCAGAAGGCCGGCACCATCTATATCGGTGTCACCAACGATCTCGGTCGCCGCATGCCGGAGCACAAATCCGGTGAGGGCTCGCGCTTCACCAGCCGCTACGGTGTTCAGCGGCTGGTCTGGTACGAAGAATTTTTCGATATCACCGATGCCATCCAGCGCGAGAAGTCGCTGAAACGCTGGCCGCGCCAACGGAAGATCTAATTGAAAAGGCCAATCCGGAATGGTTCGAGCTGATTCGCGGGACGGGGTGGTAGGCGTTCGGTTTTTTGCACCGCCGGAGCCACTGCACCACTGTCACTGCATGGATCCTAGGGTCTCCGCAACGTCGCTTCGCTCCTGCTCCGCCCTAGGATGACGAAGACGCGAGGGTTTCGGTCAGTAGTTGCTCAGCCAGCCGCAACCTTCAGCCACAGCGCCTTTTCGCCAAGCGTCCCGACCATGCCGGTGTGCGCGGCGCGTTCGGCTTCGGTGACACGCGGCGGCAGGGGTGCCGGGCGCTGGCTGATGATGATTTCGATCTGGCGGACATTCTCGCCTTGCGCCGGCGCGGTGGCGCTGTCGAGGATGAGTGCCGCCTGCTTGCCGCCGATCAGCTCGATATAGACCTCGGCCAGCAATTCGGAATCGAGCAGGGCGCCGTGCTTGGTGCGCTTGGTGTTGTCGATGCCGTAGCGCCGGCAGAGCGCATCGAGCGAGTTGGGGCCCATCGGGTGCTTGCGGCGCGCCAGCGCCAGCGTGTCGACGACAAAACCATTGTCTATGACCGGGTGACCCAGCCGGCCGAATTCAACGTTGAGGAAGCCGACGTCGAAGGTTGCGTTGTGGGCGACCAGCTTGGCGCCGTCGGTGAAGTCCAGCCACTCCTGCGCAATCTCGGCAAAGGTCGGCTTGCCCGCGAGGTCCGCCGCGCTGATGCCGTGCACCGCCTGCGCCTCGGCGTGGATCGCGCGGCCTTGCGGGTTGATGTAGTGGTGGAAGGTCCTGCCGGTCGGGAAGCGGTTGACCAGCTCGACGCCGCCCAACTCGATGACGCGGTCGTCGCGCGAATCGAGGCCGGTGGTTTCCGTGTCGAAGATGATTTCACGCATCGAATCAGTCGCTCCAAAGGAGCAGAATCGTGAGACCGGAACAAAATGGCAATGGGAAACGAAGCTGATCAAGGCAATCACTACAGGTTTGCGCTGCCCCTCATCGCCCTGCCGGGCCCTTCTCCCCGTATAGTGACGGGGAGAAGGGGCTGGCCGCAACCTCGGCTCCCTTTCCGAACCTTGGAGATTGGCGAAATCCTTTGCGACAGCGTCCTTCTCTCCGTCACTATACGGGGAGAAGATGCCGGCAGGCAGATGAGGGGCGGCGCCGACGTTGACAGACAGCAGCCAGTGTCAGTGGCGCGGTCCGCCGCGCCCAATTAGCTCCGCAATGATCGCGTTCACTTGAACACGCGCAGCGTCCAATCCCCGCCCGGTGTCGACGACGAAATCGGCCTGGCGGCGTTTTTCCGCGTCCGGCACCTGCTTGGCCAGGATCGATGCCAGTTTTTCTTCCGTCATGCCCGGCCGCGCCAGCACGCGTTCGCGCTGGGTCTCGGCCGGGGCGGTGACGACGACGACCTTGTCGACGCGGTTGCGGCCGCCGGTTTCGAACAGCAGGGGAATGTCGAGCACCGCGATCGATTCGCTCGCGTTACGATGCTTGGCCAGGAAGGCATCGGCGTCGGCGCGCACCAATGGGTGAATGATCGCCTCGAGCCGCTTCAGCGCGGCGGCATCGCCGAGCACGCGCGCGCCAAGTTTGGCACGATCGACCACGCCGGCAAGTGTGGTGCCGGGAAAGGCGGCCTCGACCAGGGGGGCTGCCTTGCCGGCATAGAGGCGATGCACTGCCTCGTCGGAATCATGGACCGGCACGCCGGCGTCAGCGAACATCCTGGCCGTGGTCGACTTGCCCATGCCGATGGAGCCGGTGAGTCCGAGCACGATCATGGCTTCGGCACCAGATCGGCGACGATAAGCGCGCGCAATTCCCCCGTGACCTGCGGCCTGACGCCGAACCAGCGCTCGAAGCCGGGCACGGCCTGATGCAGCAGCATGCCGAGGCCGTCGACCGTCTTCAGATTTCGCGCGCGGGCGGCGGCGAGCAGCGGCGTCTCCAGCGGCACATAGACGATGTCGGTGACGATGCCGTGGTCCGGCAGCCGGGCGGGATCGGCCGACAGGCCTTCATTGCCATGCATGCCGAGCGCTGTGGTGTTAACCAGCAGGCCGGCATCGCCGAGCAGTTCATCGGTCGCCGCCATGCCATGCGCCGACACGCCGGCGCCGAAACGATCCCTCAATTCCTGCGCTCGGGCCAGAGTGCGGTTGACGATGCGGATGTCGGCAACGCCGCGCTGCTTCAGCGCATGGATGACGGCGCGCGACGCACCGCCGGCGCCAAGCACCACCGCCGGACCGTTGCTTGCCCAGCCCGGCGCATGATCGTCGAGGTTGGCGGCAAAGCCGTGACCGTCGGTGTTGCCGCCCCACAGGACGCCGTTCTCGAACCACAGCGTGTTGACGGCGCCGATCTCTTGCGCCGCCTGGTCGCGGCGCTCGGCCAACGCGAAGGCGACTTCCTTGTGCGGGATGGTGATGTTGCCGCCGCGGTAATTGTTTGCCTGCAGCGTGTTCACGAACTCGGCAAAATCCTGCGGCGCGACATCGATGGCCTGGTAGCTGCCGTCAATGCCATGCCTGGCCAGCCAGTGGCCATGGATTCTTGGCGAGCGCGAATGCTTGACCGGATGGCCTGACACGAAGGCCTTCTTCGACGCCTCAGCCATCGATTGCCCCCAGGTCACGCAGTTCGGCCAGCAGCGGCAGAAGCGGCAGGCCGACAATGGTGAAATGATCGCCCTCGATTTTCTCGAACAATTGAATGCCTTCGCCTTCGATCTGATAGGCGCCGACGCTTCCCAGCGCCTTGGCGCCGACGCGGGCGAGATGGCGGCCGACGAAGGCCGGGTCGAGCTTGCGCATGGTCATCGAAGCAATGCCGACATGCCGCCACAAGACCTTGCCGTCGCGAACCAGCACCGCGGCGCTGTTGAGCTGGTGGGTCCTGCCCGACAGCGCCAGCAGATGACGGCGGGCACCTTCCATGTCAGCCGGCTTGTGGAACACCTCGTCGACGAGCGACAGCGTCTGGTCGCAGCCGAGCACCAGGGCGCCCGGCCTGCGCTCGCTCACTTCTGTGGCCTTGGCCTCGGCCAGCACCAGGGCGACATCCTCGGGCGAGACGCCGCTATCCTGCAAAGGCCCCTCGAGCGCGCGCTCGTCGACATCGGCCGGCACCGCCTCGACATCGACGCCGGCATTGACGAGCATCGCCTTGCGGAACGGACTGCCGGAAGCGAGGATGAGTTTTTCGGTCATGGTTTGTACGCCTGGTTTTCTGGCACCGACTAGGGTGTTGAGATTCAGGTCAGGCCGAGTCGAAAATGGTGGCTTCCGAGAACCGGAGCGGAGCGTACTTAAAGTACGTGAGCACCGGAAGCGCAGGAAACCGCCATTTGCAGGCCGGCATCACCTGAATATCGACGCCCTAGCGCGTCTTCCCCCGCAGGGCAACGATGGCCGCCGCCGTTTCCTCGATCGAGCGGCGGCTGACGTCGATCATCGGCCAGCCATGGCGCGTGCAGATCTTGCGGGCGTAGGCTAGCTCTTCGCTGATCGCCGCGCGGTCGACATAATCCGATGCCTCATACGAACTGCTGTTGCCGAGGATGCGGTTTTGCCGGACATGCGAGATGCGCTCGGCGGTGGCGATTAGCCCGACGATCAGCGGCTTGCTGGCGGCAACCAGGCTTTCCGGCACCGGCACGCCAAGCACGATCGGGATGTTGGCGGTCTTGATGCCGCGGTTGGCGAGATAGATGCTGGTCGGCGTCTTCGACGTGCGCGAAATGCCGATCAGCACGACATCGGCATCGTCCATGTTGAGCGGCAACTGGCCGTCATCATGGTCCATGGTGAAATTGAGCGCATCGATGCGGCGGAAATATTCAGCGTCGAGAACATGCTGGGCACCGACGCGGCGGCCGGCCGGGGTGCCGAGATAGGACTGGAACACGGTCAGCACCGGCTCCAGCACCGACACACAGGGCAGGCCCATGGCCGCGCAGCGCTCGTCGATGCCGCGCGCCAGCTTCTGGTCGACGACCGTATAGAGGATGATGCCCGGTTCCTCCTCGATGTCCTCGAACACCTTCGCCACCTGCTTTTCGGTGCGGATCAGCGGATAGATATGCTCGATGGCGCGCGCGTCCTTGTACTGCGCCGAAGCTGCCCGGCCGGCGGCGAGCAGCGTTTCGCCGGTCGCGTCGGAAATCAGGTGCAGGTGGAAGAAGCTCTGGGGTTTGTTCACAGGGGGTCACCTGGGGCTGTGGGCTTCTGTGGATAAAGCGGGATGAAAAGACGGGCCTGTCGGAGGCGACTGTATCAGATGGCAGTTTGTCCACAATTCGATGCGCTGTCAGCTTCGTCGGGCGACTGGGGACAAGTTTGGGGACGGCTTTTTTCGACTGCGGTCCGTCCACAGGACCTGCTTTTCACCACTGTGCCTAACACTTTGACTCGCTTGATCGATTCCGATCTATCCCCAGAACCCTACATCTGGGAAAAAGAAGCACGCGACAATATGTTGGCTGGTGTTTTCCGGGGCAAAGCGGGACAGGTGGCAACCACCAGAACCAACAGACTCTTAGAATCAGAAGAATCTTAGATATAAGAATCTTTGATTATAGAAGAGGCTGGGAGAAGCGAGCGCTCGATGCCCCAGAACCGGATCATGCTGGATGTCCTCAGGGGCAAGGCCCATTTTCCGCCTCCGCTCTGGATGATGCGTCAGGCCGGACGCTACCTGCCGGAGTATCGGGAGACACGCAGACGCGCGGGCTCGTTCCTGGACCTCTGCTATGATCCAGACCTTGCGGTCGAAGTGGCCTTGCAGCCGATCGAGCGCTTCGGCTTCGATGCCTCGATCCTGTTTTCCGATATCCTTGTCGTTCCGCATGCGCTTGGCCGTGACGTCCGCTTCGAAGAGGGCAGAGGGCCGCTGCTGACGCCGATCACCGCGCCGGAGATTTTGGCTCTGGAAGGCGAGGTGTTTCACGTGAATCTCGAACCGGTCTATGAGACGGTTCGCCGGTTGCGGGCCAAACTGCCCGAAGAGACAACCCTGATCGGCTTCTGCGGCGCGCCGTGGACGGTGGCGACCTACATGATCGCCGGTCATGGCACGCCCGACCAGGCGCCGGCGCGGCTTTTTGCCTATCGCGAACCGGTGGCCTTTCAACGATTGCTGAAGGTGCTTGCCGAACATTCGGCCGCCTATCTCATCCGCCAGATCGAGGCGGGTGCGGATGTGGTGCAGATATTCGATTCCTGGTCCGGCGTGCTGGACGATGAGAGTTTCGACCTGTTCTGCGTTCAGCCGATGGCCGAGATCGTTGGCCGGGTGCGGGCGGTTCATCCCGATGTTCCGATCATCGGTTTTCCCAAGGGTGCCGGTTCGCGCTACCGGACATATCGACAGAAGACCGGCGTGACGGCGCTAGGGATCGACTGGACGGTACCCCTGATCGCGGCGAAGGAATTGCAGCGCTCGGGTGCGGTTCAGGGCAATCTCGATCCCTTGCGGCTCGTGGCTGGCGGCAAGGCGCTATCCGACGGCGTCGAGGCGATCCTGGGAGCGCTGGGAGACGGACCGCTGATCTTCAATCTCGGTCATGGCATCACGCCGGAGACGCCGATCGCCCATGTCGAGGCGATGGTGAAACAGGTGCGGAGCGCGACACGCTGATGGCTGAGATGAAAAACACGAACAGCACCGGTCAGGCGATGATGCGGATGATGTCAGGTATCGCGGTGCTGGTCGTTCTCACCGCGCTTTTGTATTTCGCGGCACCCGACAGCTTCTATCTCTGGGCAAAGGCGATCCATATCCTCGCCGTCATCTCATGGATGGCGGGCATGCTCTATCTGCCGCGGCTGCTGGTCTATCACGCCGATGCCGAGAAGGGCTCGGTGCAATCGGAGACCTTCAAGGTGATGGAGCGGCGCCTGCTGCGCGGCATCATCAACCCGGCGATGATCGTCACCTGGGTGTTCGGCCTGTGGCTCGCCTGGAAGGGTTTTGGTTTCCAGGGCGGCTGGCTGCATGCCAAGATCGGTGCGGTGCTTTTGCTGTCCGCCATGCATGGCTATCTCGCGGGCGCGGTGCGCAAATTCGCCGAGGACCGCAATGAAAAACCGGCCAGGCACTGGCGGATGGTCAACGAGATCCCCACATTGCTGATGATCGCAATCGTCATCCTGGTGGTGGTCAAGCCGTTCTGATGCATGCTGCTCAAAAACGGCCAGGAGACAACGACGGGCAGTGATGCGTTTCAAGCCTTCATAGGTCACGCAAAACGCAGCTTGCTCTTTCACCCGACCGACGATAAAAGACGGGTCTTCCTTCCCGTCATGCGCCGCCCCTCATTGTTTTCGGCCGCGCCCGGCATTTGTCGCATCCCGCCGATATTTTTCCCAAAGCCTACCCAGACTCCATCTATTCAAGGTCCGTCTATGCAAGAAATGAAACTCGCCGAGTTCAAGAACAAGAAACCGCCAGAGCTGATCGCCTATGCCGAATCGCTCGAGGTCGAAAACGCCAGCGTCATGCGCAAGCAGGAGCTGATGTTTGCGATCCTGAAGAAGCTGGCCGCCCAGGAGATCGAGATCATCGGTGATGGCGTGGTCGAGGTGCTGCAGGATGGTTTCGGCTTCCTGCGCTCCGCCAACGCCAATTATCTGCCAGGTCCCGACGACATCTATATTTCGCCGTCGCAGATCCGGCGCTTTTCGCTGAAGACCGGCGATACGGTCGAAGGGCCGATCCGCAGCCCGAAAGAGGGCGAGCGCTATTTCGCGCTGCTCAAGGTCAACACCATCAATTTCGACGATCCCGAAAAGATCCGTCACAAGATCCACTTCGACAATCTGACGCCGCTCTATCCCACCAAGCGGCTGAAGATGGAGATCGAGAATGCGACCACCAAGGACATCTCGCCGCGTGTGATCGACCTGGTCGCGCCGATCGGCAAGGGGCAGCGCGCTCTGATCAACGCGCAGCCGCGTACCGGCAAGACGGTTCTCATGCAGAACATCGCCCACTCGATCACCGCCAACCATCCGGAATGCTATCTGATCGTGCTGCTGATCGACGAGCGGCCGGAAGAAGTGACCGACATGCAGCGCTCGGTGAAGGGCGAGGTGATCTCCTCGACCTTCGACGAGCCGGCGGTGCGCCACGTGCAGGTCGCCGAAATGGTCATCGAGAAGGCCAAGCGCCTGGTCGAGCATGGCCGCGACGTCGTCATCCTGCTCGATTCGATCACTCGTCTCGGCCGCGCCTACAACACCGTCGTGCCGTCATCCGGCAAGGTGCTGACCGGTGGTGTCGACGCCAACGCGCTGCAGCGGCCGAAGCGCTTCTTCGGCGCCGCCCGCAACATCGAGGAAGGCGGTTCGCTGACCATCATCGCCACCGCGCTGATCGATACCGGCAGCCGCATGGACGAAGTCATCTTCGAAGAGTTCAAGGGCACCGGCAACTGCGAAATCCAGCTCGACCGCAAGGTGGCCGACAAGCGCATCTATCCGGCCATGGACATCTTGAAGTCCGGCACCCGCAAGGAAGACCTGCTGGTTTCCAAGCAGGATCTGCAGAAGATCTTCGTGCTGCGCCGCATCCTGGCGCCGATGGGCACCACCGACGCAATCGAGTTCCTGATCGACAAGCTCAAGCAGACCAAGACCAATGCCGATTTCTTCGATTCGATGAACACGTAAGAGGACTGGCGAGGGCCAACGGCCAACTGCTTGCGCTGCCCCTCATCCGCCTGCCGGCACCTTCTCCCCGTATAGTGACGGGGAGAAGGGAGATGGCCGCAACCTCGGCGCTCGTTCTGCTGCGTTGAAAATTGGCGAAACCGTCCATGACGGCGTCTTTCTCCCCGTCCCTATACGGGGAGAAATGCCCGGCAGGGCAATGAGCGACTATCTGTGGTGTCAAGTTGCATTGGCGAACTCCATGCGCGCATCGCGTGCTTTTGCATTGAGAATGACGAGGAGTTTTCGCGCCAGCGC
>NZ_JANIFC010000039.1:0-602 GCF_024518615.1 Mesorhizobium sp. SEMIA396
CCCAGCGCGCCGTCGACGGCGCGGTGGTCGGTCGACAGCGTCACCGACATCACGGTGGCGATCTTGATCTCGCCGTTCTTGACCACCGCCCGCTCCTCGCCGGCGCCGACCGCCAGGATGGTCGCATGCGGCGGGTTGATGACCGCGGCAAAATCCTTGATGCCGAACATGCCGAGGTTGGACACCGCAGTGGTGCCGCCCTGATACTCTTCCGGCTTCAGCTTGCGGCTGCGCGCACGGCTGGCCAGGTCCTTCATCTCGTTGGAGATGGCGGACAGCGTCTTTTCGTCGGCCTTGCGGATAATCGGTGTGATCAGCCCGCCCGGGATCGACACGGCAACGCCGACATCGGCATGCTTGTGCTTCACCATGGCGCTTTCGGTCCATGAGGCATTGGCATCCGGCACCGCCTTCAGTGCCATGGCCATCGCTTTGATGACCATGTCGTTGACCGACAGCTTGTAGGCTGGAGCGTCGCCCTTATCGGTCTTCTTCACCGGGGCTGCCGCATTGATCTGCGTGCGCAGCGCCAGCAGCGCATCGAGTTCGCAATCGAGCGTCAGGTAGAAATGCGGGATGGTGGTCTTGGCTTCGACCAGGCG
>NZ_JANIFC010000040.1:0-575 GCF_024518615.1 Mesorhizobium sp. SEMIA396
TCCTCGGCAACGATGCTGAACCGCGTCACCGGTGGCACTAAATCGACCATATCGGGCCAGCTCAACGCCAATGGCCAGGTGTTCCTGGTCAATCCCAACGGCATTGCCATCTCCAAGACCGGCAAGGTCAGTGCCGCGGGTTTCGTTGGCTCCTCGCTGGGCATCAGCGACGAGGATTTTGAGGCCGGAAAGCTGGAGTTCGAAGGCAAGGGAGCTTCCGCTGCCGTCGCCAACCAGGGTGCGATCAGCATCGGGCGTGGCGGCTATGCCGCATTGATCGGCGGCAGCGTCGACAATGCCGGCTCGATCACCGTGCCGCTCGGCAAGGTCGGGCTCGGCTCGGGCGAGAAGGCGGCGCTCGATCTGTCCGGCGACGGCTTCTTGCAGGTCTCCGTGCCGACCAGGGCTGATGGCAGCAATGCGCTGGTCAGCAATTCCGGACGTATCAGTGCCGATGGCGGACTGGTCGAACTCAAGGCGGCGGCGGTGCGCAATGCAGCACGCCAGGCCGTCAACATGTCCGGTGTCATCGAGGCACGCACGGTGTCAGGTCAATCCGGCGCCATCGTGCTTGG
>NZ_JANIFC010000041.1:0-500 GCF_024518615.1 Mesorhizobium sp. SEMIA396
TACGACACCATCATCGCGCCGGCGACCTCGTCGGGCAAGAATGTCGCGCCGCGCGTCGCAGCGCTGCTCGATGTCGCGCAGGTGTCCGAGATCATCGAAGTCGTATCGCCCGACACCTTCAAGCGGCCGATCTATGCCGGCAACGCCATCCAGACGGTGCAGTCGAGCGACGCCAAGAAGGTGATCACGGTGCGCACGGCCTCGTTCCAGGCAGCCCCCGAGGGCGGCTCGGCGGCGGTCGAGACCGTCAAGGCCGCGGCCAATCCCGGCCTGTCCACCTTCGTCGAGAACAAGCTTTCCGAGACCGACCGTCCGGAGCTGACCTCGGCCAAGATCATCATCTCGGGTGGTCGTGCGCTGGGTTCGGCGGAGAAGTTCCAGGAGGTCATCCTGCCGGTCGCCGACAAGCTCGGTGCCGCCGTCGGCGCCTCCCGCGCCGCGGTCGATGCCGGCTATGCGCCGAACGACTGGCAGGTCGGCCAGACCGGCAAGGTGGTTGC
>NZ_JANIFC010000042.1:0-496 GCF_024518615.1 Mesorhizobium sp. SEMIA396
ATTGGCTCGCGATGTAATGCTGGATCATTATATTCAACATTATATCCAGATTTCCGGGATATCCCGCCAAGAGTTGGATGCCTGGATTCTGCCTGTTGCGGCAGCACGCCTCGACGAGAGGTTACCTGCAGTGGAAGCGGATCAGTTAATCAAACTTGTGCAGGATCGTATTCGTCTGCTGAAATGACATATTTAGTTTAACTAATAAGGATAACGAGGTGAAGAAATCCATGCTGCACTCATTAAAGGCCATACAATCTTACAAGTCAGGCCAGCTACCGGAGGCGAAGCAGCCTCAGTGGCTGCAGCTGCTGGCAGCGGCGGAACAGCCGAATATTAACCTGGAACGTATTCATTCCATAGCAGAGCTGGAAGGTACGAACCCGGTACTGGATTATGTAGAACGCACACTTCAGGTGCTGGATCAGCTTGAGGTTTCTTTTTGGATTCGAGAAATTTTGGAGGATGTGCTGGTCTGGTCAGAAACGGCAAAGGC
>NZ_JANIFC010000043.1:0-445 GCF_024518615.1 Mesorhizobium sp. SEMIA396
CGTTGTGGCCGCGATAGCCGGCGTCGGCGAGGATGCGGCCGATCTCGTTGCCGATGGTCTTTTCCATGTCGGGGATGACGCTTGCCAGCGTGTGGCCGTCATAGGGATTGCCGGGCAGTGCTTTTGCGACTTGATCCGGGGATCACCTGGCGCGTGTCGGCCGGCTTCATCGCCCCAGTCTTGACCGCAAGGCTGAGGCTCTCCTGCAACAGCGCCATGATCCGCTCCTCGCCCATACGGCTGCGCCAACGCGTCATCGAGGAGCGGTCGAACGGCAGCGTATGGCAAAAGAACGTCTCGCCGGTGAGATACTGGAAGTAAGGGTTCTCCACCCAGCGCTCGCACAGCACCTCATCCGACAGGTTGAAGGTGTGCTTGAGGATCGCCAGCCCCGCCATCAGCCGGGTCGGCAGCGGCGGCATGCCGGGGCCGTCCGAATAGACGG
>NZ_JANIFC010000044.1:0-386 GCF_024518615.1 Mesorhizobium sp. SEMIA396
GAATTGCAGGATTAGCGGTTTATTGGGGCTGTTTTCCTGCAATTCGGTTTTGCGATTCCCTTGTGGCGCGGAGCGTGATTCACTCGGTTCGGCGGCGGCGAATCGAGGGGACAGCGAATGTCCAGGCCACGCGAGAAGCGCGAGACGGGAGAGCAGGACCTGTTCCGCTCCAGGCTCGACCAAATCATCAACATGAAGCACGAGCTGGTGCGGCTGGCGCAGGCGATCGACTGGCCGGTGCTGGAGGAGCGTTTCGGCGCCGTCTATTCGGACGGCCCCGGCATGCCGCCGCTGCCGACCCGGCTGATGGCGGGGCTGGCGATCCTCAAGCACACCTTCAACCTGTCGGATGAGGTGCTGTGCGAGCGCTGGGTGGAGAACCCTTA
>NZ_JANIFC010000045.1:0-360 GCF_024518615.1 Mesorhizobium sp. SEMIA396
TAGGCGGCATCGTCGGCGGAACCCTGCTTGACCGTGCGTTCGATGCCGTCATCGGCGGCCGCTGCCGTCTCGCCGCCGAAGCCGCCGAGAATGACCGAGATGAAGCTTCGGTTCATGCCCTTGCACATGATGTAAGACAGGATCGCGCCGGATGAGCCGACCAGCGCACCGGTGATGATCAGCGCCAGATTGCCGAGCGTGAAGCCGAGTGCGGCCGCCGCCCAGCCCGAATAGGAGTTGAGCATCGAGACGACGACCGGCATGTCGGCGCCGCCGATCGGGATGATCAGCAGGATGCCGAGCACCAGCGAGGCCGCAACGATCAACCAGAAGACCAGTTTGGACTCGGTGGTGACCAGC
>NZ_JANIFC010000046.1:0-353 GCF_024518615.1 Mesorhizobium sp. SEMIA396
GCCAGTGAGCCAAGGTCGCCGCAAGTCTGCAGGTCGCGGCCTTGCGTGTAGCCATGCAGGAAGCCGGCGGCATAGAGATCGCCGGCGCCCGTCGTGTCGACCAGTTCCTTGATGGCGGTCGCCTTGATCACCACGGTCTCGTCGCCGCGCACGATCACCGAGCCTTTTTCCGAGCGGGTCACGGCGGCGATCCGGCAATCCTTGCGGATCTGGGCCAGCGCCTCGTCGAACGACGATGTCTGGTAGAGCGACTTGATCTCGTGGCTGTTGGCAAAGACGATGTCGACCGTGCCCGAGCGCATCAGGTCGAGGAATTCGTCGCGGTAGCGGTCGACGCAGAACGAATCCGACAG
>NZ_JANIFC010000047.1:0-292 GCF_024518615.1 Mesorhizobium sp. SEMIA396
ATATGATGGGCTTGCCTAACCGCACCCTCGAACCGATCTCGAGAAGCTGGTCTTTTTGTGCCAATGACATCGAATTGGGTCCCGCACAGGATCCGGTTCAGGCGACAATCTCTTCGGGATTGCGCGGACGCTAACCTCGCAAGGGGAAGGCTGAAGCGACAGTCCCTTCGGGATTGCGCGGGTGGGCATTGGCAATGAGAACGATCAAGTGTCTTAAGGGCAATTGGTGGATGCCTTGGCATGCACAGGCGATGAAGGACGTGATACGCTGCGATAAGCTACGGGGAGGTGC
>NZ_JANIFC010000004.1:0-397622 GCF_024518615.1 Mesorhizobium sp. SEMIA396
ACGCAGCGGTGTGAGACGGGCATTCTTGTGGATGTTCATTCGGACCCTCCGATGGATGCTGAAGCGTGGTAACTCCAGTCTCCTCGGTCCGGTCCGAATGGACAACCTCTCGAAAGCTCACACCTAGGACGTGCAATCCGCTTGCCCGAGCGGCTCGAGGCCGGCAGCGTCTGGGTCAACATGTACCGCGCCACCAGCTATCTCTCGCCTTTCGGCGGCTACAAGCAGTCGGGCATCGGCCGGGAGAACGGCCAGACCGCCATCTACGAATATCTTCAGGAAAAAAGCATCTGGATCGATGCCGGGAATTCCGTTCCCGCGCCTTTCGTCCAGCGCTGATCGAAGAGACCGTTCGGAGGAAGTCATGAACATACGTTTCGATGCCGTGCCACCACTCGATCCCAAGGTGGCGGCGTTCGTCGGCGGCAAGCACGCGATGCTGATCGGCAACGCATGGCTGCCGGCGGCCTCCGGACGGTCGCTCGACGTCATCGACCCCTCGAATGGCCGGGTCATCGCGCAGGTGCCGGCCGGAGATGGCGCCGATGTCGATCTGGCGGTCAGGGCCGCGCGAACGGCGATCGACGGTCCATGGTCGAAAATGGTGCCGGCCGAGCGCGCCAGGCTGATCTGGAAACTCGCCGATCTGATCGATACCAATGTCGATATGCTGGCGACGCTCAATTCCTATGAGAGTGGCAAACCGATCGGCGATTCCCGCAATGGCGAGGTGCCGTTCACGGCCGAGACGCTCCGCTACTATGCGGGGTGGGCCACCAAGATCAATGGCGAGACGATGACGGTCAACGCACCGGGCGACTGGCATGCCTACACCCGCCGCGAGCCGGTCGGCGTCGTCGGCCAGATCATCCCGTGGAACTTCCCGCTCAGCATGCTCGCCTGGAAGGTGGGGCCGGCACTGGCGGCCGGCTGCACCATCGTGCTCAAGCCGGCCGAGCAGACGCCGCTCGGAGCGCTCTACTTTGGCAAGCTGGTTCAGGAAGCCGGCTTTCCGGAAGGTGTGGTCAATATCCTGACCGGCTTTGGCCAAACGGTTGGCGCGGCGATGGCGGCCCATCCCGATATCGACAAGGTGGCTTTCACCGGTTCGACCGAAGTCGGTCGGCTGATCGCTCGCGCCGCGACCGGCAATCTCAAGAAGGTCAGCCTTGAGCTTGGTGGCAAGGCGCCGACCATCGTGCTGGGCGACGCCGATATCGACATGGCGGTGGCCGGCGCCTCGAGCGCGGCATTCTTCAATGCCGGGCAGAGCTGCGGCGCGGGAACGCGTTTCTTCGTTCACAAGAAGATCTACGACAAGGTCATGTCCGGGATCGCGGCGCGCGCCGAAAAGCTGAAGCTCGGCGCCGGGCTTGACCCTGCGACGGAGCTTGGCCCCGTCGTCTCTCAGCAGCAGATGGAACGCATCACCCGACTGATCTCGGAAGGCAGGAGTGACGGCGCCGAGATCGTCACGGGCGGCGGGCGTGCGGGTGACGTCGGCTATTTCGTCAAGCCGACGGTCATTTCCCGGACGCGGCCGGACATGTCGGTGATCCGCGAAGAGATATTCGGACCGGTGGCCTGTGCGATGCCTTTCGACGACGAGGACCTGGACAAACTCGCCAAGGATGCCAACGACACCGAGTATGGCCTTGCCGCATCGATCTGGACCAACAATCTGGGCACCGCGCATCGGCTGGCCGCAAAGATTAAATCCGGCACGGTCTGGGTGAACTGCCACAACTTCAATGACGTCACCATGCCCTTCGGCGGGTTCAAACAATCGGGCTGGGGGCGCGAACTCGGCGAGCAGGCGCTCCAACTCTACACCGAGACCAAGACCGTCGCGATCCGGCTGCCATAGGCGAGGTGGCCGATGTCCTGCTACGAAATGATCGACGCGCGGTTCGGCGACCTGATCGATCCGGTCGCATTCCTCGAAACCATCCATTCGGGAAATCGCTGGGCGGAGGGACCGGTCTATTTCGCCGATCTTCGCTCCCTGATCTGGAGCGATATCCCCAACGACCGCATGCTGCGATGGGACGAGGACACGGGGGCGGTTTCGCTGTTCCGAAGCCATGTCTGCAACCCGAACGGCAGCACACGCGATCGCAACGGAAGGCTGATCACATGCATGCAGGGGGAGCGCCGCGTCGTGCGTACCGAATGGGACGGCTCGATCACCGTGCTGGCCGCCTCTTTCGATGGCAAGCCTTTGAACTCGCCGAACGATGTGGTCGTGAAATCCGACGGCAGCATCTGGTTCACCGATCCTAATTATGGGATCATTTCAGACTATGTCGGGCGCAAGGGCCTACAGGAGCAGGCTGGCTGCCGCGTTTACAGGATCGATCCGCAGTCGGGGATGATCACAGTCGTTGCCGATGATTTCTCCATGCCGAACGGGCTCGCCTTCTCGCCTGACGAGAAGCACCTTTATATTTCGGACTCCGGCTTCCTCACCGACCGCAGCGCTCCACATCACGTCAGGCAGTTTGACGTCGACGGCGACAGATTGGTAAATTCCCGCGTCTTCGCAAACATATCGCCCGGCATTCCAGATGGCTTTCGCGTTGATATCGCGGGTAATCTCTGGATCAGCGCATGGGATGGCGTACAATGCCATACGCCCGAAGGTGAACTCATCGGGAAAATTCAGGTGCCGGAAATGGTTGCGAACCTGGCCTTTGGTGGGCCGCGCAACAATCGGCTGTTCATCACGGCGACAACGTCTGTCTATGCCGTGTTCTTGAATGTCCGAGGCCAGAAGTACCCGTTCGGCATGTGACACGGACGCCGATGGGTCAGCCCGGAGGCTCTGCAGCAGCGGACGGTTGGGGTGAGAGTTGGACACGAAGCAGCTACAGGTATTCATCGCCGTCGGTGCGGCTGGCAGCTTCTCAAAGGCCGCTCTCGACCTCAATGTCACCCAGCCTATGGTCACGCGCCATATTCGCGGGCTTGAGGAGGAGCTCGGCGTTGAGCTGTTTTATCGCAACGGCCGCGGTGTCGTGCTGACCGAGGCGGGCGTGCTTTTGAAGGCTCATGCCGACGAGATCGTCGAGCGGATGCGGCTGGCGCAAAATGCCGTCTCGAACCTCAAATCCTCGCCGAAGGGAAGGTTGGTGCTGGCCGTGCCGCCTTCGGTCGGCACCGTGCTCACGGTGCCGCTGGTCAAGAAGATCAAGAACGAGTTTCCCAATGTCGCGCTGCAAGTCATCGAAGGCTTCAGCGGCCATATCCTGGAATGGCTGATCGCCGGTCGCATCGATGCCGCGGTGCTCTACAATTCGCCGAACCATCCTTCCGTGCTGACCGAACCGCTCGCCGATGACGAACTGTTTCTGATCGGACCGGTCTTGTCCGAGCGCGTGTTGCCGCGCGGGCCAGTCGGCCTCAACATCTTCGCTGAGCTGCCGATGATACTGCCCAGCCGCCCGCACGGGCTGCGGCGGCTCATTGATAATACCCTGGCGGAGCATGGCATCTATCCGCGTGTCGAGATGGAGCTGGAGGCGATGCCTTCAACCTTGCTGCTGGTCGAGGAAGGTACTGGCTATACGGTTCTGCCCTATGCTTCCGTGCATCTCCTTGTCGAGGCTGGCCGCATCGAGGTCTGGCCATTCGACCCGCCGATTACCCGACAGCTGATCCTCGCGACCTCCTCGCAGCGACCAATGTCCTCGAACTTTCGCCCACTCTTCCGCGCGGTACGCACGGAACTGCGAGACATCATTTCCACCCACATCTGGAAACCATTGACGCCATCTTGAAAACCGATGGGCTCGGACTTGCCTGGTGCAGATAGAAGCCTCGGCGGCGACGTTCGGTTATCATTGTTCGTCGATTCGATCGATAAATTCATCCGCCGAAGCGACCGTAGGCGCGGCCAAACAAAGGGCCAATGCGCCCAAGATGAGGGTTTTTATTTCGAATCCCTTAAAAGGAAAAACGCCCTTCGTTGGGTAAACCTTGTTCAACGACTTTCGTTCCGCTGCCATCGTGTCGCGCGCCGGGTCAAGCAGGCTTAAGCGATGCTCGGCGAACGGGGTTGGAATCGCTTCCGCTTCCTCGGCGATCGAGGGACTCAGAGCCCGAGTGTCTGACCCGCTTCGAGGCGAAGGAACGCCGACGAATTCCTGAAAACCGCTTCCTGAAAAGCGTCGACGGCAGAGCCGTGGGTAACATCAACCAGCACGGCGGCCGCACGCTCAACCTTGTCGGCCGCTTCGTCAACCTTGTCGAATCGCATCAGCGTTCGATCATGGAGCATCGACAACCGCGCTGCGTGGTAAAGCACGCTTCGCTTGTGACCGTCCGAGTCCAGTGGTTCGAACAATATCATGGTCTAGACTCCTCAATGGGTGTGATCTTCAGCAGCCGCCGGCGGGCTGCTTGCGCTCGGGCCTGCCCGGCTCTTATGCGGCTGCACAGTGCAAGGCTGATCGCAAGCCCGTGCTTGCCGTCGAGCATCGTCTTCGCCTGATTGAGGGAGAGTTCGGCTCTCTTCGCGCGTTGTCTGGCGACCGCCATTTCCAAATTCAAAAGTTCAACCATTCCTCGGCGTCCTGATTGCCATCCATTCCATTAGCAAACCGTCATTTACCGCTTTGGTTCCGATTCCGGCGAGGGGGAAGCATGACGGACCCGCTCGGCATCCTCGCCGATCATCTGCAGGGCCTCGCCGATCAGGTAGCTGCTGCTCTACAGCTGCGCCGGCAATGCAGGCTGAACGCAACGAACCTGTCGATTTTCAGCCGCTCAGACATTACCCCGACTTCAGCGACGACCTGACGCGGCTCGTTGACCTTGGCCTGCGGGCCTAAGCCATCCCTCCGACATCGCGCTGTGTCATTCGCCCGCGAAAAAGGGGTGAAGTCCGAACGCGCCTGCCGCCACGAAGCGGTCGAGCGAACTGATCGCAATATTGTCCTCCACCGAATGGTCGAGGAACAGCCCTTGCTCCTTGCGGTTCTCTGGCACCATGCCGATGCCGTCGGCTATTGCCTCGAACGGATCCGCAGGACGGCTGGGGCGACCTCCAATGCGGACCGAACCGGCTGTGCGAAGGTCGGCGCCGAACGGCCACCGCATCGGGCCTCGCTCGGCATGGGCTACATGGAATGCGAGGACGGCGTCGACGATACCTGGCTCGCAGCCGCGCCACTTGAGATCGAAGTCGCGTGGAAGCGATACACCGCTATCGCGCAGCTCACGCCTTGGTACGACCCCAAGGGAGAGCGTTTGAGACTGTAATGCCAAGGCTTGGTCTCGGACACAGGTTTGTTGCAACGACTGAATCGGGGCGCAACGGGGTCTGTGGCCGCTGGTCGATGTGCCGGCCGAACTCGACGAGGCAGCGAAAGTCGATGGCGCAAGCTCCTTGCAGGTGATGATGATGATCGTCCGGCCGGTGATCCGCCCGGCTGGTCACAACCTTCATCTCCGCCTGAAACGAATTCCTCTTCGGCCTTATGCTGACAACCAGTCGTGCCGTCCCGATGACGGTCGGCGCGTCCTTCTTCTTCGCCGCAAGCGGCGGTGGCGTAAAATGGGGAACCGCTTCCGCGGTCATGATGCTGGGCGCCTTGCCGCCGGCATTGCTGGGGCTTGTGATGTATCGGCAGATATCGGAATCCATGACCGCTGGAGCGGTCAAAGGCTAACTCGGTGACAGGCCATCGTTCGGCGTGCGCCGCCTGCCACGGCCGCCAGAACCGCCTATCCCTGCGGTTCGCCAAAAGTGTCCTTCATCGCGCGCAGGATGATGACGGCCGAGGCGGCACCCGGATCCATGTGTCCCAGGGATCGCTCGCCCAGCCTGGCGGCCCTGCCGCGCGCAGCGACCATGGATCGTGTCGAATTGGCGCCGGCTTCCGCTGCCTCCAGGATGCTTTTCCACATTTCCATGCTTGAAGCTGCGCGGGCTCGCGCACTGGCGGCGGCTTCCGTTGCAGGAATCCATGCATCCAGCATCGTCTTGTCGCCGCGTTGGCCCTTGCCGCGCTCCATGATGCCGGTCGTCATTGCCTCGACAATTGCCGCCTGGCCTGTGGATGAAAGGCAATCTTCCTGCTTGAGGGCTTGCGCTGCTCTCCGGAACGCTGTCGCATAAAGCGGTCCCGTAGATGCGCCGACCGCATCGAGAAAGGCTGACGCTGCCGCAGTCAAAACCTCCGACGGAAGCGTGTCGTCGAGGTTGAGTTTGGCCAGCTCCGCATTCACTGCCATGAAGCCGAGGGACATGGTGATGCCGTGGTCGGCGTCGCCAATGGCACCGTCCAGATCCGAGAGATGGTCTTTTCCCGCCTCGATGGCGATGGAAATGCGATAGAACATCCGGCTCAGTTGCCGCGCCGCGTTGTCCGCCATCGTGTTCCTCCCAGTTCAAGCAGGATGCAGCCCTTCGTGGGGCGCATGTCTTGTGTTCTCAGCCGACCCTCAGGAAGGCGGTATCGCAAGGATGATGCAACAAGTCCGTCAACTCGGTGTCGAGATGCAAGATCGAGATCGACGCACCGACCATGTCGAGCGACGTGCAATAGTGCCCGACCCAGTTCGCCTCTATCTTGATGTCCTTGGCACTCAGCCGCTGCTCGACGCGTCTGAAGAGAATGTAGAGCTCCATCAGTGGCGTCGCCCCAAATGAATTGATCAGCACCGCGACTCGGTCGCCCGATGCCGGTTTCATCTCCGAAAAGATGCGGTCCATCACCCGATCCGTGATCTCATCGGCGCTCATCATCTTTTCGCGGAGAACACCACGTTCTCCGTGGATGCCCATGCCGATTTCGATATCGTCGGGACCGATTTCGAAATTGTGGCGGCGGGTCTGCGGCAGGGAGCAGGGCTCCAGCGCGACGCCCATAGTGAATGTCCGTGCATTCGCCTTGCGGGTTGCTGCCTCGCAGGCCTCGAGCGACCAGCCGCGGTCGCAGGCGGCTCCGGCGATCTTGAACATGAAGAAGTTGCCGGCAACGCCGCGGCGTCCCTCCCTGTCCTCCAGCGGCGAGGAGGCAATATCGTCCGTCGTCACGACCGTCCGCACCTCGATGCTGTTTTCCGCCGCCATCTCGGCCGCCATTTCGAAATTCATCACGTCGCCGGCGTAATTGCCGTAGACGAAGAGCACGCCTTGGCCGCCCGACGCGGCCTGGGCGCACTGGAAGATCGGACCCGGAGGAGGCGACGAGAAGATGTTGCCGACCGCCACCGCATCGGCGAGGCCCTTGCCGACATAGCCGAGAAAGCAGGGCTCATGCCCGGTGCCGCCGCCGATGACAAGCCCTACCTTGCCTGGCCTCGGCCCGTTTCGGGCGACAAGGGCACGATGGGACCCCTTGATCGGCTTGATGTAGGCGGCGTGGGCTTTCAACGCGCCGTCAAGCATCTCCTCGACAACATCGTCGGGGTCGTTCAGGAATTTCTTGATATGGGTCCGGAAGTTGCTGGGCAGCGCCACGCTGTTGTCGACCTTCGGGCGTTGCGACAGCTTCTGGTCAAGCTCTGTCACGCCATCGGCGTTCAGGATGCCGCGCCCCGTGGCAGCGTCGGTGATAAGCACATTGACGTAGCCGCCGCGCAGCGCGGCGAGGATTGCCGGCACCTTGTCGAAACCGCCGGCAACCGCGATCCGCAGGCCGATGGACTTCAGCATCTGCAGCGATATCCCGATCGTCCGGTCGTCGAGCGGGCCGGCCACCGGATGGCCTTGACCATCGATGAAGCGGCCGGCAACCACGCCCACCGCACCCTTGGCGAGATATTGCTGCAACGAAACCGATTCAAAGAAGCCGCTGGTGTGGATCGTTGAATTTGGCCGTAGCGAAGAGACGCCGAACAGCGCCTTGTTGGCTTTGGAAAGCGCGTCGAACTGGCTTGCAATGAGCGTCTCGCGCAACAGGATGTCGCGCACTTCAGCCGTGGAAACCACCGCAGGCGCTGTGATGTTGATCAGCTTTGCCTTGATCGCGCTGGCGATGGCGGAGGCGCAGAGCTCCGGCGTGTAAGCAAAACTGGCGCTCGTTCCGCCGGTGGCCTGAACGACGGTGACGTCCTGAAGGGCAGGCACCGACGCCTGCTCGCCGATCGCCAGCACCGTTCGTCCCCAGGCAACCGCAAGCGTGTCGCCGGATTTCAAAAGCTTGTTCAGGGCTTGGCCCGCAGCACCGCCAAGGCGATCGATCAGCGGCCGCGCATTGTCGTCGCTCGGCACGACGAGACAGTCATGCAGGCCGAAGTGACGTTTGAGTTCCTGCGCGATCGAGAGTGAACTCAGCCGCGATGGCTCGAGGGAAATGTTGACGATCCCCCTGGCGCGCGCATCAGCCAAATAACTGTTCACCGTCGCCCGCGAAATGCCCATGATGTCGGCGATATCGCCCTGCGTCATGCGATCTTCGTAATAGAGCCAGCAGGCCCAGACATAGGGGTCGTCGCCATAGCGCAACGGAATGGGTTCAGCCGTAGCGTCGGCTCCGGCTCGCACGGTTCCGTTCTTCCGTGCTGATGGTGTCTTGACGGTCATGCTGCCCGGTTTCCCCGAATCCCAAGATCGATCGCCAAGATGAGCGCAAACGGGCGAACTCTCAATCTGGCTCCGATCAGGCACCAGAACCTGCCCCATCCCGATGAGATCTGGATGGGGCTCTGGCTCTGTTTGAGCATGATCTCTGGACAAATGGTTTCCGTTTGTCCGAGAAAACCGAATTCCACTTTTCGGGATCATGCTCTGGCTCGCTCCCGGCTGGAAGGTCAGCCGGGAGCCATTGCTCGGGAGGAGCATACTTCACAATTCAACGACCTGCCGTCGCCGACAGCTGCAGTTTCTGCCTGGCACCAAGCGCCAGGGCCTTCAGGATCAAGGCACAGGATGTGGCGCCGGCATCGAGGACGCCGAGCGAGCGTTCGCCCAGGCGGCTGGCCCGGCCAATCTTCGCCACCAGATCCTTCGTGCCGTCGCGACCCTTTTCGGCCGCGACAACCAGCGCATCCAGGGCTTCCGGGAACGGCTTGCCGTCGGCGTTGGCGCCGTCGAAAGCCTCGATGGCCGGAACGAGGGTATCAAGCAGCGTCTTGTCGCCGACCTTGGCGGATCCGATCGCCTGGACGCCTTCAAGACCGTTGGTTAGCATGGCACTGAAGGTCTTTGCGTCGATGGACGGCGATGTCTCGATGGTTTCGGCGAATTGCGTGAACATGACGCCGTAGAGTGGTCCCATCGAGCCACCGATCTCCGTCATCAACACCGTGCCCAGCGTATCGAGCGCCGTGGCCAGCGACACGTCGTTGCCCCTGATTCGCTCCGCGGCCATGCCGAAGCCCTTGGCCATGTTGACGCCGTGGTCGCCGTCACCGATCTTGCCGTCGATCTCGCTCAGATAGGCCCGATTTTCGATGATCCGATCCGCGATCGAAAGAACGATGTCGCCGGCGGAAGCGTTGTCAAAGTGCTGCATTCGTCTGTCTCCTAGAGCCTTGCGGGACAATCGACGTCCACGTCCAGCAGCCTTTTCAGTTCGGCGTCGAGCGCCATGACCGTGAGCGTGGCTCCGACCATTTCCAGCGAGGTGAAATAGTTGCCGATGTAGGTTCTGTAGATGTTCAATCCGCGCCCGGCGATTTCCTGTTCGATCGTGCCGTTGAGGATGTAGAGTTCGTTGACCGGCGTTGCGCCGAGGCCGGACACCAGGACCGCAACCTCGGTTCCGGCCGCAAGGTCATGATCGTCCAGGACGATCTTGACCATGTCCCGCGCGATCTCGGCCGCGGGCTTCAGCGGCTCGATCCTGACGCCCGGTTCACCGTGATGGCCGATGCCGACTTCCATCGTGCCCGGTTCGATCAGAAAGTTGGGGTGCCCCACGGCGGGCAGCGTACAAGGGCCAAGGCCAACACCAATCGAGCGGCAGTTGTCGATCGCCCTTTGCGCCACTGCCTGCACGTCCGCGAGATCGGCACTTTCCGCGGCCTTGGCGCCGGCGCATTTCCACATGAAGATCTCGCCGGCAACGCCGCGGCGCTTGTGGCGCTCATCCGGTCCCGCCGAGCACACATCGTCGTTGGCAACGACCGTTGCGATCTCGATGCCGTCCTTGGCGGCGAGCTTGATGGCCATTTTCACATTCATGTTGTCGCCGGCATAATTACCGTACAGGCAGACGACACCCTTGCCGCCATTGGCTTCGCGCGCGGCGTCGAAGAAGCTCTTTGCTGTCGGCGACGAAAACAGCTCGCCGACCGCAACCGCGTCCAGCATGTTGCGTCCGGCATAGCCGATGAAGGCAGGCTCGTGGCCGGAGCCGCCGCCGGTGATGACGCCGACCTTGCCGCTGACCGGCGCCTGGCGGGCGACGATGACGCGGGGATTGTCGCCGAGCCTGACGATGTCGGCATGCGCCTTGACGAAGCCCTTGACCGTATCCTCGACGACCTCGTCGGGATTGTTGATAAACCGCTGCATTGTTGCTCCAATCTTGCGCCGGTCAGATTATGGTGTAGCCGCCATCGACCAGCAGGTCGGCGCCGTTGATCATGTCGGCGGCGTTCGATGCCAGAAACACCGCCGCGGCGGCTATTTCTTCGGGGAAGGCAAAGCGGCCGGTCGGAATGCGTTGCTTCAGCGCCTCGCCACGTGGGCCGTCCCAGGCTTTTTTGCCAAGCTCGGTCAGAACCACGGTAGGCGATATCGTATTCACGGTGATGCCATGCTTGCCCCATTCGGCGGCCAGCGTCTTGGACAGGCCGATGACGCCGAATTTCGAGGCGCAATAGGCAACGTGCTGGTCGATCGCGACGGTGCCGGCCTGCGACGCCATGTTGATGATCTTGCCGCCTTTGCCGGCCTTGATCAGGACGCGTCCCGCGGCCTGGGACACAAGGAACGTTCCCTTAAGATTGATGGCGATGGTCTTGTCCCAGGCATCGAGACTGAGCTCCTCGGCGGGAGCAAGCATAACGACGCCGGCGCTGTTGACGACGATGTCTATGTGACCGAAAGCGGCTTGCGCCGCGGCAAACACGGCCTCCACGGATTGCGGATCGGACACATCGCAGACGAAGGACTTCGCGCCGTTGCCGAGTTCGTCGGCCTTCGATCGCGCAACCGATTCATTGATATCGATCACGCCGACCGCAGCCCCTTTCTCGGCAAATGCCGAGGCAATCGCACTGCCGATGCCGGAGGCGCCGCCGGTGACCAGAGCGACCTTGCCGCCAAGTGAAAAGTTGAGATCAACCCGTACTGAATCCGTCATGGTTCTCTTCTCGGCCTGTTGAAAAGTGGGGTGTGCAAGAAAGCACACCCCAGTGCTGCGTTACTTGCGCGTCGCAAGAAGCTTGTCGACGTTTTCCGCCGTCACCGGCGTCCATGGCACATTGTAGATCTTCTCCTTGCCGTCCTTCCACGGCATGTCCTTGTAGGTTGCCCAGATGTCGGACTGTGGTTTGTAGTCGCCCTTCTTGGCATTGAAGATGGCAAGATCGAGCGCGCCTTGTGCCTGGGCGCGCGCGTCCTGAAGGATCGATGTCATCTCGCCGGCCTTGACGGCGTGCAGCGCATCGGTGATGCCGTCGATGCCGGCAATGGCGAAGCTCTTCACGTCCAGGCCTGCGGCCTTGATCGCCTCGATCGCCCCGAGCGCCATTTCGTCGTTCTGGCCGATCACGCCATTGATCTGCTTGGGGTGCGCGGTGAGCCAGTTTTCCATCAGCGTCTGGGCTTCGGCGCGCGACCAGTTTGCTGTCTGATCTTCGAGGATCTTGACATCCGGGCACTCGGCAAGCGCCTTCTTGTTGCCTTCGAGACGAGAGATCTGCGCGGACTGCCCCACTGGTCCTTCGAGGATGACCACATTGCCCTTGCAGCCGATCTTGTCGAGCACGGTCTTGGCTTCCATGTAGCCAGAGATCGTGTCGTCGGATCCGACATAAGAGGCCAGCAGGTCGGAATTGACGCGGGTGTTCGAGCCGACAACCGGGATGCCGGCATCGGCGGCCGACTGCACGGCAGCCGCGCCCGCGTCGACATCGATCGGCGCGAAGATGATCGCATTGTATTTCTGCGTGACCATCGTCTTGAACTGGTCCTGCTGGACCAGGGCATCATAGCGGCCGTCGAAGATCGTCAGCTCGACTTCACCGCTCTTGACGGCCGGATGATCCTGAAGCGCTGCCGCCCAGATCTGCATGAACTCGGCATTCAATCCGTAAGGCGCCGCGCCGATCTTGATCTTCTCCTGCGCCATGGCCGGCGAGGCCAACAACGCGGTCGCGGATGCGAGCGCTATCATCAATCTTTTCATTTCGTACCTCCACCTCAAGTGAGCGACCGACATGGTTCGCCTATCAACGGACACGCGTTGTGCAGGTCCGATCCCGAAAGGGGGCTTAGGCCCCGTAGTTTCTCTTCTGGTCGAGCATCACGGCGCCGACGATGAGGGCGCCCTTGAGCACTTGCTGGTAATAGGATTGGATTCCCATCAGGTCGAGGCCGTTGTTCATGACGCCGATGATCAGCGCGCCAATCAGCGTGCCGGTCACCCGGCCGACCCCTCCCGAAAGGCTGGTTCCTCCGATCACCACCGCCGCGATCGCGTCCAGTTCATAGGCAATGCCGGCCTGCGGCAGCGCGGAGCCGGTGCGGGCGCTGAGCAGCATTCCGGCGAGGCCGGCAAGACCGCCGGAGATGACATAGACGACGAACTGAATGCGGGTCGTGTTGATGCCCGAGGTCCTGGCGGCGTGAGGGTTGCCGCCAACGGCATAGATGTAACGGCCGAAGCGGGTCCGGTTGAGGATCCACCAGGAGACGGCGAACACCACCACCAGAATGATGACCGGTGCGGGCAAGCCAAGGACGTCGCCCGTGCCGATCCAGCGAAAGGCCGGCGTCAGCGCGGGAACAGGTCGGCCGCCGCCATAGATCAGCGTCAGTCCGCGTGCCGCCGACAGCATGCCGAGCGTCGCCACGAAGGCCGGCACGGAAAACCGCGACACAATCACGCCGGAGACGGCGCCGCAGGCAACGCCGACCAGCAGGCCGATGCCGAGGCCGAAGACGACAGGGTAGGGCGCGCCTGCAATCCCGGCGGTGGCGGATGTGGTGACGAAGCTGGCGCTGATGAGGCCGGCAAGCGCGACGATGGAACCGACCGAAAGGTCGATGCCGCGCGTGAGGATCACGAAGGTCATGCCGATGGCGAGGACACCGTTGATAGAGGTCTGCAACAGCACGTTGGAGATGTTGCCGGCGGTCAAAAAGAACTCGTTGGAGACCGACAGCACGGCCGCCAGGATGAGGAACGCAAGGAAGATGCCGTATTCCTGGATCAGCATCCGGCGCTGCTCCGAACCGAGCCAGCCATTCGTATTCTCCTTGTCGCCAACCGACATTACTGACTCCTCTGCTGCCGGACGGGCACCCAGTCCTTGCTCATGTTGAAAGGTGGACGAGTGATTGGGCATCCGTTTCCTCCCGGCTGTAGATGCCGGCGCTTCGGCCGGCGCGCATCACCATGATCCGATCCGACATGCCCAGAACCTCGTCGATTTCCGACGAGATCATGACCACCGTGCCGCCGACAGCGGCGAATTCGCAGATGATTCGATAGATTTCACGCTTGGCGCCGACGTCGACGCCGCGGGTCGGCTCGTCCAGAAGAAGGACCTTCGGATTTCGAAGGAACCATTTGCCCAGCACCACCTTCTGCTGGTTGCCGCCTGAAAGGCCGGAAACCGGCATCGTGTCGCGCGCCGCCTTGATCTGAAACCGCTCCTGCATCTGCTGGCTTGCCTGCGCCTCCCGGGCGCGATCCATGGCAAAGGCAGGGCTCATTTCCGGCAGGCTCGCCATGCAAATGTTGGCACGAACGGAGGCGCTCGGATTGAGGCCGGTCAGCTTGCGGTCCTCGGTGACTAGTGCCAGCCCATGCGCCATGGCATCCGATGGCTTCGAAACGGCTATCTTCACTCCGTCGACCGAGACGCTTCCCGCCGAAGGCTTGTCGAGCCCGAACAGACAATTGAAGATCTCCGTCCGTCCGGCGCCCATCAGGCCGTAGATGCCGAAGATCTCGCCCTTGCGCACGGAGAAGGAGATATCCTCGATTTTGTTGGGGCAACTCAGCCCGGCAACTTCGAGGCCGGTTTCCAAGGTGGGTGTGTTGGTCTTGATGTATTCTTCCGACAGCTCGCGGCCGACGATCATGCGAATGAGACCGGGTCGGTCGATGTCGGCCAGCGTCCCGCTGCCGACATAGGCCCCGTCGCGAAAGACCGTGTAGGAATCGGCGATCTGGAAGATCTCCGACAGCCGGTGGGAAACATAGACGATGCCGCGGCCCTGGGCCTGCAGGCGGCGGATCGCCGCAAACAGATGCTGCGCCTCGCGCTCGCCGATCGCCGAGGTCGGCTCATCCATGAAGATGACCTCGGCATCGTGGCTGAGCGCCTTGGCAATCTCGACGAGCTGCATCTGCGCGACCGAGAGGGTCATCATGTATTGCGTGGCTCGGATATCGAATTCGAGATCGTCCAGCAGCTTCTGCGCGGACCGGTTCATCGCGCGGAAATCGATGCCGCCGAACCGCGCCGAAGGCTCGCGGCCGAGATAGATGTTCTCCGCAACCGACATGTGAGGGACGGGGCTGAGTTCCTGCTCGATAATGGCAATGCCCGAGGCCAATGCGTCGGCCGGGCCTGCGAATTCCACGTCCTTGCCGCGGCGGCGGATCGAGCCGGCATCGCGCTTGAGGATACCCATCAGGGTCTTGAGAAAGGTCGACTTGCCCGCGCCGTTGCCGCCGCAGAGTGCATGGACGGTGCCGGCGCGAAGTTGAAGGCGGCCCTCGCGCAGGGCTGCGACGCCACCGAAGGACTTCTTCAGCCCTTCCACCTCGAGCAAAAATTGCAATTTCTCTCTCCCATGGACGCCCGGCACCCTCCCTTGGCGCGAGCGGATCGACACGACTGGTCTTCGTTCCTCGATGTCGATTTTTACAATAGTCGATTAGAGATCGACAAATGTCAAGCAGTGGGAGGATATACGAAAGCTCACCATTGGCCGAAATGTCTGGTGAGCACGCCCCGAGCAAGGTCCCCAACGCCGTTGAGGGCGTTGAACGGACGAACAGCAAAAACGGAAGGAAGGACCAATGAAGATTGCAGTCGGCGCCGACAGCGCAGGAAAGCCGCTTCTGGATGTGATTGCGGCACATATGGCCGGCAAGGCCGGCGTCACGGTAACGGATCTTAGCCAGCCTGGCTTTTACGCCGACATCTCGCAGAGGCTTGCTCAACGGGTTGTTGATGGCGAATTCGAGCGCGGTTTGCGGCCGTCAGTCTAGCGCGCTTCCCGACGATTGCCGAAGTGTCCACTGCTTCATCTCTATCCGTTTCTCAAGTTGTAAGTACGCTGGTCGTTAAAGCTGGCATCCCGAAGCGTTTGGTTCTGGATGCGGTTCGCGAGTCTCCTGGGGAAGGTCTGTTTGTCAGGGAACCGTCTTCTAGGATTTCGATCACCTACGACGCAGGGCATTAGACACGAGGCGCTATTCGGATTCGCACATCGAGCTTTACCGATAGGACCGAAGAACGAAGTCTTGAATAAGGTCACCCGCTCGGGGCGGTGTCCCCCTGAAGATCCTGAGGGGAATGCATCCTGAGACCGTGGCCGCCACCATCGATCGGATCATCCGGCCCTGTCCGCTTGGGGCCAAATGGCGCAAGTTGTGTGGCGTGAAATGGCCCGCTGACGGTACTTTTCGAAGCGGAGTAGGGCGCTCCGTTAGGCGCGGCAAAGTGCAAAAAACGTCCGATTGACGTCGATAGTTGGTGAAACCTCAAAATATTTTCTGCGGCGATTTCCCCTTCAAAATCAAAAGCGTAACTTTTTGACGGTCTCATGTCGGAGTTTGCACGGCGCTGAAAAATATTTGACAGTGATTTCAATGGCTTATACGCTGTTTGAACAATCGAGTGGGAGTAGGGAAGCTACGGCGATAAAGTCATTCGGCGGACTAGCCGACCTCCGTTTGCGACCACGCAGGTGACGCACGCAACAGACCTCACCCCCGCTCCGCGAACTGCGCCCGCGAGCGCGGCCTTATACGCCTCATCGAGGTTGGAGTGCCCGAGCAGCGGCAGCCTTATCGGCCGCGTGAAGACCTTCAAGCGCCAGGACAAACTACGCCATGCGACCTTGCGAGCTATCCGAGAGGCGAAGCCACGGGCCCTCGACGCGACGACGCATCCACTCAACACTGCACATCTCGGAGGCGACCGAGGCGAGGGTGGCCGACGCCTGTGGCGGGTTTGTTGGGACGTTAGGCGCCGGCCGGGCGGGCGGGGGTGGGCCGCCGCAAGCACAAGCTAATATATGACCGGCTTTAATGCCTATGGTGTGATCGCGGAATCGCTTGACGGGCAGTCTAGGCCATCGGGACTAATTGCTGCGCTTTCATTCTGCCAGTAGCTTGTAGGTCTGGTCATTTAGCCACCTTTGTGCCCAGATTGGTCGGCATGCTCACCGTCACCGGTGCTTGGTAGTTGATCGTGCCGACCTCCCTTTTTGCTACGTGGAATCGATGCCCCTGTGGCAACCGAAGAAATTGGCGAACGCGCCGCATTGAAGCTAGTCCGAGCGCTGGCGAAGGCCATTATTGAGACCGTGGAGCGTTTGACGCGAAAATAGTTGTGCCGGATAATAACGGGCGATTGTACGTTTCCGACAATCCACAATCCGGAACTATTAGTCACAGTCACAGTACCGCAGTATAGCGGCCGATTCCGCGAGGCTTTTAGCGGCTTCAAGGCCCTCTATCGTCCCTTGATGGTGGGCTATTTCTTAGCAGACCAAAGTCTTATTCTTGAAATCCAATGTCTGATACATGCATTTCACTCCCTTTGCGTTCATTGGATGTTCTATTAGTTTAGAGAATACTTATATAACATTCGGCGACAGACGAAATAGGCCCGCCACTGAGGACACAACTACAGCGGCGGGCCTTGCTTTTGAGGCTTGGCCGGGGTTGGAAGCCAAGCTGCAAACCCAACTTCGATTCAGAAACAGGTTCCAGCCTTATGAAAAGATTTAACGCTTGCCGGCTTTGCAGGTAGGCTCGCCGCTGAGGTCACAGCGACGGGCCCTGCACCAGAGCTTGGACTTGAGGGAGGGAGTGTTCTCACACCATGCAAATCCGAACTTCGCTTGCGGATGCATGTTCCTCACGTCGGTTCGAAAAGGGATTGTCGCGGTCATCGATTTCGGTTGTGACACCCGAGCCCGCCGGCAGCATCACGCAGGCGGCAGGCCCAATGAAGAGCTCGAGACGGGGAGCGGCCGGTCGCTGCAGCCCGGGCGCGTTTCACTCCTCCCGGAATGCTCGCTGGATCTGATCGGCCAAGGGCTTGACGAGATAGGACAGCATCGTGCGGCTGCTGGTCGAGAAGAACACCTCGACCGGCATGCCGGGCGCCAGGGTCAGTCTTTTGAGTCTGGCAAGTTCCGTGCGCGGCAAAACGATATGCACGGTGTAATAACCGGTGCCGGTGCGCTCGTCGGTGCTGAGATCGGCGGAGATCTTGCTGACGGTTCCGTTGAGTTCAGGCGTTGTGCGCTGATTGAAGGCCGAAAGCCGCAGCGTCGCCTCCTGCCCCTGTTTCATCTGATCGATGTCCTGTGGGGCGACACGGGCTTCGACGGTCAGTTGGTCCGCGACCGGCACGATGAGCATGACCGGTTCGCCCGCAGTGATGACACCCCCAATCGTATGTACGGCAAGCTGGAGGACGACGCCGGCCTGCGGGCTGCGAATGTCGATGCGCTTGAGCTGGTCCTCGGCCGATACCTTGCGTTCGACGAGTTCCGAGAGTTTTGCCTGGACCTCACGCAGTTCGGTGGCGACTTCGCTGCGCAGATCCTGATCGATCTGGATGATTTGCAGGCGGATTTCCGACGTGCGGCCTTTCGACTGCGCTATCGCGGCGGTCAGCTGCCCATGTTCAGCCTCCAGCCGCACGGCCTCGCGCTCGAGAGCGGTGATGCGATCGATCGAGACCAGCTTGCGCTGCCATAGTGTGCGCATACCCGCGAGCTCGGTTCCGATCAGCTTGATTTCCTGGCTCTTGGCGTCCTTTTGCTCGGTCAGGCCGGAGACTTCTTCGGCGAGCTGGGAGATACGTTCCGCCAACTGCGCCTTCTGGCCAGCGCGCGCCTGCCGGCGGAACTCGAAGAGCGACTGCTCTCCGGCCATTGTGCCGCTGGCATCCGGATCGTCCCGCCGAGACATCAGCGACGGCGGAAAACCGATGGCGTCCGCACCGTCGCGCTCGGCTTTGAGACGTGCCAGGCGGGCATCGAGTTCATCCGCGCTCTTGGTGACAATGGCCAGATTGGCGCGGGTGACGGTTTCATCGAGATGAATCAAAACCTGTCCCGCTTGCACGGCATCGCCTTCGCGCACGAAGATCTGGCCGACCACGCCGCCGGTTGGATGCTGCACCTTTTTGACGCTGGAATCGACAACCAGCTTTCCCGAGGCAATGACTGCGCCGGAGAGGTCGGTCACCGCTGCAAGGCTGCCCGCTCCACCGACCAGAAGGATGGAGGTCGCAACGCCGCCGAGCAGATAACGTCGAATGGTCCGGTCGATCACCGATGTCGCTCTCTCCGCCATCAGAGCGCCGCCTCTTCAGGACTTGAGACAACTTTTAACGGAACACTGATGGGGCGGGTCACCTTGGTCATGATCTCATTCTTCGGGCCAAAGGCCTGAATACTGCCGTTCGTCATGACAAGGATCTGGTCAAGGCTTTGCAATGCACTCGGGCGATGCGCCACCACGATGGCCATGCCGCCTCTGTCGCGCACGCCCTGGATCGCCGCCGTCAAGGCGGCTTCGCCGTCGGCATCGAGATTGGAATTCGGCTCGTCGAGTATGACAAGAAACGGATCGCCATAGAGAGCACGCGCCAAGGCGACCCTCTGTCGCTGGCCCGCCGAAAGCGCCGCCCCGGCCTCGCCGATACGCGTTTCATAACCGTCAGGCAGGTGAACCACCAGATCATGAACACCGGCGGCGCGCGCGGCGGCCAGTATTTTGTCCGAGGGGGGCTGGGGTTCGAAGCGAGCTATGTTCTCGGCAATGGTGCCATCGAACAACTCGACATCCTGCGGCAGATAACCGACATGCTTGCCGAGTTCTTCCGACGACCACTGGTCGAGCGTCGCACCGTCGAGCCTGACGGTACCGCGCACTGGCAGCCAGACGCCGGCGATCGCTCTGACGAGCGAGGATTTTCCCGAAGCGCTCGGACCGATGATGCCGAGGCCGGCGCCCTTCTGCAGCACGAAGCCCGCATCCTGAACGACAAGGCGACGCTCGCCCGGCGGCGCCACACTGATGCCCTCTACCGAGAGGCGAAACGACGGTGGCGGAAGCGAGACACTTGTTGCTGCCTCGGGCAGCAGCCCCAGAAGCTGAGTCAGGCGCGCCCAGGCCTGTCGGGCGCTGACGAAGCTCTTCCAATGCGCGATCGCGAGTTCGATCGGCGCCAGCGCCCGGCTCATCATGATCGAACTGGCGATCATGATGCCGCCCGTCGCCTCCTGATGGATGACGAGCCAGGCGCCGATCGCCAGGATGCCGGATTGAAGCATCATGCGCACGACTTTCGATGTCGTTCCGAGCGTCCCCGCCAAATCGCTCGCCTTGGCATTGGTGCTGAGATAGTCGGCGTTGATGCCTGACCAGCGCTCGGCGATGCGTGGGCCAAAACCCATTGCCTGAAGCACCTCGACATTGCGGCGCGTCGCCTCCGCCAGCGTGTTGCGCGCAGCGGCCTGCGTGTTGGCACGTTTCGCGGGCTGCCTGGTGCGCACCTCCGCAAGCAAGGTCAGGCCAAACAGGATGACGGCGCCGAGCAGCGCAGTCATGCCGATCCAGAAATGGAACAGGAAACAGATTGCGAGGTAAAGCGGCATCCAAGGCAGGTCGAACAGCGCGGTCGGCCCAGCGCTCGACAGGAACGACCGGACCTGATCGAGGTCCCGCAATGATTGCAAGCCATCGCCGGTGAGCTTCGTGCGCAACGGCAGACGCATCAGTGCGATGTACACCTGCCCGCTGAGCCGCGCATCGAGCGCCATGCCGATACGCACCAGCAGCCGCGATCGGATCAGTTCGAGGACGCCCTGAAAGACGAACAGCGTGCCCGCAAACACGCAAAGGCCGACCAACGTCGGCACGCTGCGGCCGGGAATGACGCGATCGTAGACCTGCAGCATGAAGAACGAGCCGGTCAGCGCCAGGACGTTGACGACCCCGCTCATCAAGGCGATGCCGGCGAATGCCCGGCGAAAGGAAGCGAATATCGCCGTGAGCGTCGTTCGCGGCGGCTCAGATGGATGGATGTGAGACATCTTCCTTCACCTCGGGTCCAGCGCGGGCGCAAGCGGCAATGAACGCGTCCAAGACCGGTTGGCGAAGGGTGTCGGTTTCACTCCATCTTCCAGCATGGCACCTAGATGAACCAATCATTCAGCGCGTAGGCATGGACATAGTCGACGTGCATTTCAGAAGGGGTGGCAAGCCCGTCGGCGGGCGCTCCCGCCATGCCGCCGACAGCCTGGTTGACCAGCATATACATTGGCTTGTGCATGTCGGCAGGCGTTGGTGCGCGGGCAACTTCGACATCGTCGAAATACCAGACCAGCTCGCTCGGGGTCCAAAGCACCCCATATTTGTGGAACCCTTCGGTATCCGCTGCATATACGGTCGATGTCACTTTCGTATGCGACCCCGTCGCGTTCGAGTGGCTGGTCAGGGTGAGCTTGTTGGGATCCTGGCCGACCATCTCCACTGCGTCCAGTTCCGGCGGCCAGGAGCCATCCGCCGGAAGAAGCCAGAAGGCCGGCCATGCACCCTGCTTTTCGGGCATGTCAGCTCGAATTTCGAAATAGCCGTAGGTCTGTGCGAAGGAATGGTAGGTCGTCAACAGACCTGACGTGTAATCATAGTTGTTTATGTAGGGCTTGATCGCGTCGGGAGCCCGGGCGGCCGTAATGGTGAGAACACCGTCCTGGACGCTGAACGGGTTGACCGAACTCGTGGGGGCGTAGCTGGTGTCGATATACCACTGAAGCTCGCTGTTGGTGGTGAGCGAGCTGCCGTTCGGAGCACCCCACCAGAAGTTCGTGTCCCAGGTCCCGCTAGAACCGCTGTGCAGGTTCAAAGTATTGAACTCGTCCGAGAAGGTGAGCGTCAGATGCGACTTGTCCAGGGCGAGATCGAACTGGTTGGCGCTGAACTGGTCGATGGTCTTGTTGGCGAAGACGAGAAACTCGGTTGGCGACAGGGTGAGTCGGACGTTCGATCCCGACTGCACCATGTTGGCGTGCACCTGGTCGAAGGAGGTGAAGCCGTAGCCTCCGACGCGCACGGTGTCGTCGGCGCCGAAGTCGAGAATGAGGTCGCTGCCATTGCCCGGTTTGACGACAAAAATGTCAGCGCCGGAGCCACCCTTGAGAACATCGTCGCCTTTCAAGCCGTCGAGCGTCTGCTGGCCGGAACCGCCGACGATGATATTGTTCAGAGCGTTTCCGAAGGCATATTGTTTATCGCCCGTGACCGTCAGATTCTCAAAATTCGCCGGCAGCCTGTAGCTCATCCAGGTCGAGATCGTATCGATGCCCTCGTTGGGCAGCTCCACCGCTTTGTTTTTCGCGGAGTACAGGTAGTAAATATCGTCGCCCTTGCCGCCATACATCGTGACGCTGACGCTGCCGTCGCCATACAGCGAATCGTTATAGATGCTGCCGTAGAGGGCCGGGCCCGAATTCGTTGCCGAGTACCACTTTGCGGAGGACCCACTATAGGGGAGCGGAACACCCTTGGCGTTGGTTACGGTGGCCATTTTACTCACAGCTCCGTTGGTTTGTTCCAAGCCCTAACACGATGGAAGGCAAAAGGAGCCGATACGTTTTGTCTTCCGACTTCGGAGGGTTACCAAAGAGTAAATGCGGAGGGGCCGGACGCGTCCGTCAGGCAGTCGGTGGGGAACTTGAGACTGTTTTCGACGGCGCACTCAAACCACAATTAAGGCGTCCGAAAGGGCGGCGAACTTGCGCCAGCAACGTCAGCGTTAGCGGGCCGCCGGCGATGGGGGCCGCTCCGGGTGACGGTTGCACCACCGTCTCGCAGAAGTCTATTTGGGGCGGAATAATGCGGACCACGCGAAGCTGCGCCGGAACCCGGTCGAGCGTCTCGATGACGTAGGCGGTCGCGCCGCAGTCAGTTCCCTTCGGTTTCCTCTCGGGCCACCAAAGGCCGACGCGAATTGACATCGGTATTCACTATGATGCCGCATTCGCGGCCGCTGCCTCGAATGCGGGAAAGACCAACTGGACCGCTCGCCGATCCAGATAATGCAGAAAGCTACATTGAGACGCCCCAAGCGGGCGCAGGCGGCCCTAGCTGCCGAAACACTGGCGTCATCCCTTGCAGTTCAGAGCCCAAGGGTCTGGCCTGTTTCCATCTGAAGGAAATCTGCCGACGAATTCCGGAACACCGCGTCTTGGAACGCATCGACGGCAGAGCCGTGGGTGACATCGACCAGCACGGCCGCTGCGGCTTCAACCTTGTCGGCCGCTTCGTCAACCTTGTTGAAACGCATCAGCATTCGATCGTGGAGCATCGACAACCGCGTGGCGTGATAAAGCACGCTGCGCTTGTGGTAATCCGAGTCCAGCGGCTCAAACAGTATTGTCATGACGGCAACTCCTCGCCATTTCATGTCCATTCGGGGTGATTTGGAGGCCTCCCACGTATAGATATTGGTCTGGCGCTCCCGGGGCCTCCGTCACGCGCTTTTGAGCTGCCCGGATCCTGCAGCACAGGGCGATATTCACCACGCCATTTTTCCTGTCCGTTTCTTCCTTTGCGCGCTTCAACGATTTCTCGGCACGTTTGACGCGCAACCTTGAACTGCCAAGTTCGAGATCAAGAATTTCAGCCATCGTTCCGCTTCCTATGCGGTTGCGGTCCCTCGGCTGATAATTACGGCTGTTCTGTTTGGTTCCGGCCAATCGCGACCCGGCTCCAGATTTTACAGGAGCCAGGCCGATCTGGCCCTGCCGATTTAAATCTCTCCGGCAATGGGCTTGAGCGCATCTTCTGTCGCAGGCTCCAGCGGGACGCCGGCGACGTTCTGGAGCATCAAAGCGGCGCGCCGAGATCTGAAATCCGCCTCGGTCGAGGTCTTGCCGGAGATTGCCAGTGACATAGTTCTCCTGCGCCAAATGGCCGACCTTGTGGTCGTGTGCGGTGGCGATGGTTCGGTGTCGGCGGCGGCGATGGCTGTAGTGGAAAGCCGCCTGAGCATGGCGGCATGTACGTCCGCGTCATGTCCAGGGGCGCGATCTAGGCAGATACGGCCGAGACGGTATCTCGCTCGCGGAGATCCGATGTCGCGCGCTATGGTACTTAGCTTACCCAAACGGATATGACTCTTGGGATCTGATTCCCCTGCGATAGTCCCGCCAGTCCAGAATGAGGCGGGCTACCATGACTTCTTGGCTCCAATGACTGAGTACCCGCGCCTTGCCTACAGCATGAAAGCCGTTCGCAAGGCAGGCGACCGGCTGGCAAAACCTATTCAGTTCGGACGAGACATCACTGTCGGCCAGTATGTGGACGCACTCGAAATCTTCTCAATCGCCAATAGCTGGCGCGACTCGCACTTTCTGCCGATGCGCAGCGTTCGGTTCTCTGTCCGTCATCACATAAGAGCCCTGCGACTGGAGGGCGACATGGCATCCCGGCCAAAGCGCATGGCATCCATTCGTCGGAAGCTTCGAGAGTCCACCACCAATTTGGACACCATGAACGACATCGGCGGTTGCCGGGCGATCATGGCCGATATCAAAGGTGTTCGCTCGCTTCTCGCATCGATGCGAGACAAGTTCCCCCATGAGATCCACTCTAGGGAGTTTAACTATATCGATGAGCCGAAGCCGGACGGGTATCGAAGTCACCATATTGTTTTCAAATACCGATCCCGAGATGCCGACACCGAGGCTTTCGACGGACGACGCATCGAGTTGCAAGTTCGTACCAAGCTTCAGCACTCATGGGCAACTGCGGTTGAGGCTGTCGGGCTATTCCGGGGCCAGGATTTGAAGCACGGAGAGGGCGACCAAGATTGGCTTCGCCTTTTCCAGCTTATGTCGGCGGAATTCGCGCACGTTGAGCAGTGCCCCGTTCATGTAAGTGTTCCGGATCACAATGACCGGGTTCGAGAATTGCGGGATCTCAACAAGCGTATAGATGCGATCGGCATACTAAAAAAAATCAAGAATACTACTCGATTCCCAGAAAATTTTATACGGCAAGCGGAAAAAACGCGATACTATTTGCTTCAATATGGGAAAGATCATAAACTGACTGTCGATCATTTCAGGGTAATTACATCAGGCGCACGAAAATTGAAAGAGATCGAGCAAAAAATCGAGCTAAGGGGCAGTGAGGTGAAGGCTGTCTTGGTCGAGGTGGATAAGAAAGAAAAGCTTGCTGAAATGTACCCGAACTACTTCGGAGACGTTTACTTATTTGCTCGTAATCTGAAATCCATCTGCTCGGGAAAAGCGGCTACCGAATACAGTTAGCCTGCACTGGGTCGGCTTAAGCGGCGTCGCTCCGTATGCAGTAACCCGAGCGTTTGCCGACGATACCATCAAGGCTGCGACCGGCCCACGCATCGTCGTTCATGCCAGGGGCTGCGCGTGAATTATGGCGGAAGTCATATTCGGAGAGGTAGCGGTGCAGATGCTTTCTGCGCAGGGCTGATAGGTGCCACGCATGCCACGCTTGAATATGCTGATGCGCCGGGTATTTTGGCAGTGTTTACTCAGCCGCCGGGGCAGGTCATTCCGATCTTGGGGTGACATCGAGCGATCGCGGCAGTCTGGCGAGTGCGGAGCGTTTCGTCGATCTTGCGCACGTGAGCGGAACCGATGACCGTGACAAATTCACCGTTTAATCGAGCATGGCCTCGACGGTGGCGACAAAGTCGTCGAGCGAGCGATCCCCGCGAATCTCGATGCGTGGAAGGTCGATGGGATCGCAATTAAGGTCCGCCGGCCCGTGTCTGCTGCCGAAGCCGATCCGATAGCCGGACTCCTTGGCCAGTCTGCCGAGCCGTCGGTCGGTGACAGAGAAGGGTGCCGCGAACGCCGAGGTTGGCCGACCGGTCCAATGTTCGATGAACATACGAGAGCGCAGCAGTTCGGCGGCCAAGTCAGAACTCGACAGACCATCGATCGCGCGATGCGTCGCGAGATGGCTTCCGAAGAACGCGCCTTCGGCGGCGAGCCGCCGCACCGTCCCGGCATCCATAAGCTGCGTCGGCGGACCGTTTTCGGAATCCCACTGCGCGCTTTCACCCACCAGGTCAGTCACCAGGAACACTTCCGCGGTCAGGTCGTTCGCGCGCAAGGTTGGCCAGGCATGGTCGGCAAAATTCTGGAAGCCGTCATCGAAGGTGATGAGCACTGGGCGGCCAGCGAAAGGCTGACGGTTGGCGATGGACCGTTCCAGTTGCTCGGATGTGGTTGCGTGAAAGCCATTGGCGCGCAGCCATGCCATCTGGCTGGCGAATGCGGCAGGCGTTAGCCGAAAACGGGCGAGGGCGGCCGGACCTTCTTCGGCGACGCTGTGGTACATGAGGACAGGGATACGTGGCCGCCGCTCGCTGCGCGCGACGTCGCGGCGCAAGGCCCGCGCCCCGCCCCAGACGATATTTCGGGCGACCCCGAGTCCGATAGGCGCGCGGATCGGCGCATGATCAATCCTCGGTTCCGTCACCACATCGTCCGGTGACAGGCGGCGGAATCGGTCTATGCGATAGAGCTCGGTCTGGATCGACTGCTCGAGGACGAGACCTTCGGTCGCTGCGAGCGCCTCTGAGATCGCTTGTGCCCCGAATGTGTTCCAGTCGAAGCCCGTCCTTTCAACATTGTCACGCAGCACGAATGCGTGGGCGCTGATGAAACTGCCGCCAGGCGCCAACGCCTCTGCGAATTTTTTGGCAATGCGCCGCAACTCGGCGAGATCATCCAGATAGTAGAGCACTTCCGAACAGAAGATCAGATCCATCTCACCCGGCAGCGTGTCGGCGGAGAAATCCAGTACGCCGAATTCAATATTCGGCTGATCGCTGCATCGCGCGCGGGCCCGTCCGACGGCTATGGCGGAGATGTCGGTTGCGGTCAGATGGCCCACTCGCGGCGCCAGCTGCCGCGTGAAGTGGCCCTCCGCGCAGGCCAGCTCAAGCGCCCGTCCGATGGGACCCGCAGGCAGAATCTCGAGCTGCCGCTCATATTTTTCCTGCTCATAGGACGAACCGTAGTTCCAGGGATCCTCGGTCGCGAAATAGCCATTCCAGAACGACGTGCGATCCTCGTCGTGCCTGACCCGTGCACGCCGCGGCGCCGCGGGAGGCTCCGCTGGTTCGGCGCTCGACCGGACCAATTCCCGCGCTTGCGCAGCCAATCGCGCGAGTTTGCCGAAGTGGCTGTCCGGATCAGGCCCGCGTTCGGCTGTGCCTGACAATGCCCGGGCTGGAAGCGTGTTCGGAGTGTTGGCGCCAGCCTCCTTTTGCGGTGCGAAATACCGGATCAGTTCAATCCAATGATCCCTTGTCACTGTCCCGAGCACGCCGAATTGTACGACGGCCTCGATGTGGCCATCCATCATCAGGTAGGCATAGATTTGGTCGATTCCGTCCGGCAGTTCGGTCGAGGTCGGATTTCGAGCGTCGACGCGGATTCCAAGTGTTCGCGCCAGCCTGCGCGGCGCGCCGAGATCGTCGGCGTCGAGAAGCATTTGCTCAAGCTGGTACTGGATGCGGCGAGCCGCCGCGGGATTGGCCCAGACCTTGCCGAGTTCGGTAATCAACTCGGTGATGGCGCGGCCGAACCTTCCCCACCTGGCAGCCAGTTGCGCCGGCACAGACAGGCTTCCCACCGCAAGGCCGTTGACGGCTACCTTGGCGATCTCACTCGCCCACTTGCGTCCGGCCGGAAGCGCGCGCAGGGACTGCGGGTTGATCGAGCCCGAGCCGCCGCCGCAATCCGACGCGGCGTTCCACAATGCGAACCACGCGAGTGCTTCGGAAGCGGTGCGGCCATCCGCCGAGTTCGCTCCGTTGGCGTGGACAGTCACCGGGTGTTTGACTCTGGAGTCGGCAGAGAAGCCACGGGCGATCACGATTTCCGCGTCGGCCAGCATCTGAGATGAATTGCGGGTGAGCGAGTTGGAGCTAGCCCGGTAAAAGGCGAGCGGCTCATCGACCATTACCCAATTTCTGCCGAGACGGGCGAGGCGCTGCCACAGATCCCAGTCGTCGCATGTGCGCAGCGACACATCGAAACCGCCTAACTCGACGATTGTCTCCCGGTCGACCAGCAGCGCGTGAGTGGCGATGGCACACCGGCGGGCAAATGTTTCAAAGGGCTGGATCGCAACCTCTGACGAGATGCTCAACGGAATAAGTTCGCCATCGGGCATCACGCACTGAGAGCCGCAATAGGCGGCCACTGAATCGGGTGCGGCCTCCAGTGCGGCTAGCATTTTCGCGAGGAAGCTGGCGTCTACCCAATCGTGTGCATCCAGAAACATGAGCCAGTGGCCGCGCGCCGCCGAAATCCCGCTATTGCGCGCGCCGGCGGGGCCATGCGCGCAAGAACTCAACGTCCGAAATCGGGCATCTTGCTCCACATAACCGGCAATGATCGCGGGGGTGCGGTCCGTGGAGGCGTCGTCGACGATGATCGCCTCCCAATCCACGATTTCCTGATCGAGGAGGCAATCGAGTGCGCGCGCCAGCGTTACCTCTGCGTTGTGCGCAGGAACCACGATTGAAACCAATGGATTATGCGCCATGCCGTCTTACCCACGCCTGGTTCGAAGGTACAAGAGTCCCAAGACATAGCCGGCGATTTCCCGCCAAAGGAAACGGTCATCGATGATGCTGCGTCCAAACAGTCTCCCGTGAACTCTTCCGAGCCGTCGCGCCGCCATTTGGCTGCAGGGCGAGCTTGCTCCTGTCCTGCTAGCGACGTTAGAAGCCTGGCGCAGCATTTCATCCGTGCCGCCGAGATCGGGCGCCGGCTGTCGCAGATGCACGTCAAAACCAAGCATGCCGCATACTCATGTCGATCCCTGAAATCGGCACCATGACCACAAGCTGCGGTCCCTGGCACTTGGCTATGGCAAACTGGCGTCCTTTGCAATCGACGACGCAACAATGCAAGCCCACTGAAGCTTTGGTTGAATGACTGCCAGCTATTGGGGCCTATTGCTCTCTCCTATCGACCGAAACACCGCGATTCCGGGCTGCATTCTCGATCGGCGATTCCTCGTGTGAAAAGAAGATGCTCCTTCTACTGTTGAGCTCGCGCCGGAAGCTGATGGTGGCAGTATATAGCGGAGCGAGAGGCAATATGCTGCCCGCTGGAATAGCTATTTTAGCAATTTCTAATAAAAACTTGTTACTTAAATCTGCCTAAATAGATATACATAATGCCATTGTATCACTCGGCTTCATAGTAGATTTCGCCCGATAGCCAATTAGGTTAAATGGCTATGGTTGCTATCACAGAGAGGGGTGAGAGCAACACCTAGCGGTACTGGTGCTTTTTCTGCCAGTGCAAGAGGTGTAAAAAGAGCACCCAAATTGGCTTGCGCCAAGAAGATTCCGGCTTGCGGGTCGCGGATTTTGCTGGCATCTTCATCTGTTTATGGGTCTCTGCACTGTGGCAGGTGTTCAAATAGAGGGGTATAAGGATGGCCAAGGAATCTTCGAGTACTTCGAGTGCCGTTTCCTCCGCAAACAAGGCGGACGCAAATTTGATTGGTAATGCAGACGGAAGCGGGCTGAACTTCATGGCGGCCCAGGTTCGCGAAAACGGGGGCGCCGGCGACGCCGTAGGTGTCGACAAGATACGCGATCTGCTGTTCGGCAACCAGATGCAGGACTATGACCGCCGTTTTTCCAAGCTTGAAGAACGGGTGTTGCAACGCTTCAAGGATGTCGAATCCGAAGCCAAGCGCAATCTTGAGATGTACGAGTCAAATGCAAAGAAGCAGATCGATTCGCTCGCGGCGCAATTGCGGAACGAAAAAGACTCACGAGCCGATGCCGACAAGGAGATTGACCGGAATCTTCGCGAGCAAAACCAGGCACTTGAAAAGCAGGTGCGTGCGTTGTCGGATCAATTGAGCGCGCTTGAGCGGGACGTTTCGGACCGGATAAATCGAAACGATCATTTGCTGCGTGAGGAAATCAAGCAGAAGAATGAAGGCGTTCAGATGCTGATTGAGAAAATGTTTGCCGATCTCAGCAACGTTAAGACCGACCGAAATCTTTTGGCTGGCCTGTTTGTAGAGGTTGCGAAATGTCTGAATCAGGATCCCGTCGGCAGCAAGGGCAACTCGGATCGTAGCTGGAAAGTGAGTTGATGGGACCTTGACGTCAACCGTCGACCCAATCAGTCTTCCACAAAGAACAGCCTCGAACGATACAGAAATTGATCGCGAGGCTCTGGCTCGTCTTTTGGTCGAAATTGCCCGGAACGTTGATCCGGACTATCGTGCGCGTTTCGACGGAGTCCCAACCGCCGATCCTCGCATGGAAACGCTGCGCCAGTTGCTGGTCAGCCGCGAAATTTCGGAGCTTTCACGAGTTACGCATCTGCTGGACGAACCCGAGCAGCTTGCGGCAGCAGTGGGCGACATTCTTCCCAGTGCGGCCGCGCGAGCGCCTCATGCGCAGCTCGGCGAGGCGCTTGCGCCAGCTGTCGAAAGGGCTGTGCAACGGTCAATCCAGAAGAGCCCGCGCACACTGACGGATATATTATACCCGGTGTTTCTGCCGGCAATTCGCAAGTCGATCGGGGAAAAGATCGACCAGACCTTTCAGTCGCTGAACGAAACTCTAAGACATATATTTACCTGGCATGGGCTCAAGTGGAGATTTGAATCTTGGAGGACAGGAGCAAGCTTTTCGGAAGTTGTTCTTAAGCACTCTCTTGTTTATCGTATAGAGCATGCCTTTCTCATTCACCGCAATTCCGGTCTTTTGATAGCGCATGTAACCGCCGATAATGCAACGAGCGAAGATCCTCAACTCATCTCTTCGATGCTTAGTGCAATTCAGGATTTTGTGAAGGACTCGTTTAACGAGAAAGAGCAGAGCGGCCTGGACACAATTCGTTTTGGCGACCTTCGTCTCTGGTCAGAAGTTGGACCGTTTGCGACCCTGGTTTCGGTGATCCGGGGAAATCCGCCAGAGGGATTGCATGAAATAGTTCGCGATGTATTGCTTCGCATCCATGAGGAATCCTCACAGGCTTTAGAGCAGTTTGACGGCGACGGTTCGCAGTTGGCCAGCGTAGAGGCGCAGTTGCAGACCTGCGTCGAGCTCAAGCAGGAGGAATCAAACGAGGGATTTCCGTGGCTGGTGGCGGTGGTTGCCCTGCTGCTTTTGAGCCTGGCAGGCGGTTGGTACTTTCTTTCCTGGCAATCAGCGCAGCGCTGGCAAGCTTATGTGTCGCGCTGGCAGGCCTACGTGTCGCGACTGGAGGCCCAGCCGGGCATCATCGTTGCCGAACAACAGGCGCGCGACGGCCAATTCTATATTGCCGGCCTGAGAGACCCGCTTGCCGCCGACCCGCAGTCCCTGTTGTCTGGAACTGAGGTCGATCCCGCCCGGGTTCATTCGCAGTGGCAATTCTATCAGAGCCTTGAACCGGAGTTCGTGCTGAAGCGGCTGAAGGCGTCGCTGGCTCCGCCGGATTCAGTACGACTATCAATCGACAATGAGCGCATCGTTGCCGAGGGTGAGGCCCCCGACACCTGGATAGATCGGGCGCGTGCAGCGGCCCGACAGCTTTCGGCAGGCGGACCGGAATTCGACATCTCCAAGGTTCGTGACGTAAGCCCCGAAGTACTCGAGGCGAAGCGCTGGCAGGCCTATGTGTCGCGACTGGAGGCCCAGCCGGGCATCATCGTTGCACAACAAAAGATACGCGACGGCCAATTCTATATTGCCGGCCTGAGAGACCCGCTTGCCGACGACCCTCAGTCGCTGTTGTCTGGAACGCAGGTCGATCCCGCCCGGGTTCATTCACAATGGCAATTCTATCAGAGCCTTGAGCCGGAGTTCGTGTTGAAACGGCTGACGGCGTCGCTGTATCCGCCAGATACAGTACGACTTTCGATCGTCAATGATCGCATCATTGCCGAGGGCGAGGCTCCCGACACCTGGATAGATCGGGCGCGCGCAGCGGCCCGACAGCTTTCGGCAGGCGGACCGGAATTCGACATCTCCAAGGTTCGTGATGTGAGCCCCGAAGCACGCGCGGCGGAGCACTGGCAGTATTATGTGTCGCGACTTGAGGCCCAACCGGGAATTGTCGTCGCCCAACAATCGACCAGGGGTGGACATTTCTATATTTCCGGCCTGCGAGACCCGCTCGCCGCCGACCCGCAAGCTCTGCTGTCCGGAACGGAGGTCGATCCTGCCCGCGTTCATTCACAGTGGCAATTCTACCAGAGCCTTGATCCGAAGTTTGTGGTGAAGCGGCTGACGGCGTCGCTGACGCCGCCGAAATCGGTCCGACTTTCGATCATCCAGGGTCGCATCGTTGTCGTGGGCGAGGCTCCTGCCGCCTGGATCAACCGGGCGCAGGCCGCCGCTGAACAACTTTCGGCGGACGGAGTGGTTCTGGATGTCTCGCAGCTGCGTGAACTGGACCTTGCAGAGCTCAATCATTTGAGAGAGGCCATCCAGACGACCGATATTTTCTTCTCTTCCGGCAAAGTTGTGCCGGGACCAGAGCAGACGCCGGTTCTCGACAGATTGGCGGATCAAATAAAGGAATTCGCCCAAAGTGCCCGCAAGTCAGGCGTAACTGCGCGGTTCATGTTGACCGGCCATTCGGACACCACGGGCCGTGAGACGGCCAACGCGTCGATCAGCGCCGCCCGTGCCGAGACAGTTCGTGCGCTTCTCAAAAAGCGCGGCGTCGCTCCGGAACTGCTGCTGGTTCGGGGTGCGGGTACCTTTGAACCGGCGGTGCCTGAAAATAGTCAGGCTGGTAGCTCCACCAATCGCCGGGTTTCGGTTACGGTAAACCTGGACTAGGGCGGAGCCCAAGATGTTGCAAAAAAAGATCTGTATGCTGGGCGGGTTCTCTGTCGGAAAGACGAGCCTGGTCCGCAGGTTTGTGAAAAGCATCTTTTCAGAGACCTACTTGACCACGGTGGGAGTGAAAATCGACAAAAAGAGTGTCGCACTCCCGGACAAAACAGTGGATCTGATTTTATGGGATTTGGCCGGCGAAGATGATATCGGCTCATTCCGCGTCAGCCATGTGCGAGGTGCGACAGGCCTCGTGCTTGTCGTCGATGGAACCCGCGCCGCTACCCTTACCGCCGCGCTCACGCTGCGCGAGCGGGTCGAGGCTGAATTCGGTGCTATGCCGTTCGTATTGCTTTTCAACAAATCCGATCTGGCCGATCGGTGGGTAATACCGGATAGAGAAATTGGCGAACTGAGGCAACGCGGATGGCAAGTCTATCTGACAAGTGCGCTCTCGGGTGAGCATGTCGATGATGCGTTTCTTAAACTCGCTTCGATGGTCACCAAATAGACTATGCAAAGATTGCCAAGAGAGATCGGAAACTGGATTTACGATTTCTTCTACAACGAGCGTGCTATTGCGTATGTGAAAATTGACGCCCAGCTGCGGACAGCGGCGAAGGGCGGTAACGTTGAACATTACGGGCTCTCATCCCTTCGCATCGGTAAGCCTGTTGCCGATCAGCTTGAATTCATGGAAGGTTTGCTGCCTTGCCCGGAGCTTCCATTTCATATGCCTATGGTCGAACTGCCCAGCGGGCGTGTCGCGGACCTTCATCTTTTTGCTGATGATGACTGCGTGTGGCTGCTCTTTCTTGATGCCACTGCCGAACGCGACAACAAGCGGCGGCTTCAACAGAAGGCTTATGAAATGACTCTTCTGCAAGAGAGGGAGCGCCAACTCAACGAGAAGTTACATTCGGCCAATGAGGCGTTGAGGAAGAGTCAGGAGGGATTGTCGCGTGAATACCAGCGCGCCGAAGCCCTGCTCCTCAACATTCTTCCGGCATCGATCGCGGAGCGGTTGAAAGCGCACAAGAAAATTGCAGACAACCACGCAGAGGTGAGTGTGCTTTTTGCCGACATCGTCGGTTTTACGGAAAGAGCGCGCAGCGTCGGAGCGGTGACGACGCTCGCTATCTTGAATTACTTCTTCAAGGCGGCGGATCGACTCGCGGAACGACACGGCTGCGAAAAGATCAAGACAATCGGCGATTGTGTGATGGTGGTCGCGGGCCTGCCCACCGCGCGATCCGATCATGCACAAGCCCTGGCGCACTACGCAGTTGAACTGCGCAAGGCGGTCAAACGCGAGAGCTTCGCAGGAGAACCGATAAGACTGAGAATTGGAATTCACTCGGGACCGATCGTCGCTGGCGTCATAGGCAAAAGACGGTTCGCCTATGACTTGTGGGGCGAGACCGTTAATCTCGCCTCGCGTATTCAAACGTCCGCGGAGCCCAGTGAAATCCGTATTTCCGATGCAACGCGCCAACTGCTGGGACCAAAATTTGCTTGCGATCCACTTGAGGAAACGGAATTGCGTGGTGCAGGTCGTGTACGAATGTGGCGGCTCCCAGCCTGATTGTCGCTTGCCGACGCTGGAGCGCACTGCATCTCAAGCCGCAAATTATTAACGTGAAGATTTGATCAAACGGGACCTCATTGGGCGACTTGCGACACAGCTGACATCAGTTCCTTCGGGTTGGGCGCCCCAAACATGTATCGCCCCCCCTCCGGAACCTCCGTGAAACTCCAGCGGACAATTCCCTGCCTGTCCAGCAGGAATTGACCGACCAATTGTCCGTGTCCTGTTGCGATCATCTGTTCGTCGGCTTCGGTCACTTCGTAAGGGTCCTTCCTATCGAGGATTTCGCTCGCTGCAAAAGGATCCATGGGACCGGGCAACTCGCCTGGTATGTCGACCCGCATATCCTTCGCTGCTGCCATCGAGACCTTGTACGGCCAGTTCGTCTCGTTTTGGGTGAATTCGAGATTGGGTAGTCCAAAAGCACGATGTGAAGCGCGTTCAGGGTCGGAGGCCGCAAGCAGGTTCGGCATCGGGTGGTAGCGGAAATAGAGACGCGCTCGTTCGATCGGCGTGTTGACCACCGTCAGGCTCTCCACGCCCCTTTCGCGCAGCTCCGGATCAAGCCGCGCCTGGGCGGCGATGTGGCGCCGGCAGAAGGCACAATGCAGACCTCGAAACAGGCCGACCAGCACTGGTTTTTGCCCGCGAAAGTCATCGAGCGCGATCTTGCCTTCCTGGGTAATGGCGTCAAGCACCAGGTTCGGCGCACGGTCGCCCGGTTGAAGCGGTACCAAGTCACTAGGCGCGGACATTTCCAACCCCTAACCCCGGCTAGTCGAGAAAAGGCAGCACCACAAGCGCTTCCGGGTCGAGCCCGTGCTGGGCGCATATACCCTGCGCCAGGGAAAAGTAGCGCTCGGCCTCGGCCAGATTGTCGAGGTCCAGATTAAGCGTTGCGAGACCATCATAGCACGGAAAGAGCAGTTGGGGCTCGCCCATTTCGCGGGCGACGTCCAGTGCTTCGTGGAACAGGCCAACCGCCAGTTCAGGACGGCCGTTGCACTGGTGGATCTGCCCAAGCACGATCAACGGCACCGGCAGGTGCTCGCGCTGGTCGAGCGCCCGGTCGATCTCGATAGCCTTCTCGGCGGCAGGCACGCCCTCCGTTGGACAGCGATCCGTGAAAGTACAACAAGCGACCGCCAGATTGGCGAGGAGGCGGGCCTGGAAACCCAGATCACCAATATGGCGCGCCACGTCCAGACCGCGCCGACAGACCTCCATTGCCTTTGCCGGATCGATAGTCGTGTAAAGCACGCCGAGATTGGTGTAGCCGCGGCAGGCCGCACCCAGCAGACCGGCGGCTTCGGCCAATTCAATGCTGCGCTCGACCTGGCCAACGGCTTCACGGTTTCGTCCGAGGCGAGCCAGCGCAACCGCCTTGGTATTAAGTGCCTCGGCGGTCACAAGAGTGGCATCGCGTCCTACGTCGGAAACATGCTCCGTCGTCAAAGTGCATACGCAATCCAGCGCCGCGTCCGCCCATTTTGCCGCGAGGGAGTGATCTCCGCTCCGGAACGCCTGTCGGCCACGTTCTTGCCAGAGATGCGCCTGCTCGATCGGGGCATCCGCTCCATCGAGGAGCGCTGCCGCTTCAGCATAGCGGGATTCTGCGCTGTCCCGCTTGCCGACGTCCCAGAGCAGCCGACCGACCTTACGCAAAACGCGCGCCGAAGCGACACGATCTGCCGACTGGCGGTATGCCAGCAACACCGCCTCGTAGTGGTGGTGCGCGACCTGGCGGCGGCCTGCCGGGCCGCTCAGATCGGCAATGCGCTCTGCAATTGCCAGTTTGAGCGGTGTTTGCCCGATCGCACCCAATGCGGTCAGTGCTCGCTCATAGAAACGAAGGGCGTCATCGTTGGCGTATATCATGCGAGCGCGATCACCCGCCGCCTGCAGGTAATGCGCGCCCCTTTCCCGCTCGGCGCTCTGTGCGAAATGATGACCGAGCACGGCCAAATCCTCGAGCCGTTCCGGCTTGTCGCCGCACAGTTGCTCCAAGGCAGCACCGACCCGTCCGTGGATGTCGGTCCGGCGTTGCAGGAGCAGATTCTGGTAGATCACGTCCTGCAGCAATGTTTGCGTAAAGCGGTAGCTTTGCGACGAGCCCGAGCCAGATCCGGCAACTTCCTCGATGATTTCCGCATCGCAAAGCAGTTCGCAGCCGGCTTCTAGCCGGCCGGGGTCGGATGTAACGGTTTTCAGAAGGGTGGCATCGAAGCGCGGGCCAATTACCGCGGCTTCCTGGGCCAACCGGCGCACCTCTTGGGGCAACCGGTCGACCCGAGCAAGCAACATTGCCTGGATCGTGGCGGGAATGCCGGTTGCGACTTCGCCTGCCACAGTCCGCCATCGCTGGCCCTCGCGCATCAATACACCGCGATCGATAAGGCCGCGAACGATCTCCTCTAAAAAAAGCGGGTTGCCGCCCGAGCGCTCGAGGATCTGGCCGAGAAGCCCTCCTGCGGAGTTTACCCAGCTCTCGCCGAAAAGCGCCGCCAGCAGACTGCGTCCGTCATCATTGTTGAGCGGCGAAAGCCTGAGCGCCGTGTGACTGACCCGATTTGAATCGAGTTGGTCGTTGTCCGGCGCTGGACGATGGGTGACCAGCAACATCAACCGTGTGCGTTCCAACCTGTCCATCACGAAACGCAGTGCCTCAAGTGATGCGGCGTCGGCCCAGTGCAGGTCTTCCACGACAATCAACAGCGGCGACAACGCAAGCCGCCGCTCGATGATTGTGCGGACTGCGTAAAGAATTTGCCGCCGCAGCTGCTCGGGTTCGACATGCTGCAAGGTGGCATCGGGGTCGCCAAGGCCAAGCACATGGTAAAGCAAAGGCATCAGTCGCTTCGCCTCTTCGCCCTGCAGGCCGAGATCGGTAAGCAAGGCTGCGAGCTTCCCCCTTATTTCATCCCCATTTTCGTTCTGCATCATCCCCGCAGCGCTGCGCACAACTGCGTCCAAGGCGCCAAATGATTGTTCGCCCAGCGGTGAGCACGCGGCCTGCCGCACGGCGACGTTGCGAAAACGATCCTCGTCGCCGACGCGGGCGACGAACTCCTTCACCAGCCGCGATTTCCCGATACCGGCTTCTCCGACGAGGCGGACAAGTTGGGCCGAGCCGCCGCACGCCTGGTCAAGGCTCGCCAACATTCTATGAAGCTCCGCACCGCGACCAATCATCGGCGCGCTGAGGCCGAGCGCCTCGAGCCCACGTGCTGCACGCGGGGCCGCAAGCGGTGCATCCAGTCGATGGACGAGCACGCTGCCGGCCTTGCCGCGAAGCACGACATCGCCCAGCGACTCGTAAGAAAAGGCATGCCGGGTCAGCCTGTGAGTGAGTTCGCCTACCAGCACCTCACCCGGTGCGGCCAGCGATTGCAGGCGCTGCGCCGTATTCACGGTGTCGCCGGTCACCGAATAGGATTTGGCGGTGCCGATGCCCAATCCGCCAGTAACCACCGGACCGGTGTTTATGCCGATGTGGAGTAACAGAGGCGAGCCGGAGTGGGGGGTGCCTTCACCGAGCCGCGCCGTCCGGGCGATCATGTCGAGAGCGGCGCAAAGCGCACGTTCCGGGTCGTCTTCATGCGCCACCGGCGCACCGAACAAAGCGAGCAGCGCATCGCCTATGAATTTGTCGACGAAACCGCCAAAGTTCCGCACGGCCGCCGTCAATTCCTTGAACAGCGCGTTCTGCAGAGCTTGCATCACCTCGGGGTCGAGCTGTTCGCTGAGTGTCGTGAAGCCGCAAAGGTCGGCGAACAGGACCGTTACCGTCCGGCGATCGGCGTCAGAGACGGGATGCAGCCCATAGCTTTCGATGTTCGGAGGCAGCGACAGGATTCGAGAAGGCGGCACGATGGTCCCGCTTGGTTTCGGAACAGGCCGTTCGGCGGCTTTTGCGGACGCACCAAGGCTTGCCCCACATTTGGGACAGAACTCGAAATCAGGTGTGCAGGGGTAGCCGCAGCTGGCGCATGGCACAGGCTGGCGCCTGCCACACTTCGGACAGAAGGCGTAACCGCCCTCAATCTCGAAACCGCAGCCCGAGCAGTCCATGGAAACCTCACCCGAGCATGATGCCGAAAAGTGTGAAGCGGTTTTCGGACCACATCCTGCTCTGTCTCTTTGACCTAGAGATGGATTCAGATTTCAGGTCGATTCGGCCTGCAATCATCCGGCTCTTGGGGCCATGACTCGTGATCTCGCCACGCCCTTCACGGCCAGGGTATTCACAATGATGAACCGATAGCCGTCAACCGGCAAGCGGCAGCAAATGGGCATCCGTGGGTCCGGTGGCGGAGCGTTGCCGATTCGGACGGCTGCTTGGCCGTCGTTGCGAAGTTCTCTCTTCGCCCCTCCATCTTTGTGCTATCACGGAGATGAGGAGACGGGCCTTGAGCGAGAATCGCAGACTAGTCGCAATCCTGGCTGCAGATGTGGTTGGATACAGCCGGTCGCCGGCGCGGACGAAGATTCGCCTCGCGTCTGGAGGGCGTCGCGGCGCCCGGCGCCATCTGCCTGTCCGAGGACGCCTATCGCCAGGTCAAGGCGAGTCTCGACCTCTCGGTCAGCGATCTCGGCACGCGTGGGCGGCATGGCAGGAACTGCTCGCGTCAATCCTGACTATTCGCTGGAATACCGTCGCAAAGTCTTGCCTTACAAGAACCATGCCGATTTCGAACTCATGATCGACGGGCTCCGCAAGGCCGGAATAGTGCAATGACAAATGAGGGCATGCGGTCGGATCAGACGCCAAAGGCTCGGCCGATCTTGCGCCATCGGGCGTTTTCACGAACCAGTTTCAGGTCGTCGGTCGTCTCGGCAAAGGTGTGCGAACGGTAGTGCCCGAGCAGGTCAGGAAACAGCCTCCCTGCCGGCAGGCCGGCGACCTGTTCGCGGACCGACATTTTTTCATCGATGACCCGGGTGCCCCAGGCATTTTCCCGAACCTGCAACTCGGCAGCCAGACCGCGCTCTTCCGGCGCGGTTTCATCCAGCGCAGCCAGCAGGATCGAATGGAAAAGCGCTATATAACCGATCTGCCTCAGGCCGCCCACGACCCGCACGCGAGGCAATATGGCAAGAACGAGGAACGTCAGGAACAAGTTCGGCAGCAGCACGCCGTCCAGCAGCGCCTGCTTGAGATGCGCCCGCTCGAACGGGATGGAAAGACCATTCGGCCTTTCAGGCTCGATCAGGTGCCCGTTCTCGAGGACGAGCTTGCGCACGCGCTCCTCGCGAATGCCCCAGAAATAGGCCGTGGCATTGGGCAGGAATCTGCCAAATGGGCCCGATTCGGTCTCTTGCAGGGTACGTTCGAGACGCTGACGCCTTGCGGGCTCAAGGAGCAGCTTGGAAAGAAGGCTGCCGTCATGGTCCAGATGCCGCGCCACGACGGAAGCCGCGAGCCGGTCATCGATGAACACCGGCCGAGCCATGCCAGAACGATCCCAATCGGCGACCAGATCCTCGTTGAGGTCTGTCAGTGCATCGGCGGCGGTTCCAAACACCTTGTCCTGGCTGGCGAGCAGTGTGCCCAGCCAGCGGCTGGCATCCGTTTCGTCGCCCACCGCTTCGAGCGCCCGCTTGTTGAGGGTGACCGGGCCGGCCGCGCAGGCGCTTTTGCGGCATAGTTTGTGGCGCCCCATGCCAAACAAGTTGACCTTGTCGTCGCCGACATCGAGCCATCCCGGCCCCTCCCGGCCAATTGTCTCCATGGTCATCGTCGTTCCCATGAAGCCGACGAACGCCGACAGCCCGTTTTCGACCGCGCCGAGCCAGGCAAACAGGAGGGCATCGAAGGTGATCCTGTCCATCAGCAGCAGGCAGTGGAGGCCGGACTGAATCACCGGTCTGTGGTCGAATTCTTCAAGGGCCTTGCCGACCTCTTCAGGCTGCATGATCAAATCAAGGCGCTGATGCAGTACATCAAGCAGGATCGAACGGGCAGCGATCGCCGGACCCGAAGCAGGCCTTGCCACCGGCCGCCACAGATGGCGGGCGTATTCGGAAACCGGTGCATTCCAGTTCTGCTCGATGTCACGCACGACTTCCGGGCAGAGCAGTGACAGCACTGCCAGAACATCCACCGGAGCCTTAAGGGTCGGATCAAAGTCCCTGGTCATCAGAACCGCAGCCGGGCCATGCTCAGAAGGTCGTGATACCGTCCTTCGGTAAAGCCGGCCTTCACATGCCGGCCTTCGACCTCGAAGCCGTGGCTTGTGTAGAGGCGGATGGCCGGTTCATTGTCGGCATAGACGGTCAATTCGACTCGCTTCAGGGCGCGCCAGTTGTCGGCCACGTCAAGCAGCGCGCCAAGTATGGCAGAGCCGATACCCTTGCCGACAAAGCCATCGTCAAGGCCGATATTGATCTCGCCGATGTGCGAACGGCGCGGCGAACCCTGCACGACAAGGCTGCCATGGCCGACGACCTTGCCGTCCAGCTCGGCAACGATCCAGGTGGTTTCCTGGCCGGACTTGGTGATACGCCGTTCTACCTGCTCCACCATCTCGAATGGCATCCTGAGCGTGCCCCAGCGGAAGCCCGGCATGTTGAAGATGGCGCAAAGCGCCTCCGCATCGCTTGGCCGAATGGCCCGGAGTTGCGGCTGGATTTTCTTTGGGAATGGCGAGGTCGTGCTGGTCATGGCTTTCCCGGCAAAGGCAATAGGCCCGGCACGATGCACCGGACATCATCTGAAAATCCAGCCATCTCATCATCCTATGATGCCGATTGCGCGCCGAAGTACCGGGAGACGGCGTAGAGTTTGAAGATGCCGCTGATTCCGATCCAGCCGAAAAGGGCGAGCCAGCACAATGTTCCCGTCGCCGTCCAGTCGATCCGGTGCATTACGGCCTCGGTGATGACAAGGCCAAGGATGGCAAACAAGCCGACCAGAAACTGCGCCAGACCGAGCACCAGCAGCTCTTCGCGCGGCGCGCTTTTCCAGACGAGATATGTGCCGCCCGCTCCGGCGAGGAAGATGGCGCTGTAAACCTGAGCGTGGAAGGCGTCGATCGGCCACGGCCAAAAGCCGCCGAATGTCAGGGGAAACAGCAACAGACCGACGCCATAAAGCCCAAGGATCGCCATTTCCATCGACATATAGCCGCGCCATGCAGAGTTTAAGGTCACGCCCTTTGCGGAAGGACGGCCCCCGGCCCGTAACAGGAACAGCCCGGATACCGCGACCGAAGCAAGATAGACCAAGAACCAGAGCCAGGGCGCTTTCCGCTCGAAGTTGAAATAGCCGAGATTGATGAACGAAGCCGCCGAAACGATGACGGTGAAGATGAAGGCCATGACAAGCACTAGCCTGCCTGGCGACCAGCGATTCCAGACCAGCAGCGCCGCCATCACGGCCATTTCGGCGGTGTAGAAGCCGCCGAGGAAGCGGGCGTTGAACGGCGTGACGGCCCAAGGCCAGCGCGGCCTGACCAGCGCAGGCGCGAAAAGAAGGCCGGCGCCGACAATCAGGACGATGATGACCCCCGCCGAGAAAAGCCGCAAGGCCGCGGGAAATGGCGGGTTGTCGGGTGTCGGCGCGGGAGAAAGTCCCAAAGATGAATACCCCATGGACCCACCATAGTACCGCTTGCGATCGGTGAAAATCCCGACGGAATTGACACGTCGGCGGGCTTTTCCATTCGAATGGCCGTACGATCCGTTTCGAAGTAAGATGGAGCGCTCGGAACGAAGACCGGTTCCGGTCAACCACCTCGGGGGTGCATTTTCCGGAGCCTGCACGATGACCGAAATTCAGGATCTGTTCTCGCTTTTGCGGCAATCGACCGATGTCGATCCCCAGGCAATCGACGCGATCCGGCGGACCATCGCGGAAGGCAAGGATTATGAACTTTGCCGCATCAATGTGCCGGCTTTCGCCAGCAAGCATGGCCTCGACGAGGAACGCGCCATCAGCGCCTTCCTCCATGCGGCGCGGGTAGGCATCTTCGACATTTCATGGAATGTTCTGTGCCCCGGCTGTGGTGGCGTGCTCGACACCAACGCTACGCTGAAAACCCTGCAGAAGGACGAATACACCTGCGCGCTATGCTCCGAAGGCTATTCGCCGACCCTCGATGAGATGGTTGAGGTGACATTCACCGTCAGCCCTCGCGTGCGCAGGATTGCCGCCCACAATCCACACGAACTGCCGTTGGTGGAATATTTTCGCCAGATTTACTGGGGATCCGGCGTCGATCTGCCGGAAGAGGGTTTGGCGAAAAACATAGAAGCGTTCTCGCTGGAGGATATCGAGCTGGCGCCGGGTGAAAAGGCCGTTCTGCCCATACAGCTTCCGTCCGAATTCATCATCGTCTTCGAGCCGGTCACCCATTCAGCGCAGTTCATCGACGCGAAGGGCGAACCAACAAAAGAGCGGCGAAGCCTGTCGTTGGCTTTCGACCGCGACCATGTCCAGAACCAGACACTGGAAATGCAACCCGGTCCGCTGCGTATTTCGCTGGAAAACAGGACCGACACCCGCGTGCTGCCGGCAGTCTTCATCGCCGGCGAGGCATTGCATAATCTCCTGGGCAAACGCCGGCCTTTTCTGACCGCCAAGCGCCTGCTCACCAACCAGACGTTCCGCGACCTCTATCGTACGGATACGCTCGACATCAACCAGCGCCTGAAGATCACCAGCCTCACCTTCCTGTTCACCGACCTGCGCGGATCGACCGCGCTTTACGAGCGGGTGGGCGACCTTTCAGCCTTCGATCTCGTGCGCGTGCATTTCCAGGTTCTGCACGAGATCGTCGCGGCGGAGGCAGGCGCGGTGGTGAAGACCATCGGTGATGCGGTGATGGCGACATTCGCGACGCCTGATCGCGCGATGGCTGCGGCCCTCAGGATGCGTGATGCCATGCGTGCGCTCAATGACAGAAGCGGGCGCGAGGATCTGCTGCTCAAGATCGGTGTCCATGCCGGCCCCTGCATCGCCGTGTCCATGAACGAGCGACAGGACTATTTCGGCCAGACGGTCAACATTGCCTCACGGGTCCAGAACCTGGCCAACGCACAGGCTATCTTCGCCACCCGCGCGGTGGTCGACGACAATCTCACCGCCGATCTGTTGCGCAGGAACGCTCTGACGCCCGTGCCTCACGAAGTCTCGCTGCGCGGCATCGAGCGGGAGATAGCGGTGTATACAATCCCCTGAGCAATTGGGCCGTCCAGAGCAATCCCAGGGAAAGTGTAAACGGTTTGTCGGGAAAAGCGCGTAGCACTTTCCCTTGGAATTGCGGTGGAGCAGCGTTTGCGTGAAAAGATGAGGCGCTCTCGGCCGCTCACACGCGCTTGCAGAGGAAATAACGATCGGCGGGTTCTGAAGTCGGCGCCGGGAGCCGTTGCAGCAGCGGGTGATCGAGCGGCGTGCCACTGACCGCGAAGCCGCCGACCCGAAGCAGGCTCGCAATCAGATCGGGAAGCCAGGTAGCAGTCACTGCATCCCGATCGTCATAGCCGGTGCCGATGTCGGCATGAACAAGGGCGGCTTCGATGCCAATGAACTTGCGGGCCGTCTCGCGTATTTCGCCGAGCACGAGGTTTTCGGCTTCGGGAATTGAGCTGGCATGTGCGCCGACTTCGCGGTCGAACACCACGATCCGGCGCCCGGGCAGGCGCTCTCGCAGATGGTGGAACGTCCGACCGTTGCCGAGGCCGAGCTCGAATACAAGCCCCTCCATCTTCGCCACCTCGACGCAGACTTGGTCGAGAATGTCGCGCTGTGCGGTCATCCTGCTGATGAAATTCTCGAGGCGACTCATATGCTTTTGTGTGTCCTGAACCAGCAAGAGATCGTCAATGCCGCCGACAAGAACTGTTCACGGGTGAATCCCGAAGGCGCAGTGCCAAACTCGATCACGTGTCGGCACATATAGAGGCGGACCATGAACACTGCAACAACCGTACAGGCAGCCGGCAAGGATCATACCGGGTGGAATAGGCGGCACGGCGCGCGGCAAAATAACAACCTCACTTGTAGGGATCTGCGGCGTCCCGCAAGCCGTCACCGAGGAAGTTAAACGCCATGATGACGAGAATGACGGGAAGCATCGGCAAAAGCAGCCATGGATAGAATGCGATCACGCTGACGCTGCGCGCCTCGGTGAGCAGGATGCCCCAGCTGGTTATCGGCGCTCTCAGGCCGAGCCCGAGGAAGCTCAGCGCCGTTTCGCCCAGGATCATGCCGGGAATGGAGAGCGTCGCCGTCGCGATCAGATGCGACATGAAGCCGGGAATGAGATGCCGGCCGATGATGCGGCTGCTCCCGGCGCCCATCAACTGCGCGGCCAGAACGTAATCCTCCTCGCGCAAGGCCAGAAGCTTTGAACGCACGGCCCGCGCCAGTCCGGTCCAGTCGAGCACTCCGAGGATCACGGTGATGCCGAAATAGATCAGGATCGGACTCCAGGTTATCGGCATGATCGCCGCCAGGGCCAGCCATAGCGGAATGCTGGGAATCGATTGCAGAACTTCGATTATTCGTTGAACGATCAGGTCGAAGATACCGCCGTGATAACCGGCCAGTCCGCCGATGACGATGCCGAGCAGGAAGCTGAAACTGATGCCGACGAGGCCGATTGTCAGTGAAATGCGTGCGCCATAGATCATGCGCGAGAGCACGTCGCGCCCCAGCCTGTCGGTGCCGGCCAGAAAGAGCTGGCCGTTTTCGGCAGCGCAGACAAAATGCCTGTCACCTTCGATCAGGCCCCAGAACCGGTAACTGTCGCCCTTGCAGAAGAAACGGAGCCGCTGAACATCGCCCTGGTCGTCGATGTAGTTCCGCTTGAGCGTGTCCATGTCCAGCGTCATCTGGCGGCCATAGACGAACGGCCCGACGAACTCGCCGTTGTGGAACAGGTGCACCTGCTGCGGCGGCGAATAGATATAGTCCATGTTGCGCGTGTGCAGATTGTACGGCGCCAGAAACTCGCAGATCAATATCCCGAAATAAAGCACTATCAGGAATATGCCGGATACAAGGGCAAGCCGGTGCATGCGGAATTTCCACCACATCAACCGCAACTGCGACGCCTGAAAGACCTTCGACTGCTCCGCCGTCATCGCCTCGACCGACTGCAGGTCAAAGGGCGCGCTGGAAACGTAGTGTTCTAGTGGAGCACCCGGAGCGGGGAGCGGCGAATCCGTCTTCATTTGGTGCTGCCGCCCTGCAAACGAATTCGTGGATCAAGCACCGCCAGCGCCAGGTCGGAAATCAGGACACCGATGACTGTCAGGAAGGCTAGGAACATCAGGAACGACCCCGCCAGATACATGTCCTGGCTTTGCAAGGCCTTGATCAGCATCGGCCCGGTCGTTTCCAAAGACAGCACGATCGCCGTGATTTCGGCGCCGGAGATGATGGCCGGCAGGATAGAGCCGATGTCGGAAATGAAGAAATTGAGCGCCATGCGCAGCGGATATTTGACCAGCGCCTTGAACGGATGAAGGCCTTTGGCGCGCGCGGTCACCACATATTGCTTGTGCAGCTCATCGAGCAGATTGGCGCGCAGCCGACGGATCATGCTTGCCGTGCCGCCGGTGCCGATGATTAAGACCGGGATCCAGAGATGGGCGAGTATCGACTTCGCCTTGGCCCAGCTCATCGGCTCGCTGAGATATTGCGGGTCCATGAGATGGCCGAGGGACGTGCCGAACCAGATGTTGGCGAAATACATCAGGATCAGCGCCAGCATGAAGTTCGGAATGGCAAGGCCTAGGAGGCCGAAAAAGGTCAGGCCGTAATCGCCCCAACTGTATTGATGCGTCGCGGAGTACATGCCGATCGGAAAGGCGATGAGCCAGGTGAAGATGATCGTGACGAAGGAAACCAGCACGGTCAGCCACATTCGGTCCCCGACGACGTCGCGAACCGGCAGCTCATATTCGAAGGAATAGCCGAAATCGCCGTGCAGCATCCCGCCGACCCAGTAGAAGTAGCGAATGATCGGCGGCTTGTCGAAACCATATTCCTTCCGCATCATCTCGATGCGATCGGAATCCACCCCTTCGCCCTGCGCCCGAAGCTCGGCGACATAGCTGTCGAAATAGTCGCCGGGGGGAAGTTCGATGATCGTGAACACCAGCGCTGATATCACCAGCAGCGTTGGAACCATCACAGTAATGCGCCAGACAATATATCGAAGCACGCTCAGGACTCTCCAAGCCAGAATGTATCCGGCATGTAGACACCGAAATAGGCGGTCGGATCGTAGCCGAAGAGCGCCTTGTCAGGCAGATTGCGCAGCCGTGATGACACCAGAATCGGCTGATGCGTTCCGTTCACGGTCCCGATCGAAAACACCTGATCGGTGTAGATCGACAGCATCGAATTCCAGATTTCGGCGCGCTCTGTCGCTTCGGTCGATGCGTTCCAGCGCTTGAGCAAAGCCATCAACTCGATCACTTCAGGAAGATCGGGCGCCTCGCCCATCTTGCCGTGAGACAAGTAGTGAGCACCCCAGAGCGGCCATTGCAGTTGATCGTCGATGGTGGGGGCCAGCTGGCTCGGGTTCATGTCGGCGGTCGGCACGCCATTGTCGATGCCCGACCACATCGACATCATGATCTGGCCGCCAAGCGCGCGGCTGCGGAAGATGTCGCGCTGCGAAGTCCGGATGAACAGGGCGATGCCGATCTTTCGCCAGTGATCGGTGATGAGTTCGAGCGCGTCGGTTTCCAGTGTGCTTTCGCCGGCGGTTTCCACGATTATCTGGGCAGAGCGTCCATCGGGAAGTATCCGCAAGCCGTCATCGTCACGTGCCAGAAGCCCGACCTCGTCGAGCAGTGCATTGGCCTGCTCGGGATCATGGGCAACCCAAGCTTTAGCGAATTCCGGCCGGTAGAGCGGGCTCTCGGACAATACGGTATCGGCGCTTTCCTGCGCCAATCCGTAGAACACGGCCATATTGATCTCGCGCCTGTCCACGGCGAGCGAAAGTGCGCGGCGCACGCGCACGTCACGCAGAAAGCCACGCCACACCTGGTCGGCGCAATTCAGATTCGGCAGCAGCGCCAGCCGAGAACCCTGTGTACGTTTCCACAGGTGCATCTTCACCGGATAGCGCTTCTCCGCGTCTTTCAGGAAGGAGTAGTCGCTGAAGTCAATTCCCATGCATTGCAGGTCGCTCTCGCCCGCACCGGCCTTGGCGGAGATGATCGCCGATGAGCTGACATTCATGATGATCCGGTCAACATAGGGCAGTTGCCGGCCGTTCTCGTCTATTCGATGAAAGAACGGGTTGCGCTCGAAGATGAATTGCTCGGCCGGCGGCTTGGTCCGGTTCTGCCAGGGGTCGAGCGTCGGCAGTTCCGGGTTCTCCGGGCGATACTGCCGCGACATGCGAATATGCAGGAGCGTCCATTTCTGGGTCCGGTTCTCCTTCATCAGGCCGGCGAGCCGGAATGAATCCTGATATTTCTTGTGGAACTGCTTGAGATAGGCGGCCGGCAGGACAAGCGATAGCGGCGAAGCGGCAGCGAGCTTGGGCAGGAAGTCTGGATTGGGCGCATCCCAGCTGTAGCGGACCGTCAACGGATCGACGATCTCGAAGCGTGGCGGCTTGCCGTCCGCCAGCAGGGCGGGGGCGAGCCCGCCTTGCGAAAGCTCGTCGTTCAGCCAGACATCTTCCCAACAATAGCGAAAATCCTCCGTCGTCAGCAGGCTGCCGTCAGACCATTTGTGCCCTTCCCGTATCTTGAAGGTGAAGACGCGATCATCCGCTACGTCGAAACGTTCGAGAATGTCGGGTTGCATGCTGAGCTTTTCGTCATAGCCGACCAGGCGAGAATACCCGTAGATCGTCATCATCCGGATATCTTTCTGGCTGCCGATGATTGTCCGCAGCGTGCCGCCATACTGGCCGGGCAGCCGGCCCATTGCAGCCAGATTCAGCGCGCGCGGACTCTTGGGCAGGCGCTCAGCGAGTGCCGGCAGCGCCTTGACCGTCAGTTGTTGCCGAAGAAATTCCGGCTCCAGATCGCCGGCGCGCGACGTCCCTGGCAGAAAGGCCGAAGCCATGAGACCAAGGACGGTGCGCCGGCTGATCAATGGCGTAACTCACTGATATCGGCCGAATGTCTCGCCAGCACGAGGTGGCCACCGCCAAGATCGAGTGGTGACAGCCTATCTTCGTCGCCCTCGTCGCGGAATTGCGGTCCCCATGCGCTGGTGTCGGAAGCTCCGCTGAGCTTCAGCGTCTTGAAATCCATCGGCCTGTCGAGATCGGGGAAAGGTACCGCGGCGACCAGGGAGCGCGTGTAGGGGTGGATTGGTTTCCTGAGCAGAATTTCGCGCGGCGCAAGCTCGACGATACGCCCGCCGCACATCACCGCGATGCGGTCTGCCATGTAGTCCACCACCGCCAGATTGTGGGATATGAACAGGTAGGTCAGGCCCAGTTCTTTTTGCAGGTCCTTCAGAAGATTCAGGATCTGCGCCTGGACAGAGACATCGAGCGCCGAAACCGGCTCGTCGCAGATCAGGAGTTCGGGCCCTAGCGCCAACGCACGCGCGATGCCGATGCGCTGACGTTGCCCGCCGGAGAAACTGTGCGGATAGCGCTTTATGAAGCGCGGATCGAGCCCGATTGCCTGCATCAGGCTCTTGACCGTGGCGAGTCGGGACGCCGCATTGCCACGTTGATGGATCTCCAGCGGCTCGCTCAAGATGTTCTCCACCGTCATGCGAGGTGAAAGCGACGAAACCGGGTCCTGGAAGACCATCTGGATTTTCGCGCGCAATATGCGCAGGGCATCTCCCTCTGCGCCCAGGACGTCGGTCGGTCCATCGCGGCCGTTGAAGATCACAGAACCGCCGCTGGGGGTGATGGCCCGCATGAGGATCTTGCTGACGGTTGTTTTGCCACAGCCGCTTTCGCCGACCAGACCCAGACACTCACCCCGCCTGATGTCGAAGCTCACGCCATCCACGGCGCGAACAGAGGTTTGATGACCCCCGCTGAACCATCCGGACTTGCGGGTGGTGAAGGTCTTTGTCAGATCCCTCACCGAAAGCAGAATGTCCTCCGGCCCCTTCGATGCCGGCGCAGTCTGCTTGCCGAGCAGGTTCCCAACATTCACCGGCACCTCGCGGAGCGCCTTTAGCCTTTCACCAGGCTTCAGGTCGAAATGCGGAACGGCTGCCATCAGGCCCTTCAGGTAAGGGTGGCCCGGCCGGCGGAATATCGCCTCGACAGGCCCCATTTCCATGATCTCGCCATGGTACATGACCACCACCTCGTCGGCGACATTGGCGACCACGCCAAGGTCGTGCGTGATCAGCAGCATCGCCATGTTCAGCTTGGTCTGAAGCCCGCGCAGCAAATGCAGGATTTGCGCCTGGATGGTGACGTCCAACGCCGTCGTCGGCTCGTCGGCGATCAACAAAGCAGGCCGGCAGATGAGCGCCATGGCGATCATGGCGCGTTGCCGCAATCCTCCCGAAAGTTCAAAGGGATACATGTCATAGGCGCGTTTGGGATTGGGGAAGCCGACAAGGCCGAGCATTTCCTCGGTCCGCGCCTTGCGCTCCGCCCGAGCCATAGGCGTATGAATCTGCAAGGATTCGCTGACCTGGTTGCCGATCGTGTGCAGCGGCGACAGCGATGTCATTGGCTCCTGAAAGATTTTGCCGATGCGGCTGCCTCTCAATGCTCGGATTTCGGTTCCGTCACGCTGCATCTGCAGGATATCCTGCGTCGTTCCGGGCTTTTCAGGATCGGAAAACAGGATACGGCCGCGAACATGGGCCGTATTCGGCAAAATGCCCATCACTGCCTGGCTGAGAACCGATTTTCCGGAACCGGACTCTCCCACAAGCGCGGTAACCTTGCCGGGCAGGACGCGGAGATTTGCGCGTCTGACGGCATGCAACGGTCCCCCGATTATGGCAAAAGAGATGCCAAGATCCTCGATCCGCAGCAGATCAATGCCCGAATTCATCCTCACACCAGCCCCACTCTGGCAGTCTGCCGGGCGGCAGACCCAAAAAACGAGACTAGCGTATTGCCAGCCTAGAGCAACTTGGATTCGAATCGAATTCCACGACGGAACCGGCGACCGGGCTGCACACCAAGGCTTTCGGACCGGATCGTGTCGGTTACTGAAGCTTTCTTCGGTCGCTTGCCGACAACCGCGCGGCATCGCGATGAAGCAGCATGACCTGCTCGGCGTCCGATATCCGGTCGTGAATCGGCGCAGCGTCTTCATCGAGAGCGAGAGCACCCGACAAATCGGGTGAAAGCACCGTCAGCTTCTGCTTGCTACCCGCCAGTTCCTCCGTGCCGAGTGTCAGCCAACTGTTGTCGCCGCAATAGCTGGCGAAGTCCTTGCTGGCGAGAACGCTGTGCGGATATTTCTTGGTCAGGGTCTGGAGACGCTGGACCTCGTTTACAGCCGAGCCGAAGACAGAGAACGTCAGCCGGTCGGTAAGTCCGACGTTGCCGAACATCACATTGCCGACATGCAGGCCGATACCAAACTTAATGTCGCCCAACCCCTGCTCCTTTCTGCGCAGATTGAGCTCCATCATGCGCGCGCTGGCCTTGTGCGCTGCCGCAAGAGCAGCTTGGCAGGCGATCTCGGACTGCGAGCGATGCCTTTCGCAGGGGTAGACGGCGATGAAGCCATCACCCAGGAAACTCATGATCTGCCCGCCTTTGCGATTGAAAGGCGCAGCGATGGCATCGAAAAACTGGTTCAGCGTATCGATGTAGATTTCGCGACCGGAGGTTTCGGCAAGCCTTGTCGACCCGCGCATATCGCCCATGACGAGTGCGGCCCGGATTGTGTCACCTTCGCCGCGCTTGATCTGGCCATCCAGCACACGCCTGCCGGCGTCGCCGCCAAGATAGGTGGTCATCATGTTGTCGGCGAGCTTGGTGAGCACCGCCATCTTGGTGGCGATAGCGAGATAGTTCTGGATCCGCAATAGCGCCGAAATCATGCCGTCGCTGAAGCCTGAAGCACTGTCGGTCGACCAAGACCCCATCATGCCCTGACTGGTATCGCCGTTGAAGGGATGCACGAAAGCCATGTAGTCGGTGACGCCCATACGCCCGAGGTCATCGAAAACAGGAAACTCCGACCGCACCGACGGGTCGAGCCGGCGCCGCAGGTGGTCGAGCTTGTTGCTGAGCAGATGGTAGTATGGGCTGGTCAGGAATCTGTCGGAATGAACGCCGTTCTCACTGCGGAAGCCTTCCACTTCCAGACCCTGGCCGCGAAGCCACGTAAAGCCGAGCGCGTCATAAAGCGGATGAAGCATCGAAAAGCTCAAATGCACCCGCTTCAGCGGCAGGCCGGCAGCAGCCAGCCGTTCACAAAAGCCCTTTACCAATGTTTCCAGGTCGTTGCCCGCCAGCGCCGATTGGCTCAGCCAGTCGGCAACTTTATCCATGAGAATGGTGGAAATTTCTGCTTGCGCTGTGCTCATGCCATCTCAAACCCGTCGAAGACGAGCCATCTCCTTTGATCCGCCACACAATCGAAGTCAGTGAAGCCGGCTTCGGCGACGAAAGCCGGCGAAGAATTTCCTAAATAACTCCTTGCAGGAAGGAAGCAGGCGTAAAACAGCATCTATCACCTGGAACCCTATGTGGCGAGGCTTCCGGCGGAGTGCAATCTCGATCCTGACATCGGGCAAAGAATTCGCCGTCTCAGACACCGTCGGGCCTCGTCACTGCCTCAAGTAGGATTGGCCGTTGTTCAGGCTCTCGACCTTCCGGGTTTCGATGTCGAAGCTGGAAAACCGGGGACCCGGCACGTGCGATCGCAACCGACAGCGGCAACCCGACATAGCCAGCCCGATCACGCCGACATGCGCGGCGCGCCTCGAAATCCGGTTAAGAAGACGGTCATATCGTGAGGCGTCCAAAAAATCTGCTTTCCCGTCAATTCGGACAGGTTACCCGCTCCCATGGCGAGGCTCACCGGTGCCAAGAACCATGAGTGAGGGCATATTGCGGAACTCGAATTCCGCAAGCAGTCAGCAGACCTGCGCCTTCGCCTTCAGGCTTGCGGCAGCCATCGCGTAGCCGCCGGCGGCGCCATCGATGAAGTGAACGTGATCGCGCTGCAGCGGCGAGATGACGAGGCAGGTCATCAAGGCGGACTTCTGGCGGTGCAGGCCATAATTGCAGATGCCCGCTTCTTCCGCCTGCTTCAGCCGGTCTTGGATCCGATGCAGCACATCCGCGTCAACGTCGATGGTCATCTTCAAGCCGTCGTCGAACTTTCGGAAATCCGAATTGCTGGCCACCTCGCGTTTGTAGACCTTCGGATCGAAACGGCCAATCGTCCACCCAAATCGATCGGTTGCAGCCGTAAGCGTCATCAGGAACACGATCCACAGCTTCGACCGCCACCGCCATCCTGCCGGGGCCATCGCCCGCGCCTCGACATCCAGGCCGGCGGGCAGCAGACTGTAGCCCGGGCCGTCCACCGGCACCGGGTGGCCATCGCGCTCTTGCCTGCCGGCGAGGGCGATGATGTCGGAAGCCAGAAACTGAAACCCGCGCAAGTCGCGCGACGCCCCCGGTGTGGCTATGATCGAGACGATTTCGCCATGCCGGGCCTCGATCGGGTTCCAACGGCAGGAGAGGCCGGTCAGATCCGGCCGCGCGCCGGCCGGCGCAGGATCGATGCGGTAGCGCCCCGCTTTCATCTCAGCTTCCGCCCAACTGCCGCCACCGCCGGCGAACATGGCATAGAAGGCCGCTTCGGAAGCCCGGAACCTCGCCACGCGAACGTCGAGGCCATGCGCCCTTATGTCCCCTATAGGCACGATCGCGGCGCGCAAGGTAAGGCCCAGTTCGTCCGCCACCCACCTTTGGACGGCCGCCAGCGCGTTGCGGGCGATCTCCAGCGCCGAGCCGGGAAACGCCACGAGCGCGCCGTCGCCGCCGAAGACAAAGGGGAGGTCTTGCCGACCCAGCGCATTGAGCAGCGCCGAAATGACGCTTGCGCCGGCCATATTGACGGTTTTATAGCGCCCCGCCTCGATCGCCTTGGTCGAGCCGACAATGTCGGCAGTGGCCAGCGCCCAGCCATCGGGGAGGGGCCGATAGTTATCGATGTCGGCAACGCTTTCGAACTTTGCGAAGGCCGGCAAAGAAGCGACAAACGGGTCGGACGCGACAGCTGTTTCCATGGCCATTAGATAGCATATTCCACGGCTTGAAGGTGAAGTCGATTACGCTTGGAAATTGACTTGCGCAGGCTTTCCGGTGATAGGGTCGCGCGATGCGAATTGCCTTCTACGCGCCGCTGAAGTCACCCAATCATCCCGTTGTTTCCGGCGACCGCCAGATGGCACGGATGCTTGTCAAAGCGCTGGAGCACGGAGGGCATAGCGTCGAACTGGCATCTGAGTTGCGCTTCTATCTACGCCAGCCGGAGTCGAAAAGTTTCGAGGCACTAAAGATCGAGGCCGCAGAGGAAGCCGCGCGGCTGACCAAGCTTTGGGGTCGTGACGGCAAGCCCGATCTCTGGTTCACCTACCATCCTTATTACAAGGCGCCCGACTTGATCGGGCCGGAGCTGGCGTCGGCCTTTGCTGTCCCCTATGTGACAGCGGAAGCCTCCTATTCCAGGCGACGCGAAGCCGGCTTGTGGGCCGATAGCCAAGCATTGGTGGCGCGAGCCATCGAACAGGCGGCGATGAACATCTGCTTCACCCAAAGGGATCGTCAGGGACTGGCGGATGCTATTCCCAAGGCCGCTTTCGGTATGCTTTCGCCCTTCATCGACACATCGGCATTCCGGGAAATCCCGGCACGGGGTTGTCCGACGCGCCTCATTACCGTCGCCATGATGCGCCCGGGCGACAAACTGGGCAGCTATCGCATGCTGGCGCAAGCGCTCGGCTTGATAGGTCACCTGCCCTGGACCATGTCGATCGTCGGAGACGGCCCAGCCCGCGACGAGGTCGAAGCGCAATTCGCCGGCCTGCCCGCCGATCGTATCGAGTGGATTGGCTCGATCGAGCCAGCCGCCGTGCCGGATGTCCTTTACACCGGGGGAATCTATGTCTGGCCGGGTTATGGCGAGGCCTACGGTGTTGCCTATCTTGAAGCACAGGCCGCCGGCCTTCCGGTGGTGGCTCAGGACATCGCCGGCGTGCCGGAGGTCGTGCGGGATGGCCAGACCGGGTTTCTAACCCCGCCGGGCGATGTCGCGGCGTTCGCTTCCGCCATTGAAAGGCTTCTGGCCCGTGACGACGAAAGAACCATCATGGCCGCGGAAGCCAGGCGTTTCGTTCTCGAAGAACGTTCCCTCGGTGGCGCAGCTGCGCGTCTGGCCGGACTTATTGCGAAGGTCCCGGTCTCATGACGTCCGATCCGATCTGGCAGCCCTTGGTGGAAGAGCTGGCGCGCCTGCAACGGGCGGGCCGCAAGGCGGAGTTCTGGCTGCGCGACGACGACGCCGTGGATCCGACGCCTGCGCTTAATCGGCTGCTCGACCTCACCGGTGAATTCGCGGTTCCGGTCACTCTGGCCGTCATTCCGGCCCTGACCGACGCGAAGCTTGTCGCCCGGCTTGACGAGGCCCCGCATGCCACGGTCGCGATCCATGGCTGGGCGCACCGAAATCATGCGCCCGAGGACCAGAAAAAGCAGGAACTCGGCGCGCATCGGCCACGCGAGGCGGTGCTCGATGATCTGGCTCGCGGACTGTCGCGAGTAACCGGCCTGCACGGCGCACGTGCCGTTCCGATGCTGGTGCCGCCATGGAACAGGATCGACGCCGGCGTGGTATCCGACCTTGGATCGATAGGTTTTGCGGCCTTGTCAGTCTATGGGCCGCCGAAGCCGGCTTCATTGGCGGTCATCAACAGCAATGTCGACATCATGGATTGGCATAGCACGCGCGGCTGCCTCGATCATGGTCTATTGGTCCAGGCTATCATCACACACTTGCAGCATGCATCCGACGGCGAGCCGATCGGCCTGCTCACCCACCATCTTGTACATGATGAATCGGCCTGGCTTTTCCTCGAACGATTGTTCACAGTCACCGTTCAGGCTGAACCCTGTGCATGGCTTCCGATCAGGACATTGATCGGGCGCCGCGCGGGTAAAGGAAAATAGCTCAGCGCTTTCTGTGCGATGAGACCGGGAATTTGAGCATCTGGCCATCCCGCGCGGCAAAAGCGCCGGCAAACCTGTCCTTGGCCAGCTTCTCCATCTCGTCCAGTTGCTCGTCGGTGCGTGTCGGATCGTGGTGAAACAGCGCAAGCGCCCGTGCACCAGCAGCCTCACAGAGCTTGACGCCCTGTTGCCATGTCGAGTGCCCGTTACCGCGGCGGCGTTCCATTTCCTTCTCGGTGTAGGTGCAATCGTAAATGACGAGGTCGGCATCTTCGATCAGGTCGAGCACCGACTGATCAAGTTTGTCCGGCTCGTGCTCGGTGTCGGTGATCACCGCCACGACGCGGCCGCCCCATTCGATCCGGTAGCCTATGCAGCCTCCCGGATGGGTGAGACTGCCGGTCCGAACCACCACCCCTTCGCGCGGCCGAAGCACGTCTCCGGATACAAAATCGCGGCAGTCGAGATTTGCCTTGCAGACGTTCATTTTCACCGGAAACCACGGCGGCCGTATGAACTCATCGATAATCTGCCGGGTCGTCATGCGTCCTGCAAGATGCCCGGACCAAAGCGTAAGCTTGACGCTCGGGTCGAAGATAGGCGCAAAAGCCGGCAGCCCGATGATGTGATCGTAATGGCAATGGGTGAAAAGCAGGTCGAAATCGGTCACATCCGACGCCTGAAGCGCCCTACCGGCAGGCCGCAGGCCAGAACCTGCGTCGAACAGAAGCGTATGCTTGCCGCATCGCATCTCAATGCAGATTGTGTTGCCGCCATAGCGAGCGAATTCTGGCCCGGATACAGCAATGCTGCCGCGCACGCCCCAAAATCTGACCAGGAAAAAATCGTCGTCCATGCTACCTTTCGCTCATCATAGCTCTAGGCGCTTCGTGCGTCGATCAGATCCGCGGTCGTATGGCTTAGCCGATCGGCAAGAACCCGCAATATCTCGATGGTCATTTCCGGGAACTCCTTCATAAGCCTCAGGAAATGATCCTTGCGGATTCTCAAGGCCTCCAGATCACTTGCCGCGCTGACGGTGGCAGTGCGGGAGCTGTTGCACAATATGGCGATCTCGCCGACGATCGAATTTGGCAGCAGTTCGGCAACCTTTATCGGCCCGCTGTCGGAATCGACCAGAATATCCGCCCTGCCTGAAAGGATGACATAGGCAGCGTCTGCCTCGTCGCCCTGCCGGAAAAGAATCTGGCCGGCGCTGTAATTCACGCGATCGGATGTGAACGCGAGCAGCTTGAGCTTTGCCGGCTCAATGCCGGAGAACAAGGGAACGCGTTGCAGCATTCCAACTTCATCCTTGAGCAGCATTGTCGCAAACCTTCCTAAATTCGCGTCTGCCAGACTATGACAGAAGTTCCTTGAAGATACCGTTCTCTGCCAAAAGTGTCTCGTGTGTACCGTCTTCCACCAATTGCCCCGAGTCAAAGACGATAACGCGATCGAACATCATCGCCATTGCCGGACTCGTCACGACCCACACAATTGCCGGCGAATGGCCGTCGCGTCTGGCTTCCTCGAGCACGTTTCGCAGCACCTTGTCCTGAACGCGCTGGTCGAGCGCCGACAGCGGCCGGTTGAGAATGAGAAAATCGGGACGCTTGAGCAGAGCCCGGGCAACATCGAGCTTCTGTCGCTGTCCGCTGGTCAGCCGCCTTCCACCGGCGCCGACGTTGAAGTCCAGGCCGACATCCAGAAGCTCGGCATAAAGCCCCAGCTCGTCAAGAATGTCATAGACGATGGAGCGTATGCGGTCCGGCGCGTCGGGATGGTTGTTTCCCACACGGCCGAATAGGACATTGTCCATGACGGTGGCCGCGGCAATGTATTTGGCAGGATCATACCGTTCGATCGCGTTGTGCAGCTCGGGCGGCAGGTTTTCATAGAACCGGTTGCGTGCGGCGACGATCTTGCTCATCAACTCGTCGGTCAGCAGGCCGAAGCGGTGCCGGGGCTCGATATAGGCAAAGCTCAAGGTGATGATCATGGCGCGGTCGGCCTCCGAAACCGCCTCGTAGGGGCGGTTCTTGAGCCGCTGCAGCAAGGTCTCGTAGGCGGGGATCTCCTCGGCGCTCATGAAGGCGAGCTGCTGGAAGAACTGGTGATCTGGCGGCAGGTCGGCAAACAGCTCGATCGCCTGTTCGGCGATCTCCATGCCCATCTCGTAGAGCGTGCTGTCGAGGCCGGCCTGCTTCAGCACGGAAGCAAAGTAGGGATTGGCCGCCAGAGCCTTGTCGGCCAGTTCGGGGCCGGCGGCGGCGCCGAAAAGCAGGTTCTGGCCGATCGTCGCTTCCGTGTTGTAAGCGCCCGGCTCGAAAGGAACCACCAGTTCGCGCAGCCCTTCCTGTTCGAGCCGGGTTCGCAGCGCTGCACGCAGTTCGACGATCCGCCCGGCGAGCTTCGTGTGACGCGTGAGGTCGGCCGAAGAGCGCAAGCCAAGATCCAGAATGTCGCGCGACAGAAGAACCGCGTCGAGCACCCGGCGCACCGCTTCAAAGAGGTCGTGCGGGCCGGTAGCACCGGCGGAAGCATAGTCGATCCAGTCGCTGTGGACGTCGAAATCCGGATTGCCCGACCGGCGCGCCTCGTCCATGTTCCAGCGCTGCTGGTCTGCCGCGGTGCCGTCATAAGTCACCGATGTCAGCGGTGCATGCTTCAACCCGTAGAGCAAGTTATCGCGCAGGCTTGCTTGGAACAGGAAAACATCCGACGAGGCGTAGGACATGCGCCGGCCGGTCACGGCTTCGGGGAGTTCAAGCAGGTCATCGGCGCCCAAAGCGACCTTTCCACTCTCTGGCCAGTTCAGACGCGCGAAGGCTTCTGCTAGCGCCTCTGCTCCGCCTGTCGGGGTGCTGACCAGCGCAACCGTCTCAGCCGGCTTGACCTGCATGGAGACACGGTTGAGGAGCATTGCACCGCCATCGTCTGCCATGGACAGACCGACCGCCGACAGCGGGTTTGTCATCGGACCGGGATCGTCGATCGCCAGTGCCGCGATTCCCGGCGCAATGATATCCTCGACGGTGAACTGTTCAACGACCTGCTGATATTTGACCTGGACATCCTGCCGATCCTGATCCCAGTCGATCAGTTCCTTCATCGGTCCGGGCAGGTCCTTGTAGGCTCCGATCACCGCCACGAGCTGACCGACGTCCAGCCGGCCCCCTATGACCAGATACCCGCCGATCATGTAGAACAGAAAGGGCGTGAGCTGTGCGAGAAAATTGTTGAGGAACTTTACCATGAATTTCCATTGGTAAAGATCGAAGCGGATCTTGAAGATGAGCCCTAGCCTAGCAGCTATGTCGGCGCGCTCGTAGTTCGACGTGTCGTGGACGTGAACCGCGCCGATACCGTCGACGATTTCGCCAACCCGGCCGGAAAGCGCGCGCGCCGTCAACTGCCGTTGGCGCCCAAGCACGAGGAGCCGCCGCCGCATCCGCGGGATGAGTACGATCTGGATGATCACGATCACCATCGCTATCATTCCGAGCCAGACGTTCTGGACCATGATGAACAGCATGGCCGTCAGCGCCTGGCCGCCGAGCAGCACCGGCTGCAGGAAGGCATCGCCGATAAAGCCGCCCAGCGGCTCCACCTCATCCTTCACCATGGTCGCCACTTCGGCGGATTTCACCCGCTTGAAGTAAATCGGCGGAAACCGCAGCACACGATCGATCAGATCGAAGCGAATACGCCGCAGCATGCGTTCGCCGAGGCGGCCCTTGTAGGTGTTGATGTAGAGTTTGAACAGGCCGTTGATGACGACCAGCAAGAGGAACACAAGGCTCAGGGCAAGCAGCGTCTCCTTGCGGTCCAGCTGAAAACCGGAGAAGAACTGGACCTCGCCAATGAACGGCAGGTTATAGTGCAATTTCATGAAGGGCAGGGTCGCGCCGGGTTGCTCGAACCCCTTCCCCTGGATCGGGCCGTTGACGATCAGCTTCGGCAGGTCGAAGGACATGAAATATGGGATCATCGAAAGCACGACGATCATCAATATCCAGATCTGCTGCTTCCGGGTGTGCGTCCAGATATAGCGGGCTAGGCTGGGTTCCATATGCGGCTGTCAGTTTGGAGGAAGCAGGCGGTGAAAGCACCTGCTGGCAAACGATGTATCGGCAATGTCTTCGCGGATGGACGCCGCTGGTCCGGACAGACGCAACCGGCCCCCTTCGTGACCGTGCAACGGCGAAACGGCTGGTGGCATAGTCTCATCCGCAAGTCGAACAGCCTTGGGTGAGGCAATATTGCGTTGTGTAGCCCGAAATCCCAACATAGAAGACGAATATGATGGATGTCACGCAAGCACGCAATGCCGGCATTGACGGGCACGAACAAGCCTTGGACCTCGCCCGGGGAATTGCCGCCTATGTCGACCACCCTCTTGTCGCCGGGCTGGCGCGGGTCATCGCCAAGCATCCGACGGCCGATATCGCCAACGCCTTCAACCACAAGCAGGTCGCCTGCAAGATGTGGGCGCTCGACAAGCTGTTCGAAAACGACGGCGGCCGGTTCGGGCGCATATGGGTTCTGGGCGGATGGTACGGCGTATTGCCGGCAATGCTTTTCAACGACGCCCGTTTCGACATTGCGGCGATCGACAGCATCGACATCGATCCTGAAGTCGGGCCGGTCGCCCGGACCCTGAACCGGGAAGCCGGCGACCGCTTCCGGGCGCTGACGGAAGATATGTACGCACTCGACTATGCGGCCGGTCGGCCCGACCTGGTGGTCAATACGAGCTGCGAACACATAGCCGACCTGGGTGCCTGGCTTGCCCTGCTTCCGCGGGGCACGAAGGTGCTACTGCAATCGAACGATTACTTCAGCGAGCCGACGCACATCAACTGCGTGGCTTCGCTTGCAGCCTTCGAAGCAATGGTGGCGCTACGGGAGATCAGGTTCTCCGGCGAACTGCCGACAAAAAAATATACCCGCTTCATGCTGATTGGAACAGTTTGAAGCGCGTTGCGCGAATCCAACCGAGATATGACCTGCGCTAGGATTTCGAGGACCAGGCTCGATGCCGCTCGCGCAGGATTTGCGCCGAGTGACGGGCGCCTTCCAGATCGAGACGATGCGCGGCTGGCGTCGGTCCCGCAAGCGCCTGTTCGATCGCTTGCGCCAGACACTCAGGCGTCAGGTCGTTTTCCCTCAGAACCGTCGCCAAACCCAGTTCTTCGAGCATCAGGGCTCGAACCGTCTGTTCCGTTTCCCCGCCGGCTGCAAAGGGAACGAGCAGCGAGCGACAGCGCGCGCGCAGGACATCGCAGACAGTGTTGTAACCCGCCTGCGAGACCGACAGGCGGGCGCCGGTCAGCAAGCTGGCGAAATCCTCGCGAAACCGAAAGATGGACAGGCCCGGCGTGGCATCGCGTGTAATCGCGTCAAACTCGTCCTTCGGCAGGTTTGGGCCGGTGATCAGACACCATTTCCAGGCGTTGTCGGCATTCCGCGCTGATGCGATGGTGGACCGGACAAGGCTCTTTCCGGCGGCCCCGCCGCCAACCGACACCACAACGTCGAAACGCTCGGAGGCCGCGGGCGCTGGTGGCGCGGCAACGAGCCCCGTGTACGCAACCTCGGCCCTGATCGCTCCCGCCAGTGGAAATGTCTTGTCTAGGGTTGCGAAAGCCGGATCGCCATGGACCATGACAAGGTCAAAATGCCTGTTAACGAGATCGACCGTTTCCTCGTTTCGGCCCGGCTTGACGCGCTCCTGAAGGATATCACGGACGGACGTCACCAGCAGCGGTCTGGGCGACGCCGCGTCGATGGCCTCGATCAGCGGCAAGAGTTCGAAACGCATCTGCCGGCGCCCAAATGGAAACGCCTCGACAATGACGATATCAGGCCTGCAATCCCGGAATGCCTGCAGCAGCATCTCTGAACGCCGTTTCTTGAAATCATCGTCAATGGGCTTGCCCTGCAGGTCGACAAGACCGGAAAATCCTTCATCACCGGAGGTAACAGATGGCAGGGTTACAGATATTGCCCCCAATCCCGGAAACCCCGCGACCGGCGCTCCGCCAGTGACGATGGTTACGTCAAACCCGTCATCGACCAGAGCCGCCGCGACGCGGCTGGAGCGCGCGAGATGGCCGATGCCGAGCAGGTGCTGGACATAGAAGAAAGCGCGCAGCCGCTTCATTCGGCGGCCCGCCACTCCCGTTCGAACAGCTCCTTGAGCTGTCCAATGCTTGCCATGTGATCGAAATTGCCGCGCACGCGCGCCTCTGCGGTGTCGCCGAGGCGGGCACGCAGCACGGGATCACGGATCAGTCGCTCCAGCGCCTGTGCCAGGGCAATTGGGTTTTCCGTCGGAACCAGTAGCCCGGTTTCATCCGGCAATAAAAGCTCCGGCACGCCGGAAATATCGGTCGACACGCAGGCAAGCCGTTGGCTGGCCGCCTCCACCAGAACATTCGGCAGACCATCGCGGTCACCATTTGCGGTGATCCTGCAGGCCAGGGCGAAGATATCGGCGCGGCGGTAGTGCTCAAGCACCTCTTCCTGCGCGAGCGCGCCTTTCCAAGAGATGCGACCATCCAGTCCGAGCTTTTGCGCCAACGCCTTGAGCCGCTCCAATTCCTCGCCGCCGCCAATATGCTCGAAACGCCACGCTAAATCACCGGGCAAGAGGGCAAGGGCCTCCAGCAAGGTGTCGTAACCTTTCTTTGCAACGGCGCGCCCGACACTCAGAACGATAACCGGTTCGTCCGGCGCCGAGCCGTCATGCTGTTTTCGTGCCTCGCCGAAAATGCCGAAGCGATCAAGGTCGAGCCCATGATAGCTCAAATGCACTGACGAGTTGCCGTCGGCGAGTTTTTTCAGACGGTCGAAGCCCGTTTTCGTGCAAGTTACCGTCCAGCGCGCCGAGGAAAGCTTGCTGGCCAGATCCCAATCCGCCGAAGTCCAGATGTCCTTGGCATGGGCCGAGCAGCTCCAGGGCAGACCAAGAAGCTGGCTGGCATAGCGCGTCACCGATGCCGGCGTGTGCGCGAAATGCGCATGCAGCCATACCGCGTCTTCGGGCCATTCGGCCGCTAGCACGAGCGCTTGCCCGAAACGGCGCGCGCGATTGCGCGTAAAGTCGCGCGGCATATCGACGGCCAGCGATCCCAGTGCACGCCAGAAGCCCGGCCGCAGCAAACAAGCAGAAAGCGAGCGAACCACGCGCAGCGGCTCTTCATGCAGATATTCCGGCAGATAATGGACGGGCGCTTTGATCTCGTCATGCACGGGGTGGCGTTTTGCGTCGGTCGGCCGCCTGAGCGCAACGAGTATCAGATCGAACCCCGCACGCTCCAGTCCGAGCAGTTCCTGCGCGATGAAGGTTTCCGACAGCCGCGGATAACCCTTCAGAACCACGACGATCTTGCGATGTTGCAACTCAGTTCATGCCTTCAATAACCGAAAGGTGAGGGCCAGCCTGCCGGTCGAGCAGTTCCGCGACGATTTCGGAAATATGAGGGAGCCCTTCCAGGGTCAGATGTGGATTACTCTGGGATGGACGAGGCCGATTCGGCAGCGCCACCAGTGCATCGGCAAACCGCTGGGAGTCCTTGGCTTCCTCCGGCAAAAGCATTTCGATGAGGCCCAGTTCGGCCGCGCGCCGCGCGCGGATCAGTTGTTCCTGGCGGGGTTCGATGCGCGGCACGATGAGCGCCGGCTTGTCGAAAGAAAGTATCTCGCAATAGGTATTGTAACCGCCCATCGCCACTACCGCCTTGGCGCCGGCAATCAGGTCTTCCATGCGGTTGTCGAACTCGATAATCTTGATGTAGGGGATCGTGGCCCCCTTCTTCAGCAACTTGTTGCGCTTGCGAGCCGGCATGTAAGGCCCAAGCACGATCAGCGCCTTGTGCTGCAATTTCGGATCCTGCTGATAAGCGTCGATGACGTCGTGAATCAATTCGGCCCCGTCGCCGCCGCCACCGGTGGTAACCAGGATATAGTCGCCCTCTGGCCGGTGGCCGGGCAACTGGTTCCGCTGCAGGCTCCGTTGCAGGAAACCGACGAATCTCATTTTTGCCCTGACAGCCGGCGGCACATCCAAACCGGTCAATGGGTCGTAGAAATCCGGCGGGCCATAGGCCCAGACCTTGTCGTAGAACAGGCCTATCTTGCGCATCACATCCCTGCGCGCCCACTCTGCTTCGAGCAGATGCGGTGCATCCATCACCTCGCGCAGGCCAAGCACCAGCGTGGTGCCCCGCGTCTTGAGGTAGGACAGCGTGTCCTCAATCTCACCGCGCAGGCCGAGCGGTTCCTTGTCGACGATGAAGATATCCGGCCGGAAGGTCTCGGCTGTGTGGCGGATGATCGACTGACGCATCCTTAGCGTCTCATGCAGATCGATGTCCTTTTCCAACGAGGTGTATTCGCCGTTGCGCAACTTGATGACGCTGGGGATCTTCACGAAGTCGACACGGGCGCGGTAGTCGAAGGCGCCGGCGATAGTCGCACCCGAAATGATAAGCACCTGAAGCCCACGGAAATCCTCGACTAGCGAATGCGCAATAGTCCGGCAGCGCTGCAAGTGGCCGAGCCCGAACGTGTCGTGGCTGTACATGAGAATTCGAGCGTTTTCTGCGTGCTGGGTCATTCTTGAACGTCTCTTAAAATTCTCGCCTTGAGACCGTGAGCGCCCCCCGGCTTCGAAACCATCCCGGGTGTGAAACACATGGCCGCAATTTCAATTTATATCGCTTCTATGGAATGCCGTTCAGATCTGCTTTCTGATCGCCAGTCCGGAACTAGGTGGGTTGGCGAATATCGCCGCGACGAGTGAGCAGAGACTTCCTGTTGTATTGTGGGATGGATCGAGGAGGAAAACGATGTCAAAAAAATCGGCAGAAGTCATCCCTCTTGATTCCAATCCGGACTGCTAAAAACGATTTCCCCTATCTTGCCCATATAGCCAATTGCTTGATCGGTATACGAAAGGACAAGGTCGCTGGGCGTCGCACGGCGCATTGTTGTAGAGCTCATTCGCGCGCCATTGCACTCGCCTTAGACCAAAGGTGCTGCCCATTATTCTCTTGACGGGCGGTCTGATTGTGATTCACCGACCAGAAATTGAGCCATCTGTCGCCAAGCTAGCCGGAATTTTAGCAATAATCGAGTGGATGCCAGCGCGGTCGCGCCACACCGCCCGCAGCAGGGTGTGTGCGACACCGGTTGCTTGTCGATCATTATGACCCATGCCAATGCCCTATTGGAGCGGTGACGGTACTTTTTTTAAACGGCTTGGGCAGGCGGTCGAACGTCTTGAGGTACAAAAATCGCCCAATTGGTCCCCGATAGTTGGTGAACCCTCGAAAAATTCTTTGCGGCGATTTCCCTTTAGGACCAAGGTGTAATTTTTTGACGGCTCTGGTGTCGGTCTCTTATGGGGCAATAGAAACATTCTAGTGTAATTTCAATTAGTTATAGGCTGTTTGAACAATCGAGTGGGAGTAGGGGTTAGCGTAGTCTGGAGTGCTCCGGCGTAGTTTCTCGCAAAAAACGACGCGCTTTAAGTCTTTGTTTTCGTGCATGTCGTTGTCCCAAACCGGAACTTTTGGGCGACATGCATTAGCCTACCGTCAGCGCATGCCCGCATTTGCGAGATTGGCCGCCGGTGTGTCTTGAGATCGCCTCATTGGCTGACCGCAATCAGAATTCTAGGCGATGCCGTCCAAAAGTTCCTCCGCCCTGGAAACAGCGGCCGCCTGATGTGGCTGCAAGGGTTGGCCGGCGTAGCTTTCGAAGACAGGCAGGAACGGGTCGTCGATATGCGTCCTGATGCCGGACAACTGCTCCATCACCGCCAGGCCGCAATAGGGAACGTAGGAGGCGGAATAGCCGCCTTCGTGCGACATCATCAGGCGCCCGCCGCAGAGGTCGTCCGCTGCCTGCATCAGCATCCGCGTCATGTCGCGGTAGCTGCCGCTATGCAGCATCATGCGCCCCAGCGGATCGGCCGCCGAGGCGTCGAAGCCCGACGGCACGACGATGAGATCAGGCTTGTAGCGATTGAGCGCCGGTAGCACAACGCGTTCGAAGACGGACATGTAAACGCCGTGGCCGCAGCCGGCCGGCAGCGGTACATTGATGTTGTAGCCTTCGCCCTTGCCCTCGCCGCGTTCCTTGTGAAGACCGCTGTCATGTGGATAAAGCCCGTCCTGATGGATCGAAATGGTCAGTACCGACGGGTCCGAATAGAAGGCGGACTGGGTGCCGTTGCCGTGATGAACATCCCAGTCGACGCAGGCGACCCGCTCGAAGCCATGTTTGGCCCGGTTCTTCAGGATAGCGACCGGAACGTTGCCGAACAGGCAAAAGCCCATGCCTTGCCCGCGCTCGGCATGATGGCCGGGCGGTCGTACCAGCGCATAGCCATTGTCGACATCGCCGCTCAACACCGCATCCATCACCGCCGCCGTGCCGCCGGCGGCCAGACAGGCGATCTCGTAGCTGCCATGGCCGAAGGGGGTGAGATAGCTCGCATCGCCGCCGCGCCCATCACTAAGCAGCTTGATACGGCTGATGTAGTCGCGGTCGTGAAACAGGGCGAGGTCATCCTCGCTCACCGCGATGGAGGCGATTTTGGACAGTTTCTCGGTCAGGCCCGAAACCTCCATCAGATTGCGGAATCGGCGTTTCGTGTCGGCATTCTCCGCATGCTCGCCCGGCTCGATGGTCAGGCTCGGCTGAAAGAACTGCGCGGCATTGCCGGTCTCGTGCCAGAGATAGAGTTCGTGGAAATTCCAGCCTGTCGTCATGTTTTGTCTCCTAGCCGGCCAGGATCATTGACGCGGCGCGTTCGGCGATCATGATCGTCGGCGCGTTCGTGTTGCCCGACACCATTTTCGGAAAGACCGAGGCGTCGGCGATGTAAAGCCCGTCCAGCCCATGAACCTTCATCGACGTCGGATCGACGACGGCCATCGCATCTGAACCCATGCGGCAGGTGCTGGTCGGGTGATAGAGCGTCGTGCAGTGGCCGCGTATATAGTCGGCGATCTCGGCGTCGCTCTCGCATTCGGCGCTCGGCGTGATTTCGCCGGCGAGCATTTCGGCAAGCGGCGACTGCGCCGCGATGCGCCGGCTGATGCGGATGCCTTCGACCAGCGTGGCGATGTCCGAGCCATCCTCGTCGCTGATGAAGTAACGTGGGTCGATCGCCGGATATTCGATCGGATTGGCCGAGCGCAGGCGAATCTCGCCGCGGCTGTCTGGCCGCTGCAGCGTGGTGTGCAGCGTGATGCCGGGTCTGGACGAAAGGAACCGAACATAGTCTCGATGCGGGCTGATGGCGCCGTAAAGCTGCAGGTCCGGCTCGATATCGGGCCGGCTCTTGACGAAGCCGCCCGCCGCCACCCAGGGTGAGGAACGCGGGCCGCTGCGCGATGTCTGCCATTCGGCGAAGTCGCGCTGCAGCGTCTCGTCGGTCCAGGCGCCGACGCCGATCTTGTCCTTGGTATAGAAGGTGATCGGAATGTTGATGTGGTCCTGCAGATCCTTGCCCACGCCCGGCAGGTCGTGCACGGGAGCAACGCCGACCTGGGCGAGTTCGTCGGCCGGCCCGATGCCCGAAAGCAGCATCAGCTGGCAACTGCCAATCGAGCCCGAGGACAGCACCACCTCGCTGTCGGCGAAAGCGGTCTCAGGTTCGCCATTGACGAGATAGCGGATGCCCTTGACCCGGCCCTTCTCGACGATCAGGCCCGTCGCCAGCACACCGGTTTTCACGGTCAGGTTGGGTCGTTCCCGCGCCGGGCGCAGATAGGCCTTGCCGGTGCCCCAGCGTTCGCCATTCTTGATGGTGAACTGGAACAGGCCGACGCCTTCCTGCTCGACGCCGTTGAAATCGCGGTTCTGCTTGTAGCCTGCGGCCTTGCAGGCCTCGATCCAGGCAAGCTCGTTGGGATCGACATGTCCGACATTGCCGATATGCAGCGGCCCGTCGGCGCCGTGCAGCGGGTCGTTGCCGAGTTCGGCATTGCTTTCACTGGCCTTGAACACCGGCAGCACGTCAGCCCACGCCCAGCCGGGGCAGCCCATCGCCGCCCAGCCATCATAGTCGGACGGCAGGCCGCGAATATAGATCATGGCGTTCAGCGCGCCGGAGCCGCCGATCATCTTGCCGCGCGGCCAGAACACCCGCCTGCCGCGGCAGCCGGCCTGCGGCTCGGTGTAGTAGCCCCAATCGACTTCCGTGTTGAACATGGTCGGCCAGTCCGACGGCACGTCCGAGGCGAGCGGCGCCTCGCGCCCGGCCTCCAGCAGCAGCACCTTGCGGGCAGGATCGGCGCTGAGCCGGTTTGCCAGCACGCAGCCGGCCGAGCCGGCGCCCACTATGATCGTATCGAACATCGTCAGTCTCTCACTTTCCGGCCGGGGTCGGGCTTTGCACAATGCTGCTTGCTGCTGGCTTGCTGTCGGGGCTGGCGCGACGGCGCCCGAGCCAGTCGATGACATCGCCAAAACGGCCGACCAGCCCCTTGGGCATCAGCACCACCGACAGGGCGATGATCAGGCCGAGCCCGAGCGTGCGGAACTCGCCGCTCTCTCGCATCAATTCGTCAGCCAGCACCAGCACCACCGTCCCGACCAGCGGTCCCCAGAACGTGCCGACGCCGCCGACCACGACGATGGCGATGATGAACATAAGTTGCGACATCGACAGCACACCGGGGCCGATCGCCTGGAAATGCGCGGCATAGAAACCGCCGGCCAGCCCGGTGAAGAAGGCGGAGATGCCGAACACCAGAAGCTGCGCCTGGAAGCGGTTGACGCCGCGGGCCACCGCATAGCCCGGATTGTCCTTCAGCGCCCGGAAGGCAAGGCCGATCGGGCTTTTGACGATCGCGTAGGTGAAGACCATGGTGAGCGCGAACAGCACCGCGATGATGGCGTAATTGCCGACCAGCCACTGCGCCCGGAGCAAGGCCCTGGTGCCGAGGTCGCCGAAGCGGGCAAAGCCGACGGCGCCGCCGGTGAACTGGCGGCAGACGGAGCCGACCATGACGAAACATTCGGTATCGGTGACGATCAGCAGATACATCGTCTGGGCGATCGCCAGCGTCAGCAGCGCCACATAGACGCCGGTCAGGCGAAGGCAGGCGAGGCCGACGACCAGCGAGAACAGCACGGCGCCCAGCGCGCCAGGCACAAGTGCTGCCCAGACGTTCCAGCCGAAATAGAAGCAGAGCATCGCCGTCGCATAGCCGCCGAAGGCAAAGATCGCCATTTGCGCCAGCGAGAAGATGCCCGAGAAGCCGAACAGGAGGTTCCACTGCGAGGCGATCGTCGCATAGAACAGCGCCAGCACGATCTGGCCAAGGATGTAGCGGCTGTCGACCAGGAACGGCAGCGCGATCGCAGCCGCGATCAGCATCAAGCTGATGGCAAGATCAGTCCTGGCCGAGCGGGACATGGAGGAACGGGACATGGGACGTGTCTCTGTCATGATGCCCTCACATGCGCCGGATTTCGGCGTGGCCGAAAAGGCCGGACGGCCGCCAGATCAGCACGCCAATGACGACGAACAGCAGCGATGGAAAGCCCCACCTGGCGCCCAAGGCGTACTGGACGAAGGATTCGAGCAACGCCAGCCCAAGTGCTGCTGCGATGGCGCCCGGCAGATTGCCGAGACCGGCGACCACGCACATGATGAAGGCCTTCAGCATCGGGTCGTTGCCGAGTGGCGGCGACAATTGCGTCATCGACGAGACCATGACGCCGCAGATGCCGGCGAGCGCGCCCGACAGCATCAGCACCTGCAGGTAGACGCGGTTGACGGCGACGCCCATGAGTTGCGCCGCGTCGCGGTTCTGCGCCGTCGCCCGGATCGCACGGCCCATCCGCGTGCGGCCGAGCGCCGCCGAGACGACCACCATCATCACGACCACCACCGCGATGATCAGAAGGTTCTGCCAGGGCAGCGTCAGCGGCCCCAGGCGTAAGGCACCGGCGATCGAGACCGGCTGCTTCAGCGGCTGCCCGCCATAGGTCAGGAGGATGGCATTCTCGAGGGCGATGCCGATGCCGACCGTGGCGATCATGACGTTGGCTTCGAATGTCGATTTGTCGTTCTGCAGGAGATTGCGAACGATCGCGAAATAGAGGATGGCGCCGGCCAAAGCACCGGCGACGATGGCACCGGCGAAACCGATCGCGACCGGCAGGCCGAGCGAGGTGATCACCGTGAAGGCGACGTAGCCGCCAAGCGTCAGCATCGCCGCATGGGCCATGTTGAGCATGCCCATCGAACCCCAGACCAGCGACAGCCCGACCGTCGCCAGCGCATAGAGCGCGCCCGAGGTGAAGCCGGCGACGAGAATGGCCATGAGAACGTCGGTCATGGCGTCAGCCTCCGAGATAGGTTGCGAGGAGTTCGTCGCGCGCCATCAGTTCGGCGGGCTTGCCTGACCAGACGATGGCGCCGTCGTCGAGCAGATGCAGGCGGTCGGCGAGGTCCTCGACCCGGGCCGGGTTCTCCTCCACCAGCAGGATCGTGCGCCCAGCCTTGCTCAGTTGCGAAATGACGTCGTAGACCTGATCGATGATCAGTGGCGCGAGGCCAAGCGACGGCTCGTCGATCAAAAGGATGCGCCCGCCCATCATCAGGCCGCGGCCTATGCCGACCATGCGCCGTTCGCCGCCCGACAGGCTCGAGGCGATCTGGTTGCGACGGTCGGCAAGCTTCGGCAGAAGCGCGTAGACCTCGTCCAGCCGACGCGCGATCTCGGCCTTGTCCGGCGCGAGATAGCCGCCCATCAAAAGGTTTTCGAGCACGCTCATCTGCGCGAACAGCATATCGCCCTGCGGCACGTGGGCGACGCCCAACATCGCCGTCTCATGCGGCTTGCCGGACAGGCGCCGGCCGTCGATGCTGATCTGACCGCCGCGCAGCGGCACCAGGCCGGAAATGGTCTTGAGCAATGTCGACTTGCCATGGCCGTTCGGGCCGACGACGGTGACGAATTCACCGGCATGAACGGTCAGCGAAATGCCCTTGAGCACGTCGAGTCCGTCATAGCCGCAGACGATGCCGTCGAGTTGCAGGACAGGTGGTTTTGCGGCTGCGCCCGTCATGGCGTTCCCCCCACCGCCGGATTCGTCGCGGCAGCTTGCTCATCGAAGAATTTCTTCAGCCGTTTCTGCGTGCCCTGGCCGAGATAGGTTTCTACAACGGTCTGGTCCTCGGCGACCTTGTCCGGCCGGCCTTCGAATATCACCTTGCCATGGTGCATGATGATCACGCGGCTGGAGAGCGCCAGGAGAAAGCGCATGACGTGCTCGATCAGGACGATGGTCAGTCCCTGGTCGCGCAGTTTCAGCACCATCGCCATGATCTGGTCGATCTCGGCGATGTTGAGCCCGCCCACCGGCTCGTCGAGGAAGAGCATTTTCGGCCGGGTGGCGATGGCGCCGGCAATCATCAGCAGCTTGCGGTCGAGCACCGGCAGCCGCGCCACGGTCTCGTCGGCCTTGGCCGCAAGCCCGACGAAGTCCAGCGCTTCGATCGTTGCCTGCCGGACATCCTCGCCGAGGCGGAAGCCGGCCAGCCTTCGCCGCTGCCGGCCGAAATAGGCGGCGATCTCGATGTTTTCGCGAACGGTCAAGCTGTCGAAGGCGGCATTGAGCTGGAAGGTGCGGGCGATGCCGAGTTGGCAGATGCGGTCGGCCGGAAGCGCCGAAATGTCGGTGTCGCCGAAATGCACCCGGCCGCCACTGGCCGGCGTGATCCCGGTCACCACGTCGAAGAAAGTTGTCTTGCCGGCGCCGTTTGGCCCACCAATGCCAACGATCTCGCCCGCATTGACCACCATCGACACGCCGTCGACGGCGGCCAGCGAGCCGAACCGTTTGACCACACTGTCACAAACCAGCATCGGACCGGCGGCCTCAGTCATATTTCTCACCCAATGGAGCCGGTCGGGCAAACGGCCCGGCCGGTGTCGTTGGTTTCATTTCCGCGTCCGGTCACTTGATCCATGGCGGCAGGATGAAGCTGTTCGTGGCATAGAGCACCGGCGCGATCAGCTTCGGATCGGTTTTGTAATCCTGATGCTGCAGGAACTGGTGCGGCATGCCAAGCGACGGATCGGCTACCTGCGTCGGATAGCAGAAGGCCGATTGGCCGGCCGGATCGGCCCGGTAGGTGCCGTTGACCCCGCGATAGACCAGGCGCTTCATCGCATTGGCCACCTTGGTGGTCTGCGCCTTGTCCATCGGTTCGCCTGGACCACCGGCGATTGCCGCGGCAAGCGCCCACATCCACAGGCCGTCATAGGTCTGCGATCCTGTGATGTAGGCCGAGTTCGGACCGAATTTGGCCCGGTAGCTCTCGCGGAACGGCTTGGAGAAGTCGTCCGGCAGGCAGCCGATCACCGTCGAATAGACGACGCCGTTGACCGCCTCGCCGCCGATCTCGCGGAAAGCCGGCAGCGATGGTCCGTACTGCATGTAGATCAGGCTGTTGATCGGCTCGGCGAGGAACTGGACCATGAACTGCGCCAGGTCCTGCGGCAGGAAGTGCGTGACCAGGATCGCCGCCGGCGGGTCCTGGCGGAGTTTCGCCAGCGTCGGTCCCCATTGGTTGGTCGGGAACGGAACGGTCTCGAACAGACTAACCTCGAAGCCGTATTCGGCGGCCTTGTCGCGGATCGCGTTGGCGATGACGATCGAATATTCGTTGGCAGACGGGATGATGGCGATCTTCTTGTTGGGCGCCTTCCATTTGCCGTCCGCGGCAAGCGTCTTGAGGAAGTTCAGGCAGCCCGGTCCATACCAGAACTCCGGCGGATCGCCCTGGAAGGAGCTGTAATAGCGGGCAGGGTCGGTCTTGAACTTCTCATTGTGCGAAATCAGCGTGTTGTAGTGCATCATGATGACGTCGTTGTCGGCGGCGACGTCCATCTCGATCATGTTGGTGCCGAGATTGTAGCCATTGATGATGACCGGCGCCTCGAAACGGTCGATCAGGCGCTGCATCGACTGGCTGACGAGGTCGGCGCCCATTTCCTTGGTGTCTTCGATGTGGATCTCGACAGGCCGGCCGAGAATGCCGCCCGCCGCATTGATCTCCTCGGCGGCAAGTTCGAGACCGTTCTTGAACTCGATGCCGTCGGCGGCGGCGATGCCGGACATCGGCAGGGCCGAGCCGACCGGAATGGGCTTGGTGTCCTGGGCGATCGCCGCAGTGTTCATATCGGCAAGAAGCGCGGCACCGGCCGCACCCGCGCCGACCGCGCCCTGCAGCATTGCACGTCTGTTCATCATGGCAAAGTTCCCCTTTTTGGCGTTGGTTAGAGTCTTTTCTTCATGCGAAATCTTTCACACCAGATCTTTCTGGCGAAACGCGTGGGTCATGGGCACGAAAGCGGCTTCCAGGTCGGCTGCCGCCGAAAGCACGCGGGCATCGTCGCCGCGCGCGCCGATGATCTGGAAGCCGACGGGCAGGCCCACCTCGGTCATGCCGCAAGGGATGACGCAGGCCGGTTGCTGGCTGAGATTGATCGGGTAGCTGAACGCCGCCCATTCGATCCATCGCGAGAGGCCGCTGCCCAGAGGCACTTCAAGGCCAACGTCGAAGGCTGGAATCGATGTCCCCGGCGAAACGATGAAATCATAGTCGTCCAGCAGCCGGTCCATGGCGGCGCCGAATTCGGCGCGCTCCAACTGTGCGGCGACGAGCGTATGGACGTCGAACGCCGCCCCAGCCTGTGCGATCTCCAGGAAGCCCGGATCGATGCCCGCCCGTTCGCTCGGCGGAACCAGCGCCAGCCGCGCCGCGGCGCCGGTGAACCAGTGATGCTGGAACAGATCGAGGAGATCGCCACCGGGAAGATCAATCGGCTCGACCGTCGCGCCGAAGGCGTCGAAACACGTCAAGGCGTGGGAGACGACGGCGGCGATCCCGGAATCCAGCGCTCCTGAAGGCGGCTTCGACCAGTAGCCGATCCGGGCGCCCCGCAAAACTTCTTCGATCCGGCCAAGCGGTGCCAGCGTTCCCACGCCTTGCTGCCAGTCGCTGATATCGCGGCCGGACATGGCGCCGGCCATGACGGAAAGATCGAGTGCTGTCCGCGCCATCGGTCCGATATGGGCGACGGTTCCGAACGCGCTGGACGGATAGGCGGGCACGCGGCCGAAGGTCGGCTTCAATCCGGCGATGCCGGTGAACGAGGCCGGAATGCGGATCGAGCCGCCGCCATCGGTACCGAGATGGAAGACGCCGGCGCCGGTGGCGGCGGCCACCGCCGCTCCGCCGGAGGAACCGCCGGGCGTCTTTTGCGCATTCCAGGGATTGCGCGTGATGCCGCAGAGGCCGCTGTCGGTAATCGCCTTCCAGCCGAATTCGGGCGTCGTCGTCTGTCCGATGAAGACGGTGCCGGCTCTGCGCAGCAGGGCAACGGCGGGGGCATCCTTGTCATAGGCGGCGGAAGTCGTCGTCCTGCTGCCGTAACGCACGCTCCAGCCCTCGACCCAGACGATGTCCTTCAGCGTCGTCGGTATGCCGTCGGCCGCCGACAGCGGCTCGCCTGCCCGCCATCGTTTCTCGGAAGCACCTGCGGCCTCGATCGCACCCTTGCGGTCGATCATGGTGAAAGCGTTGAAAAGCGGATTGATCGCTTCGGCGCGATCCAGCGCCGCCAGCGTCACCTCGACGGGCGACAGCGATCCAGCGCGGTAGGCGGCGCTAAGCTCCGCAGCAGCCAGGCGGCACAGATCATCGGCGTCGGCAATGGGAGACAGCCCATTCGGCATGCAGTTCGAACCCCTCACTTCATGGCCGCTCTTCCGGCAGCCTTGTCAGCCCAGGCAATCTGGCGGGTTTTTTCATCACCATAAAATGTATTGTTGTGGGGAATATTCGCTATTTAATGTAACAAAGAGCCATGAATCTGACCATTCGGCAGTTGCGCTATGTCTGCGAAGTCGCCCGCCTTGGCAGCGTGCTGGCGGCCTCCAGATCGCTCTACATCTCGCAATCCTCCATCCTCGCGGCGATCACTCTGGCCGAGGCCGGGATGGGGGCGCGCATTTTCGACAGGCGGCCGGCGCGCGGCGTCTCCATCACGCCGGCCGGCCAACGCTTCGTCGCCGCCGCCCGCATCATGCTGGCGGCGGAAACGGAGTTCAACCGGTCGATCGGAGACCTCAACGGGCGCGTGCCGAAGGTCCTGCGCATCGGCTGCTTCGAGCCGTTCGGCGCGCTGTTCATGCCGGAGATGCTGCGCAGCTACCTCGACAGCGTCGGCGATGTCGAGATCGACCTTGTCGAGGCCGACCAGGTCCAGTTGCAGGAACGGCTTGTCGCTGGCCAGATCGATCTGGCCATTCTCTACGACATCGGTCCAATCGGTATCGACAGCGTCACCCGCATCTGCAAGGTACCGGCGCATGCCGTGCTCAATGCAGACGATCCCCTTGCCGCGCGCGACGGCATCTGGCTGGCGGAACTGGCGGCACGGCCGCTGGTGCTGCTCGACCTGCCGCACACGGCGACCTATCTCCTGACCCTGTTCGACGTGCTGGCGAAACGACCGGAGGTGCGCTTTCGCACGCGCTCTTACGAAACGGTGCGCTCGGCCGTCGCATCCGGCTTCGGCATGGCCGTCCTCAACATGCGGCCGATCGGTCGCGCCACCGCCGATGGCGAGGAGATCGTTCGAAGACCAATCCTCGATGAACTGCCGCCACCCACGCTGATCGTCGCCGACATGTACGGTTCGGCAAAGCCACTCTTCGTGCGTGTCTTCATCGACATGTTCCATCGCTTTTTCAGCGCGGTGGGCCCTTCGGGCTTTTCGGTGACGACGCCGGAGCGCGAACCTTTTCTACTGGTCGCCAGGGACGATGGCTGAGCCGCCCCCCTGGCGTTGCGGACATTTACAGGACCGGCATTGCAACCGCGCCGGAGGCGCGGGTTCCTGATCGAGATGTTCGAGATCGACGGGCGGCTCGGCGACAACTCTTCGGTGCGCGCCCACGTTTCACCAACACCAATGCTCGGTCGCCTGCTCGCAGGTTGGAGCGGAGACGGTACTTTTCGAGACGGCTTGGGCACGCCGTCGAACGCCGCAAAGTGCAAGAAATCGCTCGATTGGTCCCGATAGTTGGTGAACCTTAAAATAGGTGGCTGCCTGCTGAGACGTACAAAGGATCGCCGGAATCGAGCCTACCGGCGCGACAAATGACGAAACCGGCGCACAGATTGCATGAGCACTGGCCATTGCCGCTAAACTGAAATTTCGGCGCAACCACTCGGTTGCGGGCGCGTTTGTGAGCAAGGGCATCGATCGGAGGGATAGATTCGTCAACAGTTCCAAGCACAAGCGCCCGGATTACGAAACTCGCTGCGGTGCGCTGGCTCGCGCTGTGGTTATGCTTGGGAACCTGTTCCAGCTGCTCGGGAGCCCAGTCGGCGCTTGATCCGGCCGGAGAGGAAGCGCGCCAGATCGCTGACCTTTTCTGGCTCATGGCCATTGCTGGCGGTTTTATCTGGCTGACGGTCATCGGTCTTCTGGCCCACGCGACACGTCATGAGCGCACTCCCATAGACGAGCGTGTTGCAAGCCGGCTGATTTTCTGGGGCGGGGCAGCCATTCCTTCGCTACTCCTCTTTCTCTTGCTAGGCTATGCGCTTTGGTTGATGCCTGGACTGAGACCTTTCGCACGAGCCGGCGAAGCCAATGGTCTCAGGATCGAAGTGACCGGTGAGCAATTCTGGTGGCGGGTCGCCTACCACCCGGCTGACGGCGGAGTTCCTATTCTTTCCGCCAACGAGATCAGGCTGCCGGTTGGCGAGCGCGTCGAGTTCTTGCTGAAAAGCACCGACGTCATCCATTCCTTCTGGATTCCCGCGCTCGGTGGCAAGATGGACATGATCCCGGGTCGCGTGAATCGGCTCTCGTTGCTGGCGACCAAACCTGGCACCTACCGCGGCCCTTGCGCGGAATATTGCGGGACCTCGCACGCGCTGATGACCTTCACGGCCGTCGCCATGCAGCCCGCTGCCTTCCGGGAATGGCTGGCTGTGCGGGCGAACCCTTCGCCCGGCGCATCCTTGCCCGGACGCGACATATTCCTTCGCAACGGCTGCGGCGCGTGCCACCGCGTTGCGGGCACACAAGCTGAGGGTGGTGTCGGCCCGGATCTCTCGCATATGGGTTCGCGGGGAACGATTGGTGCCGGCGTATTGCCCACCGACGATGAGGCCGTTCGTAGCTTCATCGCCCATCCGCATTTGATCAAGCCGGGTTCGAAGATGCCCGACTTCAACATGCTGCCCCAACAGGACATCGCCGAAATCGCCGCCTGGCTGAAGGGGCTCGAATGACAACCCTCAAAGCCCGCATCAAGCGAAACGCCTTGCCCTCCGCAGAGAAGATCGAGGAAGAACAGCTGCGCCTCGTCTGGAAGACGCCGATCGGCTGGCGTTACTGGACTTCGGTCAACAATACGCAGGTTGGCCTCTGGTACGGGGGTGCGGCCTTTGCCTTCATGCTGTTTGGCGGCGTTCTGGCGCTTCTTGTGCGCACGCAACTCGCGGTTCCGGGAAACAATTTCCTCTCTGCCGACTTCTATAACCAGGCCTTTACGCTGCATGGCACCGTGATGATGTTCCTGTTTGCCGTGCCTATCTTCGAGGCCGTCGCCATCTTTCTGCTGCCGCCAATGCTCGGTGCGCGTGAACTGCCATTTCCCCGTCTCGGCGCCTTCGGCTTCTGGAGCTTTCTGATCGGCGGTGTCTTCGTTTGCGGTTCGATCTTCTTCGACGCCGCTCCCTCTTCAGGCTGGTTCATGTATCCGCCTCTTGCCACTGACAAGGCATATTCCGGCATTGGTGCCGACATCTGGCTGCTGGGCCTCTCCTTTATCGAAGTCGCCTCCATTGCTGCGGCGGTCGAACTGATCGTCGGCATCATGAAGTGCCGTGCGCCGGGCATGCGCATCAACCTAATGCCACTGTTCGCCTGGTACCTGCTGATCGTCGCGGGCATGATACTATTCGCTTTTCCGCCGCTGATCGCCGGTGACATCCTGTTTGAGATGCAGCGCATGTTCGACTGGCCGTTCTTCGACCCGACGCGGGGCGGCGACCCACTGCTGTGGCAACACCTGTTCTGGATCTTCGGGCACCCCGAGGTCTACATCATCTTCTTGCCCGCCATCGCGCTGATGGCGATGATCGTGCCAACCTTTTCGCAACGTCCGATCGTCGGCTATTCCTGGATCGTGCTTGCCGCTGTCGGCACCGGCTTCCTATCGTTCGGCCTCTGGGTCCATCACATGTTCGCGACCGGCCTGCCGCAGATCTCGCTGGCATTCTTCTCGGCCGCCTCGGAAGCGGTCGCGATTCCAACCGGCGTGCAGATCTTCGTCTTCATCGCCACCATGCTGGCCGGACGTGTCATCTTCTCGGTGCCGATGCTGTTCGGCGCCGGCGGGCTCGCTATCTTCGTCATCGGCGGGCTGACCGGCGTGATGGTCGCGCTCGTGCCGTTCGACTGGCAGGCGCACGATACCTATTTTATCGTCGCACATCTGCATTACGTGCTGATCGGTGGAATGCTGTTCCCGCTGGTCGCCGGCGTTTACTATTATTACCCGCTGATCAATGCGCGGATGCTCTCGCCCCGTCTCGGGCGCACCGCCTTCTGGCTGATGTTTGCCGGCTTCAACGTCGCGTTCTTTCCGATGCATCTCAGCGGCCTGCGCGGGATGCCGCGCCGCGTCTTCACCTACCCCGAGGGGATCGGTTGGGACTGGCTGAATCTCATCTCCACGATCGGCGCCTATGTTTTCGCGGCAGGGGTGCTGGTGGTTGTCTTCGATGTTGTACGGCCGAAGCATCGCGAACCCCGCAGCGAGCAGAATCCGTGGAAGGCGGGCACGCTCGAATGGCTGAACGAGCCCGAGGAGAACTGGGGCGTTCGATCCATTCCGATCATCGAGAGCCGGTATCCGCTTTGGGACCAGGCGGATCTGATGCAAAAGGTCAATGAGGGCGCCTATTATCTTCGCAGTGCCAAGGAGAATCGCCGCGAGACGCTCATCACCTCGGTGCTCGACGCCCATCCGCTACAGTGCCAGCGCGTGGCGACATCAACCACGATCACAATAATCTCGGCCGCATTGCTCGGCGGCGTCTTCGTCGCGCTCACCTTCGAACTCTGGATCCTCGCCCTATTGTCGGGCATCGGCACGCTCTCTGCCGTTCTGTGGTGGCTCTGGACCGGCACCGGCGAAACCCCGGAAAAGAAGACCAAGGATGTCGGCCTTGGATTGCGCTTGCCGCTCTATGCCTCCGGTCCGGATTCTGTTGGCTGGTGGGCGATGTTCATTACAATGGTTGGCGACGGAACTGCCTTCGCCAGCCTCATCTTCGGCTATTTTTTCTACTGGACCATCCATCCCGACTTCACTCTGGGGCAGCCGGGTCCCGGTATGCGGTGGCCGATGATCGCGCTGTCTCTCTTCGTCGCCGCATGGGCCGCGATGCTTGGCGCGCGCCGACTGAACGCAAGCGGGTGGATCGACGGCGCACGCCTTGCGCTTGTTGCCGCGTTTCTGCTGACGCTTGCTGCCTCTGCAGCCGGTTTTGCCGGACCCTGGCAGCATGACATGCAGCCGACCGCGCATGTCTATCCGGCGATCGTCTGGATTCTCGTCATCTGGGCGCTTGCTCATGCCGCGGTCGGATCCGTCATGCAGCTCTATTGCCTTGCGCGCAGCCTCGCCGGTCGCCTGACGCGGGAGCACGACATGGAACTGCACAACGTCGCGCTCTACTGGCATTTTATGGCGATCACCGCTGTCATCACCTTCGCCGTCATCGGTCTTTTCCCGGAAGCGATGTGAGACGGTGATGCGCATCATTCCCAAAGAGGTCGAAACGCTCTGGACGCTCTTCACCGCGCCCGTGATCTGGGCCGGACATTTCCTCGCCTGTTATGCACTGGCCGCAATCTGGTGTGCCAAGCGCGGTGACCTCGGTTTCGCTGTCGTCCAGGCTGGCATAGTGGCTATGACGCTGGGGGCACTCGCGATGATCGTCTTGTCCGGGTGGCTCGCCTGGAGGCAGTGGGGCTTCGGCACGAACGACCCGCCGCACGACGATCCCACAGCGACGGACCGCAACCTCTTCCAGGGGTTTGCCACGCTACTGCTTTGCGGCCTGAGCTTCGTCGCCGTGCTTTACGTGGCGCTGCCGCTGCTCTTCATCGACGGATGCTCCTCATGAGGACGGCAAGCCTGTTGCTGGGCTTCGTCACCCTCGCGCTGGTCTGGGCGGGACCGCTGCTCGATGCGTGGCGTGGCTCGTTCGCGGCTCACATGCTTGCCCACATGGGCGTCGTCGCGATCGCGGCGCCGCTGATAGCAATCGGTATTGCCAGGACGATACGCTCCGTGGCCACCGCCGCTCCCCTTATCGCCTCTCTCGTCGAACTGATTGTCGTCTGGGGCTGGCATGCGCCGGCTGCGCGCCAGTGGGCCGAGACATCGACCATCGCCACCATGATCGAGCAGGTGTCCTTCCTTGGCGCCGGGCTGTTCCTGTGGCTGACGTGCATGGCGCCGCGCAATGCCGATGCGCCGGCTAGGGACGCTGCCGGCGCCTTCGCGTTGCTCCTGACCTCCATCCACATGACGTTGCTTGGCGCGCTGCTCTCGCTCGCCTCGCGACCGCTCTATGGCCTCGGCGAAGTGACGTGCTTCGGCCTCGTGCTCGGGGCGGGGCAGGACCAGGCGCTCGGCGGCATCATCATGTTGATGATCGGCGCTGCCGTTTACCTCGCCGGAGGCGTCTTCCTGCTTGCCAGGCTCCTGAGCGGCAAAACCGAGAGGCTGGCCGGCTGATGCACGTCAACTGGAAACACTTGGCGATAGGCTTGGCGATCTTGCCGGCCGCGGTGCTTTTCGCGACCTGGATCGGCTTCTTCAACGTTGGTGCCTCGACCGGCCACTGGAAGGTGACCGAATGGTTCCTGCACTTCGCGATGCGCTCGGCCGTGCGGACATACGCACTCACGGTCAAGGTGCCGGACGAGCTGCCGCGCTACGCTATTCAGCCGGCTGCCGGCCATTTCGCGCGCGGCTGCGCCATCTGCCACGGTGCGCCCGGCGAACCGCGGTCGCCCGCCGTCCTTGCGATGCTGCCGCAGCCGCCGGACCTTGCCGGCAAGGTCGGCGAATGGACGGACGCCGAACTCTTCCGCATCGTCCAGCACGGCGTGCGCTTCACCGGCATGCCGGCCTGGCCGACGCAGCAGCGCGACGATGAAGTCTGGGCGATGGTCGCCTTCCTGCGCGAACTGCCGATGATGGACGAGGCGCGGTGGCGCGACCTTGCTTATGGCAGTAGCGAACCGTCGACTGGCCAAACACAAGGCCTCGAACGCGCACTCGCCGACTGTACCCGCTGCCACGGCACGGACGGGCTCGGCCGGAGCCCCGCAACGCCCGTCTTGGCCTCTCAGCGCGAAACCTATCTTCTTGAGAGTTTGAGAGCCTACGCTACCGGCCACCGCCAGAGCGGTGTCATGGGAATTTCTGTCACCGCTGTCGACCCTGCACTCCTCGCCGATCTCGCGCGGCATTTTTCCGAGCTGCCTGCGCCTGCAACGTCGACGCAACCGGACCGTGCCCGGATCGCGCGTGCCGATGAGATCGCGCGACGCGGCATCCCGGAGCGCGACGTTCCGGCATGCCTGGGTTGCCACGGTCGTCCGGACCGCAACCCCATCTATCCGGAACTGTCCGGACAGCCCGCCAAATACATTGCGACCCAGCTCGAGCTTTTCCGCGAGGAAAAGCGCGGCGGCACGCGCTTCGCCCATCTGATGCGCAACGCTGCTAAAAACCTCTCGGACGAAGATATTTCCGCATTGGCCGCCTATTTCGCGCAAATGTCGCGTGCCGCCGCAACCGGAACGCCCTGATGGCGTTACGTCACTGTCCCAATCCTCGGGAATATCCAATGCGAAAAATTCTGGGCGTCTTACTCGTCATTGTCGCCTTCGTCATAATCGCGGGGGCGGGCTTGTTCTTCTTCTCGCGCGAACAGGCCACCGTTCCGATCGAGCAGACCTACGGTCCAAACCCGACGCTTGCCGAACCCAATCCGACCTGGATACCCACGGTCCACGTTGCCGAGGCGACCCCTTGGCCCCAAGGCAAGATGCCGGTCGCCGCCAAAGGCTTCGCCGTCAACGAATTCGCTGGCGGCCTCGACCATCCGCGCTGGCTGCACGTGCTGCCCAATGGCGACGTGCTGGTCGCCGAAAGCAATGCGCCGCCAAAACCTGACGAAGGTTTTTCCATACGTGGCTGGTTCATGAAACTGTTCCAGAGCCGGGCTGGCGCCGAGGTGCGGAGCGCCAACCGTATCTCGTTGTTACGCGACGAGAACGGCGATGGCGTGGTTGAGACCAGGACAGTCCTCCTCAGCAGCCTCTTCTCGCCCTTCGGCATGACGCTGCTCGACGGCAAGCTCTATGTCGCCAATGCCGACGCGGTCGTCGCTTTCCCCTATCGCGATGGCGCCACCGAGATCACTGCTCCGTCCGAGAAGATCGTCGACCTTCCAGCCGGCCGCAATCACCATTGGACCAAGGACGTCATTGCCAGTCCGGACGGAACGAAGCTCTATGCCACCGTGGGCTCCAACTCCAATGTCGGCGAAAACGGCATGGAGGAGGAAGAAGGCCGCGCCGCCGTGCACGAAATCGACCTCGCGACGCGGCAGACGCGGCTCTTTGCGTCGGGTCTGCGCAACCCGAACGGCCTGTCCTGGAACCCTGAAAGCGGGGAACTCTGGGCGGTCGTCAACGAGCGGGACGAGATCGGCAGCGACCTCGTTCCCGACTACATGACATCGGTCAGGGATGGCGCCTTCTACGGCTGGCCCTACAGCTATTTCGGCCAACACATCGATGTCAGGGCGGAGCCACCGCGTCCGGACCTCGTTGGCAAGGCGATCGTGCCCGACTACGCACTCGGGGCGCACACCGGGTCGCTTGGGCTCACCTTCAACACCGCCGACCTGTTCGGCCCGCACATGAAGAATGGCGCCTTTGTCGGCCAGCATGGTTCATGGAATCGCATGCCGCGAAGCGGCTACAAGGTGATCTTCGTGCCGTTTGCCGACGGCAAGCCGTCGGGGCCGCCGCAGGACGTGCTTACCGGATTTCTGAGCAACGATGACAAGGCATTCGGCCGTCCGGTCGGCGTCGCCATCGACCGAACTGGCGCATTGCTGATCGCGGATGATGTGGGCAACAAGATTTGGCGGGTGATCCCGGCGGCCGACTAGGCCGCCGCATTGCTTCGCGCGTGGAAGGGTTTGGGCTTATGCCAAAACGACCGAGGAGCCGAGCGGATCGGCGCCATTTTTGGCGGAACAGGGTTTCTCGGCCGCGGGCTCGTGCAAAGTTGCCTGGCGAAGAAGTTTCGGATGCGCGCTGTGTCCCGCCATCCTCATCGCGCGAAACCAAACACGGCGACGACCGCGCCTAAGGTGCACGAGCCGGTCGAGGCCGATGTATGGTTCCAATTTGGCTTGCGGTTTGCGCGCCCAAGGCTGGTTTGATCAACTGCACACCAGGACCGTGACGATAACTGAAACCGTCGCGAGCTCCGGCTCTTGGGCCAACGGCCACATAAGTTTATTCGTTTTTGACCAATACGCGCCGGCGGATTCCTGTAATCTTCAGAAAAACACCGGGCTAACCGGGGCCAACCAGAAAGGTCGGGGAATGAAATACGTCGTCGATACGATCGGCGGTCCCACAGGCGGTGATGCCTGGCAAGCCGCTGTTACCGAAGCCTATTTTCCGCTCGACACCGAGTATCGGAACCGTCGTGAATTTTCGGGCACGCTGGAAACCTTCTCGCTTGGGCTCGTCAGCGTGTCTAAAATGCGCTGCGATGCCGTAAGCTATCGCCGCCATCGCCGCCACTTCCTCAACGAACGTGACGCCAGCCTGCTCATCACCATCCCGGAGATGTCGGAGGTGAATTTCTCGCAAGGGTCGAGGACCGTCAATTGCGGTCCGGGGGGCTTCCTCGTTGAGAGGGGAGACGCGCCTTACGAATTCTGGCACGGCAAGCCAAACGCGCTGTGGGTCCTGAAGGTGCCATCGTCGAGCGTTCGGGCGCGGATCGGGTCTGCCGAACGGCTCAGTGCGCTCAGTTTCGACGCGACCCAGGGCGTCGCCGCGCTCTTCCTCGACACGGTGCGAACCACGATCGGCCATGTCGATGAGATCACTGAAGTCGCTCGTGAGATGATGGGCAGGCACATCCTGGAAATGCTGTGCCTGTCGATCGTGAGCGACGATCGCGTGCTGGACAGCAGCATCTCGTCGATCCGGGCCGGCCATTTGCATCGTGCCGAGCAGTATATTCGCGACAATCTGAAGAATTCCGGCCTCGGCCCGCAGGCGGTGGCCGATGCCTGCGGGATTTCCCTGCGTTACCTGCAGGTTCTTTTTCAGGACAGCAACCAGTCGATCAACGGCTTCATCCGCGACGCCCGGCTTGAACTTTGCGCCGAGGAACTGATGTCGGTGACCAACATCAGCAGCGTTGCCGAGATTGCTTACCGCTGGGGCTTTGCCGACCAGTCTCAATTCTGCAAGCATTACCGGACGCGGTTCGGTTGCGCACCGACCGATACCCGTCGCGAAGCAGCGAACCGGGCAGGCCGCGCTTCGACCTCAAGAGAGCGGCACTAGACCCGGCGAAATCCGGGCCAATTCCATAATCTATTGCGACGCCGCCCCGGCAAGGGCGGCGAAAGCCGGGCCTTGCCCGCAAATATCCCGCGAAGGAACTGTCATGAGCAGAATAAGAGTTGCCGTCGATGTCGGAGGGACTTTCACCGACATCTGCATCATGGACGAAGACAGCGGCGCGATCCGCATCGAGAAGACCGCCTCCACGCCTGACGATCCCATGCAGGCGATCATGAATGGCGTGGAGCAGGGCCGCATCGATCTTTCGGAGGTGACGCTGTTCTCTCATGGTACGACGGTCGCCACCAATGCGCTGATCACCCGCCGCCTGCCACGCACCGCAATGGTCTGCACCGAGGGTTTCCGTGATGTTGTCGAGATCCGCCGCGCCAACAAGGAAGACCTCTGGGACACCTACAAGGATGTCGCCAAGCCGTATATCCCGCGCCGCGACCGGCTGACAGTCCGGGAACGGGTCAGTGCCGAGGGCACGATCCTGGAAGCACTGGACGAAGAGGCCGCTCATCGCGTCGCGGAAATTCTCCTCAAACGGCAGGTCAAGTCCATCGCCGTCTGCTTCATGAACTCCTATGTCAACGGCGCCAATGAGCGCCGCATGCGTGAGATTCTGAAGGAGGCCATGCCGGATCTGCCGGTCTCGATCTCCTCGGAGGTGATGCCGGAAATCTTCGAGCACGAACGTTTTTCCACCACCATGGCCAACGCCGTCTGCGCCCCGGTCGTCGTCGATTACGTGTCGCGTCTCGGAGAAAAGCTTGCCGCCGCCGGATACAAACGAGATCTCCTGTTGCTGCACAGCGGTGGCGGGGTCATGACGCCCGCGAGCGTCAGGGATTTCTCGGCCCGGCTCGCGGGATCCGGCATCGCCGCCGGCGCGATCGCAAGCCGCTTCATCGGAAATCTCTGTGGCTTCCCGAACTCGATCGGCTTCGACATGGGCGGCACCAGCACCGACGTCTCGCTCGCATGGAACGGGGAGTCGCGCATCACAAAAGACTGGTACATCGAATTCGGATATCCGATCCGCTTCCCCTCCATCGAGGTGCTGACCATCGGCGCGGGCGGCGGGTCGTTGGCATGGCAGGACGAGGGCGGCAGCTTGCGCAACGGACCGCAGTCCGCCGGCGCCTTTCCGGGCCCGGCCTGCTACAAGAATGGCAACCGCACCGCCACCAACACCGATGCCAATGTCGTGCTCGGCCGTCTCGGCACCAGCCTTGCGGGCGGCAAGATCACGCTCGACCCCGCCCTGGCCGCCCAGGCGGTGCAGGAGACTGTGGCGACACCCTTCAGCATGGAACTCCACCAGGCGGCCGAGGCGATCATCGCCGTCGCCAATGCCAATATGGGCAATGCCGTGCGGCTTCTCTCCATCAGCCGGGGCTATGACCCACGCGACTTTGCGCTCGTCGCATTCGGCGGTGCGGGCGCTTTGCACGGAGCGGCCGTGGCGAAGGAGCTTTCGATTCCAACCGTGATCGTGCCGCCTAATCCTGGCGTCACCTCCGCGCTCGGTTGCCTTCTCGTCGACGTGCAGCATGATTTCTCCGAAAGCTTCATGGCCGATGCTTCGACGGTCTCGCCCGCCGAGATGCAGACGGCCTTTGTTCTGATGGAAGAACAGGCCGTTGAGCGCCTGACCCATGAGGGCGTGGCGCGCGAAGACATGGCGCTGCAGCGTACGGTCGAGATGATGTACCAGGGCCAGTGGCGCTCGCTCGCGGTGTCAGCCCCGGCGCGGATCGAGAGCATCTGCTCGCTGATAGAGGCATTCCACAACGAGCACGAACGCGAGTTCAACTACCGCCGCGAAGAGGCGCCGGTGTCGATCTTCCGCATCGCGGTCAAGGCGATCGGCATCGTACCGAAAGCCGAGATGCCGCGGCATGAAGTCTTGCCTCATGTGCCCGAGCCGCTCGGCCGCCGCGGCGTCTGGTTCGACGGCGTATCTCATGATGCGGCTGTCTATGAACGCGACCAACTCAGGGCCGGCGCTGCCTTTGCGGGACCCGCCATCGTCGAACAGTTCGATTCCACCACCGTGGTTCCGCCGGGAATGAGCGCGACCGTCGACGGCTTCCTGAACATTCTCATCGTGACGAAAGGCTGAGACATGACAAAGCTGATTGAAACGAGCCCTGGCCTCGATCCGGTAACGTTCGAGGTGCTGAAGAACTCCTTCATCACCACCGTCGACCAGATGGCCGAACAGATGCTTCGCACCTGCTATTCCTTCGTCATCTACAACCGAGACTTTTCGAATGCCCTGCACGACGCCGATGGCAACTCCGTCGCCCAGGGCAACTACGACATCGCGGTCCATGTCGGCACACTGCACAACACGTGCAAGGAGGTGATCCGGGTCTTCGAAGGCGACATGGCACCCGGTGACGTCTACGCAATCAACGATCCCTATGCCGGCGGTACGCATTTCAGCGATGTTCGGCTCGTCCGGCCGATCTTCGACGAAGACAAACTGATCGGCTTCTCACAGTCGAACGGCCACTGGTCGGATCTTGGCGGCTCGGTGCCGGGTTCCTTCGACGTCACCGCCCGCGACATGTTTCGCGAAGGCCTGCGGATCACGCCGTTGCGCCTTTTCCAGCGCGGCCGCTTCTGCTCCGACGTCGCCAACATGATCGCGGCCAACACGCGCGATCCCGCATCGATCATTGGCGACATCCATTCCCAGGCGCAGGCGACGCAGGCCGCCGAGCGCGAACTGTTGCGGCTGGTCAAGAAGTACGGACGCGGCCAGGTCATGCGCGGGATGGAGGAGGTTCAGGACTACGTCGAACGTGCCGTGCGAAAGCGTCTCGCGGAGCTGCCCGACGGCACCTGGGAGACGGTCGACTACATCGACCGGGATCTCGGTGCCGGCGAAGGCATGATCCCGATCCGCATCAAGATGACGATCAAGGGCGACACGATCCACTACGATTTTACGGGAAGCCATTCGACCATTGCCTCGATGTACAATTCCGCCCCGGGCGCGACCTTCTCGGCCGTGGTCGCCGGCATGAAAACCTTCTTTCCGGACCTTCCACTCAACAGCGGGTTTTACCGGATGATCGAGGTAACCGCGCCAAAGAACAGCATCGTCAGCGCGGAATGGCCGGTGGCGGTGACCGGGTTCCTGATGCCGTTCGAAAAGATCATGAACGCGATCTTCGAGATGTGGTCGAAGATCATGCCCGAACGCGCTATCGCCTGCGCCTTCAACCTCGAATATCTGCTGGCCGGGGGACGGGACGCGCGCAAACCCGAAAAGCCGATCTTCATGTTCTACGAATGGCTGCCCGGCGGTTGGGGCGGGCGCAACGGCAAGGATGGTGCCGATGTCACCACCGCCTGCTTCGGAACCGGGCTGATGTCGCAGCCGAACGAAGGCAACGAGCGGGTGAATCCCACTCGGACACTCGAGTTCCAGATCAAGCAGGATTCAGCCGGGCCGGGCAAATGGCGGGGCGGCGTCGGCGTGCAGAAGACTTCGTTGCTGCTTGAGGCTGAAAATGCCGTCATGTCCTATATTTGCGACCGCGAGCGCGCTGTCGTCTGGGGTGTCGAAGGAGGCCTGCCGTCGATGCCCCACGGCTTGACCATGAAGCGCGCCGGACAAGAGACCGAGATTTGGCTCGGCTCCGTATTCTCCGATTACTCCGTCCACACAGGCGACCAGTTCGCTCGTCCGACGGCCGGCGGCGGCGGTTTCGGCGATCCATTGGAGCGCGAGCCCCGCAAGGTGATGGAGGACGTGATCGACGACTACGTTTCCCTGGAGCGCGCCAGGACTGATTACGGCGTGGTGATCCGCGAAATCGACCGCGACCTGTGCCAGTACGAAATCGACGGGACGGCAACCGAAGCCTGCCGTGCCGACATCCGGGCGAAACGGAAGGACTGGGCACGCATGGATCCCGAGGAGGTCGCGCGCAAATACCGCTCCGGCGAGATCGATACGCTCGATGCGGTTCGGCACTATGCCGTGATCCTCGACTGGGAGACTGGCGAACTGCTCCCCAAAACCACCGCCCAGTTCCGGGAAAGTTTTGAGAAACGGACCGTCGCCCACTGGGTCTGAGCACTAACGAGCGCGCCGCAATCTTGCGGGCGCTCGCGGGATGCCCGAGTTATCTGTTTTTTCGATACGATATTCAAAGAATTACTATTTCACAGGAGCCTAAAGCTGGAGCAACAATGCTGCAGCGCCGCGAAAGTTGGCTGCTTCCGAGGGGTATGACAGATGGCACCAAGCGTGGAACGATCGTTCACCGCAGCCAGCACGATTGAAGAGGCAATGGCCGCACGCCGGCAAGGCGCGGCGGTGCTTGCCGGCGGCACCTGGATGATGCGTGATCCACGGCGCGGGGTCGATCTTCCCGAGGCGTTGGTCGCACTCCACCGAATACCCGCCTTGTCCAAGGTCGAAATCGCACCGGACCATGTCGTGATCGGCGCAGCCGTTAGCCATGCAGTCCTTGGCCGCGCGTTGCACGGGGCGGTGGGCTTCGAAGGTCTGGTTGCCGCGGCGGAGAATGCGGCCAATCCCGGCATCCGAAGGGTCGCCACCGTGGGCGGCAACCTTTGTGCCCTGGACTTTGCCGCCGCCGATCTCCCCCCTGCGCTTCTCGTCTGTGAGGCGACGGTGGAACTGGAGACGTTCGAAGGCCCAAAACTCATCGGTATTTCGGATTTCCTCGAAGACAGGCACGCGCTGCTGGCCGAAGCGATTGTGACGAGAATTCATCTGCGCCGCGACCTTGTCGCCAGTGCTCATATCCGCCTGCCGCTTCGGAAAGCCGGCGACTATCCGGTCGCCATCGTCTCGCTTGCGGTAGACAAGGACAAACGATGTCGCATCGCCGTCGGCTCGGTGGAGCCGGTAGCGCGGCGCTGGGCGGCGCTCGAACAGGCCATGGCGGCGGACTCGGCCTCTGCGCTCGATCCGGAACGCACCGCCGGGCTTGCGCTGGAGCACAATGATTTTCAGGGCCGCGACGGCAAAGAAGCGGAGGGTTGGTACCGGCGCCAGGTTCTTGCGCCACTGGTCAAGCGCGGTGTTGCCGCACTTCTCAAGACCGGGCGCCTGGCATGACCGTGATATTCCAGCTGAATGGCGAGGACTGCCGCTTTGATGGCGATCCGATGACGCCACTCGTCGACATCCTGCGGCAGGAACGATTCCTGACGGGGACCAAAGCCGTGTGCCGCGAAGGCTTCTGCGGCGCGTGCACCGTGCATGTCGACGATGAAGCGGTGCCGTCCTGCCTGAAGCCGATTGGCCTCGTCCAGGGATGCGCGGTGACGACCATCGAGGGATTGAGTTCCGGAAACCAGGCGCTGCACCCGCTCCAGGCCAATTTCGAGGCGGCCGATGCCGTGCAATGCGGCATGTGTTTCCCGGGAATGGTCATGAGCCTTTCGGCGTTCGTGCGCGACAATCCGCATGCGAGCCGTCCCGAAATCAAGGCCGCGATGGTCGGCAACATCTGCCGCTGCACGGGATATGAGCGGATCGTCGACGCCGTGGCCGACTGGCTCGACCAAGCGCGGATGGCTGGCCAAGTGGTAGGAGGCATCCATGTCTGAGCTGTCCGCCACGGTGATGAACCTTCCCCGCCGCGATGCGCAGGACAAGCTGCGCGGGCGCACGAAATACACCAACGACCGGGTTCGCCCCGACATGTTGCATGCCGTGCTGCTGCGGTCGACCGTTGCCGCTGGGCGGATCCGCAAGCTCGACGTTTCGGCAGCACTTCGCTGTCCTGGTGTGCGCGCGGTGGCGACCGGCGCCGATGCGCCAGGGCTGTACGGCATCGGCATTGCCGACCATCCGCTCCTGGCCATCGACACGATCCGCTATCACGGCGAACCAATCGCCGTCATCGCCGCCGAAACGGAGAAGCAGGCGCGGGCGGCGCTTGCAGTCGTCGTGCTTGAGGTCGAACCGCTGGCACCGGTGTCCACCATGGCCGAAGCGCTCCAGCCCGCCGCCCGTCTCGTTCACGAGGGCTGGCGCGGCTATGAGGTGATCACCGAGGGCGGTGCACGTGCCGGCAACATCGCCTGGGAGGCAAAATCCAGTCGCGGCGACGTCGATGCGGCCTTCTCCCGTCCCGACATTCGCATTGTCGAGAGCAGCTTCACCGTCGGCCGGCAGAACCATGTGCCCTTCGAACCGCGCGTTGCCATCGGCTCCTGGGAGGACGGCCGTGCTCACATCCAGACCTCGACGCAGGTGCCTTGGACCGTGCGCAACGTCACCGGAAGGGTCATGCAGCTTCCGCCCGGGCGTGTGCGGGTCACTGTACCCCCTGTCGGCGGCGGGTTCGGCCTGAAATTCGATGCATCCATCGAGCCTATCACGGCACTTCTGGCGCGGATGACCGGGCGCACAGTGGTCCTGGAAAATACCCGGCAGGAAGAGATGGCAACCTGCCTCTGCCGCGAGAATGCGGAAATCCGCATCCGGTCCGCTGTCACTGCCGAAGGATACATTGCCGGGCGCGAGGCGGTCGTGCTGATGGACTGCGGCGCGTATGGAGGCGAACAGGTTTTTCTGACGACGATGACGGCGCACACGCTGGGCGGCAATTACAGGGTTGGCGCAACGCGGCTCGTCAGCCGCGCCGTATACACCAACACACCACCCAATGGTGCTTTCCGAGCTTGCAACGGCGTCTACAACACATTCGCTTTGGAGCGACACACCGACGAAATCTGTGATGCGCTAGGCTTCGACCCGATGGAGTTCCGGAAGAAAAATGTCCTGGGAGATGGAGATCTCGGTGCCACGGGCCAGGTTTTCGAGGCCGACGTGCTGGGTCCGATGCTAGATCGCATGGAGACACTGCGCGCCAGCACCGGTACATCAGAGGCCGAGGCCGACGGCAGGCTCTATGGAATTGCGACCACGGTCGGCACATGGTTCGTTTTCGTCGGGCCTTCGGCGGCGACGGTGAATTTGAACGCTGACGGTAGCGCAACGCTGGTCACCTCGGGTGTGGAGATCGGATCGGGCACGATGGTGCAATCCCTGCCGCAAATCGTGGCCGGGCAACTCGGCCTCGCTCCCGACCAGGTGATCGTGCGCGAAGCCGATACGGATGCCGCCGGTCTCGATGTCGGCGTTGGCGGTGGGCGCACCACCGTCTCCATCGGTGCGGCAAGTGTGGCTGCCTGCGCGGAAGTGCGGGAGAAGCTGCTGCGGACCGCCGGTGAGATGCTCCAGACCCGACCGGAAGACTTGGTGCTGCGGGATGGTCGTGTCGAGATCACGGGACGTCCCGGTTCCGGCATGTCGATCCCCGCTGTCGTCGCCCATGCGCAGGCAACCACCGGCCCGGTCACCGGAAGCGGAGCCTTTACCGCCAGGAACACTCCGGCAATGTCCGGCTGCGCGATGGGGCACTTCATCGATGCGCTCGACATCCCCGTCTTCGTCGTTCACGAGGCCGAGGTGGCGGTTGATCCGGACACCGGCCATGTCGAGGTGCTGGCCTATCGCGTCGTTCAAGATGTCGGCCGCGCACTCAACCCGCGCGCGGTCATGGGCCAGATACAGGGTGGTGTCGTGCAGGGTCTCGGCTACGCCCTGCATGAGGAGGTGACGATCACCGCTGACGGACGCATCGCGCAGGACGATTTCGAGACTTATCGCCTGCCGCTGGCGCAGGACGTGATCCCGGTCGCCGCCGACCTCTACGAGGGCGCACCGTCGATGGGGCCTCTAGGCACCAAGGGCGCGGGCGAGGTCCCGATCCTGGCCGTGGGCGCCGCGATCGGCTGCGCTGTGGCACGCGCTATCGGCAAACCGGTGCGGCAGCTGCCACTGACGCCGCCGCGCGTGCTTCGACTGCTGCATGAGCGCGAACCACCGCCGGAATTCCCGCACATCGCCCCCGGCTGGGCGTCGAACACTCTGGGCTGAGGCAAGCAAACCATGGTAACCCTGAACTGCGACATGGGGGAAAGTTACGGCAACTGGCGTTTCGGCGACGATGCCGGCATCATGCCTCACATCGATTGCGCCAACATCGCATGCGGCTTCCACGCCTCCGATCCATGGACGATGCTGAAGACCGTGCGGCTCGCGCTTTCGCACGGAAAGAAGGTTGGCGCGCATCCGTCCCTTCCCGATCGCGAGGGATTCGGCCGGCGCGAGATGAAACTTCAACCGGAGGAACTGACAGCCGCCTTCCTCTACCAAATCGGTGCTCTGACGGGGATGCTGGCCGCCGAGGGCGGGCAGCTCAGCCATGTCAAGCCGCATGGCATCATCTACGGCATGGCCGCGCACGACATGGACACTGCCCAGGCAATTGCCGCGGCGGTCAAGCCGTTCGGCGTCCCGCTCTTCGGCCTGGCGGGAACCTGTCACGAGACGGCGGCAGCCGAGCTCGGCGTTGCCTTCGTGGGCGAGTTCTTTCCCGATCTTGCCTACGCTCCCGGCGGCAGCCTGATCATCCCGCGCGTCCAGTCGGCCATCGACCTGACGCTTGCCGAGCATCGCATGGTGGGGGCGCTTACCCGACGCGAACTCGTCACGACAGACGGTACGATCCGCCCGGTCGACTTCGACACCGTCTGCATCCACTCCGATCCTCCGAATGCGCGCGACGTCGCCGCGCTGATGCGGCGGATCATCGACACCCATTCCAACAGCCTGCCATGATTCGTTTCCCGAATCGTGAAAGCTCCACGCATGCGATCGAGGACTATCTCGAACTCACCGCCCGAACCATTTCCCCAAGCCGCTGAGGACTTCCATGGATGCGCTTTCCAACTCTCTCGCCGCCGCCGACATCGCCACCTCCATGCACCCCTACACAAACCTGCGTCAGCACGAAGAAACCGGGCCGCTGATCATCAGCCGCGGCGACGGCATCCGTGTGTATGACGAACGCGGCAAGGAATACATCGAAGGGCTCGCCGGGCTGTGGTCAGTGGGCGTCGGCTTTTCGGAAAAGCGGTTGGCCGATGCTGCCTATCAGCAAATGCTGAAGCTGCCCTACTATCACACCTTCTCCTCCAAGGCGCATGAACCGTCCATCCGGCTCGCGGAGAAACTCGTGGAGATGACGCCGGAAAACCTGACGCGTGTCTTCTTCACGTCGTCGGGCTCGGAAGCCAACGACACCATCGTCAAGATGATGTGGTTCATGAACAACGCGCTGGGCCGGCCAAAAAAGAAGAAATTCCTGGCACGGACCAAGGGCTACCACGGCATCACCGTCGCCTCCGGCAGCCTGACAGGCCTGCCGGTCAACCATCGCGACTTCGATCTTCCGGCGATTCCCGTTCGCCACCTGACCTGCCCGCACTTCTATCGCTTCGGCATGGAAGGCGAAGACGAAGCCGCCTTCACGGCGCGTCTGCTCGCCGAGCTGGAAGCGGTGATCGCGGAAGAAGGGGCTGATACCATCGCAGCCTTTATAGGAGAGCCGCTCATGGCAGCCGGCGGCGTTCTGCCGCCGCCGGTCGGGTACTGGGAAGGCGTGGAGAAAATCTGCCGGGCAAATGATATCATCCTGGTAGCAGACGAGGTGATCTGTGGTTTCGGGCGGCTTGGTACGCCCTTCGGCGCTCAGAAATACGGCTTCACGCCTGATATCATGACGGTCTCCAAGCAAATCACGTCGTCTTATATGCCGCTTGCCGCCGTCATTTTCTCCGATGCGATCTATCAAGCGATCGCCGACAACACCGCAACGATCGGCAATTTCGGCCACGGCTTCACTGCGTCGGGTCATCCGGTCGCGACGGCGGTGGGTCTCGAAAACCTCGCCATTTTCGAGGAGCGGGACTTGATCGGAAACGCGGCCCGCCTTGAGACGTCGTTCCAGGCCGGCATCCGCTCATTCGCCGATCACCCGCTTGTCGGCGAAGCGAGGGGTACCGGTCTTATCGGCGCCGTTGAACTGGTGGCAGACAAGGCGACGAAACGCCCCTTCGCCAAGGTTGGGCGTGCAGGGACTATCGCAGCAGGAATCGGCCACGAGGAAGGCCTCATCTTCCGCGCCATCGGCGACCAGCTCGCGCTCTGTCCGCCGATGATCTCGACAGAAGACGATGTGAAGGAAATCATGACGCGCATGGGCCGGACGCTTGAGCGCCTGACCGGTGCGGTCGCCAAGGAGGGACTTGAATGACCCGCATGAAAGCCGAACCGGTCGTCCATATCGACGACGAACGCTTCCGGGTCACCGAATGGCGCTTTGCCACCGGGGCCGAGACCGGCTGGCACATCCATGGCCATGACTACGTCATCGTGCCGCTTACGGACGGCAAGCTCGGTCTCGAAGGCCCGGACGGCGCGCAGTCGCAAGCCGCTCTCACCCAAGGGGTGCCCTATTCGCGGCGGACGGGTGTGGCTCACAACGTCATCAATGCCGGCGATGCACCGCTCGCCTTCCTCGAGGTCGAGGTCGTTGAAGCCGGCGATCTCGCAGCCAGGCGGCTGGCCGTGCTCGACCGGTTCCTCGCGGCCTGGAACGCCCGCGACGTGGGCGCGCTGATGGACTGCATGGCTGAGAATTGCGCTTTCCACGGCTCGGCTGGACCCGATGCCGAAGGGCGCAAGCATATGGGGCGTGACGCCGTGCGCGCCGCCTATGCAGCGCTGTTCGATGCCTTCCCGAAAGCCGAGTGGACCAGGGGACGGCACGTCGTGACGGGCGACACCGGGCTTTCATCATGGCGCTTCGTCGGCACCACGGCAGCGGGGCAGAAAATCGAAGTCGACGGCTGCGATATCTTCGCTTTCTCGGGGGAGCTCATAGCGCTCAAGGATTCCTACCGCAAAGCGCGAGGGTAGCGAAAATCTGAATTCATCGGGCGACAAGGGCGGTCCAAACGGGCCGCCCTCATTTTTTGTCCAAAGGCAAGATCCTCAAAGACGAAAGGCCCGGTCGTCCCAGAGGAACAGGGCCTTTCGTAGATGAAGGGCCGGACTTATCCGGCCCATCTTCTTCTACTTGAGCAAGGCTTCCATCGGTACCGGCTCGGAAATCGTCCAGTTGCCTACAACACCCGGCTTGCCGGCCTTGGTCTCGACGATCAGGTACCGCGTCTGGTTCTGGTGATGCAGTTCCGGCGAGAAGGTACGAGGCCCGAACAGCGTCGGCTCATTCTTCATCTTTTCCAGCTCCGCGACGACCGCGTCGGCATCGGCCGTGCCTGCACGCTCCACCGCCTTGGCCCAGACGTCGACCATGACGTAACCCGGAAAGACATACTGGCTCGAGGGATCGGCGCCTGTCTTCTGCTTGTAGGTGGCATTGAACTTCAGCACGGCCGGATTGGGATCGTCGCCATAGATCGATCCCTGAACGGGGACGTAGAAGTTCGTCAGATCGGGCACAGCCGAGAGCCAATAGCTACCGTCGACGCCCGATCCATTCAGGATCATGGAGTTGATACCCGCGGCGCGAAGCTGCTTGATGGCCGAGACAGCGCCCGGCATCATCGTGCAAAGCATGATCGCATCCGGCTCCTTCGGCAGAGACTTGATGCGGGTGATCTGCGCGGCGATGGAGGCGTCCTCGTTCTTGAAGGTGTCTTCACCGACAAGCTTCGCGCCCTGGGCTTCGAGCTTCGGCATCATCCAGTCGAAGCCGTCGCAGATGCCCTTGTTGTAGGCCGTCCAAGTATCGAGCAGACGGTAGAAGTCCTTTGCGCCCTTTTCCTTGAATGCCCACTCGGCCATGGTTGCGCCCTGCACGGCCGCCAGCACCGACGCGGAGAAGCTGTGCGGGCCGACACCTTGGATACCGGCCTTGACCGATTCCGCGCACAGGAAGAAGGAGATACGGCCCGCGTCCTCGGCCGCGAGCGCAGCCGGCGATCCGAAGTCGTAATCGCAGGACACGACCACGAGATCCGCACCCTGGTCGAGCACGGAGAGGCCCGCCTTGGCGCCTTCGGCCCGGTCGGACTTGGTGTCGGCCTTGACAACCTTGATCTGCTTTCCAAGCAGGCCGCCAGCCGCATTGATCTCGTCGATGCGGATCAAGGCCGCCTCCTGCGCAGGCTTGTCATAAGCTTCCATGAAGCCCGACTCCGCGGTGGCGAAGCCGATGACGATAGTCTTGTCATCGGCCAGCGCCGGATATGCGATGGACATCGAGGCCAGAGCGGTTGCGACAATTCTCATTTTGTATGTCATGCACGTCTCCTTTTTTGTTTTCCGGTCGGGCTTGTGCCGCCGGTCACTTGTTGCGACTGCTGCGAGGTAAGGTGAGCTCGCGGTTGCCCATGAGTCCGGATGGGCGAAGCGCGAGGATCACGATCATGATGACGCCGAGGGCTATTTCCTGGACCCCTTTCGGGAGGGCGAAAGTGGACTCGCCGAGCGATACGCCTGCCTCCAGCCAGCGCAGCGCCTGGATCAGGGCGGACAGCAGGACGACACCCACCACACCCCCCGACAGGCTGCCCATGCCGCCGACGACGAGCATGGAAAGGGTGATGAAGGTGAGACCGAGATAGAATGTATCGGGTGTGACCACGCCGATGGAATGAGCCATAAGCGCACCGCCCAGCCCCATCACCGCGCCCGATACGACGAACGCCACGAGTCTTTCCCTGGGAATGTCGATACCGGAAGCCGCGGCGGCGGTGGGTTCGTCGCGGGCAGCACGAAGGGCCAGGCCGGACCGGGAGATCGCGTGCGCCCAGGCGATGAAGATTGCGACCACGGCGCCGATGAGATACGGCCAGATCATGCGCACGATCGGAATGCCGACGACCGATGAGGTCGCTCCGGTCACGCTCTCCCAATTGGAATAAATTGTGTTGATCATGGCGAGCATCGCGAAGGTCGCGATCGAAGCCGCGATGCCCGATAGCCGCATCAGCACCCGCCCGAAAATGAGAGCGGCGAGGGCGGCGAACAATGCCGCCAGCACAGCCGATTGCCAGTACGGCAAACGGGTCGCCAGCAGCCATTCGGGCAATCCCGGCAGCGAACCGCGTTTCATCATCGGATTGATGGTTAGCCATGCGGCCGCGTAGGCGCCAAGGCAGGTGAAGCCGATATGCCCGAAGCTGAGAACGCCCGAATTTCCGATAAAGATGTATAGGCCCACGACGAGGATGACACGGACGAACACGTCGATCACCGTCTGGTTGAAGGGCCGCGATCCGGTCATCACCGTGATCAGCGCGATGGCCAGCAGCAGCAGAGAAAGCAGGATCGGCGTCAGGATTGTGCGGCGGGCAAGCGCGAAGCGGGCGGGCTTTCGCTCGGCAGCCGCGGCACCGGCAGCGGTAGAGTTGGTGAGGGAGGCGGCGACACCCATGAAATCAGACCCTTTCCTTGGTGCCGCGCGCGGCAATAAGCCCTTGCGGGCGGAAGAGGAGAACGAGGATGACCGCTCCATAGACAAAGGCATCGCGGAACGGCCGGGCGTCGATGGGCAGCATGACCTGCATGATCACCGAGGCGGCACCCAGCAGGAAGCCGGCGAGCACGGCTCCCCCGAGGCTGCCGAGGCCGCCAATGACGGTGGCGATGAAGGCCATCAACATGATCGAGGCGCCCATCTGGATGTCCAGCGTGCCTGTCTGGGCGCCAAAGATCAGTGCAATGGCGGCGGCCAACGCGCCGGAGAGGGCGAACGCGCCCATGATAACCCGGTTCGCACGCACACCCAGCATGCGGGCCATCGAGAAGTTCTCGGCCGCCGCCCGCATCTCCAGGCCGAAGCGGGTTTGACGCAGGAACAGTGTCAGGCCGATCAGGATGACCATCGTGGCGACGATCGTTATGAGCTGGAGGAGGGGAAGCCTGGCACCGAGGATCTCCACCGGCTGGGACAGTTCGGGCAGCAGCGAGATCGATTTCGGCCGACTGGAGAAAAGCATGAGCAGGAAGTAGCGAATGACGAAACCGAGCGCGAAGGAGGCGATCATCATGGTTGCCGGATTTGCCTGGCGGAACCGCCTGAAGACAACGATTTCGCACAGCACCGACAGCCCGGCCCCGCAAAGGAGCACGAAGGGCACCAGCAGGTACCACGGCAATTGGCCAGCGAAGACGATGGCCATGGCGTCTGTTGACGGCCATAGCAGCGCGAAGACGCAGAAGGCGATGACGTCGCCATGCGCGAAGTTCACCAGCCGCATGACGCCGAAGATGAGGGCAATGCCAAGCGCCCCAAGCGCGTAGAGCGAACCAAGCGAGAGTGCGTCGAACAGGATCTGGAGCATCTCAGTGGTCCTCGTAACCGAAATAGGCAGCCTGGATCGCCTCGCCATTGCCGAGCGTCCGCGCGTCGCCATCGAGCACGATCTGTCCGCCACGCATCAGGATCATCCGCCCGCCCACCATCATCGCCCGGGCCGAGCTCTGCTCAACGATCAGGAGCGTGAGCTGGCGCTGCGCACGCAGCGCGATCAGCCGCTCATAGACCTGGTCGTTGATGTTGGGGGCGAGGCCCAGCGAAGGCTCGTCGATGGCTACAAGCCGCGGATTGGTCATCAACGCGCGTCCGATGACCAGCATTTGCTGCTGCCCGCCGGACAGCAATCCCGCCTGCCCATGCCGCCTCTCTTTCAGCATCGGGAAGGTTGCGTAGACGGCTTCAAGTTCGTCGGCCGCTCGGCTGCGCCAGCCGCGTTCGCGGGCGTGCATGCCGGTTCCGACCAGAAGGTTCTCTTCGGTCGTCAGCGAGCCGAAGACATCGCGCCCCTCCGGCACCATGGAGAATCCGAGCCGGGCGATGTTCTCCGGCGCCTGGCCGGTGATCTCATGACCTGCAAGGTCGATCCGGCCGCCCGCCACTGGCGTAACACCGGCGATCGCGCGCAGCAGCGAAGACTTCCCGGCTCCGTTCGGGCCGGTGATGAACAGGATTTCTCCCTCGTCCATGGAGAAGGAGACATTGCGGACCGCCGTGAGACGGCTGTAGCGGATAGTGATATCGGAAAGGGCGAGCAGGCTCATTCCATCGCCTCCAGCACAGGCAGGTCGGTGTTCGCGGCCGTGCCCATATAGGCGTGGCGCACCTTCTCGCTGTCGCGGATCGCGGCAGGCGGGCCTTCCTCGATGATCGCTCCGGAATCGAGCACGACGATATGCTGGCAAAGGCCGAGCACCAGCCCGACATTGTGCTCGATGAGCAGGACACCACAGCCGAGATCGCTGGCGATATGTCTTATCAGGGCCGAAAGCTCCCGCGCCTCCAGCGCGCTCATGCCAGCCGCGGGCTCGTCGAGCAGGATGTACGCGGGCCGTCCCATCAGGGCGCGGCCAATGGCGACGCGGCGCTCGTCCGTATATGGCAACGTTCCGGCGATGCGGGTGCCCAGCGCACCGATGCCTATCCAGTCGAGCATCGCTTCCGCTTCGGCGATGGCAGCGCGCCGGCTCATTCCCAGACCAACGCCGGTTACCTCCAAATTGTCCAGCACAGGCAGGTCGCGGAAGAGCCGCCCACCCTGGAAGGTGCGGGCAATGCCGCGCCGCCGGACCTGATGCGGCTTGAGACCTGTGAGTGCTGCCCCGTCGAGCTTGATGGTGCCTTCCGTCGGTGCCTGGAAGCCGGTCAGCACGTTGACGAGCGTGGTCTTGCCAGCGCCATTCGGGCCGATGAGGCCACTGATGCGGCCGGGCGTAATTTGGAGGTCTACCGATGACAGGGCCTTCAGCCCCGCAAACGATACCGAGACATTCTCCGCGCTCAGATGACTCATGACCCTTTCCTTCTTTCTACCGACGGAAAGGCGCGAAGCATCCGGCCTTGCGGCCAGTCGCGTTGCAAATGTCTTCCCCTGTCGGTTCCGGCGGTCTCTAGCGGACTGCTCGGGTGCCAAATTCACGCCGTTGCCCGGCGTCGTCTTGTCGTTTCGCGCACCGGATTTTGTCTTCCGCCACGCACGGTCGGTTTTGGCCGGCCGATCTCCTCGCCACCGGCTCCTCCGCCGGCATTTTCCCGGCTGACGTCAGCCGGCCAGATGCCCTTCAGCACGCGCCAGCGCGGCGCGCTGTTCGGTTCGCGCGGCAAGCGCGTCTTCCAGCGTCACCGGAACGAAGCGCGCCGGGGTGTGCGGCTGGAGCTGGGCGATAAGGTCCATGTCGGCCGATATCACCACGCCCAGCATCATGTACCCGCCACCCGAAACCGCGTCCCGGTGAAGAACGATCGGCTCCGTGCCACTCGGCACCTGGACGGATCCGTAGGGATAGCAGGCATCGACGATGTTCGAGGGGTCGGAGCCCGCACCGAAAGGCTGCTCGCGCTCGACGAATTCCAGCGGCGTCCCACCCCGGAAGCGATAGCCGATGCGGTCGGCTTCGGGTGCGACCTTCCAGGTTTCCTCAAAGAACCGAGTGCCGGCAGCTTCAGTGATCCGATGCCAGTACATGCCGGGAAGCATTCTGAGTTCCGCCGGACTATTGCCCGCGCGGCGCAGATTTGCAGGCAGTGAAAGACCGGCTTTGCCGGAACCTTCGCCGAGGGGAAGCTCATCACCCGCCTTCAGCGTGCGGCCCTGATGACCGCCGAGTGCGCCCAGAATGTAAGTCGAGCGCGAACCGAGAACCACCGGTACGTCGATGCCGCCGGAGACGGCCAGATAAGCGCGCGCGCCGCCCTTGAGGAAGCCGAAGGAAAGCCGGTCACCGGCCTTCACCGGAAAACTTTCCCAGGTCGGCCGTTCCTCGCCATTGAGTTTGGGGGGGAGTTCTCCTCCCGTGACGGCGACGACCGCGGATTGGGTGAATTCGAGTTCGGGGCCCATGAAGGTGGCTTCGAGCACCGCGGCACCCGGATCGTTGCCGACAAGCAGGTTTGCGATGCGTGTGGCAAAGCGGTCCATGCCGCCGCCTTCGGGAATGCCGACATGGTAGTGGCCTGGTCGGCCAAGGTCCTGCACGGAAGTGGAGAGGCCGGGAGAGATTACCTTAACGGCCATTGATAAGCTCCATCAGCTTTGCATTGGTGCCGTAAATATCGCTGTTGAAATCCTTCAGGCTGAAGGTGCACTCGCGAACCGTCGGCTGCCACCGATTGGCTTCGATTTCCTCCAGCGTGGCGTCGTAGTCATCGCGGCCAATGGCCTTGAACTTGACGATGTCGCCTGGCTTGAACAGGCACATATCATCTGAGAGGTAGCGCACCTTCCTGGTCGGGTCGTAGATCGGAGCCGGGGTTATGCCATACATCTGGTAGCCGCCAGCGCCGCGCACCGAATAGATCGCTGCAAAGCAGCCGCCATGGCCAATGGTGAGCTTGGGAGTGTCGGTGCGTGGACGCAAGTATTTCGGCGCCTGAATCTGTTTCTTGCGCTCAACCATCTGGTACAGGAAGGGGAGGCCGGCGACGAAGCCGACCATGGACACGAACCAGGGCTGGCCGGAATAGGCCGTGATAAACTCTTCCACCGTGGCGTAGCCGTTGATGCGTGCCGAATATTCAAGATCGGTGGAGGAGGGGTCCTGATGGCGCTCGCGGAAGCGCAGGCAGGTTTCACGCGTCCATGGATCCTGGAAATAAACCGGCAGTTCGATGATCCGGGTCTTCAGCACCGGGTCCGCCTTCGAGGCCGCCTCTTCCATCGACTTCAGTTCGCTGAGCAAATCCTGCGGCTTGACGATGTCGGGGTTGAAGCGAATCTGGAAGCTGGCGTTGGCTGGGCAGATCTCGGTGACACCTCGGATGCCTGCCGTACGCACCGCGTTCGTCATCGAAAGGCCGGTAAAGAAGGAGGTGAGCGACATTTCTTCGGACACCTCGCCGAAGATATGTTCGTCACCGCCGAAGTTGAATCGTATCGACATCGGTCCTCCTTAACCCGCCAATGCTGCGGCGTTTTCGATGAGCCAGCCTTCCAGCCAGCGGGTATGCACGTCTCCCGCCCGTACCGCCGGATCGGCGGCCAGCGCAAGAAACAGCGGCTTGGTGGTCTTGAGCCCGCCGATCTTCAACTCGTTGAGCGCGCGGATCAGGCGCACTATCGCCGCCTCGCGCGTCTCTGCATGCACGATCAGCTTGGCAAGCAGCGAGTCATAGAAGGGCGGCACCTGATAGCCTTGATAGAGCATCGAATCGAAGCGTACGCCCGGACCGCCGGGAATGCGAAGCTCGGCCACCTGCCCGGGGAATGGAGCGAACTCCTTCGCCGGGTCTTCGGCATTGAGCCGGACTTCGATCGCATGCCCCTTGACGGAGACATCGCTCTGCCTGAACCTCAGCTTCTCGCCGCCGGCGATGCGAAGCATCTCCGCAACGAGGTCGATGCCGGTGATCGCTTCGGTGACCGGGTGCTCGACCTGGATACGGGTGTTCATCTCGATGAAGTAAAAGCGATCTGCTTCATCGTCATAAAGATACTCTACCGTGCCGGCACCAGAGTATTTGACCGCCTTGGCCAAAGCGACCGCCGAAGCGCAGAGATCCTCGCGCAGCCTGTCTGAAAGTGCGCGAGACGGCGCCTCCTCCCAAACCTTCTGGCGTCGCCGCTGCAGTGAGCACTCCCGCTCGTAGCAGTGAATGGCATCGCTTCCGTCCGCCAGCACCTGCACCTCGATATGGCGGGCCTTGCCGATCACTTTTTCCATGTAGAGGCCACCGTCGCCAAAGGCGGCGAGGGCTTCTGCTTCGGCCTGAGGAAAGGCTTGTTCGAACTCGGCGAGCGAGTTGGCGATGCGGATGCCCCGCCCGCCGCCGCCTGCCGCCGCCTTGATCATCACCGGAAAACCGGTTGCGGTCAGCACCTCGTGGCCAGCCTTGAGGCCCTCGACCCGGCCAGCCGAGCCAGGCACCACAGGGACACCTGCAGCGGCGGCGGCCGATCGCGCCGAGACCTTGTCTCCCATCATCCGGATCGCATCTCCCGACGGGCCGACGAAGACCAATCCAGCGCCTGTGACCGCGTCGGAAAACGCGGCATTCTCGGCAAGGAACCCATAGCCAGGATGAACGCTGTCGCAACCGGTATCGCTGGCAGCCTTCAGAATTGCTTCGACATTGAGATAAGACTTCTTTGCTGCTGGTGGGCCGATGTTGACCGCTTCGTCCGCAAGCTGGACGTGGAGCGACACGGCGTCTGCGGCCGAATACACCGCCACGGTGGCGATCCCCAAATCTTGCGCGGCCCGGATGATCCTGACCGCTATCTCGCCTCGGTTGGCAACCAGAAGCTTTTTCAGCATCAGTCGAGATCCGCAATAGGTGCGCCGGCCATGATGGGGTCCTCATTGTCGGCAATGAAGCGGATGTTCGTACCGGCCGTCTCGGCCCTCACTTCGTGGAACGACTTCATCACTTCGATGAGACCGATTACGTCTCCGGCGGAAACCGCGTCGCCATCCGCCTTGTAGGGCGGCTGGTCTGGCGAGGCGCTCCGATAAAAGGTGCCGGGAAGAGGCGAAAGAATCTGGGCCATAAAAAGCTCCGGAAAACTGCAGACAGACTAATTTGGAACCGCCTGCGCGGGCGGGTTCGGTCGAGTTCAGTGCCAGGGGGCGATTGCGGTGCGCACGGCCCTGGCTATTTCGATGGCGTTCGGCGTATCGGAATGCACGCAGATGGTTTCGCAGCGTACGGGGAAGAAACTGCCGTCCTCTGCCGTGCCCTCGCCCTCCTTGATGGCGCGTATGCACCGCTCGGCCATCTCTGCGGGGTCCTTGGCGTCATGAACGCGTGTCAAGATCAGCTTGCCGGAGGCATCGTAGTCGAGATCGGCATAGAACTCGGCGACGAATGGGATACCGCGCTCTTGATAGATCTTCTCATGCAGGGTGCCCGTCATGCCGAAGAGGGGTACGCCGAAAATCTCTGCCGCGTCGCACACGCCATGGGCGATTGCCTCCTGCTGCATGGCCATGAAGTAGAGGCTGCCATGCGGCTTGATGTGGTGGAGTTCCACACCCTCGGCCCTGAGGAAGCCGGCAAGCGCTCCCACCTGGTAAATGATGGTGTTCCTGACTTCTTCGCGGGTCATCCGCATCTCGCGCCGGCCGAAACCCTGAATGTCGGGCAAGCCTGGATGGGCGCCGATCTTTACGCCACTCGCCTTGGCGCTGCGGACGGCGGCGTGCATGTGATCCGGATCGGAAGCGTGAAAACCACAGGCGACATTGGCAACGTCGATGATGGGCATCATGCCCATATCATCGCCAACCTTGTAGAGGCCAAAGCTTTCGCCCATGTCGCAGTTTAGCGTCACCGCCATCGCATTGTTACCCCTCGAAGCTGCCGTCTTTGCGGCGTTGCAGCATTTTTTGCGCATGCGAGGGCGTTTGTGAAATAGTAGTTTATTGATTGTCATATCAAAAAAACAGATAATGGTTCTGGGCCGGAGCGCACCATGACCATCACCTTGAAACAGCTTGATTATTTTATCGCGACCGCCGAGAGCGGACAGGTCAGTCATGCTGCGGTGGAACTCAACATCTCGCAATCGGCCGTCACTGCGGCGATAAAGACGCTTGAGGCTGACCTGGGCGTACGGCTTTTGGAGCGTAACCACGCTGGCGTAAGACTGACTATGGAGGGCGCGCGGTTTCTTGAACATGCGCGTGTTATCACCGGGGCCGTCGCTGCCGCCGTCCGAAGCCCGTTGCGCGATAGGAAAGGCCTGGCGGGCAAGCTGCGGCTTGGCATGACCTACACGGTCGTCGGCTACTACATGTCGCGCCACTACGCGCGGTTTCGAAAGACCTATCCCGAGATCGAGGTCGAGGTGCTGGAACTGCCCCGAGACGCTCTCGAAAGCGGGTTGATGTGCGGGGACATCGACATGGCCGTGATGCTGGTGTCGAACCTGGAGCACACCAAGGAGTTGGCGCAGGAGGTCTTGATGCGGTCGAACCGCCGGCTCTGGCTCTCGGCTGATCATCATCTGCTCGCGCGACAGGAAATCAGCCTCGCCGATGTGGCGGCGGAAGATTATGTCATGCTGACGGTGGACGAGGCACGTACGACGGCCGCCCGTTACTGGGATGCCGCGGGGCTTTCGCTTCGCGCCGTCCTTACCACCAGTTCGGTCGAGGCCGTGCGGTCGCTCGTGGCTGCCGGCATGGGGGTCACTGTCCTGTCCGACATGGTTTACCGCCCCTGGTCCTTGGAAGGGCAGCGCATCGAAGTGCGCGGGCTTGTCGAGCCCATTCCTACCATGGATGTCGGCCTGGCCTGGTCGCGGGACAGATCAATCGAACCGGCCGCGGCGGCCTTCCGGGCCTTCATGTCCGTGACCATGGGCGGCGGCGGCTAACCGCCTGCCGTCAGGCAGGCGCTATGGCTCAGGCTCGCTGGTTGAGCAGCAGAGCGTGCCGCGCGTGGGAGTTGATGCCTCGCATCATCAAGGGGGATTTCACCTTTGTCGCAAAAAACGCCAAGGGCTTCAGAAAACTCTAAAGAGCCGGTTCACGCCGGCCTCGTCATCGTCGTCTGGCAGGTTGTTCCCGACAAACAGAAGGAACTCTTGGACAGTCTTCTTGGTCACCACCTCGGGCCGGAACCGGAAAAGTCTCTCATTGGAGGGCGGTGACTTCACGGTTGCGGGCTACGATCTGCTCGTGGCGGAGGGGGGTCGTCGCCTCCATGAAGCCCTTGATCAGTGCGTCGCGAGCTCCGGGTGCGCACGCCTTTTCCGCCGTGGACAGCGCATGCTGAAGATCAGGCAACGTCAGTTCCGTGCAGTAGGCTGGCGTGCCCGGTTGCTGGCGCCAGGAATTCGCGAGATCGCCGGCATCAAGTGCGTCGAAACCGGTCTCGTTCACCAGTTCGCGTGCGATCGCTTTGGCATGCGCATCATCACCTGCGACGGGGATCGCGATCCGTTCGGCCGTTCCGGCCGCTGCGCCACCTTCGGCGAGCGTTTGGGCGAGGACCGCATTGAACGTCTTGACCACCGGCCGGCCGAGTTGTTCGCTGGACCAGACGCTTTCCGGCTTGCCATCGTCAACCTCCGCGATGTTCCCGTCGCGCATAGGATAATAATTGGAGGTGTCGATCACGACCACGTCGGCTGGTACATCGGCAAAGATGTTGGCGACATCGGGAATCTTCGCAAACGGGATCGATAGAACGATCGCCTCGACATCCCTGGCTGCTTCGTGCGCGGCAACCGGGAGCGCACCAACCTTCATCGCCTTCTCGCGGATATCATCAGGCCCCTTCGAGCCCGCCAGCTTCACCGCGTGTCCGGCCGCTGTCAGCTTTCGTGCGAGGGTGGTGCCGATATTTCCCGCGCCGATAATGCCGATGTTCATGTCGATTTCCTTCCAGATAATTGTGATTATGAGTTCAGCGCATGATGCGCGGATCGATCCCGTGTTGAGCGGGACATCCAGATGGTCGCGCAGGGTAGTGCCGCCATACGACCGATGGAACAGCCCGCCTCGAACTTGGTATAGCTCGCTCGCGGCATCTACTGACCGCGCGCGCCAGGCCCCAGGCAGGTTGCCGTACCGTTGCCCAGATGCATGCCGGTATCATCTGCCTGATCATCGTCCTCGTTTCGCCGGCTCATGCCGACCTGTTAGAACAGTCGACCACGGGCTATATGGAGACTGTCTCCGCTTCGACTTTAGATACGGAGAGTGTCTCCGATCTTCAAGGGTTCAAAGTCATGTCTCAATCGTCGATCGCGTCAGCCCTCCGCAGGGACGCGCAACACAATCGGGCGCACATTCTCGAGGTAGCGCGACAAGCGTTCGGCAACGACAGTGTTGACGTTTCGATGGATGCTATCGCGAAGCTGGCGGGCGTGGGGGCAGGGACGCTCTACCGCCATTTTCCAAACAAAGACGCCCTCCTGGCTGCGCTGCTAATTCTTCACTATGAAAGCCTCGACCATCGTCGCGTTGAAATCGAAGCCGGGGAGAGCGATGCAGGCCGCGCACTCGAACTCTGGGTTGAAGCTCTCGGCGACTGGATGCTGGCTTATGAGGGCTTGCCTGAACCGTTACGGGCCGCTTGCCGAGTAGAATCCCCGCTGACGCCGACCTGCCATGCTGTCATCGCGACGACGGAGCGAATCCTGAAGGCTGCACAGGACGAAAGGCTTGCACGACGGACGATGACCGGGCGCGACATCTTTTTCGGAGCGCTGGCGATCGCTTGGGCGAGCGGCGCAACGGCAGCGGGCGAAGACACACGGAACGTGCTTCGCGACGTCTTGAAGAACGGGTGGATGGAACCGAAGCCAGCACCGGGCGGCCGAGTTTAGTCCGCCTATCCGACTGCGCAGCCTTTCGAATTCATAACGACTGCCGCCAGGCCCGTGTGCATCAAACAAACGCTTTCTGAATAGGCTGCCGTCGTCTGGATGGACGGCGGCTTTTGGGCCTGGGAAGAGCGGCGTGCGAGGGCGGCAATTGGTGCTGAAACTTTGCGACCAAGCGTGAGCACACGTCTTGGCGCTATGCTATGATTTCTGATCCCGCTTCCTGAAAACGGGGGATCCCGCAGAGAGCCTGAGGCAAGTCACCACTTCGTCCTGGATGATATCGAGTGCCTTGGCCACACCGGCCTCGCCAGCCACGGCGCCGAACAGTGCGGCCCGGCCGATCGCCGCGACGGTGGCGCCGCGTGCCTTGGCCTTGATGATGTCCGTGCCCGTGCGGATACCGGAATCGATGAGGATCGGGACTTGGGCGCCAAGTGCCTGACGGATGGCGGGCAGGGCATCGATGCTCGATACAGCACCGTCGAGCTGACGGCCTCCATGGTTGGACACCCAGATGCCATCGGCACCAGCCGCCACCAGTCGCGACGCGTCGCCCGGGTGCAGGACGCCCTTGACCAGCAGCCGGCCTTTCCACCAGTCGCGGATCTGGCGGAAATCGTCCCAGTCGAAACCTGCATGGAGGCTGCCGCCAACACGCGCGGCGATCGTCAGGCCGGCGCTGTTGTCACCGAGATAGCCGCGGACGTTCTCGAACTGGGGCAGACGACCGCGCAGCAGGCGCAGCGACCAGCCAGGATGAAGCATGCCTTCCCAGAGATGCCGGGCCGAAGGCCGCAGTGGGATGGATATGCCGTTCCTAAGATCCTTTTCGCGCTTGCCCCCGGCTTGCAGATCAACGGTCACCACCAGCGTCGAATAACCAAATTCTTCCGCCCGCCTCACCAGCTGGCGATTGAAGTCGAAATCCTTGAGGACATAAAGCTGGAACCAGAGCGGCCCCTGTACGGCCCGCGCCATGCCTTCGATGCTGGCCGTGGCCATGGTGGAGAGTGTGTAGGGGATGCCGCGAGCGGTTGCCGCCCTCGCGATGGCAATGTCGGCTCCGGGCCTGACCAGCGCGCAGGAACCCATCGGGCTGATCACGAGCGGTGTCGGCAAGGTCTCGGACCAGAGCGTCGTGGAAACGTTCGGATGCGAAACATCGGTAAGCACGCGCGGCAAAAGTCTGATCTTTTCGAAATCGCTTCGGTTGGCGTTAAGGGTGAGTTCCTGCCCCGCCCCGCCGTCGATGAATTCGAAGATGGATTTCGGCAGGCGACGACGGGCAAGCCTGCGAAAATCCTCGACCGAAACCTGGCGATCGAGAGCGCCCATCTCAAGCCTCGCCCTCGTGCCGGTCGGCAATGAATATCCGGCGCATGAGCGTCTGGCCGACCTTGCGAGGTCCAACAAGATCTTTCTTCACCTTGATCATCAGTCACGCCGCTGCCGCGAGCTGGTCGCAGATCGAGCGGGTTATCTCGCTGGTCGACGCCCTGCCTTTCAGGTCGGCGCTCAGAAGCCCGTTGGCCAGGCAGTCCTCGGTCACGCGACGGATGCGCGCCGCGGCCTGGTTGAGCCTCTCGTCGCCATGCTTGTGGCCGAGCCAGTCGAGCATCGAGGCTGCCGACAGGATCGTCCCATACGGATTGGCGATACCTTGGCCGGCAATGTCGGGCGCCGAGCCGTGCGCGGCCTGGAAGAAGCCGTTGGCCGCGCCGATCTCGGCTGAAGGCGCCATGCCCATCCCGCCCACCGTCGCGGCGGCGAGGTCGGACAGGATGTCGCCGAACATGTTCTCGCTGACGATGACGTTGAAATGGCCCGGTTTCAGCACGAGATGCATCGCCATGGCGTCGACCAGCGCGTGCTCGGTCGCGATATCGGGATAGTCCTTCGCCACTTCGTCGAAGACGGAGCGGAAGAAGGCATAGCTGCGCAGCACGTTGGCCTTGTCGCAGCAGGTGACCCGGCGCACGCCGTCACGCGGCGCGCCGCCCGACTGGCGCGCCAGTTCGAAGGCCTTGCGCACGATACGCACGATGCCGGAGCGGGTCTGCACCAGCGTGTCGACCGCCACTTCGCCGCGCAACAGGGCGCCCGATCCCCGCGCGGCGTAAAGCCCTTCGCTGTTCTCGCGCAAGATGATGTAGTCGATATCGCCGGCCTTCACTCCGCTCAACGGGCTAGGCACGCCCTCGAAGAGCCTGATGGGGCGGACGTTGGCATAGAGATCGAGTTCGAAGCGCAGTCTCAGCGTGAAATCCAGGCCTGCTTCGGTTCCATCGGGATGGACGACGCCCGGCAAGCCGCCCGCACCATGCAGGATGGCGTCCGCCGCGCGGCAGGCCTGGAAGGTCGGCTCGGGAAAGCTCTGGCCGGTCTTCAGGAAATGCTCGGCTCCGGCCGGGTATTCGCTGAAGTGCAAGGGGTTGCCGGGACCAAGCGCTGCTTTCACCACTTGAACCGCTGCGGCGCAGACTTCCGGGCCGATGCCGTCGCCATGCACCACGGCGATTTCGTAGACAGGCTTCATCGCCAACTCCCAAATGGTCTAACGCTCAGATGCACTTGCCGCCGTCGACATTGAGGTCGACGCCGGTGATCATGCTGGCTTCGTCGGAGCACAGGAATGCCGCGGCGTTGCCCATGTCCGCCGGCGTAGACAGCCTGCCGATCGGAATGGTGGCGACGACGCGGGCGCGGTTTTCCTCGCCGGAGCCGATGAAGGTGGACAGAAGCGGCGTGTCGCCGGCAACCGGGTTGATGGCGTTGACGCGGATGCCGAAGGGGGCGAGTTCCACGGCCATGGCCCGGGTGGCGGCAATCGCCCAGCCTTTGGAAGCATTGTACCAAGTCAAATTCGGGCGCGGCGAGACGCCGCCGGTGGAGGCGACGTTGAGGATGGCGCCCGATTTGATGGATTTGAAATGCGCAACGACCGCACGGGCGCCATTGTAGATGGATCGCATGTTGACGTTGGCGATCCGGTCGAACATCTCTTCGTCCATCGTCTCGAGCGCCAGGGGCGGCTGGGCCACGCCGGCATTGTTGACCAGTATGTCGAGACCGCCAAAGGCCGAGCGGGCCAGGTCTGCCGCCGCTTCGAAGCTTGCGAGTGTCGAGACGTCGCCAGTGATTGGCCGCACATTTTTGCCGACTTCGGCAGCAACGCGGGCCGCGGCGGCCTCATCACGGTCCATCAACACGACCCGCGCACCTTCGGTGACGAATTTCCTGACGATGCCTTCGCCAAATCCCGAACCGCCGCCAGTGACGATGGCGACCTTGCCAGCAAGTCTCATATCTGTTCCTCCATTGCCGGCACCATCGGGGAAGTCGCGTACATTGCACAGTCCGATTATCTGAACGCCCTTTTAGCTTTCCTTGTTTGAGGTCGACCGGCGTCGGAGGCATAGTCGCCACGGAATTGTGAGGAGGAAGGGATGACGCTGAATTTCGACCCGCGGGCGAAGGCCACGGCGCTCTACCACGGCGAATTCCGGCCGATGTTCGTCGGCGGCAGGTGGGTTCCGGCACAATCCGGCCAGGAGATGCAGGCGCTCAACCCGGCGACTGGCGAAGTGCTGGCCACCGTCCCGCGTGGCTCGGCCGCCGACATCGATGCGGCGGTGGCCGCTGCGCGCACGGCTTCCGAAGGGCCGTGGTCAAAATTCTCGCCCTATGAGCGGCAGTGCGTGCTTCTGCGCATCGCCGATCTCTTCGAGACTCATTGGGAAGAGCTCAGCGTTTCCGACACTCTCGACATGGGACTGCCGATCACGCGCACGCTCGCCAACCGGCGGCGCGTCATCGGCATGCTGCGCTTCTATGCGGGCATGGCGACCGCGCTGCATGGCGAATCCATAGACAATTCGATCCCCGGCGAGATCGTCAGCTTCACAAGGCGCGAGCCGGTGGGCGTTGTCGGCGCGATCATCCCCTGGAACGCTCCGACCGCCGCGTCGATCTGGAAGATCGCACCGGCGCTCGCCACCGGCTGCACCATCGTGCTGAAGCCCTCGGAGGATGCCTCGTTGACGCCGCTGCTGATCGCCAGGCTGATGCAGGAGGCCGGCGTTCCCGACGGCGTCGTCAACGTCGTCACCGGCACCGGGACGGAGGCCGGTGCGCGGCTCGCTGAACATCCCGACGTCAACAAGATCGTCTTCACCGGCTCGACGCTGACCGGCCAGGCCATCGCGCGGGCGAGCGTGACCAACCTCAAGCGCGTTTCCCTGGAACTCGGCGGCAAATCGCCGATCATCGTCTGCCGCGATGCCGACATCGACAAGGCGGTTCCTGTCGCCGCGATGGCGGTGTTCGTGCATTCGGGCCAGATCTGCATCGCCGGATCGCGGCTGTTCGTGGCGCGCGAAATCCATGACGAATTCGTGCGCCGGGTCGCCGAGTTTGCCGGCAGGCTTCGCATCGGCCATGGCATCGAGGCTGAAACCGAAATCGGCCCGCTCATCAATGCCAGGCAGGCCGGCAAGGTGGTGGGCTATATCAAGGCCGGCCGCGACGAAGGCGCTGAACTGATAGCGGGCGGGTCGCGACTGACCGGCGAGCCCTACGACGGCGGCAATTTCATCGCGCCGACCGTCTTCGGCGCGGTGTCGGACAAGATGACCATCGCGCGTGAAGAAATCTTCGGTCCGGTGATTTCGGCGATGCCGTTCGACACGCTCGACGAAGCCGTGGCGCGGGCCAATGCGACGCCCTATGGTCTGGCAGCCGGCATTTTCACCACCCATCTGGGCACCGCGCACAAGCTCGCCCGCCGCATCAAGGCCGGCTCGGTGTGGGTCAACATGTACCACGCCATCGACCCGGCGGTGCCGTTCGGCGGCATGAAGATGTCCGGCTACGGCCGCGAGGGCGGCATCGAACATCTGCATGAATATCTGGAGACCAAGTCGATCTGGATCCAGACCGACTGAGGGTGCGCTGATATTCAGGTGAGGCCGGGCTGCGAATGACGGCGTTCCCGCACCATTCTCGGCGCTCGTGCAAGGTGCCTGTCCGAAGGCGCGATGCTCAGTTTGCCAGTTCGCGCAAATTGGTGCGGATGAGGTTCATCAGCTGTTCGGAGAAGGAGTGGTGCACATAGCCCCGCGCGGTGATGATGCCGACGGAGCGGTGGGCGTCGCGATGGTCGATCGGTACCACTCGCATGCGCTCGTCATTGCGCGAAATGGCGATGCCGGGCACCACGCAGACGCCAAGTCCCGAACACACCAGCGCTACCGCCGTCTGTGCGCTTTCGACCTCGTATTGCGGCTTGAGTTCGATGCCTTCCGCCGCCGTCAGCCGATCGACAAGGCCGCGCACGGCGGTCTTGCGGTTGAGCAGGATGAGCGGATAGCGCAGCAGGTCGGAGAGCAGCAGCTTCTTTTCGCTGCCGTATATTTCCGTGGGAATGCAGGCCATCAGCGGATCGTCGAGGATAGACTCGAACTGGAAGTCCGTCAGGTTTGGCAGTTCGGGGCCGATGTAGAACTCGACCTCCTGCTGTTGCAAAAGGCCAAGCGCGGCCTGCGGCGGGCTCTCGATGACCTCGACGATGCTGCGGGGATAGCGCAACTTGAATGTCGCCAGGATATCGCCCAGCCGGCTTGCCGCGAGCGTCGGGGCGCAGGCGATCTGCACCTTGCCCTTGCGCCGAGCGGCGACCTCCGTCAGCCGGTCGAGGCTGGTCTGCACCTGTGACATCACATTGGCGATCTCCTCGAACAGGATCTGGCCTTCCGGCGTCAGGCTTGCACGCTGTGCGGTGCGGATAAACAGCGAGATGCCGATCTGCTCCTCAAGGTCGCGAATCTGCATCGAGACCGCCGATGGCGAACGATTGCTCTCCTCGGCAGCACGACGGAAGCTGCCGTTTTCGGCGGCAAGCAGGAACGTCTGCAGAAGTTTGAGGTTAATGCTGGGCATATCCGCTCGGGCAGGGTGATCTGACCCTTTGACCTATTCAGACGCGGAACCGATTGCAAGGCAATAGGACCGGCCAGACATTGGTCCTGGCTTGACCGGCAAAAGTGTCTCTCTTGTCGGGCCGCTCAATGAACCGCGGCGAACATTACGCGCTCCTCGGTGGCCTCCGACAGCATCATCTCCTCGACCACGCGGCCGCGCTTGACCACCAGAATGCGATCCGAAACGGCGAGAATTTCAGGCAGATAGGACGAGATGACAACGACGGCCATGCCTTGCTCGGCGAGATCGCTGATGAGCTGGTGGATCTCGACGATGGCGCCGACGTCGACACCGCGTGTCGGCTCGTCGAAGATCACCAGCCTAGGCTTCTGGATCAGCGATTTGGCGATCACGACCTTTTGCTGGTTACCGCCGGAGAGCTCGATCATCCGGGCTCGGTCGCTGGTCTGCCGCAGGCTCAGGCGTTCACCCCATTCGCGGGCAAGTTGCCTGGCCCGCGCCAGCGACACCATGGAGACGGGATTGGCGCCCTCGGTCAGTTCACCCACTTGAAGGTTCTCGCCCGCAGTCATGGTTTCGAAGAAGCCGTCGACCTTGCGATCCTCTGTGACATAGACGATGCCGTCGCGCACCGCAGGCCTGGGCACCCGGTAACGCACCGACTTGCCGAGCAGGCGGATCTCGCCGCCGTGGAAGATGTTGCGCTTCAACAGTCCGGCGACGACCTTGGCCATTTCGGTGCGGCCGGCGCCGACAAGGCCGAACATGCCGGTGACCTGGCCCGAAAACACCGAGAAGGAAGAGTTGCGCACCAGGCCGGCGCAGGACAGGTTCTCGACCGAAAGCACCTTGTCGCCATAAGGCCGCGCCGTGCGCTTGACGTCGCCATGCAGCGTTTCGGTGAGCGTGCGGCCGACCATGGCCTGCACGATCGAAGCGCGGGTGAAGCCCTTGGCTTCGCCGGACGCGACGATCTCGCCATCGCGCATGACCGTGATGCGGTTAGCGACAGCAAGCGCCTCTTCCAGCGCATGGGTGATGAAGATGACGGCGATGCCCTCCTTCACCAGCCGCTGCAAAAGTTTGAAGAAGTGGCTTTTCTCTTCGGGCGTCAGCGTCGCGGTCGGCTCGTCGAAGATGATGACGCGGGCCTTGTGGTGGACGGCGCGCGCGATCTCCACCATCTGCTTGTGCGCCGCGCCCAGCGTGCTGACCTGCGCGGACGGGTCGACCTGGAAGCCCATGCCGGCGAGGAACTGCCGCGCCTGAATATAGAGGCCGCGCAACCGGTTGAACATCTTCTCTTCGCCGAGATAGAGATTCTGCGCCACCGTCATGGCCGGCACCAGGTTGGTTTCCTGGAACACCATGGCGATGCCGGCGCGCAGCGCTTCGGCGGGCGTGGCGAAGGACACATCCTTGCCGTCGAAGGTCATCTTGCCCTCGGTCAGCTTGAAGACACCGGCCATGACCTTGGTCAGCGTCGACTTGCCGGCGCCGTTTTCCCCGAGCAGCGCATGGATTTCGCCCTTGCGCAGGTCGAAATTGACACTCTTGAAGGCCGGAATGCGCGCGAACGCCTTGGCGGCGTCCTTGAGTTCAATGATGTTGGCGTCCGACATAGCTTAGCCTCGCTTGCCACTGGCGGCGCTCGCCACGCGCACGATCCTCGATCCGCCGCGCGAGGCGACCAGAAGGTCATCGCCCAGCTCGCAGGCGCTCAGCGTCCCGTGCACCTTGCCGTCGGCGCGCGAATGGAAACTCGACAGCGGCTTCATGTTCTGGTCGCAAAGGACCACCAGCCCGTAGGACCTTGTCACCGCGTATGGCTTCAGCACGTTCATCTGCTTCAACTGGCTGCCTTGCATGGGCTCGCGATAGTCGCGCCATGAGCCGAGCGACGGCGCCATCCAGTAGGCCTCCGGGACTTCCGCCAGCATGCGGGTGCGGTAGGTCTCCTCGCGCAGGATGAACTCCACCAACTGGTTGCGCACGGAATAGAAGGTCAGCCAGTAGCCGGCGTTGAAGGCCGGAGCGATGCGCGCGGGGTAGGCCGGCAGATGCTCCAGCACGGGCAGCGTCGCCTTGGTGGCAAGGTCGATCGCCAGCACGCGGTGGCGCCAGGCCTCCGAGACGTAGATGCGGTTGGAGCCGGTGGTGGCGATGCCGGCCGGCCAGGCCAAGCCATCCCTGATCAGCTCCAGCCGGCCGTTTTTCAGATCGAGCCGCCAGACCGAACCGGATACGCTCTTCTGCATCAGGTCGCGACGCCAACCGCTCGCCGGCACTGAGGCCGAGCCGTTGGCCACCAGCAAGGTGTTGCTGTCGAGGAAGGTGAGAGCGGTGATGCAGGAGAGGCGGCGAGCCTCCTCGCCCGTCGCCTCGCGCCCGTCATGCAGGCCGCCGCGGATGACGACGCCCTTGCCGTCGATGGCCATCGCGGTCATGCCGCGGGCATGGGCGAGTGCGGTGATCTCGCCCGGAAATTCCTGCAAGGTTTCGGCATGGCCGTCGGCGCTAAAGCGCATCAGCCGGTTCGCGCTGCTTGCCAGGAGGCCCTTTTCGGTGCGCACGAGATTGTCGGCCTCGGCGAGGCCGGCGAATGGCTCGGCTTCCTCCAGTCCTTGGTTGGGCAGCAACGGCCCGTCGAGCGTCGGCACGGTCACGGCCCACTCGCCACGGCCGAGAAAGCGGTCAAGAAGCTGGTTCAAACCGCTCATGACTTTTTGCCCCAGTAGGAATCCGAGCTGAACCAGTCGGGATCGACGCCTTTCAGGGGCAAAGTGCCCATGCGGTTGTTGAAGATGCCGCAGAGATAGAGGATGCCCTTGTGCTCGCGCATCGAGGTGATCATCGGATGCTTTTCGCCTGCCTGGTCCCACAGGCTTTCGAGGATCTGGCCGTTCTCGTCGAAGCGCAGCACGCAGCCGGTGTTGAGATTGGGCATCAGCCACGCATCTTCCGATACGCGCCGCGCCATGCGGCGGCGGAAGCCCGGCATTTCAAGCGAGAGATCCAATGCCGGCGTGCGCATGCCCATCAGGGCCAGCCAGTAGGTGCCGTCGGAGGCGCGGTTGATGTTGTCGGGATAGCCGGGCAAGCCCTCGATGACGCGCTCGACCTGGCCCTTCTTCGGGCCATCGAAATAGTAGCGGCTGATGCGGCAGGCCCAGCTTTCGGCGAACAGCACCGACTGGCCGTCGAAGGCCGTGCAGATGCCATTGGGGAAGACGAGGTTCGACAGCAGTGTGCGTGTCGAACCGGATTTGGGATCATGGACGATGATGCGTCCGTTGCCGCGGCTTTCCAGCGCGTCGGCATACCAGTCATGCATCTCGAAGCGCACTGTCGCTTCCGAGAAGACGATGCGGCCGTCCGGCAGGATGTCGCAGTCGTCGGCGAGCTTCATGGTGGAGTCGTCGACCACCGAGGTCAGTGAGCGGTTGGTCTCGGCGGTCAGCAGTTTTACATCCCCGGCCGGCGAGACCTGGTAGAGGCCCATGCCGGCGACGCAGATGACGAGATTGTCGTCGCGGTCGAAAGCCATGCCGAGCGGCGAGCCGCCAATATGTGCGAACACTTCGCTGTCGGTGTAGTGCGGCGGCTGGAAGCGCAGGATATCGCCTTGGCGGCTGCCGGTGTAGAGGCGGTCCTGCCGGTCGAAGATCACATCTTCCGCGCCGTCGAGAAAGCCGAGGCCGATGACGCCGACGTCCTTCAACCGGTCGTTCACCGCCATCGGCGCGCCGGGCGCGGTCGAGATCGCCTGCGGCATCTTGGCGAAGGTCGGCGAGATGTAGACGCTGCGCAGGATCTTGTGGCGGTTCTTCACCCAGCGTACGTCGAGAAGCACCGACAAGAGCAGCACGATGCCGAGGATCAGGAAATTGACCGGGCCGGGCACGGCCAGCGCAAGCAGGCTGTTCGACAGGACAAGCACAAAGACGGTGCCCATCAGCGCCTTGGCGACCGAGCCGCGCCCGCCGCCGAGCGAGATGCCGCCGAGCACGGTCGCGGTCAACACCTGCAGTTCGAGCCCGGTGCCGATGTCGGAAGCAGCACTGCCGATGCGGGCCGAGAAGAAGAAGCCGGAGAGCGCCACCAGCACCGAGCACAAGACATAGGCGCTGAACAAGATGAAGCGCACATTGATGCCGGCATTGTAGGCAGAGCGCCGCGCGCCGCCGACCGCGAACAGCCGCCAGCCATAGCGGGCGCGCGACAGCACGAGATGGATGATCAGCGCGATGACGACGAAGACCACAAAGGATGTCGGCACGCCCCAGATCGTGCCGAAACCAAGGAAATCATAGGCCGGCGAATCCGAACCGCTGGTGACGATCCGCGTCGAGACCTGCGGGAAGACGATGTCGAAGGTCGAGCGGTAGATGATGAGCGTCACCAGCGTGGTGAGAAAGGCCCGCATGCGCAGGAAGCCAACCAGGAAGCCGTTGATGGCGCCGCAGACGACGCCGAGGCCCAGGCACGCCAGAAGGCCGGTACCAAAGCTCCACTGCTCGACATTCATGCCATACAGCGTGACCAACACGGCGAGCGCGAAGGTCGACCCGACCGACAGATCGATGCCGCCCGACACCATGACGATGGTCATGCCGAGGACGACCAGCCCAAGCTCGGCGGTCTGGCCGCTGAGATTGGTCAGCGTCGCCAGATCGAAGAAGCCCGGCACGATCGAGCCGAAGATCGCGCACAAAATGACCAGCGCCGTGAAGGGGATGACGCTGTCGATCCACTTCTTGGTCAGGATCTCCCCGACCACGTGGTCGGGGAGCAGGCGGTAGCGCCAGCGCACAAGGCTTTCGGCCATGCTCATCAAGGAAGTCCGTTACTTGAGCTCGTCCAGCTTCCAGCAATTCCTGCCGGTCGCATTGGCCTTGTCGACGCGGGTGATCGGACCGAAGAAGATGGTCTTCTCGCTGCCCGCTTGCCGCTCGGGCTGCTGCAGCAGCTCGGAAATCTGCTGTGCGGCGATCTCGGCCTGGATCGGGGCATTAAAGTTGAAGATCACGTCGAGCAGCCCGTTCTTGATGCTCTCGCAGCCCGTGGCGCTGCCGGCGCCATTGGTAACGATCGTCACCTGGTCCTGCTTGCCGGCGGCCGCGACGGCGGCGCCTGCGCCGACCTCGGCATTGTCCCAGATGCCCATGATGCCGCACAGGTCCGGATGCTGCTGGAGGACCGTCTCGGTGATCTGGCGGGCCTTTTCGCTCATGTAATCGGCCGGCTGGTCGGAGACGAGCTGCAGCTCGGGATTGGCCTTCAGCACCTCGTCGATGCCGGTGCGCATGTAGATGTTGGCGGCGCCCGTCTGGACACCGGCGAGCCAGACCACCTTGTGCGAGACGGCATTGGGGCCGGTGCAGTGCTTGGCCAGTTCGCCCATTTCGAGACGGCCCATTTCGATCCAGTCGTTGCCGACATAACTGTCGGTCTGGGTGGCCGACTGCATGTTGACTTGCAGCACCTTGATGCCGGCCGCCTGCGCCTGTTTCAACAGGCGTGCGTAGGTCTGGACGTCGGGGTTCTGCACGATGATCAGGTCCGGCTTCTCGGCGATGGCGCCCTGCATGGCGCGGATGCCGGCATTGGTGTCGCCGGAGGGATCGCGCACTTCAAGGCTGAAGCCGTAGCGTGCCGCGTGACGCTGCCACACCACCACCCATGCCTGGTTGAGGTCCATGCCCTGTGAGATCGGCACGAAGATGACCTTCTTGCCCTTGAGCGCCTCGAGATACGTGGAGCGGCCGACCTGGTCGGTTTCCTGCGCCGTGGTGATTTTCGCCGCGCCCAGCAGCGCGAGCGCTGTCATGCCCGCGAACAGGCAGTTCTTGAACAACTTCATGTTTTTCCTCCCGGATTATGTCTCGGTTCTTGTTTCAGATGTCGCCGCTTTGCGAGGTCTGCTCGTCGCGCGGATTGATGATGGCGTCGATCGCCAGCGCGCCCAGCAGGATCACGCTCTTGATCAGGTTCTGGCTGGTGTAGCTGAAGTTCAGGATCGTCATCCCGTTGGTCAGGATGCCGACCAGAATGGTGCCGACGATGACGTTGCGTACGCCGCCCTGGCCACCGGAGAGGCCGATGCCGCCCAACACGACCACCAGCAGCACGTCGTAGATCAGGCTGGAATTGTAGAGGCGGGTGTCGATGCCGGTGACCAGCCCCAGCATGATGATGCCGGCGGTATAGGCAATGAGGGCGCTGATGACATATTGCGTCACGATGATCGGGCGCGTCGGCAGCCCTGTGGTGCGGGCCGCGTTCGGGTTGTCGCCAGTGGCATAGACGAGCCGGCCGAAGCGGGTCTTCCTCAGGAAGAAGCCCATGAGCGCGGCCACCGCCGCGAAGATGATCACCGACATCGGGATGCCAAGGATGGTTCCGTTGCCGACGAATTTCAGCCAGCCGATATCGGAGGGGGCATAGAGCACGTCGGACGCAAAGACGATGCGGCCAGAGCCGTAGACCGAGGATGCGATGGCAAGGGTGGCGAAGATCGGCGGAATTTCGGCCACTGCCACCATGACGCCGGTGAACAGGCCGATGACCGCGACCAGGATGGCGCCGCACATGATGGCCAGCGTGAAGTCGACGCCCCAGGTGGAGATCCAAATGCTGAAGGCGACGCCGACCACCATCACCGCCACCATGGTCAGGTCGATGCCGCGCCCGACGACGATGAACCCCATGCCGACGGCCAGCGTGCCGAGGATCGAGACATTCTTGAGAATGGCAAGGATGTTGCCCTGGCTCAGGAAATTGTTGAGCGTCGCCGAGAACACCAGGAACAGGACGGCCGAGATCGCGCCGACGACGAGTTCCTGGGACATTTTGATGCCCAAGCGCGCGGTGTCGGATTTGCCCGAACCAGCCAAGTCAGACCCTCCCTCGCTGCCGGTTTGAACCAGCGGCGTGCCAAAGCGGCCTTGCCCAGGGGCTTTGCCGCGACGACGTTTCCTCCACAGCCCTAAGCCGGCTGCTTGCGTAAAGACCATCGCGACTCAGGGCGGCAGGGGCAATTTCGATTTTCTGATGCGCTGTGCAGTTCGTCAGTGTGGAGAAAGAGGATGAGGAGTCGTCGGTTGTGTCCTCTGCCGGATTCACCTGCCGCAAAGCTCAGCCCGATGCCGGTAGCGTGCCGCGATCCCGTGACGGTACTTTCTTGAGTGACGGGAGTGTCTGGCCCGGCAGTCAAGCGGCTCTGCTTCCCCAGGTTCCGTCCTATAGGCCGTTTCCCTCGATCATCGCCATCAGGCAATCGCCAGATTGTGTGCCGCTGATGCCCAGATCACGCGCGCTGTTCATGTGGTTTCGGTCATTCAGGCGGAGGTCGCAGACAAGGTGCCCCTGCGCGCGCAAGCGCTTTCCGAAGTCGGCGGCCTGCTGGTGAAAAGGTGACGTTTCCTGATCTCCCACGAGAATGGTCGCTGCCGTCTCCGGGTCATGCCACCGCGTCATTGGGGTGAAGGCAGCTGCCTCCTCATCGGTGATTCCGATTAGCGGCTGAAGGAAGGACGTCTGAAGGGGCTTGAGGTCGTAAAGGCCGCCTAGCAGCAGCGCCGCACGTATGCGCGATGGCATTGGCGTCTTTTCGAACAGGAATGTGGCCAGGTGTGCGCCCGCCGAATGACCACTTACGCTTAGCCGGGCAGGGTCACCGCCATGGGCGGCTATATTGTCCAGCACCCATTGTTTGGCACGTCGGACCTGGTCGACGATTGCCGCCATCCTGACTTCGGGCATCAGCGCATAGTCGACGATGACCGCGATCGCCCCAGCTTTGGTGACTGTGTTCGCTACATAAGAATAGTCGCTCCTGGAGAACATGCGCCAGTAGCCGCCATGGATGAAGATGTGCACGGGAAGATCCCTGCGCGCGCCGGGCGGAAAGAAGAGGTCCAACCTTTCGGCCTTGCCCTCGCCATAGGCGATATCAGCCGACATCGGCAGGGTCGCCCGGGTTTCGGCGCTGCGGCTTACTATGTCGGCCACGATATCGTCAAAGTCGGCCACATGGTCGCGCGTGCGGAAAGGGTCGTTTGACATGACTGCCGGTTCAGAAGGTGACGGCAATATATTTAGCCTCCATGAACTCGGCGATGCCGTGGTGCTGGCCGCCTTCGCGGCCAAGGCCGCTCTGCTTGACGCCTCCGAATGGTGCGGCCGGATCCGACATCAGTCCTCGGTTGAGACCGATCATGCCGGCCTCGATCCCGGACGCCACCCGCATGCCGCGTCCAATATCGCGTGTGTATATATAAGCGGCCAGGCCATATTCCGTGTTGTTAGCATGTGCGATCGCCTCGGCCTCGGTGTCGAAGCGTGTGATGGGTGCCACCGGGCCGAAAATCTCCTCGTGCGCCATCTCCGCATCGGGCGGCACATCGGACAGCACTGTGGGCGGATAGAAGAACCCTTCTTCCTCCGAAATCGCCCCGCCGCAAAGCACCTTGGCCCCCCGGCCCACGGCGTCCTTGACCAGGCGGTCGATCTTGTCGACAGCCTTTCTGGTGATCATCGGCCCGCATTCTGTGTCTGCATTCGGTCCCGCTCCCACCTTAAGTGCCGCCATACGCTTGCGGAGCCCGTCGGCAAAAGCATCATAAATTCCCGATTGTACATAGAGGCGATTGGCGGCGGTGCAGGCTTCGCCGGCGTTGCGCATTTTGGCGATCATCGCGCCGTCGAGGGCGGCGTCGAGTTCGGCATCGTCGAAGACGACAAACGGGGCATTGCCGCCGAGTTCCATCGAACACGAAATGACATGCTTTGAAGCCTCGCCGAGCAAGGTTCGGCCGACACCCGTCGACCCCGTGAAGGACAGCTTCCTGACGCGCGGATCGGCGAGCATGGCCGAAGTAAGCGGCCCGGGACTGGTCGTGGTCAGCACGTTGACGACACCGGCAGGCACGCCGGCTTCGCTGTAGAGTGCCGCCAGCGCATAGGCCGTCAGCGGTGTTTCACTTGCCGGCTTCAGGACGACAGTGCAGCCTGCCGCCAGCGCCGGCGCGATCTTGCGGGTCGCCATAGCGGCCGGAAAATTCCACGGTGTGATCAGCACGCAAATTCCGATCGGCTCATAATCGACCACGATGCGATTGCTGCCGGAGGGCGCGGTGCCGAACTCACCGGTGATGCGGACCGCTTCCTCAGCATTCCAACGGAAGAACTCGGCGGCGTACGCCACTTCGCCGCGCGCGTCGCGCAACGCCTTGCCGTTCTCCAGCGAGATCAGCATGGCAAGCGTTTCCGAGCGTTCGACCATCAGTTCGAAACAACGCCTGAGGATTTCCGAGCGTTTGCGCGGCGCCGTCTCCCGCCATCCTTTGGCCGCCTTGGCCGCCGCCTCGACGGCGGCGGTGGCGTCCTCGACCGTCGCATCGGGAACTGCCGCGATCACCGCCCCGGAGGAGGGATCGACGACATCGATGAGCCGACCGTCGGAGGACGGCCGCCAAGTGCCGTCGATGTAAAGTCCGTGCGAAAAACCGCGCACGTCATAGCCATCCTGGTCGAGTTGCTGAGCCTTCAAATTCATCGCTTTGTTCCGTTTTTCACATAACGCAGGCGGCGAGGTCGCCGTCATGGGCAGCCTGGACGAGGCGTCGCATCGTGCCGAGATCGAAGGCACGCGGATTGTTCTTGATCAGGCGGTCGATGCCGAGCGCTTGCTCGGCTGTCCAGTCAAGCTTATCGGCGGGGAGGCCTAAATCCGCCAGTGTCGGCGTAATACCGATCGCCGCGAACAATCGCCTGATCTCCTCGATTGTGGCGGCTGCCATCTCGGCGGCGGTTCTGGCCTTGGTCTCCAAGCCAAGTGCCGCGCCGATCTCTGCCATCTCGTGAGCGGCGACGCGGCTGTTATAGGTCATCACGTAAGGCATCATTGTCGCCACGCCCAAACCATGGGCGGTGTGGGTGAGGGCGCCTGCCGGGTATTGCACGGCATGCGCCGCCGCCGTGCCGGCGGTGCCGAATGCGCAGCCCGCCGCGAGCGCGCCCATCATGACATCGGCGCGCGCGTCGGCATCGGTGCCGTCGCTGCAGGCTTTCTCCAGGCTCCGACCAAGCAGTTTTATGGCGAGCAACGCGAAATGGTCGGTCAGCGCAGTCTTGCCGATGAAGACATGCTGTTGCGGCAGATTGGGGTCTTCACCGCGCCGCATGGCGGTGAAGGCCTCGATCGCATGGGTCAGCGCGTCAGCGCCGGCGATCGCGGTCAGGCCAGGCGGACAGGTCATTGTCAACTCGGGATCGCACAGAGCGACGGCGGCGATAAGGTGAGGGCTCGATATGCCCACCTTGAGCGTCCGGTCCGGGTCGGAAATCACCGCGACCGGCGTCACCTCGGAGCCGGTGCCGGCCGTGGTGGGCACGGCGATCAGCGGCAGTGTCGGACCCGGCACCTTGAACTCCCCGTAATAGTCCTGGAGCTTGCCGCCATGGCTGAGAAGCAGGGTGGTGCATTTGGCGAAATCGAGACAGCTGCCGCCGCCGATGCCGATCACAATGTCCGGTCTGAACCCCTTCGCTTCCTCGACACAGATGCCGACCGTGTCGCGTGGCACGTCGGGCAGAACATGATCATGCACCAGAACCTCGATCGAGGCTGACTGAAGGGACTTGATGATGTCGGCGAATACCATTGTGCCCGCGAAACGCTCATCGGTGCAGACCAGCGCGCGTCGGCCGAACCGGGCGGCGACCGTCGGCAGCACATGGCGCTGCCCTTTCCCGAACAGGATTTCACGCGGCAACCGCAGGGCGGCGAAGAGGGTCATGATCGGTCCTTTGACGGCGGCTGACTGGAAACGGAGGCATTGAACTGGGCTTGGATCGGACGGTCTAAGAGCGTGTCTCTCGCCCCTACAAAATATCCGCTTTAAAATCGTATAGGATATAGGATTGCATCGACGGAACCATCGTGTTAGCAGTCCTCACTGTCAAGAGGCAAAATATGCAGACCGCAAACTTACCCGACCCAAGCGACGCCACCATTGGAGCTGGTCGCATCCAGCGCGCCAACAGTCTCGTCGAAGATGTCTATGAAGCCATCTTCGCGCAGTTGATGGCGCTGAAAATCCCGCCAGGCTCACGCATTACAGTCGATAGCCTGGTCAAGGAATTCAACGTCTCGCACACGCCGATCCGCGAAGCCCTTGGCCGGCTCGAAGGCGAAGGCCTCGTGCTCAAGACGCATTTGATCGGTTATCGTGCCGCACCCCAGATCACCCGGCGCCGTTTCGACGAATTGTACGAAATGCGTCTGCTGCTCGAACCGCACGGCGCCGCGAAGGCCGCCGCAATGATGGACGAGGCCAAGTTCAATGTGTTGCTCGAAGCCGCCGGCGTGATGTCACGCCGCGAAGGCAAGGATGATCGCGTACGCTATTCGAACTTCGCCAGGCAGGATGCGATCTTCCACGACAAGATCTTGGAGTTTTCTCAAAACGAACTCATCCGCGAGACGTTGAGCCACCAGCACACGCACTTCCACATCTTCCGCCTGATGTTTCATGCACGTGTGACCGAAGAGGCACTTGACGAACACGAGGCGATTCTTGCCGCGTTCGGCTCTGCCGATCCCGATGCCGCCGCAAAGGCGATGCGCATCCATATAGAGCACTCGCGCGATCGCCTGCTCCCGGCATTCGATTGAGGTCGGAACGGATGTCCATTGCCGCGAATATCGCCGGGGAGGGCGGGAGCACGTTGTCCAGCAATGCGCATGGTTCGCTCGAACCGGTGCTGCGCGCCCAGCAATTGTCCAAGCAATACGGCCCGGTGACGGTGTTGTCGGACATCACCCTAGACGTCCTGCCCGGTGAGATCCACGCCATCATTGGCGAGAACGGTGCCGGCAAGTCGACGTTGATGCGGCTGCTGTCCGGCTATGTCGAGCCAAGCCACGGCACATTGTCGATGAACGGACATGCGGTGAAATTTGCCAAGCCCAGCCAGGCACAGGATGCCGGTATCGCTTTGGTTCACCAGGAGATCCTGCTCGCCGAGGGGCTCACGGTCACCGACAATCTGTTTCTCGGGCGAGAGCTTTCGCGTGGCCTTGTCGTGGATGACCGCACCATGCGCCGGCTGGCGGCCGAGAAACTGGAGCAGATCGGCTGCGCGGTCTCGCCAAGGGCACTGGTGCGCGACGTCTCGCTGGCAGACCGGCAGATGGTGCAGATCGCTCGCGCTCTGCTTGACGACTATAAATTGGTTATCTTCGACGAGCCGACCGCCGTTCTGACCGGTGGCGAGGTCGAGCGCCTGCTGGAGATCGTCCTGCGACTGAAGGCTCACGGCATCGCCGTGCTGTATATCAGCCACCGGTTGGACGAGGTGCAACGGGTGGCCGACAAGGTGACCGTTCTGCGCGACGGCAAGATGGTCGGCATCTATCCCGGCAAGACGCTGAGCCAGATGGATATGGCGCGGCTGATGGTCGGTCGCGAACTGGCCGCACTCTATCCTGAAAGGACCGCAGCGCCTTCGGATGTACCGATGCTGAGCGTGAGGAACGCCTCCGTTCCCGGCTATGCGGAGGACGTGTCGTTCACGGTCCACAAAGGCGAGATCCTCGGGTTCGCCGGCATGGTCGGCGCTGGCCGAACCGAACTCTTCGAGGGCATTATCGGCCTGCGCCCGGCGGCCGCCAAGGTCGAACTTGAGGGCAAGTCGATCCATTTCCAATCGCCGCGCGCGGCGATCGACGCCGGCGTCGGTTACCTGACCGAGGATCGCAAGGGCAAGGGACTGCTGCTGCAGGAGCGCTTGGCGCCTAACCTGACGCTGTCGGCGCTCGGTGTGTTCCATCCCGGCCTCTCGATGGGTCGGCGCCGCGAAGCGGAGGCCCTGGAACAGGCCGTGGAGGCATATGACATCAGGCTGAAGAGCCTCGGCGCCAAAGCGGGCCAGCTTTCCGGGGGCAATCAGCAGAAGCTGCTGCTGGCGAAGGTGCTGCTGACCGATCCTTCGGTGGTCATTATCGACGAGCCCACGCGTGGCATCGACATCGCCAACAAGGCGCAGATCTATGCCTTCATCCAGGAGCTTGTGGCGAAGGGCAAGGCCTGCATCGTCATCTCTTCGGAGATGCAGGAATTGATCGGCATCTGCGACCGCATCCTGGTGATGCGCGAAGGCCGCATCACCGGCGAGGTCAGCGGCGCCGAAATGACCGAAAGCAACGTGGCGGTACTGGCGACCAGTGGCCCCAAGCCAGGGCCAAAAGCCAAGGGAGGCACAGAATGGCTGTCATGACCGAATCCGCACCCGGGCGTCGCGCCCTGGATCTCAATGTCAGTTGGACCGACGTCGGACCCTTCCTTGCGCTGGCGGCCCTCCTGGTCGTGGGTTACCTCATCAACCCCGATTTCCTGTCCGCCACCAATCTCGCCAACGTCATCACTCGCAGCGCCTTCATCGCCATTATCGCGGTCGGCGCGACATTTGTGATCTCGTCCGGCGGGCTCGATCTTTCCGTCGGCTCGATGGCCGCCTTCATCACCGGCATCACCATCATGTTCATGAACACGGTGGCGCCGCATGCCGGTATCTGGGCTATTCCCGCCGGCATGGCGGTGGCGATCCTGGTCGGCCTGCTGTGCGGGCTTGCCAACGGCCTCATCGTCACGGTCGGCAGGATCGAACCGTTTATCGCAACGCTGGGCACGATGGGGATTTTCCGGGCGCTGATAACCTATCTGACCGACGGCGGCACGATACCAATCGACCGATCGCTGCGCGAGGCCTACCGGCCTGTCTATTTCGGCACGGTTGCCGGCATCCCGGTTCCAATCCTCATATCCATCGCCGTCGCCGCGGTCGCATCCTTCATCCTGTACAAGATGAAATACGGCCGCAAATGCGCGGCGGTCGGCGCCAATGAGGATGTCGCCCGTTATTCCGGCATCTCGGTGATCAGGACACGGACCGTCGCCTATATCGTCCAGGGTGTCTGCGTGGCCATTGCCGCGATCTGCTACGTGCCGCGCCTGGGCGCCGCAACGCCGACGACCGGACAGCTTTGGGAACTGCAGGTCATCACCGCAGTGGTAATCGGCGGCACCGCGCTGCGCGGCGGCAAGGGCCATGTGTGGGGAACAGTCGCCGGCGCCGTCATCCTGGAGCTCATCGCCAACCTCATGGTGCTGTCGGACTTCGTCTCCGAATACCTCGTCGCCGCTGTTCAGGGCGTCATCATCATCATCGCCATGCTCATCCAGCGGTTTTCGAATTCGAAATAGCGCCGCGTCCGGACCACGCGGATCAACGTTCTTGTAGGTCCAAGGGAGAAGACAATGTTCAGTAGAAAATGGATTGCGGCGGCGACACTTGGCGCGCTGCTGCTGGCCGGCCAGGCCATGGCGCAAGACACGAAGGTCATCGCGGTGTCGATACCGGCAGCCGACCACGGTTGGACGGCGGGCATCGTCTATCACGCACAAGCGGCGGCCAAGGAAATCAATGCCGCGTTCCCGAACGTCGAAGTGGTCGTGAAGACGTCGCCGTCCGCGGCGGAGCAGGTCAGCGCGCTTGAGGACCTGTCGGCCAGCCGCAAGCTGGACGCTTTGGTGATCCTGCCTTACAGCTCGGAAGAGCTGACTCAGCCGGTCAAGGCTATCAAGGACATGGGCACGTTCATCACCGTCGTCGATCGCGGTCTGACTGACGCCTCCGTCCAGGATCTTTACCTCGCCGGCGACAATATCGCGGTTGGCACCAACACAGCCAAGTTCATGATCGACAAGCTCGGCGGCAAGGGCGACGTCGTTGTGCTGCGCGGCATTCCGACCGTCATCGACGACGAGCGCATCAAGGGCTTCCAGGACACGATCAAGGGTACGAACCTGAAAGTCCTCGACATCCAGTACGCGCATTGGAACAGCGACGAGGCCTTCAAGCTGATGCAGGACTATTTGGCCAAGTACCCGCATATCGATGCGGTCTGGGCCAATGACGACGACATGCTGCTTGGCGTGCTCGAGGCGGTCAAGCAATCGGGCCGGACCGATATCAAGCTGGCGCTCGGTGGCAACGGCATGAAGGACATCGTCAAGAAGGTGATCGACGGCGACGCCATGACGCCGGTCGAGACGCCATATCCGCCGTCGATGATCAAGACCGCGATCTACATGACCGTCGCCAACCTGATCGGCCAGGCACCCGTCCGTGGCACCGTCAAGCTCGACGCGCCGTTGATCACCCAAGCCAACGCCAAGGAATACTATTTCCCTGACTCGCCATTCTAACCCTATCCGATTTCACCGAAAGGCAGGGCGCGGTCTGCGCCTTGCCTAGCTCAAACACTGAGAGGAAGAGCCATGCCAGGCAAAAAGATACTGATGCTGACCGGTGAGTTCACCGAAGAATACGAAATCTTTGTCTATCAGCAAGCCATGGAAGCCGTCGGCCACACCATCCACGTGGTATGCCCGGACAAGAACGCCGGAGATCTGATCAAGACCTCGCTGCACGACTTCGAGGGCGACCAGACCTACACCGAAAAGCTCGGCCACTATGCGCTGATCAACAAGACTTTCTCGGAAGCTGAGAGGCAGCTCGATCAATATCATGCCGTCTACTGCGCGGGCGGCCGCGGCCCGGAATACATCCGCACCGACAAGCGCGTGCAGGCGATCGTGCGCCATTTCCACGAGGCCAAGAAGCCGATCTTCACCATCTGCCACGGTGTGCAGATCCTGATCGCTGTCGACGGCGTGGTGCGTGGCAAGAAGGTCGCAGCACTCGGCGCCTGCGAGCCTGAAGTGACACTGGCGGGTGGCACCTATATCGACCTGTCGCCGACCGAGGCCTATGTGGACGGGACAATGGTTTCTGCCAAAGGCTGGACGGCGCTTGCTGCGTTCATCCGCGAATGTTTGAAGGTGCTGGGAACGGAAATCCGCCACGCGTAAGCTTCTGGAACCGACGCATTCCCCAAGGGATGCGTCGGTTCTCTTCAATAGCGCCTCCATATCCATATCAATTCGGTCGGGATCGCGGCTGTCGAGCGCACCGGTATAGGCGAGATGCTCAAGGAGTGCCGCCTGGTTGCGCTGCTTTCGTCCTTCTTGTGCTGGCGCGCGGCGCTGTTTCGGCGTCCGGATTAGAGGTCGTGTCGTCGACCGTGCGGCCCGTCGTCGCCCCAAGCGATCACGCTCGGTGCCGAGGTCCGGTGACAAGTTCCCACAAAACCTTCTGACGACCGTTCGATCGGCGCTCAGGCGCGACGTCACCATGAAAGCGGGATGCGCCTGAGTTCAGGCCTGCGTCAGTCAAGCTGGCATCGCGGGCAAATGGTCTCCCGGCGTCCGGGTTGGTCATCGGCCTGACGAAAAGAACGGCGTCTAGGAACGATTCCGGCCGGCTGCCGTTGCCTAACATTAGATATCTCTTATGGAAGTTGCGAAAATGCCGCTGTGTCAGAATCTATGCCCTCTTGAAATGACGTTCAAATGCCCGCGTTGCGGATTGGCTTTGCTGAAACCCGGGCGCTGGTTTCAGGTTGCATCCAAATATCGCTGCGAGGGGTGTCACAGCGAAATCCGGATTACTTATCCCGACAAGATTGCACTGTTCCAGAAGTATGCGGCGCAGCGCGAGGGTCCACCTCCGCCAAAGTATAGCTCAGTCCTGACCAAGTCATTCAGCGGCTAGGCCATGGTCCTGCCAGGGCGGCGGGGCGACTGAACGCTGACTGCCGGCGGCAGGGTTGCCTATTGCATGGAACGAAATCCGTTCCCTGCGGTTGGAAGGTCATGCCTCCAGCTACACGCAATTGAACCGGCCATGCCCTGCAGTCAGGAGCAGTGATGCAAACATACCTGGTAGAGCAAATGGAAGGGGACGACGTGGTTGCGGCGAGTAATGTCAATGCGTCCAGCCCGTTCACGGCGGCGACTATATCAACAGGACGCCAGGTTACCCTGAGGACATGGGAAAACAACTGGGTTCGTGTCACGGATGAGCTTGGAGGGGAAGTATTCGCATACTGCTTCGTTTCAGGCACTGGCGAAGCGGACCGCAGCGCACAGCCCGACACTTCGGTAAGGTAGCACAGCCGAGCGAGCGCAGGCTGGCATGCTCAACTTCGAACGATTTAAGCGATCAAGACCGCCTCGCGCATCATCCGAATGATTGATGAAAAGATCATGCCGCGGGGCGATAAGCGGCAACAATCCTAGCGTGGGGCCCTTATGTCTCTGGCGCATTTAGAATCTTCGAGGGCGATTCAAACGGTGCAGACTGACTACCAAGCGGTGGTCTCTTGTCGATGGTCAAAAGTTCCCGATCATGCTCTTGACGAGGGCGGGCCCGTTCTACGTCTGCATCAACGGATGGGAACTGGCTTCGTCGATATTCCGGTCTTTGATCACCTGAGGGAAATCGCCGGGCGTTATTCCGAAAAATTAGCCGCCAGCGACGGCACCAACCGACTGACCTATTCCGAGCTTTTTCGGGCGGTCGAGGCCTTGGCCAGCCGGATTGAAGCCGTCGTCCCCGACGGAAATGCGGTTGGAATACTTCAGGCCAACTCGGTCTGGTACACCGTTGCGATGCTGGCCAGCATGGCATCCGGTCGACCGTCGGTGCCGCTTAACGTGCGAGATCCGGACTCGCGCATCAACGAAATCGTCGCCGACGCGAGGCTCTCCGCCATAATTGGCGACAAAGGCCTCCACGGCCTTGATCTGCCCCAGCACGTTGCCCGGATCGAGATAGCGCAATCGTTGCAGGCAACGCTTCGTCCAGCTGGACACCGTACCGTTTCTGTCGATGCACCGGCAATCGTGCTTTATACCTCCGGCAGCACGGGCCGCCCCAAGGGAATTGTCAACAGCCAGCGGAGCTTGCTGTGCCGGGTGCAGCAATATGTCGACGCGTGCCACATCAATGCGCAGGATGTTTTCTTGCCCATGACCGGCCCGGCAACCATCGCCGGTTGTCGGGAAATACTTGCCGCTCTTCTTACGGGTGCTACGTTGCAGCTTGTGGAGGTCGAAGCCGTCGGCCTACGCGCGGTTCGCGGCCGCATGCAATCGGAAGGCGTGACGATCACCTATCTGGTGCCGGCATTGCTTCGCGCTCTCCTGGCGGATGAGCCCGCGGACGCCTTTGGTTCACTCAGGGTTGCCCGAATTGGAGGCGAGAAGGTGTCCTCGACCGACATCCGCCTGGTGCGCAAGGCTGTCCCGCCAACTTGCCTGGTGCAGATCGGCTATTCATCGACGGAAACGACTGGATCGCAGTGGTTCTTGCCGCACGATTGGCCGGAATTCGATTCCTCAGCTCCCGTCGGTTGGCTGCTTCCGGGTATCAGCTTCGCAGTGGTCGATGAAGAGGGTTACCCGGTTCAGCCCGGCAAGATCGGAGAACTGTTGATCAGAAGCCCGTATGTCGCACTCGGATATTGGGAAAATGGGGCAGTCGTTCCGTTTGAAATAGATCCCGACGACCAGACGCTTCGTATCTTTGCGACGGGCGATCTTGTGCAAATTGGGAGTGATGGCCTGTTGCGGATCATCGGTCGCAAAGGGCGCCAGATAAAGGTCAATGGGCGGCGCGTTGAGCCGGCCGAACTCGAACGGGTTCTGCGTGGCGCGCCGTCGGTGAAGGATGCCGTGGTTATCGTCACCCCGGCGAATGAACTGGTTGCGTTCGCCGTCCCGCACGGCGGGGCGGGAGCCAGTTTTTGCGACGAGCTGCGCCAACTTGCCAGGACAAAATTGCCGCCGGCGCTTTGCCCGCTGCGGCTCCATGCAAGCGCCGAGATACCGCGACTGGCCAGCGGAAAGATCGATATGGCAATGCTGGCTGCAATCGACCTTTCGGTTCGGGAAACAACGCCCCCACCGCAAATCCCCCATGCGGGAAATGAAGTTCCGGCTCATCAGATCGTACGGCGTGCCTGGACCAAGGTCCTCAAGACGCGGGTCGCCCTGGGCTGCTGGGATGAAGCGGGGGGAGATTCGCTGAAGCTGCTGCATTGCGTGATGGAAATCGAAAGCGCGATCGGGCAGGAGCTCGGATTGGAAGCCTTCACGGTTGGAATGAGCTTCGATGAGATGGTTGCAGCGGTCATTTCCGCTCAAGGAGGCGGCGAGCACGCGCCTGCCTGGAAACACGAGCCTCCACTGCTTTTCCTTTTCCCCGGTTCGGTCGGCTATGGTCCGAGCCTTGCTTCGTTCGCATCGGCAATAAGCAAGGTCGCCAGGGTGTCTCCCATCAGATATCCGGCCCTGGGCATGATCCTGCAAGGTCAGAACACTGTCGCCGCAATGGTCGAAGCTGCAATCGATCATATCAACCGCGTGCAGCCTACCGGCTGTGTTCGCCTGCTTGGCCACTCGCTCGGAGGAGCGGTCGCTTTTGAGGTTGCCGCGCGTCTGCTTGATCAAGGGCGAGCGGTAGCGTTCACGGGCATTCTGGATACCAGTCTGGTTGGCGAGCGCAGCAAGCGTTGGGAGACCATTACCCGGACATTTCACCGGATCCGAACCAATCGTATATCGGCTAGTCGGGTGGCGTGCCGCGCGCTTGCCAAGGTCGCGGTCAAAATGCACTGCGAATCCCGGCTTGCCAGCTTCCTCGACCGCTATGCCGAGGGTCAGTTCAACCCGACGAGCTTCAGAACCAAACTGGAACTGCAGGAGGTTCTGCGGGCGCGCGCCTTCTTCCGATGGCTGGCAGAACCCAGGCCGATACTGCCGATCACCGGCACCTTGTTCCGTTGCGCGCGGCCCGGAATGCCGCTTGCACTCGGGTGGGACCGGGCATTCGTCCATCTGGACGTCATTCCGATCGCCGGCACTCACATCGACATGGTCGTGGAGCCCCATCTGACCATCAATCGCCCGCTCATCGAAAACGCTGTGACCGAGACCTACTCTTCAGTCGAGTCACGCCAACAGGAGGCAGTGTCATCGACCTGATCGGGGAATTCAGCAGCGATGTGTTGGCGCTCGATGCCCGGCTGGAGATCGATCGCATCGTCGAGACTTTGCGCGAGCAGGTTCTCGGCACACAACGGCGTCGCGGAGTGGTCGTCGGGCTCTCCGGAGGCATCGACAGTTCGGTCGTCGCAACGCTGTGCGCACGGGCGTTCGGGAAGGACAAGGTGCTCGGCCTGTTCATGCCGGAGCGCCATTCGTCAGGCGACTCGTTGAGGCTTGGCCGCAGTGTCGCCGGGCAGCTTGGCATCGACACAATCCTTGAAGATATCGAGCCGGCGCTTGAAGGCATCGGCGCATACGCCCGACAGATCGAGGCCATCCGAACTGCCGTCCCTGGATATGGCGAAGGCTGGAAATGCAAGCTGGTCATGGCATCGGTGCTGGAGAGCAGCGGCCTCAATATCACGCGCCTTACGGTCGAGGATCCGCACGGAAAGATCGACACCGTGCGTCTGTCGCCGGCGGCTTACCTGCAGATCGTCGCTGCCACCAACTACAAGCAGCGGGTTCGCAAGATGACCGAGTATTATCATGCGGACCGCCTCAACTATGCAGTGGCAGGCACGCCAAACCGGCTCGAATATGACCAGGGCTTCTTCGTCAAACAGGGCGACGGCATCGCCGATGTGATGCCTATCGTCCATCTCTACAAGACCCAGGTTTACCAGCTGGCGGAGTATCTCGGTATTGACAATGAGGTCCGAACAAGGCCGCCGACCACGGACACGTTTTCCATGGCGCAAACCCAGGAGGAGTTCTACTTCGCTTTGCCCTATCAGTTGATGGATTTGTGCCTCTATGGCATGAATCACGGAATTTCGGCCGGCGTGGTTGCCGCCGCCGCTGGCCTCACCGCCGAGCAGGTCGAGAAGGTCTATAAGGATATCGTCAGCAAACGCCGCGCCGCCCGCTATCTTCACGCACGGCCGCAGCTGCCCGCTGCGATGGACAGGGATTGACCCATGTGCGGCATCGCCGGAATTGTGGCGCTGAACGCGGCTGCGGAGCCTCCTTCACGAGCCGCGCTTCTACGAATGGCAGCCGCGCTCTCCCATCGAGGTCCGGACGAAAGCGGCCTTTACCGCGACAGGCGAGCGGGGCTGGCGCATACCCGCCTGTCGGTCATCGATCTCTCGACCGGACAGCAGCCTCTCGCCGACACAGGCAATACCACCTGGATCGTCTTCAACGGCGAGATCTTCAATTACGTCGAGCTGCGTGACCAACTCATAGCCCTGGGACATCGTTTCCGCACCCGCAGCGATACGGAGGTCGTCGTGCATGCCTACCGCGCCTGGGGTGTGGGCGCGTTCGAGCGGCTGAACGGGCAATGGGCACTCGCCATTTGGGACTCGCTGATAGGCCGCCTCGTCCTGTCGCGCGATCGGTTCGGCATCTGCCCGCTGCATTTGTGCGAACACGCTGGCCGCCTGCATTTCGCCAGCGAAGTTAAGGCCATCTTCGCAGCCGACCCGGCGATACCGCGGGCCTTCGATCCGGCGGGGGTCGACCAGACTTTCACGCTGTGGACGGTCGTACCGCCGCAAGGCGTATTTCAGGGGATACAGGAACTTACCCCCGGCCATGTCCGCATCTATGACAATGGCAGCGTTCGTGAGCACGCTTTCTGGAAACCTTGCTATCCCGAGAGCGAGGACCTGGCCCATGGCACCTTCAGGGGCTCGCTGGAGGATGCGGTGGACGAAGTGCGCGGCGCCTTGCAGGCCGCGACGGCGCTTAGAATGGTCAAGGCGGACGTGCCGGTCGGCTGCTACCTTTCCGGCGGGCTCGACAGCTCACTTGTCGCCATGCTCGGGAGGCGCTTCGCCGGCGCGCCGCTCCAGACTTTCTCGTTGCGTTTTGCTGACGCCGAATATGATGAAACCCGTTACCAGCGGCTGGTTGCCGGTGCGAGCGGCGGCGAGCACCACGAGGTGATGGTTTCGCGCGGTGACATCGCCGACATCTTCCCGGATGTGATCCGTCATGCCGAGCGTCCGATTCTCAGGACCGCGCCGGCGCCGTTGTTCCTTCTCTCGAGGCTGGTGCGCGAACATGGCATCAAGGTCGTGCTGACCGGCGAGGGGGCCGACGAGATGTTCGCCGGCTACGACCTGTTCCGTGAAGGCAAGGTCCGCCGCTTCTGGGGGCGGCAGCCCGCATCCGCCCGACGCGCGCGACTGCTGGAACGCCTCTACCCCTATCTGAGCCGCTCGCCGGTCAAGCAGCAGGCGATGGCGCGCCAGTTCTTCGGACACGGTATCCATGCATTTGGCGCGCCCGGCTTCGCGCATGACACCCGCTGGCGCACCACCAGCGCCATCAAACGGCTGTTCTCGGCCGACATGCATGCCGAAGCGGCGCGCCACGACGCAGTGGCGGACCTGCTCTGCCGTCTGCCCGAAGAGTTTCCACGATGGGGTCCTCTCGCGCAGGACCAGTATCTTGAGATCAGGACGCTGATGTCGGGCTACCTGCTCTCCTCTCAGGGTGACAGGATGCTGATGGCCCACTCCGTCGAGGGGCGCTTCCCGTTCCTGGACGACAGGCTCGTGACCTTGGCGAATTCGCTACCGGCCGACTACAAGCTGCGCATTCTGGATGAGAAACACGTGCTGAAGCGTGTGGCGAAATCGATCGTCCCCGCGGAAGTCGTGGCCCGCAAGAAGCAGCCCTACCGGGCGCCCAACGCACTTTGCTTCATGGGCGATAGCGCACCCGCCTATGTCCGCGAAGCACTCTCTGAGACTGCCCTGCGCGCGGCGAATGTCTTTGATCCGAACTCGGTCGCGCGCCTGCTGGGCAAATGCGCTGCCAAGACCGGCGATGGCGATCTGTCCAACTCGGACAATATGGCGTTGGTCGGCGTGCTGTCGACGCAGCTCCTCCATCAGCAGTTTGTCGCAAGCCGTCCATCAAGCGGGCGTGCGGTCGACCTCAGGATAGATGTCGATCGCCTGCACAGGGAAGAGGTGCTGGTATGATGCATGGCGCCGTCCCTCTGCTGCACGACTACCTCAGCCATTCGGCCGGCCGGCTCGGCGACAAGGTGGCGCTGGTGTGCGGCGGGCACCGGCTCGCCTATGATGAGCTTGAGACACGTTCCAACGCGGTCGCCCATCATCTCGTCACGTCCGGGGTCGCCCCCGGTGACCGCGTCATGATCTTCGCCGACAACACCGTCGAGACCGTGGTCAGCTTCTGGGCGGTTCTCAAGGCGAGCGCCGTCGTGTGCGTCGTCAATCCGCTCACCAAGAGCGACAAGCTGGGGTATTTGCTCAACGATTGCCTGCCGGCGGCATTGATCACCGACAAACATTTGCAGCCGATCTTTACTGAACCGGCGCGTAACTGTCCGTCGCTGCGGCGGCTCATCGTCTCCGGTTCGGTGGACGTCGCCGAGCTCCGGGGATTGCCGCATGCCGTGCGCTGGGATGAGGCGGCTGCCGGCCACGGCAAAGCGCCGGCCCGCCGCCGCATCGATATCGATCTCGCAGCCATCATCTACACGTCGGGCTCGACCGGCGAACCCAAAGGCGTGATGCTGACGCACAGGAACATGATGGCAGCCTGCACGTCGATTGCCTCGTACCTCGAACTTGGCGAAGACGATGTGATCCTCAATGTCTTGCCCCTGGCCTTCGACTACGGCCTCTATCAGATGATAATGGCATTCCGTACCGGGGCGCGCTTGGTCCTCGAGCGCTCGTTTGCCTTCCCCGCACAGATACTTGCGATCATCGAAAGGGAGAGAGTTACAGGCTTTCCCGGCGTGCCAACCATCTTTGCCGCGCTGTCGGATCTCAAGACGCTGAAGGCAGATGATTTTGCAAGCATAAGGTATGTCACGAACACTGCCGCGGCACTGCCGCTCAAGCACATTCGCCTGCTCCAGGAACTGTTTGCCGATGCTCGCATCTATTCGATGTACGGCCTGACCGAATGCAAACGCTGCACTTATCTTCCGCCGGAAGATCTTGCGCGAAAACCGTTGAGCGTGGGGATCGCCATCCCGAACACCGAAATGTGGATTGTCGATGAGGATGACCGAAGGGTCGGTCCCAATGTCGTCGGCCAGCTGGTCATTCGCGGGGCAACGGTCATGAAGGGCTACTGGGGTAAGCCGGAGGCTACCGCGAGGAAGCTCAAGCCTGGCCCTTTGCCCGGCGAGCAGGTTCTGTACACCGGCGACTACTGCCGAATGGACGAGGAAGGGTACCTCTATTTTGTCGGCCGCAGCGATGAGATCATAAAATCGCGGGGAGAAAAGGTAGCGCCCAGGGAAGTCGAAAACGTGCTGATGGAAATCCCGGGAGTACGGGAAGCCGCGGTCGTTGGAGTTCCCGACGACCTGCTAGGGCAAGCAGTGAAAGCGTTTGTCGTCATGGAGCAAGGAACGATCATGGGCGAAAAGCAGCTGCGGATGGAATGTCAGAAGCGGCTGGAAAACTTCATGATTCCGAAGTCCATCCAGATTGTGTCCAGTCTACCGATGACGGACACGGGCAAGCTCAAGAAAATAGCGCTTTCATAAAGCGACACCTGGAAATCATTTGGATCGGAGGCCAATTCAATGCTGAGCACGAACAACAGAATTGACACCTACAGCGATCAGATACGCGCCTTTCTGGCGTCAAATTTCTACGTGGCCGACCCGCGTGCCCTGGAGGTTGAAACGTCGTTGCTCGACCAGGGCATCATAGACTCGACTGGAGTGCTTGAAGTTATCGGCTTCGTCGAGGAGACATTCGGCATCACTGTCGAGGACAGTGAACTTCTGCCTGAGAATTTCGATTCCATCCAGGGAATTGCACGTTACGTGCTCAGCAAGGAAAACTGATCGCTGGGCCGCTTTAAGGGCGTCCTCCCAACCGAGCGCGCAAACCAATGGCGCGGCTCACGCTGGCGCTTTGGCCCGTGCACAAACCACCCTGGCTTCACCGGCTTTGTTTGCAACCGCGCGAATGCTCTCGTAGGCTTTGGAACGCTCAACCAAACTCATGACCTGCCGGTCCTGGCCAAGCCCGACCTCGAAAAGCAGCATGCCACCTTGCCGCAGATAGCGCCGCGCCTCCTTGATCACCCGCATGTGAATGCTCAGGCCGTAAGGCCCGGCAGCGAACGCCTCACGTGGTTCAAGTTCCATCAGGTGCGCGCGGTCGTTTTCGAGCCGCTTCTCGGAGATGTAAGGCGGGTTGCAAACGACCAGATCGATCGTGCCTTCGAGCTCCAGACCCGAGAAGGAATTGAACAGGTCGCCCTGCAGCACCGAAATGCGCCCGGCCAGGCCAAGATGGGCGACATTCCGGCAGGTGGTTTCGACACAGCTGTCAGTGAGATCGCTCGCCCAGACGCGCGCGGTGGGGACCTTGTATCCAATGGCGCAGGCGAGATTGCCCGCCCCGCAGCACATGTCCACGACACGCGGGACCGGCCGATTAAGTTCACGAAGCACATTGAGGGCGGTGCTGCCGAGCAATTCCGTCTCCGGGCGAGGGACGAGCACGCCGGGCGCCACAACCAAATTCAGCCCCATGAAGTCGGTACGGCCCGTGCTGTAGGCGCTGGCGACATCCATTTCACCAATCACGACAAACCCGCTTTCTGGATTTTTCCATTTTGATTTCTCGACGCCCCGTCTTCATGCCGTGAGGCGAGGCATTAGCCACCGTCGTTCCCGGGTCGGTTCACGTCGCGCAACTACTGGATCGCCGCGCTCTGCAGGTCGCTGCTGAACCTCACCTCGATGGTGTCTCCAGGCGCGACCTCAGTGTCCTGGTCGACCGGTCGACTTCTCGACGCGTCGCCGGCTCCACCGGTTATTGTGATCCGCGCCTGGAAGGTTTCGCCGGCGACCGGCAGCGGAAGAGCGGACGCCCCTGATGGCTGAAGCTTCTGGCTGGCTGCGTGGAGCCTTGCAGTGGTCTCGGCGAGGCGAAGGTCGGTGTCCCTCAACTCGTTCAGAAGGCCGATCCTTCGTTGATTTTCATTGCGTTCCTGCTGCCTGACGAAGTCTTCCTGCTGGCGCCGCGTTCTCATGAGTTCGACCGAGGTCTCGAGCGCCCGGCTCGACGACATCAGCACCGCACGTCTGACATCGGCGAGCCTGCTGTTGGTCAGGTTGCCCGATTCGAACGATTTGGTGACCCGCGCCAGATCGTCCTCATCCTGTTTCACCGCTGCCGCTTCCGTCTGCTCGCGCTTGAGCAGAACCTCGACCTCAGCCTCGGCATCCTTGGCGGTCTTGTCGAGATAGCTTTGCTCCTGTTGAAAATTGTTCAGCGAAATTCTGAGACCCTCCGCTTCCGCCTGCGCGACCGCCGATATCAATACATTCGACAGGGGCGAGCCCTGCGGCGGCTGCATGTCAAATTCTGCCTGGTTCTGAAGTTCGGCGCGGATGCGGGCGCCATGAAAGTAGTCCCTGATGTAATCCCCCCAGATCGACTCGTAGTCGCGTCGCAGATCAACGGGATCAGGTCCGCTTTGGCTTGCCCGCGACCGCAGAAGGCTGAAACCGCCGGCGACCGCAATCGCCTGCCGGACTGTCATGAGTGGCCGGTAAGCCTGCTGCCCTGGCGTCAGCACATCGCCAGTCACGTAGATCGGCCGGTACTCCGCGATCACGGCCGTGACGTCGCTCGGCTTGATGACGATCATTTGCTCCCGTCCATCAGGCAGACGCTGGTGGACGATCTTGGTTGGCAGCACCGCTTCCATGCGCGTCTGCAATTCGGCCGGCGTCAACCCGCCAACCGGGATCATCCCGAACTCGGGCAGCGCGATCGAGCCATCCATCTGGACAACCGCGCGTTGCGTTCGTTCCGCTATTGAGGCAATTCCTATCTCCACCGTGTCGCCGGGGGAGAGCTTGTAGGCGGCCGGCGCTTCGGCCGCGGTTGCGCTGCTCAAGGCCAGGCATCCGACAAGTGCTGCAAAGGAAATTCGGCTAACGAAGGCCATTGGTGGCAATCTCCTTTTGATTCAGATCCGGCTGCGGCGGCCAATCGAGATGGGCGACGAATTCGTAGACCGGTCCGCCCGGTACCCCCCAATTGCTAGACCAGATCACTTGCGACCCATCAGGGGACGGGGAGGCGTGTGTCTCGCTCCAATAATCGAACGGAGCGTTCCGCGTCTGCACGATCCGTCGGACCTCTCGACTGCCGTCGACACGCAGCGCGATCACCTCGCGCGAGTATGGAGCCCAGTCCGGCTGGCTTCGAACCTCCTCGGGATTGCCCCCGTAACTCATGAATGCCCATTCGGGCCGGTCCAAAGCGCGCAGCGATGCATGCTCGGCCTCGCCGAACTTCATGAGCGACGTGACCTTTCCATCGGACAGCCGACGTTTGATCACCTGATATTTGTCCGGGCTGGATTTGCTGATTCCGACGTAAATTTCGCTGCCGTCCGCGTCGAGAGTCATATCGCCATGGCCGGGCCGATGATGGTCCTTCCACGTCTGGCGCAAGGTGCCGTCGATTGCGAAAATGGCTCGCTGCTCGGTGCCGTCGGCCAGGTTTTGGAAACACAGGATGTTTTCTCCAAGCGGAGAAATGGTGCAGGAACTGGTCGTTCCGGCAACCTGGGCGAGATTGATGTCCGGGTATTTCAGACGCCGGTCGAGATCATATGCGAAGGCGACGGCAGCACCATCATCGCGGGTCGCGCGTACGGCAATGCGGCTGCCGTCACGACTTGGATTTCCCTTGGACGGGCCGAATTTGAGATCCCGATATTTCGCAGCGGCAAAAACTATGTCCTCACGATTGCTGCGGGGTGCCCAGGTCGAGATATTCTGATCATCGACACAAATCATCAGGTCCGCGTTTCGAGGGTGCCATTCGCACTCACCCGGCTTGTTGCGATGGAACAAAGGAACGTAGTTTTTCCCGTCGAGGAAGCACATGCCGTTGCAGCCGTTCATGAGGACGAGGAGGCTCTGATCGGCATTCCACGCTTGCGCGCTCGAGTACCGATGACTGCAATATATTTTGCCGCAGACAATTCCGCCGCCAAGAGCTCCGGGCTGGGTGATCCGAGTGAAGCTGATCCCTGTCGCCGGATCGGTTGCAGGTTTCAGGTAAGCGGGCAGATCCATTGCCGGCTCCGTGCCTGCCGCACCGCTCGGCCGGTTTCCGGCTGTGTGTAGCGCCAGCAGAGCGGCCATCAGCAGCACAGCCGGTATGAGCCGCGGAAAGGTCATGTCATATAGCTCATTTCGCGACGGACGCGGCCGTCGCTGAGGCGCGAACGCCACCACTCGATGGTTCTTTCCAGACCGTCACGCAGGCTTGTATGCGCCCGCCATCCGACTTTACTTTCAAGGTTCGAGGAATCGGCGAGCAACGCGCGAACCTCGGAGTTCTGCGGCCGCATCCGGCTTTCGTCGCGACGTACCGGTTTCCTGGTGCCACTCAACTCGAGCACCAACTCCAAAACGTCCGAGACACTGACGGCGCGCTGGCTGCCGGCATTGTAGGCATGGCCAAATTCAAGCTCGGCCGCCCCTGCCGCCACAAATGCCGCCGCAGTGTCTTCCACAAAGGTAAGGTCGCGGATAGGGCTGGTGTCGCCGACCATGATCGCCGGACAGTTCTCGTCCAGAGCCTGCCTTATGATGGTCGGCACGATGGCCCGCTCGCTCTGGCGCGGCCCGTATGTATTGAACGGTCGCAGGATGACCACCGGCACATCGAAGGACCTGGCATAAGACGCCGCCATCATGTCCGCGCCAATCTTGGATGCGGAGTAGGGGGACTGTCCCTGCAACGGGTGGGATTCGTGAATCGGCATGGTCAGAGCGGTGCCATAAACCTCGCTCGTGGACGTATGCACAATGCGCTCGGTTTCCCAGTGGCGTGCCGCTTCGAGGACATTCACGGTGCCCAGCACATTGGTCTCCACATAGGATTGGGCAGCAGCGTAGGAATAGGGAATCGCAATCAGCGCAGCCAGATGAAACACCACCGCCTGGCCGCGCACGATCCGGTTGATGAACGCGCTGTCACGAACGTCGCCACGAATGCATTGCAACTGGCTTCGAACGTGGTCGGGCAAATCATCCAGCCAGCCATGGCTGTCGAACGAGTTGTAGAGGGCCAGTGCCGTGACATCGGCACCTTCGTGCACCAGCGCTTCCGTGAGGTGGGATCCGATAAATCCATCCGCACCGGTGACCAGGACCTTCCTGCCGCGATAGCTCACGACCGTGCACTCCTTCGATCGTGTGAGCCGTCAAACTGGCGAACGAACAACAATCCATTCATGCCAAACTCCTCGCTTGCCAACTCTACCCACTTGCCGCGGGAGGCAGGGACACACCGAAAACCGCCCTGAAGCCCCGCATTATCCAGACGAGGTCCGATGCAATCGTGCGCCGCGGATAGTAGGCGAGGTCGATCGTTGCCTTGGCCGGGAACAGGACCTCTCGATAAAACAGGAGCGGATCAAGGGAGGGCGGGTAAAAACAGGCTTCGTGACGGAAGAGAACCTGGGTCGGGCCGAGCAGGCCAGGCTTCCACTGTAGGACAGCTTCATTGCCGCCGCGGAAACAATCGGCGAAGGCAAGGCTTTCCGGCCGCGGCCCGACAATTGCCATGTCCCCCGTGAAAACGTTCCACAGTTGGGGCAGCTCATCAAGTTTCGTTGCCGCGAGAAAGCGGCCTACCCGCGTCATGCGGCTGTCATCGTTCATGGTCAGCGCAAGGCCGAAAGGATCGGCTGTCGTCTTGAATTTGCGGAACTTGTACATGCGAAACGGTTTTGCGCCGGCACCCAGGCGCGTCTGTACGAAAAACACCGGCCAACCACCTTCGACAAAAAGTGCAACGGCAATCAGGAGCATCAGTGGAGCGAGTACCATTCCCGCTGCTGCAGCGAGGATGATGTCCATCGCGCGTCTGGCAATTCCGTGGCTGGTGCCAGCTACAGCGGGCCGATGCATGGTCACGTCGAGTGCGTTCATGCCGCAGCTCCCGCACGCCCGCTGCTTTCAATCGCCGTGGCTAATGCGACAACCACCGACTCGATCGCACTTGCCGTAATTTGCGGGTGTAGTGGAATCGTCAGCTCCCGCTGCGCGAAGTCCTCGGTCTTCGGCAGATGGATTTCAGTGAACATTTGGCGATAAAGCGTCATCTGGTGCACGGGCGTATAGTGGATTGTGGTCTGTATTCCCTTCGTTCGCAGATGGTCGATCACCGCTTGCCGGTCGACGTCATGTGGCAGGAGGACAGGCATGATGTGGTAGGCCGAGGTCCGCGGTTTGCCGAACGGGACTGTCACAGCCGAGCAGTAATCTGCGATCAGACGCCGATAGAGGACGACCAATATGCGCCGGATTTCATTCCATTCCTGCAGATTCTGAAGTTGGACCAAGCCAATAGCGGCGCGCAACTCGTCCATGCGATAATTGAAACCGAGCATCGTCACGTCGTATTGCGGCGTGCGGCTGTTCAACCGCTGATGTGTGCCACTGGTCATTCCATGTCCGCGAGCCTGGCGGATCGTTTCACGGAGCTGTCCATCCCGGGCAATAACGGCCCCACCTTCCGCGGTGGTCATGTTCTTGTTGCCGTAGAAGCTGAAGGCCGCGGCCGCACCGTAAGTCCCCACCTCCTTAAGGCCGGGAGCATGCGCGGCATCCTCGACGATATGCAGTCCTCGCACACGGGCAAATCTCTGCCATTCTTCCCGGTCGGCAAGATAGCCGGCAAAGTGGACGAGAATGACAGCCTTGGTACGTCCGGTGCATTTGGCCTCCGCGTCACTTAGGGACATCAGTGGCACTTCGGCCGACTCTATGTCGACGAATACCGGTGTTGCTCCTACGTAGAGCACTGCATTGGCGGTCGCCACGAAGGTCAGCGAGGGAACCAGCACTTCGTCTCCGGGGCCGATCCCAAGTCCATGGAGAATGAGATGCAGGGCGGCGGTGCAAGAGCTGACGGCGACGCAATCGACCGCATCATGCACGGCTGCGAAGGCCTCTTCAAAGGCTCGCACCTGGTCCCCCATCGTCAGCCACCCACTGTCGACAACTTTGGCCAGGGCTGCCTTTTCCGGAAAGCCAAGAATAGGAGCGCTGACCAAGAGCATTACGACCTCCTCATATTGGCGCGGCAGGGCGTTCAGCCCTCAAGCGGCCGCTGCCGAGACCTCGATCGATGCGGACTGCTCTTCCCAGGCGATGGTTTGTGCGTTTTGAAAATCTTCTACGCGTCCGATATCCAGCCAAAGCCCGTCATGTTTGTAGACGTGCACATTCGTGCCGTTTTGCATCATCTGCAGCATGAGGTCGTCGAATCCGAAGGCGATGCCGTCAGGTATAAAACGGAAAACATCTGGATTCATGCAATATATACCCATACTTACCAGATGAGACAGCGTCGGTTTTTCGCGAAATACCTGGACAGTATTGCCGACCTCGTCGATGACGCCGAAGTCCATCTTGATGATGCGGGAAGCTGTGGCTATGGTGACTGGATCAGTGTGAGTCCGGTGTGATGCCACAAACCGGCTGAGACTGAGATCGGTAAGTACGTCCCCATTGAGAACAATGAACGGCTCGTCCAGTTCCTCCCTGATCAGGGAGAGCGGGCCAATAGTGCCCAGAGGTTCCAACTCCTGGGTGTAGCGTATCCTAAGATTCCACTGTGATCCGTCTCCGCATACGGTGCGGATCAAGTGCCCCAGATAGCCGGTCGTTACGTAGACCTCCTGGATGCCGTTCCGTCGCAGCCACTTCAAAAGCAATTCAAGAACCGGCCGAGCACCGATCGGCATGAGAGGCTTGGGCAAGATGGATGTGAAAGGCCGAAGGCGTGTTCCCATTCCACCGCACTGAATGACCGCTTTCATCTCGTCCTCCTATTGATACGACTGTCGCGGTGTGATGGGTCCAGCCCACCCGGCCGGAAGGTACGCCAGTGTTGGTTTCACCTCTCCGGAGTGCAGCGATGGTAAGTGGCGCCCGAGAAGGCGTCGTCGTGCATTTGAATGGCACGTTCCCGGCGTTTTGATTTCAATATTCCAGCCGGTAGGGCATGGGCGCGGCAGGGTGATCAATCAGGGCTGGGAGCTGTAGCCGTTTGAATGGCAATTACCTGTGCAGATTTTCGGCGTCGGTAACGACCTTCCCGCAGAGGCATCGCCACCGTTCGTACGAAAAAAACACTTAACTATCTGGCCCTGAAATGTGTGCGATTGTAAGCTATATTAGAAGGTTGAAATGTGCGGATGGGCGACGGCGAGCGTCGACATACGGGGGATCAGCGGGCGGCTGATCTGTGTTGGGTCACCGTGCAGTCCATCCAAAGGGAGGTTTCGGCAGCTAGGGACACATGCGGGGCTGCCAAAAGGTGGGTGGTTCATGTATCGTATTATCATCGCCGACGATCACGGCTTGTATCGTCGTGGGCTGCGACTGGCATTGATGGCCGGCATTCCGGACTTGGAAATATTCGAAGCGGCATGTTTTGATACCGTCATAAGCCTGCTTGAAGATCAGGCGCCCGTTGATCTCGCCATCATCGACCTGCACATGCCGGGACTGTCGGGTCAGGATGATCTTCGCGACGTCTTACCGGCTCATCCCGACACACGGTTTGCTATTGTCTCAGGGACGGATTCACGCGCCGAGATTCTGACTGCCCTTTCGATTGGGCTTCATGGCTATATCGTAAAATCCCAAACGGACGAGGAGGTGGTCCTGGCGGTGAACGAAATCCTGGCCGGCCGCATTTACGTTCCGGCACTTCTTTCACAAAGGTCCAAGGAGTCGGTACGCCTTCCGTCCGAGGCTCCCATGCAAATGCCCCACAGGACCATCAGCGTCAACAATCTGGGGAGGCTTACGTCCAGACAGAAGGAAGTCCTCAGGTTGATGGCCGAAGGTTACTCGAACAAAGAGATTGCCCGCTCTCTTGAAATTGCGGAAGCGACGACGAAGATTCATGCTGCCGCCGTCCTGCGCGAGCTTGGAGCACGAAATCGGACGGAAGCCGCGGTCTTGCTGAAGACATGGGCCGCCAGAGACATCAACTAGCGCCGATTGCTTTTGGCGGCAGCCGGACCGAATATTTTAGTCCGTGATCCAGCATCTCGAGCTTGGAAGAGTGGCCCACGATAGGCTCACCGTCGGCTCCAATAATCAACGACCCAAAACCACGCCGAGCCGAGGTGGAGACCCGGCGCTCTCCCGATTCCGACCATTCAAACACGATGTCGGCGCCGGGCTCCTGGGCTGCGAATTGCCACGCGACCTCGATCCGGCCTGCCGGAGTGCCGAGAGCCCCATGCTTCACGGAATTGGTCGTAAGTTCGTGAACGATCATTGCGAAGCTCTCAGCCGAACCCTCTGCCATTTTTACTTCGGGTCCACTGATCGAAATGTTGTGCGTCCCCATATAGGGCTGCAATTCCTGAGCAATGAGGTCACGGAGGGAAGCCGACAGGCTGCCATCGCGTGAAAGAAGCAGATGCGTCGCCTGGAGTGCGCCGATTTTTTCGATCAGTATCTGCTTGTAACGGGCGATATCGTTGTCGGGGGCACCGACCATATTCACAAGCGCCGTGATCACCGGAAACAGATTGTTGAGCCTATGGCGCTGTTCAAGCATGGCCCGCTCTCGCTTCTTCGCCGCAGCCCGCAGCAGAATGGTTATGCGTCGATCGGTGAGATCCGCGGCGACTCCTATTCGCTGTGCACGACCGTCGCGCAATTCGTCCCGGCCCCGAAGAGCGATCCAGCGGATATGCCCGCCAGCTCGCCTGATGCGGATCTCCGCATCATAGTCGGCGCCTGATGCAAGCTCTCCCGGGGCCGTCAGATTAGGCAAGTCGGCCGGGTGAACGACAGCGGTCAATTCCTGCAATGGACGACTCGGCGCGGGTGCCAGTCCCATCATTTCCCAGAACGCGGCTGAGCCATTCACGGATCCGCTCTCGAAATCTATACGCCACGTTCCCAACCGGCTGGACGACAGCGCCAAGTCCAACCATTCCTTCTGAGCCCGGAGTGCCTCGCGGGCGGTTCGCTCTCCGGATATATCGTCCATCATTACAAAGATGCTTTGAGGGAGAGCATCGGCTGGCACGGCCAAAGACAGCGCCAATCTTGTCCACAAAACCGTGCCGTCCTTTTTCAGGAGACGGATCTCCGAGCCGAAAGAAGTCGTGTCCTTGAGGCGAGTCAACGCTTCCGCCAAAGTGTGGTTGTCGTCAGGGTGGACGAGTGCCCTGAGCGGTAGACTCGAAAGCTCTTCCTCGACATACCCTGTCATCTCACAGAGACGTTTGTTGGACCGTTGCAACTCTCCGTTCTCGCTCATGTTGGCAAAGCCGATAGCGGCACGTTCGAATGCCCAGCGATAACTGTTTTCGGTTGCCTCCAAGGCCACGAGTCTAGCCTCTGCAACCTGCAAAAGGGTGCGGTAGTCCTGCCTCTGCCGGTGGAAAGTCAGGGCGATCATCGCCCCTGCAACCAGCAGCAGAATGGCCCTAATCCAAACCTCGACGTTAATTGGGTTGCTCAGGATATCCCGCGCCAACAAGCCGACGGCCACCATCACAAACGTTGCCGCAAGGGCAATCAGGCGATCTTCGAGATATGAGATGGCAATAATGGTGGGAACAAATTCAAAAAAGCCGATGTCGTATGCCATGGAGGCGGGCAGCGCCGTCTCGACCGCAAGTGTCGCGATCAGGAGCGACATCGAGGCAAGGTGGGTCAGCAACTTGCTTGAGCTGTTCGGATGCAAATTGAGCGAAAGCAAACGCATGTGCCAAACTATAACCTTCTGACTAGTCCGTCGAGATTAGACCGAAAAGCGTACAGACTAGTCCGACCGCAGGATTGTTCCCTGGGATTGTAGCGCGCATTTTGTCCGATGTCGGGGGCGGATCGGACCGCAATTCTCCAAGCGACCTGACTGACATGTTGAAGGCACCTCCTTTTGACAGGGAGGCGTTGCCGTTTTGCGGGAGGTAAGAAAATGGCACTGGTTGGTAGGCAAGATGATGGAGTTCTTGGTCGCCAATATGGAGGTTTCGGGGGAAAGCCCGTCTCGGCCTTGAGAACGCAGGGTGGCCATGGTTCCGCCTGGCACCAAGCACCACAAAGGTTCGACGGCGTGGCCGTCGAGCCAAAGCAGAGCAGCCTTGCATCTGTTGTGGGAATGCTTGATCGCATCGGGTGTGGCTATCTGATCCTGAACAGCGACAGGAAGGTCATGGAGTGGAATTCAGCCGCTCAAAACACCTTGGAGCGCGAGGGCGAGGCAGCTGATACGGCCGGCAAGGTGTCGGTTGCTCTGAGGCGGCTGATCGCAAACGTGCCGGGGAATTTTCTTCCCGGCACGCTTTCATGGGTGGTGATCCGCGGCATGGGCGACAGGCCCTTGGTTTTGAACGAGAAGGGCATAGCAACGCCTGACGCGACGAGTATCGTGGCGCTGCTGGATCGTGAAAACAGGTCCGGGCCAAATCCCCAGACGCTGCAAAGAATGTTTGGTCTGACGAGTGCCGAAACGCAACTCGCGCTGCGCTTGGCGCAGGGCGATGCCCCTTTGGAGATAGCCCGCAAGCGGCGCTTGAGCCGGACCACGATAAGGTCACAACTGGCGTCGCTGTTCGCCAAGACCGAAACTCGGCGCCAGGCGGAACTGGTAGCTCTTCTTGGGCGCATATGCGTCCTGCCGTGAGGTAACGGCCGTACCATGCGCGCGCGCAACAGGCTTGTGCGCGCGCAATCTGTTGCCGGCGTGCTTGTCCGCCAGACTCACCCTACCGCCGTCGTGTGCGCACCCGGCCCAATCTTGGGCGGATTGCAAACACGTGGTTAAGCACGTGCCAGCCCGCCACCTTCATGACGGAAGGCCGGAAGATCTGAATCCCGTCCAGGAACGTGGTCAACCAGGACTGCTGGTGGAACCTCATGGGAATACGAGCAACCCGCAATGCCCGCAGCAATGTCTCGGGAGGCGGGAGATGGTTGCGGTCCTTGATGAGATTCCAGTTAAGCTGTTTGACGGCGAGGGTCACTTCGTCGACCTCGCGGAAACTCTTTGACGTTGTAATGCTTGGATGGTTCGTCGCATCGTAAAAGGTAAGCGGATCGCTTATCGCCACCATGTCCCCATGGCTGGCTAGATCGACGAAGAACAGTTGATCCACTCCGGCCGGAATCTCTTTGTGCGTGCGCATCAAGCAGCCGGCACGAATGACGTCGCTGTTGATCAACAATGTGGATGGAATAATCCCCAGGCAGCGTGTCGCACGCACCAGATAGAGGTCCATCAGGCACTGCTGGCTGGAATAAAGCGAGATCGGTTCCTGCTCCTTGGGGACTTGGCGAAATCGCACTCGCTTGTCCTCGATTATGTTTGCGGCTGACGTCATGAAGGCGACTGAGGGATACTGTTTGGCAACTTCGGCGAATGTCCTGAGTGCACCTGGCGCAAGCCAGTCATCGTCATGAAGCAACTTGATCCATCGTCCGGAGCAAGCCAGCATAGCGTTGTTGGTGTTCTCCACCTGACCGCGACCTCGACTGTTTTCGATAATGCGGATGCGAGGTTCGCTCCGTGCGTAGTCGGTCACGATAGCCCAGGTCTCGCCCTCCGGTCCCTCGTCGTCGCTCACGACCAACTCCCAATCGGAGTAATCCTGGCCCAAGACGCTGTCGATCGCCCTGCGGATCGTATCCGGTCGACGAAAGGTTGGTATCCCGACCGAGATAAAAGGGCGTGACCATGAGACATCGGCCCGGTCATGCTGGGTGACCGCAACTGCCGCTTGAAGGTTGTCAATCGACGACGAATTCATGGTGTTTTTTCCTCGAGACATTCATGTTGGACGCACGTTGCAGCGCCTGCTGGTTGAGGGTCGTGGGTCAACAGGTACAGTGATGCTGCCATTTTCAGAGCGAAACCCGACGCGCCGCCGGCGGCCATGAAATAGATGACGGTGACTGGCTGCCAGCCCGCCTGGGCGCCGGCGAGCAGTGGGCCAAACACGAGAACCGCCCGTGCGAGGTCGATGACCAGTCTTGTTCCTTGCCGCCGTAACAGAGCGGGAACGTCGCTGAGCGGAGTCGACAACGCCTGTGCCGCGCCCATCAGCGCCAGTGCGGTCATGATTTCCGCAGTGGGCATCCAAGGCTCGCCCAGAAGCGGAACGACCACATAAGGCGCGGCGAGGCCGAGCAGCAAGATCGGCACCGCGGTAAAGGCGGCGGCCAGCAGGAGAAGCCCGCGCGCCACACCAAGCAGGTGTCCACGATTGCTGTTCCGGTTTGCTTCGGCGACAAAAACATTGCTGAGCGGTGTGGCGATCAGCGTCACCGGACCGGTGACCAGCCGCGCGGCCACGCCCAAATATCCGGCAAATGCGGTGCCGAACAGCCCGCCGACAAGCACTGCTGGAAGATTGTTGATTGCTATGCTCGCGAGCGTTGCGGGAATATCGAACAGAGGAAATTTGTATTCCCGCCGAGCCTTTTCCAATACCGCACGCCAGGGTGCCCAGGCGATGCCACGCAAATCCTCCCAACTCATCACCCGACAGCCGATCAGCCCGATGAAGACGAACTGGCTCAGAATATGCGCATGGATCATGGCTTCGCCGCCGAGGTTGGCGATGCCGAAAGCCAATTGCAGTGCAGCCATGCTCGCCGGCAGGATCAGGCGCCCGAGAGCAAAATCGCGCAAAAGCCCGGCACGCAGACTCCAGCAGTTCATGGCTTCGACCAGACCTGCGCCTCCCATTCCAATCGGAATGAGCCAGGCGAGCGAGCCGAGGCGATCGGGAGCAAGGTTCGACAGCATCTGTCCGGCCGAAAAGGCCAGGACGGTCGTCACGAACACAGCCAAGAGAATAAGCTTGACCGTCACATAGGCCTGCGCGCTCCCCTTGACCCCATAGAGCGAAGCCTCGAAGCGCAATGCCGCGACCCCGGCGAGTATATTCACGATCGACAGGTAAATCGTAAAGACGCCGAAATCGGCCGGCGAATAGAGCCGCGCCAAAACCGGGATTGCAGCAAGAAGGGTGAGCTGGCCGACAATCGCCATTGCCGACACTCCGCTTGCCGCACGAATGATCGAGCCGATCGGGCTCGGCCGAACAACGATGATGGCTGTGCCGGCCGCAGGAACCGTCTTGGGTCTCAGAAGGTCGCTTGGTGCCATCGGTTCGCGCTTCCGAGGGAGGCAAATATCGGGGATTGCCGGAGCCTACGATGCACACCGGACCTTGCCATCATTCACCTGAATGACGCGCTCTGCTGACAGGCTGCACCGTGAATCGTCCTGGCCGCTCCCTGGATGAACCACCCCCGGATCGTTCGTAGCCCAAGGACGAGCCTGTGGCCGTCATGCTATTTGCTCGCGCAAGAGGTCAGCGCTGTCCTCGAGCCGATATCCGGCATGTTTCTTCAGATTCACGCGCGTGAGGACACTGCCGACAGGTATCGCAAGAGAACCGTTGCCCTGAAGGAGTTCCAGCACCCCGCGAGCGAGGGTGCGTGGCGTTTTCCTCCACCGGATGGCGAAAAGAACCACGTCCGCCCATCCGGGCAGAAATTTGGCTTCCGGCCGCCCCAGCGCCGACGGCAGGTTTATGATCACGATGCGATAGGTCGCGTGCAGATCCGCCATCACTTTGCCTCCATCCTCGCACGATAGCAGCGCCAGCAGGTCGTCCGACGGAGCGGCGGTCATTACGTCGATCCCGATTTCATGCAGCCTGGCAACGGCACCTTCCAGGTCGCAGCGATTGCAAACATAGTCAGCGAAGGAATGGCGGTTCTTGCGCTCGCTGAACTGGTGCAGGAACTCGAGCGTGAGCTGAACGCCCTTGCGTTCAAGATCGACCAACAGGACTCGACCGCCCAGTCGCGTGCCGGCGAGCGCCAGGCTCCACGCGAGCTCGGTCCCGCCATCCTGCGGCATACTGGAGGTGACAAGCGCCGTGTACGACGAACGAGCCCTTAGCGCATTTGGTGCCGCCGCGATCAGCAACGACGTCACGGCGCGGCTATATGCGGACCTGCGCTCCCCCAGCACGAGGTTTCGCAGTTGTTTGGCATGCATTCCGCATGCTTCGGGGATCTGCCCCATACATGGAACCTTGAGCACCGCTTCCGCTTCGGCCTCGCCACGGAAAGTCCGGTCAAAATGATTGCGCATCGTGACGTACATCGCCCCAAGGATAGCGAATAGGATCATCCCGGGGGGAACCAGGAAGATGGCTGGCAATGTCTGCGGGATAGTCGGCGGCCAAGCCGCAGACAGGATCGAAATTCCAGCCGAGGGAACTCCGATACGCCGCGTCAAATCCTGTTGTCGACCAAGGAGTTCGTTATATCGCTGGGTCAGCAGGCTGACCTGCGGCTCGAGAGCCCGCAAGCCGGAAAGCCGGCTGGCGGTGTCGGCCATGACCGCATCCAGGATGTTCTTTCGGCTTTCGAGAGCGGCGATCTGTGCACGGAAAATGTTTGCATCGGCAGCAATCTTGTCGACGCCTTGTTCGATCTTGCTTTGCGTCGTGGCTCTGAGTTCCTGGTCTGCCGGCGCGAGAGCCTGTCGAGCCGCAAGGTCGGCAAGCTCAGGCGCGCCAATAGCTTCGGCCAGGGCGATGAGAGTGGCCCCTTGCTCTCGAAGCTGCTGGACGTACCGTAGCCGAGATTCCACGGCGGCGAGATCCGCCTTTGACATCGACAATTGCTGGCTGAGGTCGGCCCGTTCCCTGGCTGCATTGTCCGCCGAGCCTTGGTCGATGGCTCCGTGACTCAGCCGATATTTCTCAAGGCGGTCAGCCGCTGCCTGCAGATCATTTTGCAGCCCGGGCAGACTGGCGGTGATTGCATCGAGCTCTTGCTGGTCGGATGCCTGCCTTTTCTTCGTTAGGGTGTCGACATAAACCTGAGCGAATGTGTTGGCCACGAGCGCCGCCCGCGCGGGGCTGTCATCGGCGAAAGCGACGGAGATCACTCTCGATCGCAGCTCCTGCCCGACCCGCATGCCTCGCCGCAAAGCTCTCAACTCGGAGGCATCCTCGGCTTGTGGACTGTTGGCTGCCTGGTCCGCCCCTGGCCACAGCCGGTCCAGTAGACCGCCGGCAAGTGAGCGTGTCCTTGGGGGAGGGGTGGCAGACGGTTCAAGCCGGGAATTCCTGCTAGCGGAATTGTCCTGTCCGGTTTCCGCCGCACCTGTCTTGCGTAGTGCCGCCATGACCCGGCGCAGGTGATCTTGCGACGATAGCATCGTGATGTGGTCATCTATGCTTGAATCAACGAGGTCCTGCGAAGACGGGGCGCCGACGGGCAGTGAACCGCGCGAGGGGGCGTCGACGATAAGCTGGGTTGTTGACTCATAGAGAACTGGTCGAAGGCTTCCCAGCAACCCCGCCAACAAGCCGCCCAACACAGCGAAAGCAATAATAGACCATTTTCTCCTTGCCAAAATCACGAAGAGTTGGCGCGACGCGGTGGGCGGCTCGACATATTCACGCAATGACCGCACGTGCACTCTGCCTTCGAGAACCGGTGCTGGCAGTTGATTGACCCGTGGCAGCTGGATCGGGCTGATTGCGGAACCTACCATCTTACACTCCTGCCAGGTCGAGTTCATGAGTTGGGCCGGTTTGCTGTGCTTGCCGATTGGCCTTGCTCCGCCAGGCCTGGAACATCAACGCGGACCACAATTCGCGGGAGCGGTTCTGGCCATCAATGTGATCGCGCCAGCAGGCGTCGATCTTCGCGGTGTCCAATACGTCACTGCTTTCGGTTCGCATGTCGGCGAGAAGATCGGTGGCCCAGTTGCGCAGCGGACCCCGCAGCCATCCAGCAATAGGGACATCGAAGCCTTGTTTCGGACGCTCGATCAGGTGCTGCGGGAGATAGCGGCGTAGCAATTGGCGAAGGATCCATTTGCCGGCGCCATCACGAACTTTCATGTTGGATGGCAGCCGCCAGGAGAATTCGACAACGCGGTGGTCAAGGAGAGGACACCGACCCTCAAGGCTGTTGGCCATGGTGGCACGGTCCAGCTTCACCAAGATGTCGCCAGGCAAGTAGCCCGCCATGTCATCGTAGAGAAGACGGGAGAGCAGGTCGTCAAGCGGCGGATCGCCGTAGCCGTAGGTTGGTTCGGTCGGCCGCTGATATCCCAGGTTTTCAGCCTGTGGCCGCGCCAGCCGCTGAAACAATTCGTCTTCATTCGATGCCGTGAGCAGCCGGGCGAGGCGTTCCATTCGGTCGCTCCGGATAAAATGCCTCGCGCTCGCAGAGAGCGGCAGTTTGCCAACGACATCGTCACGTCCGGCGCGTGCGAAAAAACCTGCTCCTGCCGCCAAGGTTCGGCGCAGTTGTCGGGGCAGGCGCAGGTGCCGTTTCAGCCGCTCCGCCATAAAGTGGCGCCCGTATCCTGCGAAGCACTCGTCACCACCGTCGCCCGACAGCGCTACGGTGACGTGCTGACGAGCGAGCCTGGCAACGAGTAAGGTCGGTATTTGTGATTCATCGGCGAAGGGTTCATCCCAGACCTGGGGCAACTCGGGAATGACGTCACGTGCGGCGCTTGGCGAGAGGTGAAGTTCGGAGTGGTCGGTACCCAGATGACGGGCAACGGCCGCTGCATATGGAGCTTCATCAAAGCCGCCCTCTGCGAACGAGATCGTGAAGCTGCGAACCGGCTTGCAGGATTGGGCCTGCATCAAGGCGATCACGGCTGAGCTGTCGATGCCCCCCGACAGGAAGCCGCCCAGAGGCACGTCGGCGATCATGCGTTCCCGCACAGCCAGCCGAAGCCGGTTGTCCAGTTCGTCAATGAGGTCTTCGTCCGTGCCGATGACGGGGTTCCGTCGCCCATCGGCAGCGACGTCAGCCAGCGACCACCAGCGGTGAACGCATCGGGAAAGACGGTCCGCGCTGCGGTCTTCGGCAAAAGTCGCCGCCGTGACGGAAAGGACAGAACCAGGCGGCAGTTTGAACACGCTTCGCCAGATACAGCGATGGTCCGGCACCCATCCCGTCGAAAGCATTGCCGCGGCGGCATCAAGATCAAGGTCGGGAGAAAAGCCCGGAAAGCAATTGATCGCCTTCAGCTCAGAGGCGAAAACCAGCGCATCTCGGATCGATGCGACATAGAGGGGCTTTTTGCCCATTCTGTCGCGGGCCAGATGCAGGGTTCTTGTCTTGAGATCCCACAATGCGAAGACGAACATCCCGGCAAAGCGATTGAGGGCGGCCTCAAGCCCCCAATGCTCGATTGCGCACAGCATCACTTCGGTGTCGCTGGCGCCTTGAAAGGTTTGGCCCGCACTCTCGAGTTCGCAACGCAAATCGCGAAAATTGTATATCTCACCGTTGAAGGTGATCACGTACCGACCGCTGGCGGAATGCATCGGCTGGTGCCCGGCGGCTGACAGATCGACAATTGCCAACCGCCTGTGGCCCAGTGCGATTCCAGCTTCGCGGTCGATCCAGAGCCCTTGGCCGTCCGGCCCCCGGTGACGCAGCGATGCAGTCATCCGCCCGATCGCTCCGAGCGGCTTTATGTCCGCGGCGTCGGAAGCCAATAGAATTCCCGCGATCCCACACATTAGGACACCCTCGGTTCAGCAAGCTGCCGCCGAAGTGCGGTCGGATTTCCGGCAACGAGGCAGAAAGCCAGCGAAAACCACACGATTGGATGGCGGATGATCAGGTGAGGCATGCTGAAGATTATCGTCGAGACACCAAGCACCAGCAGGGCGTCGAATCCTCCTCGCCAGGCGAAGGACATGGCGGCTCCCCCGATCCAGACCAACGCGATGACGGCGAGCAATCCGCCCTGCAGGTAAAGGTCGAGAACGGTATTGTGCGCTTCGAAAGGTCGCTGCAGAAATTGACGGTCGGCGACGGGCGGCCGCTCGAGGTGAGGACCAGGACCCAGTCCCAGCGACCCGGATTTCAATCCTTTTTCCACGGCCTCCTGCCACAAATAGAGCCGGAGTTCGAACGTTTCGATGGTCCCTTCCCCGCCTTCGTCTTTGGTGAGGTTCTTGGCAAAATTGGCGACGCTGGTCTCTTCGGTGAGCGCGTACGGCGTCATTGCAAGCGCTAGAGGCAAGGAACCCGCCAACAGCAGAATTGCCGCCATGCGGGGCATGCTGGCGCGGCCACTCGTTGCTATCCATGCACGAAGCCGCAATCCGATAAAGATGAGGCAGCTCAGGATGCTGGTGTAGAGATAGGTGTCGCTCTTCGTCAGCCGGCCGACATAGAAGGTCAGGAGCAGGCATGAGAATGCAAGCAAACGAGCCCATGGGTTGCGGGTGGTCGTAGCAAGATGCAAAGCCAGTGGGCCAAAAAGCGCGCAATAGAGCGCAAGTTGGTTCGGGTTCTCGGACCAGCCACGGAACCTGTCCCAGAACCAGGGATCGACGCCGGACTGGTGGGCTACCCCAAATGCCAGTCCCAGCTGAATTACGAAGCTCCCGTTGGCGATGGCGATCACCCACCACGCACTGCGGCGAAGGTGACGATCGGCGTCGGGCTCCGCGGCCGCCAAGCATGTGAAGCTTGCCAGCAACACATAGGCCATAACGTCATGTACCAGCCCGGTCAGGTAAAGGACGGTGGTCAGGTAGCCGACGATCGTGCCGATTCCCAAAGCCAGCGACAAGATCAGCCAGAAGCTCGCAAGCTGGACAAAAGCGGGCGTGACCTGGAGACGACCGCCGGCGAGTATTCGTCCAATCGCCAGAACGATCCAGATCGCGATGAACAATTCGCCATAGCCGAGCGGCAATCCCGGAACACCCAGTTGCGTCGCATAAGACATCGCAACTCCCAGGGCGAGCAAGGCGTCCCGGATCATTGATGTGCCCCGCCTCGGTGATTTGCGAGGCCGCCTCCAAGCCCAACGGCAGGGAGCGGTCGCATGTGCCCCGCGCGGAGTGTGTTGTCGTAAAGATCGCAGTACTGGTCGACCACCAGTGGCAGGGCAAATTGCCTCCGGACAAGTTCAACAGAACGGGCGCCCATCGCCTTGGCCGCCGCGCGGTCGGACAGCAAGTCTATCGTTCGCGAGGCGAGGGCATCGGCATCATGCGGCGCAACCAGGTAGCCATTCCATCCGTCTTCGACGATGTCGCTGCAGCCTGGCATCCTTGAGGCCACGATGGGCAGTCCCGCCAGCCCCGCCTCCAGCAATACACGCGGAACCCCCTCACGATACTGAGTGGGAAAGGCGAATACATCGGCCATGCCAAGGAGATCGGCGACATCGCGTCGTGGACCCAAGGCCAGCACATGAGGTGCATGCCGATCGAGCTCCGATTTGTCGATTGCGAATGAGCCCTCGGATTCTCGTGGGCCGACGAGCACAAACCGCGCCGCGGGCCTTGCGGACAGGATGCGAGGGATCGCATTGAGAAGGGTCGCCACGCCTTTCTGGCGCGTCAAACGGCCGACGAAGATCACCACTTCGGCGGACTGAAGGCCGAGGTCCTTTCGCATCTTCGTTGCTGAGGACCCGAGATGGCGCACCGTTGCGAACGCATCGACATCGATTCCGGAACTGCGTATCAGTCGCGAACTTCCGCGGCCGATCAGCCGAAAGCGCTCGAAGAACAGTTGGTCGTCGCGATTTTGGAATACGGTCGCTGCCGTCCAGGAAGACGCAAGCCATTGCAGTGCGCAATAGACCGGGCGCAAGGCCAGGGCTCGAGGCTCCAGCGATGAGAACGTCCACCCCAGTCCGTTGATGGTGCGAATGACCGGAACAGTTCCCCGTACCGAAAGGGGCGTCAACAGATTTGGCTTGGTGTCGAAGCTCTGGATGATGTCAGGCTGAAGCTCCTGCATCAAGCGGCGCATCGTTCGGAGAGTGCGCCATTCCCCGCCTCCGCTTGCAAAGCGGTCGAAGGAGAACCTGTGATGCGAAATGTCATGCCGAAGAAACGGTACGGGAGAACCGCTCGAGACCGCCGTAACGCGAAAGCCTTTCTCTCGCAGCGCGATGAGGAAGGGAACTCTCAAGGCGTGATCCTCGCCTCCCACGCAGACCAGGTGCGGGTTCATCTGCCTCTCCCAAGCGCACATGGCCGATTGGCTCTCGATGCTGCCATGGCCCGGTTTCATCACCTCTGAGCGCATGCCGCCCGAGTGCACGCTAGGGGGACACCAGGTGCCTGTCCTCGTCCGTTTGAATGACACAAGGGATGTTTGGAAGGGTAGCGACCAGCGAGGCGAGATTCCCTCGCGATTGCCGGAGCGTTCATGCGACTCGTGTCTTGCGGGATGAGCGCGGTGCTTGCCTGAGCCGGTACGGGTGGCTGGTCTGCATCACCTTGGTTGTCCAAGGTTTTCGAGTGTCCAATTGCGGCGGCGCGGTGCCTGAGCTCCGCGGTTCGCTGATGGCAAAAAATCTTTGACGCGTGGTTGCGCTGGGCCGTCAAGTCGGCCCTCGGCCTGCGTGGCCGGTCTTCAGGACGGAACCGGCACGTCAGCTGTTGGTCCACTCATCCGGAACATCTGTCGGCGAGGCCAGGGGCCTCGCCGACTTCTTAGAGCATTTCTTCGCTGGGCTGGTTCAGGTGACCAGGAAAGACGATGCGGTAATCGACAGATGCGGAGAGAGGCTCGCGAAATGGATCTGGTTTGCGCCTCCGACGCCGTCGCTGTCGAAAGAAAGAGCTCCCGTCGAACTGTTGTAGACAATGTGATCGGAACTGTCATGCGCGGCTTTGCCGGCAAAGAAAGCGTCCGACGAGAGGCCCCCCTGATCGAGACCGGCAAAGATGGAATGATCGAGGTGGATTTTGTCCTGGGCTTTGTTGAAATCAGTGATCCTGTCGACATTTCCGTCGCCAAGAGCGGTACTGAAAACGAAGACATCACTGCCGCGGCCGCCGGTCAAAGTATCGGCTCCACCGCCGCCGTCGATCTTGTTGGCGCCGGCGTTGCCTTTGACGGTTTGAGCGAACTCATTGCCCGTCAGGTCGATCGCGGCCTTGCTGGACGCCTTGCTGGTCGCGAGTTGTTCGATGTGCGAGCCAGCCGATAGGGCGAAACTCACAGAGGCGAGGACTTTATCGATGCCGCTGCCCTTCTGCTCCACCACCTTGTCGTGAGCATTGTCGACGTAATAGGTGTCATTGCCGCCATAGCCGGTCATCTTGTCGGCGCCACCGCCACCATTGATCTTGTTGGCGCCGCCATTCCCATAGATAGCTTGATCGAATTCGTTGCCGGTCAAGTTGATGGACCCCCTGCCACCCGAACTGGCGGTGGAGAGCTGCTCGATATGTGAGCCCGCCGTAAGAGCGTAACTCACCGAGGCCGCGACCTTGTCGAACCCCCCGCTTGGCGCTTCCATCACCTTGTCATGGGCATTGTTGACGAGATATTTGTCATTGCCCGTGGTCGCGTGAAAAACGTCTGCGCCGCGCGTGCCATGGAAGACATGATCGCTGTCCGACGGGGCCGGCGCGGCCGGAACTGGAGCGGCGGCGTCTGTCGGAGGCGTGGCCGGAGCAGGGGCGGCGACGTCGGTTGGAGGCGGGGTCGTGGTATCGATCGGATCGGTTACTGGGGGGGCGGCCGAGCCACCGGTGCTTTGGAGATTGTGCTGTTGGAACAAAGCCTGCAACTCCGGCGAATTTTCCAGAGCTGTGTCACCGTTCTGCGAGCCCCAGGCATAGGCATAATCGAAGGCAGGCGACGGAACCAGTGCTGCCCAATGATCTATCATCGTTTGCATCTGTTCCGGCGTCGGCATCTGATGCTTCCCGCCCGTGTCGGTCGTCCAGTTGCCACCGCCAAAAGTCTGATAGACTGGAATGATTTTGTCGATCGGGATGCCGGACTTGACGGCCGCAGCCACGGCCCTGTCGATCATGTTGTAGTCGACCGTGCTCACGTCATCGCGCACCGGGTAGGGGTCCAACCCATAGTAGTCGATGCCGGTATTTGCCGGATTATACGTGTTGGAAAAATCCGGGTTTGTTGGAGAGCCCATATTCATCATGGTGATGAACGTCTTGGCGCCTGGAAAATGGGAATGGATCCAGTCCGACTCCGCCTTCAGGGTTTCGGCACTTGCATATGTGCCCCATCTGCCGGTGGGATCTGGCTCGTCCATCAGGAAGAACCCGAACACCTTGGGATTGTTGAGAAAGGGCGTAACTTGTTCGATGAAAGAGGAGGTGACGCCGTCGTGGGCGCTGAGATAGACGAGGCCTTTCATGCCGTCCGGCAAAGCATTGACCTGCGAGAGATATTGAACATCGACCAGGTTGAACCCGGCGGTTGCGACTTCGGTGGCTGATCCACCGGACGCATAATGGAGTGTCATCCAATGATCCTTTGGTTGATTCGACTTATGCCCCGCGTCTGCTTAGGTGATTGCTACATTAGGATGAAATCAAATACGAAACACAACGGGATAGAATGTTTGATTGATCTAAGTTGTTGCTCAGTAGCAGGTATTTTGCTCAGCCGACCGTGGCACCTTTGAAAGTGTTTGGGAGCAAGGACATACGCCTCTTTTGCTGGCTCCGTTCTGACCAATTCCTTTAGCGAAAATCGTCATTTTTCGGGAAGTTATCCCCAGACAGGGAGACGTCGGCCGTCGCGTTTCGCTGGTTCACGCCACGAATCGGCTGCATTTTCCTCAAAGTCGACGTATGTAAGCAGAGCGTAATAAGGGGGGCGACGGATAGCGGCTGCTATGCGCACTAAGAAAGGTTTGAGCCATTACAACTTACGGAAGTAACGGCGCGGCAGTGTCGCGCGAACGACCGCTGGTCATGAAAACATCGGGGGCCGGTTCTCCCGAGCTCCGTTCCGCTATTCTCGCCTGCATGCCTGGGCTGCTTGGCGTGGCGCTGTTCTCGGCAGTGATAAACATTCTCGCTCTGACCGGTTCGGTCTATATGTTGCAGATCTACGATCGCGTTCTGCCGTCGCAGAGCGTTCCGACCCTGGTGGGGTTCACGATCGGAATGCTGGGCCTGTATGCCGTATACGGGCTTCTGGATTTCGTGCGGCTTCGCGTGTTGGTCCGCATCGGCAGCCGGCTCTATAGGAATTTGCAGCAAAAGGTGTTCTCCATCTCCCTGTCCCTGCCGCTCAAGGCAGGGCGTGATGCGGACCGTCTGCAGCCTTTGCACGATCTTGACCGACTGCGCGGCTTTCTCTCCGGAACGGGACCCACGGTCATCTTCGACGCCCCGTGGATCCCCTTTTATCTGCTGATCATTTATTTGCTCCATCCTTCGCTCGGCCTGCTGGCGACGGTCGGTGCGATCGCCGTGGTCCTCTTAACAGCGATTGCGGAAGTGTTTAGCCGAGGCCCCGCCGCGCGTGCCTCGGAGGAGCTGCTGTCGCAGCGGGCGCTTGCCGATTCCGGCCGCCGCAACGCCGAAGTCGTTCACGCAATGGGGCTTTCTGGTCGACTGGCTCGACGCTGGAGCGACGTCAGCCGAGCCTATCTCGCCCAGCAGGAACGTCTCTCGGACGTCGTTGGTGGCGCCAGTTCGCTGTCGAAGGCCCTGCGGATGGCGTTGCAGTCCTGTGTTCTCGGTCTCGGCGCTTACCTGGTGATCGGCGGCGAGGCTTCACCTGGGGTGATCATCGCATCTTCCATTTTGCTTGGCCGCGCCTTGGCCCCGGTCGATGCTGCGATCGCAAACTGGAGAGGCTTTCTGTCGGCCCGGCGCAGCTATTCCGAGCTGGCGGCGGTCATGGCGGCATTCGGCCGCCAGGACGAGCCAATGGAGTTGCCTCGGCCGCAGGCGCGGTTTGCGGTCGAGCAATTGACCATTGCGCCGCCCGGCTTGCCAAAGCCAACCGTGGTCAATGTGAGCTTCCATCTGTCGAGAGGCGCTGGGATGGCCGTAATCGGCCCAAGCGGTTCCGGCAAGACAACTTTGGTGCGTTCGTTGGTCGGGGTGTGGAAGCCGCTCCATGGCTCGGTGAGATTGGACGGCGCCTCTCTCGATCAATGGAACTCGGAACAACTCGGCGCCCATATCGGCTACATGCCGCAGGATGTGGAGTTGTTTGACGGCACGGTAGCAGACAACATTTCGAGGTTCCGAGGCAAGACGGATCCAAAAGGCGTCCTTGCGGCGGCAAGAGCAGCCGGCGTCGAGAAAATGATAATGCAACTCCCCCAGGGATTTCAGACCCGCATCGGCGAGGGCGGAGCGGCCCTGTCGGCAGGGCAGAGGCAACTCGTGGGTCTCGCCCGAGCACTTTATGGCGAGCCGTTTCTTGTCGTGCTCGACGAACCGAACTCGAACCTCGACGTGGACGGGGACGCTGCCCTGGCCGGCGCCATACGGGCAGTGCGTCAGCGCGGAGGCATCGTCATTGTCGTTGCGCATCGTCCCTCAGCTCTCGCCAACATCGATCAGGTACTGGTTATGTCGAATGGGACGGTTCATGCCTTTGGCTCGCGCGAAGAGGTCTTGGCGAACGTGCTCCGACCGTCACCGCCTGTTCCACCTCGGCCATCTTCTTTGGCGCCGATACCGGGGGTTGCCGGGCATGCATGAGGCTCTGCTCGAAACATTCGTCACCTTCTCGTCGTATGCTCGGACCCTTCGTGGCAGCAAACCGCCTGCCGTGAGCGCGCCAGATCTGTCGGACGGTATACGGGCCAACCTGATATTCGGCTTGGCGATTACCGGTCTGCTGGTTCTTGGCGGTGGTCTGTGGCTGGGGTTGACCAACATCGCCGGCGCTGTGGTTGCACCAGCCACCGTGGTGGTGGAAACCAACGTCAAGAAGGTCCAGCATCAAACCGGAGGCACAGTGGGCGGGATCTTCGCGCAGGACGGAGATCATGTACGAGCCGGCGACGTGCTGGTCAGACTGGATGACACGCTGCCTCGTGCGAACCTGCAAATCATCAGTGAGGATCTCGATCGCGCGACCGTCCGCCTCGCCCGGTTGGAGGCCGAGCGCACGGGCCTGGCGGAAATGCAGCTGCCGGCCGGCCTGAAGGCGCGAATGAACCAGCCGGAGCTGGCTGCGCTCGTCAATGGCGAGCGCGCTCTCTTTGAAACGCGCGCTTCGGCTTTGGCTGGACAGAAGGCACAGTTGAGAAGCCAATCCCAGCAACTTGAACGTCAGATCGACGGCCTTAAGGCGCAACAGAGCGCGGTGGATGAATCGGTTGCTCTGCTGAACAAGGATTTCGCGGACGTTGATTCCCTCTACGCCAAAAAACTCGTCTCCAAGGAGAGGCTAAGCAACATCAAGCTGGATGCCACCCGGGCCAGGGGAGAATCGGGGCGCCTCGCTGCAGCAGTAGCTGAAGCGCAGGCGCGCATCAGCGAAACGGGGTTGCAGATGCTGCAACTGGATGACCAAAGGCGCACTGACGTGACGACCGAACTCCGCGAGACGGAAGCTAAGCAGACCGAACTCAACGAACGGAGGATTGTGGCCCAGGATGAATTGACCAAGACAACGATCCGCGCGCCGCAGTCCGGAACGATACAGGAATCGGCTGTCCATACCGTCGGCGGCGTTATCGCGCCTGGCGAGATGCTCATGACCATCGTACCTGATGCCGATGATCTTGTGGTGGACGCGCTGATCCCGCCGTCGCGGGTCGACGACGTCCGCCCGGGGCAGCCGGTATCGATCCGTTTTCCGGCGTTCGACGTGGGAACCACTCCGGTCTGCCAAGGGTCAGTGAAACACATCTCGGCAGATCTGATTAAAGATCCGCAACGTCAGCTTTCCTATTTCTCGGCGCGTATCAAGGTTGAAAGCAAATCGAACTGCCTGACCGAAGCGAAGGTGCTGAGGCCAGGTATGCCCGCCGAGGTTCATATCCGCACCGATGAACGCAATGTCTGGTCCTATCTGTTGAAACCCTTTGTGGACCAGATGTCCAAGGCGTTTACGCAGTGATGGCGAGGTGGAGGAGGGAGAGCCAATAGGATATCGGGATTTCTGGCGGCCCGACGGCTTTTGGGGGCGGGCGGCCGTCGAGCCTAACCGGCGACGCGGGGATGAAGCGCCTCCGGCTGGAGGAAACATGCGCGTTATGTGACGCCACCGCATCATTCGAATAGCGAGGCCGGATTACCGCCCCCAGACGACGGCATTCTCGTGCCGTTTGATGATGTGCTTCAGATTCTCGAAGGCGGTCGTGACGTGGCCGGCGAAGCGCTCTGCCGCGGGCGAGCGTGGCCCGCTGACCCGGCGCAGGATTCCAAGCGAGCGGCTGGGCTGCGGAATTTCATAGGGTAGCACCGTCACCCGGTTTTCCTTGCGCTGCGCGAAGACCACGGAGAATGGCAGCACCGCCAGCGCATCGGTTTCGGCAAGGAAGTTGATCACGCTCATCAGCGAGCCTCCCGAATAGCGGACGTTGAGGTCCGACATGCCGATGCTCATCAGGATCATCTGCAGGTCCGACATCAGCGGAGAGCCGGGTAGGGGGGCAACCCAGGGAAAGCTGGTCAGGTCATGCGCCCTGAGGCGGCGATTTCGCAGCAGGGGATGGTCGGGCCGGCAAGCCACGACGTTGCGTCCGGGCAGGATTTCCGTGAATTCGAAGCCGGGTCCCAGGTCTAGCACGCCGATCGGCACGATCCCGAGATCGATCTGGTTGCTCTCCAGCGCCGCGACCATCTCGGGCAGGTTCATGTAGCTTTGCTGGACGGTGACCTCGGGCTCGAGCTTCTGGAATTCTCCGATCATCCGGCTGATCATCGCATCCATGAAGAAAGGCACGCCGCCGACACGGACGACGCCCTTGGTGCCTTTCATGAAGCCCTGCACCGCATCCGACGCCTTGCGCGACGCGGTGATCATCGTGCGGCCCTGCGCCGCCAGCTGGAAGCCGAGCGGTGTCGCCTGCAGGGGCCGGCGACCCTTGAGGAAAAGCGGCTCGCCCACCCGTGCCTCCAGCATGGCCAGCGATCGACTGACTGCCGGCTGGGTCAGGCCCAGCATAGCGGCTCCTTCCGACACGCCGCCTGCATCCAGCACCGCAGCGAGCTGCATGAGGTGGCGCTCGTTCAGCTTCATAGCAAAACGCTATACAAGGGACGCCACATCTCATCAAGCATCGCGTCGGGCCGTGCTATCCCGCTTGGCAAGGGGAAGGGAGGCCCCGGCGGAATGCACGGCCAGCACGACCCGAAGCGAGATGAATTCCCCAAGGCGATCTCGACGCAGGCCGAGGAATTCTCACGGCGCCTGACGGCAATGGGCCAGTCCCGCCTGGCGGCGGCGGCACAGGCAGCCGTCGACGGTTTGCACGCGCTGATCGTCGAGTTGCGCCCCTCCGGCGAGGAATTCCGGCAGGCGATCGATTTTCTGACCGAGGTTGGCCACTACGCCGATGCGCGGCGCCAGGAATGGGTGCTGTTCGCCGACGTCCTGGGCGTGTCTTCGCTGATCGAGGATCAGAACAGCCCGCGCCCTGTTGGGGCGACCCCAAACACCCTGGCCGGCCCCTTCTACCGGGCCGACGTGCCGGAGATGCCGCTCGGCGCGAACATCTCGCGCGATCACAAGGGTGAGCCGCTGGAAGTTGCCGGCCGGATCGTCGCGCTCGACGGCGCGGGGATCGGCGATACGATGGTCGAGATATGGCAGGCCAATGCCGAGGGTCTCTACGAGAACCAGGAACCTGATAAGCAGCCTGAATTCAATCTGCGCGGGCGCTTCCGTACCGATCCGCAGGGGCGGTTCCGCTTCACGACGGTGAAGCCGAAGGGCTACACGCTGCCGTCGGACGGCCCAGTCGGCCAATTGATGTCGGCGCTTGGCCTTGGCCTCGAGCGGCCGGCCCACATCCATTTTCGCGTCTCGGCGGAGGGCTTCGAAACGCTGACGACCCACATCTTCGACCGGTCGGACCCCGCGATCGGCCGGGATGCGATCTTCGGGGTCAAGCCCGAACTCATGGCCGAGTTCCGCGCGCTGCCGCCCAACGGAGGAAAACGGAAGCACGCGCTCGACCTCAACCTCGTGCTCTGTCCGCAGCGGCGGGGCGAAACCGAAACCTCTGGGAGGAGATGACCGATGGCACGTGTCAGCGGCTACCACCATTTGACGCTCTCGACGGACAGCGCTCAGGAAGATTTTGATTTCTATACCAAGGCACTGGGCCTGCATTCGGTCAAGCGCACCGTCTTGTTCGACGGCGTCATCCCGGTCTATCACCTCTATTACGGCTCGCCCAACGGCGATGCCTCGACGATCATCACCACCTTCCCGTTCCGCAAGCCAGGCGTCTATGGCCGCCGCGGATCCAACCAGTCGCGTACCATCATGCAGTCGATCCCCAAGGGGGCCGTGGATTTCTGGGTCGACCGGTTGAACGCGCGCGGCATCGAGGCCATCAAGATCACTCGTTTTGGCGCCGACCGTGCGGCTTTCGCACATCCCTGCGGCATCCCGCATGAGCTGGTGGAAAGCGACAGGGATCCACGCGCGCCCATCGCCAACGAAACGCAGGGCATCGGCAAGGCCCACGGCATCAAGGGAATCTACGGCGCCGTGGTGGCGGTGATGGACCGCACCGCCATGGACGACTTCCTGACCATCGCATTGCCGATGGAGAAAGAGGCCGATGACCACGAGGGGCTTGTGTTCCGCGTGCCGGACGCGGCCGGCGTCGCGCAGCGCGTGGAGGTCATTGTCGATCGCGACAGCCCGCAGGGCACCTGGACGCTGGCTGGCGGCACCATCCACCATCTAGCCCTCAACACCGGCGACGAAGAGAACCAGCTGAAACTGCGCGCCCATATAGAGGGCCTCGGCTTCACCGATATATCGGAGCAGAAGGACCGCAACTACTTCAAGTCCTGCTATGTCCGCTCGCCCGGAGGCGCGCTGTTCGAAATTGCCTGGACCACGCCGGAAGGCTGGGCCAAGGATGAGCCTCCGGGCCAGATCGGCAAGACGCTGGTCTTCCCGCCGTGGTTCAAGGACCGCGAGAGCGAATTGCAGGCCGGCCTGGAAGAGGCGGATTTCACGTGAGTTCAGGCAGCGGTCCGCTCCGGCTTGGGCCAAGAGGCCCGGAGGCGAAGGCGATCTGCGTCTTCGTCCACGGCCGCGGCCAATCGCCCGAAGAGATGCAGTCGCATGTGCTGTCGCGGCTTTCCGCGTCCGCCGTGGCCTTCATCCTGCCGCGTGCACCGCACGGCATCTGGTGGGAGGCGCGTGCCGTCGATCCGTTGACGCCGGTCGCCCGCGCGCAGCTTTCGGATGCGCTCGACCACCTTGCGGCCGCAATGGTCGCGGCGCGGGCCGAACTGCCCGGACTGCCGCTTCTTCTCGCGGGCTTCTCGCAAGGGGCGTGTCTCTCGATCGAGTATCTCTGCGCGGGGCTGCCGCCGCCGGACGCTTTGGCGGCCTTCACGGGCTGCCGTGTCGGCGTTCCGGCGGACGAAAGATCCGAGGCGGCGCCGGCCGGAATGCCGATCTATCTTTCCGGTGGCGATGCTGATCCCTGGATTCCGGTCTCGGCGTTTGCCGATGCCGCGCAATCGCTGGGCCGGTTTGGCGCGAGCCTGCGGGCCGATCTGTTCCCGGGCCGCGGCCATGAGGTCTCGGACGCCGAGATCGCCATGCTGGGCACGATCCTCGACGACCTCGCGGCCGGGCGTGGCCCGCGCATGGAGGCGGCGCGATGATGGACAGCTTCACCTTTCCTGGCCTGACGACACGGGTGGTCTTCGGTGCCGGCAGCATGGCTCGCGTCGAAGAGGAAGTCCGGCGGCTCGGCCATGACAAGGTGATGGTGCTGTCGACATCGCATCAGAAGGGCGATGCGGAAAGACTGGCCGCAAGCCTTGGTGGCCTCGCGGCCGGGATCTTTGCCGGCGCGGTCATGCATACCCCTGTCGAGGTCACGGAAAAGGCCGTCGATGCCTTCCGCAGCAGCGGCGCTTCGGCGGTCGTCAGTCTTGGCGGCGGCTCGACCACCGGGCTCGGCAAGGCCATTGCCGTGCGCACCGGCGCCGACCAGGTGGTCATTCCCACCACCTATGCCGGCTCGGAAATGACTGACATCCTCGGCGAGACGGCGGCCGGTGAGAAGACCACCCGCCGCTCGCCGGACATCCGCCCCGAGACGGTGATCTACGACGTCGATCTGACATTGAGTCTGCCGGTAGGTCTCACCGTGACCTCGGCGATGAACGCGATCGCTCATGCGATGGAGGCCTTCTATGCCCCCGATCGCAACCCGGTGATCGTGCTGATGTGCAGGGATGCCATGATTGCCTTCAAGGACGGCATTCCAAGGCTGATCGGCGACCCGCAGGATCGCGCGGCGCGGACGCAGGCGCTCTATGCGGCGTGGTGCTGCTCGACCGCACTCGGCTATGTCTCGATGGCGCTGCATCACAAGCTGGCGCATGTCTTCGGCGGCTCGTTCGATACGCCGCATGCCGAAACCCACGCCATCCTGCTGCCCTACACGACCGCCTTCAACGAAGCGGCAGTGCCCGATCTGCTGCGCCCCATCGCCGAGGCATTCGGCGGCGGCTCGGCGGGCGGCGGGCTCTGGGATTTCGCACAGTCGGTCGGCTCTCCGCTGAGCTTGAAGGCGATCGGCATCGAGGAGACCGATCTCGACCGCGCGGCGGCGATCGCGGTCAAGAATGCCTATGCCAATCCGAGGCCAATCGATCCGGGATCGATAAGGGAACTCCTTCAGGTGGCGTGGGAGGGACGCCGTCCGGGGGCTTGAGAATAAAACAAGAGGGAGGAACTACAGTGATCACAAGACGCAGCCTACTGAAAGCCTCGGCGGCGACAGGCCTGGCGCTGGCCGGTTCGCGCCTGGCGACGCCGGCCATCGCGCAAGGCGCCAAGATCCGCCTGGGCTATGTTTCGCCGCAGACCGGGCCGCTTGCCGGCTTCGCGGAGAGCGATGCCTACAACATCAAGGCCTTCCTCGCTTCCGAGGCGGGCAAGAACTTCGAGGTCATCGTCAAGGACAGCCAGTCGAATCCCAATCGCGCGGCCGAGGTGGCGAAGAGCTTGATCGTCGATGACGAGATCAACCTGATGCTCGTCGGCTCGACACCCGAGAACACCAACCCTGTGGCCACCACCTGCGAGGCGGAGGGCGTGCCGGTCATCTCGACGATGGCGCCGTGGCAGCCCTGGTTCATCGGCCAGCAGGGCAATCCGGCCGATCCGGCCTCGTGGAAGCCTTTCAACTTCGCCTATCATTATTTCTGGGGTCTCGAAGACATCATCGCCGTCTACACCGGCATGTGGAAACAGCTTTCCACCAACGGCAAGGTGGGCGGGCTGTTCCCCAACGATGCCGACGGCAATGCCTGGGGCGACCCGAAGAATGGATTGAAGCCCGGCCTCGATGCCGCCGGCTTCAGCCTTGCCGATCCTGGCCGCTATCAGAACCTTTCGGACGATTTCACCGCGCAGGTCAACGCCTTCAAAGCCGCCAATGCCGAGATCGTTACCGGGGTGGTCATTCCCCCCGACTTCACCACCTTCTGGAACCAGGCCCGCCAGCAGGGCTTCAACCCCAAGGCGGTGACGGTCGCCAAGGCGATCCTTTTTCCGCAATCGGTCGAGACGCTCGGCGATGCTGGCCACAACCTCTCGTCCGAGGTCTGGTGGTCGGCCTCGCATCCGTTCAAATCGTCGCTGACGGGCGAGAGTTCGGCCGAACTCGCTGCGGATTTCACCGCCAAGACCGGCCGTCCCTGGACCCAGCCGATCGGTTTTGTCCATTCGCTGTTCGAGGTGGCGGCCAATGTCATGGGCCGCGTGTCGGATCCAACCAATGCCGAGGCGATCGCGGCGGCGATAGCGGCCACCGACATGACGACGGTGGTGGGCAAAGTGGCCTGGAGCGGTGCGGGATTGCCACCTTTCGCCGCGAAGAACGTCTGCAAGACACCGCTCGTTGGCGGGCAGTGGCGCAAGAAGGCCGGTGGCGGCTTCGATCTGGTGATCGTCGAAAACGCCGGCGCCTCCGAGATACCCACCGCCGGCAAGATGGAAGCCCTGGCCTGACGCTGCCGAGGGCGGCTGATACCGCCGCCCTCGTTCGGCGCGACCCAAGGATGATAGTGATGATACTCAGGCTGGAAAACGTTTCGAAGTCCTTCGGCGCCCTGAAGGTTGCGGATTCCGTGACCGTCAGCGTGCCGCGCGGCGAAGCGCTGGGCATTATCGGCCCGAACGGCGCGGGAAAATCGACGCTCTTCAACCTGATCACCGGCAATCTGTTTGCCAATGAGGGGCGCATCGAATTGCTCGGCCGCGACGTGACCCGTGCTCCGGCGATGGAGCGGGTGCGCATGGGCGTTGGCCGCAGCTTCCAGATTCCGCAGCCTTTCGAGGGGCTGACCGTGTTCGAAAATCTCTTGACCGCTGCCGCTTTCGGCCGCGGCGGACGCGAGGCCGAGATGGTCGACGATTGCGCTGGTATCCTCGAGGAGACGGAGCTTCTCAGGAAGGCCAATTTCGTGGCCGGCTCGCTGAGCCTTCTCGACCGCAAGCGCCTCGAACTCGCCCGCGCCCTGGCGACAGGCCCTGAGCTTCTGCTTCTGGACGAGATCGCCGGCGGTCTGACGGAGGGCGAATGCAAGGCCCTGGTCGCGACGATCAAGGCGATCCACGCCAGGGGCACGACAATCATCTGGATCGAGCATGTGCTGCACGCCCTGAATTCGGTGGTAGAGCGGCTTCTCGTGCTGGATTTCGGGCGTGTGATCGGGATCGGTGCGCCTGATGAGATCATGGCCTCGAAGGCGGTTCGCGAAATCTATCTGGGGCTCGAGGTCTGATGCTGGAAACGCGTGGCCTCACCGCGAATTACGGCCAGTTCCGGGCGCTGTTCGGTGTGGATATCAGCGTGGCCGCGGGCGAATGCGTGGCGATTATCGGCGCCAATGGCGCCGGAAAATCCACGCTGATGCGCTCGATCACGGGCGTGATCGGCAACGAGCCCGGTATGGTGCTGCACAGAGGCGAGTCGATCGGCGCGCTGTCGTCGGCCGAGATCATGAAGCGCGGTATCGCCATGGTGCCGGAGGGGCGCCGACTGTTCCCTTCGCTGACTGTCGAGGAAAACCTGCTGGTCGGCGGGCAGGCGCGCAAGGTGCCGGGGCCGTGGAACCTCGACGCGGTCTATGATCTTTTTCCGATCCTGCGCGAGCGGCGCAAGAGCCCCGGCACAGCGCTCTCGGGCGGCCAGCAGCAGATGGTGGCGATCGGCCGGGCGCTGATGTCGAACCCCGAATTGCTGCTCTGCGACGAGATCAGCCTCGGCCTCGCGCCCGTCGTCATCCGCGACATCTACGCAGCCCTTCCCAGGATCCGCGAAGGCGGCGCCGCGATCGTGCTGGTGGAGCAGGATATCGGCAAGGCGCTGGCGGTCGCCGACCGTGTCTACTGCATGATGGAGGGCCGCGTCACGCTGGCCGCCAGGGCGGCCGAGGTCAAGCGCGAAGACATCCATTCTGCCTATTTCGGAGTGGCGGCATGATCCGGAAACCGAGGCTCCGTCATCTGCTCGCGCAGCGCTCTTGTGGCCTGATCGAGGTGGCGCGGCGATGATCTGGCTGGACACCCTCGTGCAGGGGATTCTGCTGGGCGGGCTCTATGCCCTATTTGCAGCGGGATTGAGCCTCGTCTTCGGCATCATGCGGCTGGTGAATCTCGCCCATGGCGACCTCATCATCCTTGCCGCCTATCTGGTTTTGATGGGCGTCACGCTGCTCGGCCTGTCGCCCTGGATCGCTGCCCTGGTCGCCATGCCGGCGATGTTCGCGCTCGGCTGGCTGCTGCAGGCCGCCGTGCTGAACCGCGTGCTGGGCAAGGACATCCTGCCGCCGCTTTTGGTCACCTTCGGCCTGTCGGTCGCCCTGCAGAACGGCCTGCTCGAGGCCTTCTCCGCCGACAGCCGCCGTATTCCGGTGGGCGCGTTGGAAGGGGCATCGCTCGATCTCGGGCTGGTCACGGTGGGGATCATGCCGCTGATGACCTTTGCCTCGGCGATCGTGATGATCATTGCCCTGAACGGGCTCTTTTACCACACCGCGCTCGGCCGTGCCTTCCGCGCCACCTCGGACGACGCCGTGACGGCGGGGCTGATGGGGATAGAACCGAAGCGGATTTTCGCGATCGCCACCGGGATCGCCATGGTCGTGGTGACGCTGGCGGCCCTCTATCTCGGCATGCGGGCAAACTTCGATCCTTCGATCGGGCCGGCGCGGCTGATCTATGCCTTCGAGGCGGTGATCATCGGCGGCCTCGGCAGCCTATGGGGAACGCTCGCGGGCGGGATCATCATCGGCGTGGCGCAGACGTTTGGTGCCGCGCTCAATCCGGAATGGCAGATCCTGGCCGGCCACATCGCCTTCCTGGCCGTGATGCTGCTCAAACCGCGCGGGCTTTTTCCGCGCGCAGTGGATTGAGGGGCGGCATGTATCGACTGACAACCCGCACCCGCGCCGGAACCGTAACCGCGATCACGGTGCCGATCGTCATCGTCGCCGCGCTCGCGCTGCCTGCCGTGGCCTCGCGGGGCGTCATACAGGATCTGTTCTTCATCCTCACCATGCTGACGCTGGCGCAGATATGGAACCTTCTGGCGGGCTATGGCGGCCTGGTCTCGGTGGGTCAGCAGGCCTTCGTCGGCATCGGCGCCTACGCGATGTTCGCCGGCGTGATCCTGCTTGGCTGGAATCCGGTCCTGGCGATCCCACTGGGGGGGCTTGCGGCGCTGGTGCTGGCGGTTCCGACGGCCTTCTTCGCATTCCGTTTGCAGGGCGCCTATTTCGCCATCGGCACCTGGGTAATCGCTGAAGTGACGCGCCTGCTGGTCGCGCAGTGGAAGGCGCTCGGCGGCGGCACCGGCACTTCGCTGCCGCGCGAGGCGACGAGCAGCATCCTGGGCACCGATGCGATCAGGGCGCTGTTCGGCGTCCGCGAGGCCGCGGCACGCGACGTCCTGGCCTACTGGCTGGCCTTGGCGCTGGTCGTGGCGGTGACCGGCGGCATCTATTGGCTGCTGCGCAATCGCCTCGGGCTGGCGCTGGCGGCGGTGCGCGACAATGTCGACGCGGCGCAATCGGTCGGCGTCGATACCGGCCGGCTCAGATGGGCGGTCTTTCTGATCGCCGCGGCCGCCACCGGGCTGATCGGCGCGCTGATCTTTCTGCAGACGGCCCGCATCTCGCCGGGAGCGGCCTTTGCCGTCACCGACTGGACCGCCAACGTCATCTTCATAGTCGTCATCGGCGGCATCGGCACCATCGAGGGGCCGATCCTCGGTGTGCTGGTCTTCTTTGCGCTGCGCTCGGCGTTGGCCGACTACGGCAGCTGGTACTTGATGACGCTCGGCCTCATCGCCGTCGTCGTAATGCTTTTTGCACCAAAGGGGCTGTGGGGCCTGATCGCGTCCCGCAAGGGCCTGCACCTGTTTCCGGTTCGCCGCAGGCTGACCGGTCCGAAGATCGAGGGAGGAATTTGATGGCGGATATCGAAACCGACGTGCTGATCGTCGGCACTGGCCCGGCCGGCTCGGCCACCGCCGCGCTGCTGTCCAGCTACGGCGTCGCCAACATGATCGTCAATCGCTATCGCTGGTTGTCGAACACGCCGCGTGCCCACATCACCAACCAGCGCACGATGGAAGTGCTGCGCGACCTTGGGCCGGAGGTAGAGGCCGAGGCCATGATGCACGCCTCCCCGCAGGAGCTGATGGGCGAGAACGTGTTCTGCGAAAGCCTGGCCGGCGAGGAGATCGGCCGCATGAAGAGCTGGGGCGTCCATCCGCTCTCCAAGGCCGAACATCTCCTGTCGTCTCCCTGCTTCATGAACGATCTGCCGCAGACCTTCATGGAGCCGATCCTGTTCAAGTCGGCCTGCGCCCGCGGCACGCAGGCCCGCATGAGCACGGAATATGTCAGCCATGTCCAGGATGCGGACGGCGTGACCACGACCTGCCACGATCGGCTGTCGGGCAAGGATTTCACCGTGCGGTCGAAGTTCCTCGTCGGCGCCGACGGCGGCAACTCGCTGGTGGCCGAGCATCTGGGCCTGCCGCTCGAGGGCAAGATGGGCGTTGGCGGCTCGATGAACATCCTGTTCAGGGCTGATCTCTCGAAATATGTCGCCCACCGGCCGAGCGTCCTCTACTGGGTCATGCAGCCCGGCGCCGACGTCGGCGGCATCGGCATGGGTCTCGTGCGCATGGTGCGGCCGTGGGACGAATGGCTGATCGTCTGGGGCTACGACATCAACCAGCCGCCGCCTGAAGTGACGCCGGAACTGGCCACCAGCGTCGCGCGTCAACTGGTCGGAGATCCCGCGCTCGAGATCGAGCTCCTGGGCGCCAACACCTGGACCGTGAACAACTGCTTCGCCACGCACATGCAGAAGGGGCGGGTGTTCATCATGGGCGATGCCGCGCACCGGCATCCGCCCTCGAACGGGCTCGGCTCGAACACATCGATCCAGGACGGGTTCAACCTCGCCTGGAAGCTTGCCAAGGTCGTCAAGGGGCAGGCGGGGGTCGGGCTTCTGGACAGCTTCTCGGCCGAGCGCGCACCGATCGCGCGCCAGATCGTGACACGGGCGAACCAGTCCATCGCCGAATTCGGACCGATCTTCGAGGCGCTCGGCATGGACGGCGGCGTGGATCACGACAAGATCCACAGGAACATGGAGGCTCGCGCCGATGCGACGCCCGTCGCCGAAGCGCAGCGCGAGGCGCTCCGCAAGGCCATCGCCTTCAAGAAGTACGAGTTCGACGCCCATGGCGTCGAGATGAACCAGCGCTATGCCTCCGGCGCGGTGGTGACCGACGGCCAGCGCGAGCCGCCTTTCGAGAAGGATCGCGAGCTGCATTATGCGCCGACAACGTGGCCCGGTGCGCGCTTGCCGCATGTCTGGGTCTTCGAGCGCTCCGGCAGGAAAGTCTCGACGCTCGATCTTTGCGGGCATGGCGAGTTCACGCTGTTGACCGGCATTGGCGGCGAGGCGTGGGTCGCAGCGGCGGAGACGGTGGGCGCGGAACTCGGTCTGCCGATCCGCAGCCATGTGATCGGCCCGCGTCGCGCGATCGAGGATCATACCGGCGACTGGGCCGGCGCGCGGGAGATCCGCGACAACGGCTGCCTGATCGTTCGTCCCGACCATCATGTTGCCTGGCGTTCCGAAACGCTGGCGGCCGATCCGGCGGCCGAACTGCGCCGGGTCTTCAAATCCGTTCTGGCGCGCTGAGGAGGATCGCATGATCGACGAACACGAATCCGGCTATTTCACCGAAGCGAACTCGGCCGAGGTCGTGGTGGCGCGGAACAGGAACGCCAAGGACGAGCGACTCAAAGAGGTGATGGAGGTCATCACCCGCAAGCTGCACGAGGCGGTGAAGGAGATCGAGCCGACACAGGAGGAATGGTTCGGCGCGATCATGTTCCTGACGCGGACAGGCCAGATCTGCAACGAGTGGCGGCAGGAATACATCCTGCTGTCGGATGTTCTCGGTGTCTCGATGCTGGTCGATGCGATCAACAACCGCAAGCCGTCGGGCGCCTCGGAATCGACGGTGCTGGGACCCTTCCACGTCGCCGATGCGCCCGAACTGCCGATGGGCTCGAACATCTGCCTCGACCAGAAGGGCGAGCCCATGTTCGTGCATGGCCGCATCCTCGATACCGAGGGCAAGCCGATCGCAGGCGCCAAGATCGACGTCTGGCAGGCCAATGACGAGGGCTTCTACGACGTGCAGCAGAAGGGCATCCAACCCGACTTCAACCTGCGCGGCGTCTTCCGCACCGGCGCGGACGGGCGCTACTGGTTCCGCGGCGTGAAGCCCAAATACTACCCGATCCCGGATGATGGCCCGGTCGGCAAGCTGCTGGGCGCCCTGGGGCGTCACCCCAATCGTCCGGCGCATCTCCACTACATCGTCGAGGCCGAGGGCTTCGAAGCGCTGACCACGCACATCTTCGACCCGGACGACCCGTACATCGATTCAGATGCCGTCTTCGGCGTGAAGAAGAGCCTGCTCGCCGAATTCCGCAAGATCGAGGACGCCGAAGCTGCCGCCAGGGTCGAGGTTGCGGCCCCGTTCTACGACGTGGAGTTCGATTTCGTGCTGTCGCACAAGGGAGGAAACTGATGGCCGCACTTGAAAAGATGTTCGATGTCAGAGGCAAGTCGGTGATCGTCACCGGGGGCGCCAGCGGCATCGGGCAGGCCTATGCCGAGATCATGGCCGAGCACGGGGCGAAGGTCTGTATCTTCGACCTGAACCCTGCCGGGCTTGACACGACCGTGGCCGCGATCAGGGCGGTGGGTGGCGATGTCTGGGGCCAGGTTGTCAATGTCGGCGACCGCGCGGCCATGGCCGCAGCCTTCGACAAGGTCGCCGGGAAGGCGGGCTCGATCGATGTCGTGTTCGCCAATGCCGGGATCGATGCCGGGCCGGGCTTCAACACCCCGACGGGCGAAAGGAACCCCGAGGGCGCCATCGAGAACCTGCCCGACGAGCACTGGGACAAGGTGATGGAGATCAACCTGACCTCGGTCTACACCACGATCAAGCATGCCGTCCGGCACATGAAGCCGAATGGCGGCGGCCAGATCATCGTCACGTCGTCCATTGCATCGCTGATCAACGAGAGCATCGTGGGCACGCCCTACATGCCCGCCAAGGCCGCGGTGAACCATCTCGTTCGCCACATGGCGATGGAGCTTGGCGCCTACAACATCCGCATCAATGCCATCCTGCCCGGACCGTTCATCACCAACATCGCCGGCGGCCGGCTGCGCAATCCGGCGGACCGCAAGGCCTTCGAGGCCCAGTCGCTGCTCGGTCGGATCGGCGACCCGGAAGAGATCAAGGGCCTGGCGCTTTATCTGGCGTCGCCGGCCGCGTCTTACGTCACGGGCTCGCTGATCGTAATCGATGGCGGCTCACTGCTGAGGATGACCTGAAGCCGCTTTGAACTGAGACCGGTCCCGTGGGCCGGAGAAACTTAACCCAGGGAGGAACCGACGATGAGCTACTACAACAGACTGGTGAAATCGGGCTTGCGGCCCAGCCGCCGAAGCGTCCTGAAGGGGATTGGAGCCGGCCTTGCCGCCAGCACGCTTGGCATGCCGGCCTATGTGCGCGCCGCGACGGCGGGAAAGATCAAGCTCGGCTATCTCAGCCCGACGACCGGACCGCTCGCCCTGTTTGGTGAAACGGATGGCTACACCTTGCAGAAGATCCGCGCCCTGCTCGGCGGCCAACTGCAATGCGCCGACGGCAATACCTACGAAATCGAGATTCTTGACCGCGACAGCCAGTCCAATCCGAACAAGGCATCGGAAATCGCCGGCAATCTGATCCTGAACGACGAGGTGCATCTGCTCGTGCCGGCCTCGACCACCGACACGATCCTGCCCGCGGCCGAGCAGGCCGAGCTTTATGAAACGCCCTGCATTTCCTCGGGCGCTCCCTGGCAAGCGGTGATCATGCCGCGCGGCGGCGGCAAGCAGACCTTCGACTGGACCTATCATTTCTTCTGGGGCCTCGACGAGGCGTTGAACACCTTCGTCGGGCTCTGGAACCATCTGGAGACCAACAAGAAGGTCGGGATGCTGTTCCCCCAGAACATCGACGGCGAGACCTGGGGCAACGACGAATATGGCTTGCCAGCGCCGACCCGCAAGGCCGGCTACGAGGTCGTGGTGCCCGGCTATTTCCAGCCCCGCACCAATGATTTTTCCGCACAGATAGCCGAGTTCAAGAAGCAGGGCTGCGAGATCATCGGCGGCATTACCTATCCCGACGATCTGAAGACCTTCGTCACCCAGTGCAACCAGCAGGGCTTCAAGCCGAAGGCGGTCACGGTGGCGGCGGCGCTCTTGTTCCCGGGTGGCGTCGAGGCCATGGGTCCTCTAGGCAACGGCATGTCCTCGGAGGTCTGGTGGACCCCGGCCTTCCCGTTCAAGTCGTCGCTGACCGGCCAGGTCAGCAGCGACATCGCCAGCCAATGGGAAGCCGATACGAAGCGCCAGTGGACGCAGCCGCTGGGCTATTCGCATGCCTTGCTCGAGGTCGCCCTCGACATACTGAAGCGCTCTTCCAATCCGCTCGACCGTGCGGCCAATCGTGACGCTCTGGTCGCTACCGATCTGCAGACGCTGGTCGGTCATATCAAGTTCGACGGCTCACCCCACAAGAACATCTGCAAGACGCCGATCTTCGGCGGCCAGTGGGTGAAGGGCGAGAAATGGCCTTATGACCTGAAGATCGTCGACAACACTGTCAATCAGCTCTTCGCGCCGCAGCAGGCTATCCAGCCGATCGCCTGGTGACATGAGCGGGAACGCGGGCAGAGTTATGGGTAGGGAAATCCTGCTGAAAGCGCACGGCGTGTCGAAGTCCTTCGGCGCTGTCCGCGTCCTGCATGAGGTGAGCTTCGACGTGCATCGGGGCGAGGTGCTGGGCATCCTCGGCCCGAATGGGGCGGGCAAAACGACGCTGTTCAACATGATCAGCGGCGATTTGAAGACGTCCGGCGGCGAGATCCAGCTCGGCGACACCGCGCTTCGCGGCGAGCCGCCCTTCCGGCGCTGCCAGATGGGGATCGGGCGGACCTATCAGATCCCGCGTCCCTATTCCGGCATGACCACCTTCGAAAACCTGCTGGTCGCCGCCGCTTTCGGCGGCGGCCGGTCCGAGAAGCAGAGCTATGCTTTCTGCGCCCAGGTCCTGCGCGATTGCGAGCTCTCCGACAAGGCCAATGTCTCGGCCGGCGCGCTCACTCTGCTCGATCGCAAGCGGCTGGAGCTGGCGCGCGCGCTGGCGTCGGATCCGAAGCTGCTGCTGTTGGACGAGATCGCGGGCGGGCTGACCGACGATGAATCGAAGGCGCTGGTGGCGCTGGTGCGCCGCATACGCGACCGCGGCATCACCATTGTGTGGATCGAGCATGTGCTGCACGCGCTGCTGGCGGTGGCCGACCGGCTGTTGGTGCTGAACTTCGGCGAGAAGATCGCCGAAGGCGTGCCAGCCGAAGTGATTGCGCTGCCCGAGGTCCAGCGCGTCTACATGGGGATCGAGGCATGACGGCCGTTCTTTCCACCCACGGCCTGTTGGCCCGCTATGGCGATTTCCAGGCGCTCTACGGCGTCGACATCGAGCTGCACCAGGGTGAGGCCGTGGCCTTGATCGGCGCTAACGGGGCAGGAAAATCCACACTCCTGCGTTCGATCATGGGCTTGCTCCCGGTTGCGCGCGAGATGGTGCTGCTGCACGGCGAGGCCGTTGGCGGCACCACCACCGACCGCATGGTCCAGAAGGGTGTCGCCATCGTGCCGGAGGGCCGTCGGCTCTTCACCGGCATGTCGGTCGAGGACAATCTGCGCGTCGCCATCGACCAGGCCGCGCGCATGGGCGCTAAGGGCGGATGGACGTTGCCGCGGTTGCACCTGCTGTTCCCGATCCTAAAGGAGAAGGCCCGCACGCAGGTCCAGAGCCTCTCGGGCGGACAGCAACAGATGGTGGCGATCGGCCGCGCGCTGCTCTGCCAGCCGCGCGTGCTGCTCTGCGACGAGATCAGCCTTGGTCTTGCGCCGAAGGTGATCCGCGAGATCTATGCCGCCTTGCCCGAAATCCGCGCCACCGGAACGGCGATGATCGTGGTCGAGCAGGATGTCGGCCTCGCCCGAACCGCTACGGACCGCCTCTACTGCATGCTGGAGGGGCGCGTGACCCTGACCGGCAGGTCCGCCGAGATCACGCGTGAGCAGATCGGCAAAGCCTATTTTGGAGCAGGCCATGGAGTGGTTTGACGCCTTGGTGCAGGGAGTCCTGCTGGGCGGCATGTATGCCCAGTATGCGCTCGGCATGGCGCTGATGTTCGGCGTCATGCGGATCGTCAACATCAGCCATGGCGATCTGGTGATCCTTTTGTCGCTGATAGGCATTTCGATAGCCACGGCCTGGGGTCTGGGACCGCTGCCTGTGCTGATCTTACTGGTGCCGCTCGCGGTGCTGATGGGCTGGGTGCTGCAGAAGGCCGTGCTGAACCGCGTGGTGGGCAGCGATCCGCTGCCCTCGCTGATCGCCACCTTCGGACTTTCGATCGCGCTGCAGAACCTGATGCTGCAGATATGGTCCGCGAACAGCCGATCGTTGCCCGGCCATGGAATAGAGAGTCAATCCATCGAGATCGGCGGTATCTATGTCGGCCTCCTGCCGCTGATCGTGCTGGCCGTCGCCACGGGGTTGACAGGAGGCCTCGACCTGACGCTGAAGCGCACGCGCTTTGGCCGGGCGCTCCGCGCCGCGTCGGCCGATGTCGAGGCAGCGGCGATGACCGGCATCAATCCGCGCGCCGTCTATGCTATGGCGACAGCGGCAGCGGTCGGCATCCTCGGCTTTGCAGCCGTCTTCCAGGCGTTGCGGTCGACCGTCGCGCCGGCCGACGGACCTGCCCAGCTGATCTACGCCTTCGAAGCGGTGATCATCGGCGGCATGGGGACGGTATGGGGCGCCTTCGCCGGCTCGATGGTCCTCGGCATCTCGCAGGCCATCGGCTTCCGCATCGATCCGGGCTTCGGCGTGCTCGCCGGACATATCGTCTTCCTGATCGTGCTGGCGACCCGCCCGCAGGGCCTGTTCGGAAAGGCATTGTCATGAGTGCGATCCCCTATGTGGCAACCGAGGTGCCTGAGGTCCTGGTCCAGCGCCAGACCCGGTCCGGTCGCATCGCGATGACGCTGGCTGTGCTGGCGCTGATCGGTGTCGCCGCCATGCCATGGTGGGCCTCGACCGGCACGATCCGGTCGATTCTGGTGCTGTGCTGCTACATCGCCGTCGCTCAGATGTGGAACCTGCTCGCCGGCTATGCCGGCCTCGTCTCGGTGGGTCAGCATGCCTTCATGGGAGCGGCCGGCTATGCGCTCTTCGTGTTGGCCCAGACTTACGGCATCAATCCGTTTGTGGCGGTCTTCCTTTCGCTGCTGGTGCCGGCCGCGCTGGCCGTGCCGATCTACCTGCTGCTGCATCGCCTGGATGGCCCCTATTTTTCGATCGGCACATGGGTGGTGGCCGAGGTCTTCCGGCTGACCGCCTCGAACCTGCCGCTCGTCAATTCCGGCGCGGGCATGTCGCTTCGCGTGATGAAGGACTATTCGGCCTTCGAGCGGAATGTCGCCATGTCGCTGCTCTGCGCGGGGATGCTGCTCGTCACGCTGGGCGGCAGCTACTGGCTGCTTCGCTCGCGCTTCGGCCTTGCGCTGATCGCCATGCGCGACAATCCGGTCGCGGCCGCAAGCCAGGGCGTGAATGTCGTCAAGCTGCGCTTCCTGATCTACGTCGCGTCGGCGGTCGGCTGCGGTCTTGCCGGGGCGATCTATTTCATGGCGCAGCTCCGCATCACCCCGGGTTCGGCCTTCGATCCGATGTGGGCCAACGTCGCGATCTTCATCGTCATGGTCGGCGGAATCGGCTCCATCGAGGGCGTTCTGATCGGATCCCTGATTTTCTTCATCGCGGACCGCTGGTTCGGCGAATACGGCGCGACTTATTTCGTTGTCCTCGGCCTGATGACGCTTCTGGTCGCGCTCTACGCCCGGACGGGCATCTGGGGCCTGATCTCGAAACGGTGGGATGCACCATGGTTCCCGATCCGACGCAAGCTCGTCGACCCGAACCGCTGACGAGGAGGATTCATGAAAGCCGCCATCTTCGATAGGGTCGGCGTCCCGCTGCGGATCGGCACGGTGCCGGACCCGACGCCGGCACCGGGCGAGGTCGTCTTGCGTGTCGCCGCCTGCGGCATCTGCGGCAGCGATCTGCATATCACCGAGGACCCCGTGCCTTTCGGCATCGAGGCAGGCTTCGTGCTCGGCCATGAATTCTCTGGGGACATCGTCGCGGTCGGATCGGAGGCAACAGGCCTTCGGATCGGTGACCGTGTCGCCGTCGCGCCGATGCGCGGTTGCGGACACTGCGAAGCCTGCGAGCGCGGCGATCCGGCGCGCTGTCGCGAGATGGAGCTGATCGGCGGCGGCTATGCGCAATACGCGACCGTGGCCGCACGCCAGTGTCATATCCTGCCCGGCGATGTGGCGCTCGAGGATGGTGCGTTGGCCGAGCCACTGTCGGTCGCTCTGCATTGCATCGTCCGCTCGGGCATGAAGCCGGGGGATCGGGTCGCCATCCTGGGCGCTGGGCCGATCGGACTGCTCGTCGCCTTCTGGGCGCGGCGGATGGGGGCGTCGCGTGTCGTGGTGGCCGACATCCACGGCCATCAGCGCGAGCGTGCGCTTGCTCTCGGCGCGACCGGCTTCGCGCTTTCGGGCGAAAAGCTGACCGAAAACCTCGCCGATCTCTGTGGCGGAGCGCCAGACATTGTCTTCGAATGCGTCGGCAAGCGCGGCCTCATCGGCGCGGCGGTCGAAGCGGTGCGGCTGCAGGGCACGGTGGTTGGCGTCGGCTTGTGTATCGGCGGCGACGAATGGGATCCGTTCATTGCGCTGACCAAGGAAGTGAACCTGCTGTTCTCGGTCTTCTTCCATCAGCACAACGAATTCGGCGTCGCCCTCGATGCGCTGCGCGGCGGACCTTTCGCACCGCAAGCTCTGGTCACCGACCGGATCGACCTCTCGCCAGTTCCGCAGATATTCGAGAGCCTTCGCCGCCGCACCACGCAATGCAAAGTGCTGATCCAGCCGGACCTTGTTTGAGGCCGCACCTGTTTGAGGAGAGTGAAAATGGCCGTTCAATTCGAAACCCTCGAATACGATATCGGCGGCACGGAAACGGTGGTGAAGGCCATCGGTAGAGGCAAGCCCGTGCTGTTCCTGCACGGCGCCTCGACGCTTGAAGGCTTCGACTTCGCGGAGGGCCTCGCCGACCGCTTCCGCGTGCTCTGCCCGAGCCATCCGGGCTTCGGCTTTTCTGGCCCGGCGCCGCATGTCGCTGCGATGTCCGACATGGTTCTGCACTACCTGAACCTGCTCGATGTTCTGAACCTGCCGGAGAAGCCTCATCTCATCGGCTTTTCCATGGGCGGCTGGATGGCGACCGAGCTCGCCGGCCTTGCGCGGGAGCGTTTCGACAAGGTGGTGCTGATCGCGCCGGCAGGGCTCAACGACCCCGCGCATCCGGCCACCGATCTGGGCGCGGTCGCGCCGCAGGAGCTGCCGGCCTATCTGGCGCATGACGTCTCGGTGGCGCTGCGCTATTTCCCGGACGGCTCAGACCCCGCCTTTGCCGAGGCCTTCGGCGCCGACCGCGTCCGCGAAGGCGACACGCTCGGCCGGCTACTGATGCCATTCGGCATGGGCCATCCGAACCTGCGGCGCTTCCTGGCGCGCATCACCAACCCGACGCTGGTCGTCTGGGGCACCAAGGACCGTCTGCTGCCGGCGAGCCAGGCGCCGCTCTTCGTCGAGGCGCTGCCCGATGCACGGCTGATCCTGGTCGAGGATGCCGGTCATTTCGTCATGCAGGAAAAATCCGAAACGCTCAGGAAGATCGGCGACTTCCTCGCCGGCTGACCGCATTTGAAAAAGGAGGAGAAGACAATGAACAAACCCATCAAGCATGGCTCGTGGGGGACGACCACCGACTATCGCGACCTGCTGACGAAGATCGCGGAGATCGGGCCGGCCCTGGAAGCCAACGCCATCGCCGACGAGGAGAGCGGCGAACTGACTTCGGCCACGTTCGAGCTGCTGAAGCCGTTGCGCATGTCGCATATCTTCGCCGCGGAGAGCCTCGGCGGCGCGCAGTTGCGACCCACCCATGGTCTCGAACTGCTGGAGACGATCACCTGGTATTCGGGAGCGGCTGGCTGGGTTTCCATGGTGCATTGCTGCATCGGTGCGATGTCGGCGGCCTTTCTGCCGGACAGCGCGGTCGAGCGGCTTTTCGCGCCGGGCACCGACAACCGTTTCTCGGGGCAGGGCGCGCCGCTTGGCATGCTGAAGAAGGTCGACGGCGGCTACCGGCTGAACGGCAAGTGGAGCTATGGCAGCGGGTTCAGCCACGCCACCTATAGCCACAGTGCCGCCTTCGTCGATGACGGCACCGGCAAGCCCGCGAAGGACGACAAGGGCAATGTGATTATCATGTGCGCCCATGCGCCGATCTCGCAGCACAAGCAGCTCGGCAATTGGGACGTTCTGGGCCTCGGCGGCACCGGCAGCATCGACTATGCGGCCGAGGATGTCTTCATCGCCGACGATCTCGTCTTCCCGATCCTGACCGCACCGCCGCTGCGCCAAAAGGAGTTCTTCAGTCTCGGTGTCGTGGGCCTCGCCGCCATCGGTCATACCGGCTGGGCGCTCGGTACCGGGCGGCGGATGCTGGACGAGATCGCCAAGTTCGCCCGCACCAAATCCGGCCGCGCCGGACTGATCGGCGAGAGCGAGAAGTTCTGGCACGATTATGGCCGCGCCGAAGCCCGCTATCGCGCTGCCCGCGCCTTCGTCTTCGAAGTCTGGCGCGACATCGAGGCGACGGTCGAGGCCGGCAATAGCGTGTCGACGCGGCAGATCAGCCTTGTCCATCTGGCCAAATCCGAGATTCACGAGGTTGGCGTCGATATCTGCAACTTCGCCTACCGCGCTGGCGGCGGCGCATCGCTCCGCGCCGGTGTGATCCAGCGCACCTTCCGCGAGATGATGGTAGCGGCCAACCACTTCACCATCGCGCCGTCGATCGTCACCTCGGCCGGCCGCGACATCGGCGGCGTGTGGAGCGATCGAACCTGGCAGTTCTACGACCTGATCGAGAAGAAGTAGTTGCAAGGGCCGGACAGCGGACGCCGTCCGGCCCCTTTTTCATGCTGCAGAAGAGACATGTCGATGAGCATCCCGCACCCCATGACCAACGCCTTCCGCGAAGCCTTTCGCCACCATCCGGCCGGTGTCGCGGTCATCACTGCCGATCCCGGCGACAGGCCGGTGGCGATGACCGTGTCTTCGCTGATCTCGGTAAGTGCCGCGCCGCCGGTCGTCGCCTTCTCGCTCTCGATGAAATCGACTTCGTCCGAGCCCTTGCTGCGGGCCGAGACCATGGTGATCCACCTGCTGCGCTTCACTGATATCGACCTGGCGCAGCTCTGCGCGTCCAGCGGCGCGGAACGTTTCCCGCCGGGAGGCGCCTGGGCGCGGCTGCCCACCGGCGAACCGCGCTATACCGGCGTTTCGACCTGGTTCCGCGCCCGTCGGCTCGGCGTTCTGCCGATTGAGGGCGCGACACTGGTCGCGGCCGAACTCCTTGACGGCGAGGTACAGCCGGACGAGGTCCCCCCGGAGGCGCATTCGCTTGTTTATCTCGACCGTCGCTGGCATCGCCTGCACAAGGAACTGGACGGGGTGGCTGAGCTTCTTGAGTCGTCGCGTTTTCTTTGAAGGCGCCGAAGCGGTGCGGGTTGTCCGGTCGTTGCGCAGGAACTCGCAAAGCCAGTCGAAGCGCGTTCGGCGTCAATCGTACCGTGCTCTCTGGCTCCCAGCGCGGGGTTGAAGCCTATCCGGCCAGTTGGGCACTAGCCGGAACTTCGTCCGCATCGGATGCGGTACGAGGGGATGGCAATTTTCGTCGCAGATGACGTCAGACATATCCGCAAAATATCTCACGTATTGACGTTAACTTAACATGCTACTATGGTCTTTTTACCGCGTCGGATGCGTCGCTTTTGTATCACCGTTGCTCGTTGATTGTCGTCATGCCTGTCATCCCTATCCCAACCTGCAGGTTTGCCTTGCAGCGCCCTTCACCAGTTGCTGAAAGCGGCGGCGCCCATGCCCAGTTTGCTCGGAATCGATAACGGTCTCACGGTCACCAAGGCGGTGATCTTCGATGCCGATGGCACGCAGTTGTCGGTGGCGCGCCGGCGCGTCCCGCAGTCGATGCCCCATGCGCGCTGGGTGGAGCGCGACATGGCAAGGCTATGGCAAGCCACCGCCGATGCCATCCGCGAAGCGATCGCATTGTGCGGCCGGGCCGCCAACGATATCAAGGCGGTGGCGGCGACCGCACACGGCGATGGTCTCTATTTGCTCGACAAGGATCGCCGGCCGCTAGGCCCCGGTATCCTGTCGCTTGACAGCCGCGCCGGCGAGATTGTCGAACAATGGTCGGCGGATGGGGTCTTCCAAAATGCGTTGGCGCGTACCGGACAGGCGCCGCACGTTTCGGCTCCGTCGGCGCTGCTGGCCTGGATCAGGAAGAACCAACCCGACCGCTATGGCCGCATCGGGCATATACTGGCCTGCAAGGACTGGCTGCGCTTTTGCCTGACCGGCACGATCGGCACCGACCGTACCGAGGCCAGCACCTCATTCACGGATTTCCGCACGCAGGATTACGCGCTGGAAGCGATGCGCATCTTCGAACTGGACGATCTTTTCGACGCGCTGCCGCCGATGGCGCATTCGGCCGAGATCGCCGGCCACGTTACCGCCGAGGCCGCCGACATGACCGGCCTTGCCAAGGGGACACCAGTGGCGAGCGGCCTGCATGACGTAACTGCCTCCGCACTTGGCATGGGCGGCCATGAGGAGGGTGTGCTTGCCATTGTCGCCGGGACCTATTCCATCAACGAAGTGGTCTCTTCGCAACCGCGCGTCGACCCGCGTTGGCTCTGTCGCAACGCCATCGACGCCGGCCGCTGGAACAACATGGCGATCTCGCCGGCCTCGACCGCGAACTACGATTGGTTTCTCGACACGTTCTGCCGCTCGGAACAGGAGAGGGCATCGGTCGGTGGTGGCTCGATCCACGAGGTTTTGGCAACAGAGATCGACGAGGCGCTTAAAAAGCGGTCGACCATCCTGTTTCATCCCTATCTGTTCGGCTCCCCCTTTGGCGATGTCGCCAGCGGCAGCTTTGTCGGCCTTCATGGCTGGCACAATCGCGGCGATATGCTCAAGGCGGTTCTGGAGGGCATTGCTTTCAATCATCGTACCCATGTCGAAGCCTTGCGCGACGGCTTTGCCATCAGCGAAATCCGCCTGACCGGCGGCGGCTCGCGCAATCCGGCCTTCGTCCAGATGTTTGCCGATGTGTTGAACGCCCCGGTCATCGTTACCTCGACCGACGAGGCCGCGGCGTTTGGCGCTGCGCTTTGCGCGGGTGCGGCGGTTGGCATCTTCGCGACGCCGCAAGAAGGCGCCAGGCAAGTCGGCATGACCGCGCGCCAATACGAGCCAGTGCCGGCCTCGAGTGCTGTGTTCAACGAGCGCTTTTCCCTCTATGGCCGCATAGCCGGTGCGCTCGAACCGCATTGGCCTGACATCGAGAAACTGGCGCGGCCAGACACCGGGGGAAGCGCATGATCAAGGCCGACGAACGACGCGAAGAGATCGCCGATTATGTGATCAAGCTCGGCCAGGTACGCATCGACGATCTGGTCGAGCATTTCGGCGTGTCGCGTATGACCATCCACCGGCACATCGACCGGCTGGCGCAGCAGGGCGTGTTGCGCAAGCTGCACGGTGCGGTCACGGTTCAGCCTTCCGGTCTCTACGAAAGCGCCTTCCGCTACCGGGTGACGGTCAACCGTGCCGAAAAGGATGCTCTGGCGCGGACAGCACTCGATTATATCGAAGCTGGCCAGGTGGTGATGCTGGACGATTCGTCAACGGCAAATGCGGTCGCTACGCTCCTGCTCGACGTCAAGCCGCTGACCGTCATCACCAACTCAGTGGCGACGGCTGCACTGCTGACCCATGTCGACGAACTCGACTTCATCTGTCTCGGCGGCCAGTACCACAACACCTACAACGCCTATATCGGCATCGTCTGCGAGAACGCGGTGGCACAGCTTCGCGCCAATGTGCTGATCTGTTCGGCTTCGGCCATCACCGGAACCACCGCCTTCATCCAGGATCCCAATGTCGTGCGGGTCAAGCAGGCGATGATGGCCGCATCGGTCAAGCGTATCCTTCTGATCGACCATGCCAAGTTCGATAGGATCGCGCTGCATGTCTTCGATGATCTGACCAGCTTCGATGTCGTGCTGGCGACCGAAGGCCTGGGCGATGCGCGGGCGCAAGCCCTCGAACGGGCCGGCGTGAAGCTGCGCATCGTCAAGACGAAAGCGCCATGAGCTCGAGCGAAGCAATACGTACGGAAAATCCAGCCGGGCGTCTGGCCGCCATGGCCGGAGCCGGGGAGGTCGACGTCGTCATTCTTGGCGCCGGCATCAACGGGGCAGGGCTGTTTCGCGATCTGTGCGCGCAAGGCGTCAGCTGCCTGATCGTCGACAAGGCGGATTTCGGCTCCGGCACGAGTGCTGCGCCATCGCGGCTCATTCATGGCGGTCTGAAATATCTCGAAACCGGCGAGTTCAGGCTGGTGGCGCAGTCGACGCTCGAACGCAATTTGCTTTTGAAAAACGCGCCGCACTATGTCAGCCCGCTGCCAACGGTCATCCCGATCTTCTCCTGGAGCAAGGGCATGCTGGCGGCGCTGCGGACGCTGTTCGGCTCGACCAGCGCGCCGCGCAGCCGTGGCGCCGTCCTGATCAAGATCGGCCTGATGATCTATGATTTCTATGGCTCGCGAAACCAGGTCATGCCGCGTCACCGCATGGTCGGGCGGCGCCAGGCGCTCAGTGAGATGCCGGCGCTCGCCCCCTCGATCGTCGCCACCGGCACCTATTACGACGCCAAGATAAGCCACCCCGAGAGGCTCGTGCTCGAACTGATCCTCGATGGGCTGCAGGCAAACGAGGCCTCGGCCAGCGCGAACTACACGGCGCTGGCGAAGTCCGCCGATGGCGTGCTGACCTTCCAGCCGGAAAACGGCGCGGCCTTTTCGGTGCGGCCGAAGCTGGTGGTCAATGCCGCCGGTCCATGGATCGACGATGTCAACGATTCGCTAGGCGCGCCGTCGAAGATGATCGGCGGCACCAAGGGCTCGCACATCCTGTTGAAGCACGACGAGCTGGTCAAAAGCCTGGCCGGACGCATGCTGTATTTCGAAGCCGATGACGGCCGCATCTGCCTTGTCTACGACTATCTCGGCCTGGCGCTGGTCGGCTCCACCGACATCAAGGCCGACAACCCCGACGCGGTGCGCTGCGAACCTGACGAAGTCGAGTACCTGCTCGACAGCGTACGGACGCTGCTGCCGGGGATGGCGTTCGAGCGCGACCAGATCGTCTATGCCTATAGCGGCATCCGGCCGCTGCCGGCCTCGGATGCATCGGTGCCCGGCTTGATCAGCCGTGACCACTCGGCGCCCGTCGCCGAGCCGGATCGGAACAGACCTTTCGCAGTCATCTCGCTGATCGGCGGCAAGTGGACGACCTTTCGCGGCTTCGCCGAGGAAGTCGCCGACACCGTGCTCGGCCGCCTGCAGCGCAGCCGCAAGGTGACGACGCAGACCATGCCGATCGGCGGCGGCAGGGATTTCCCGGCTGATGCTGCAGCGCGAGCAAGTTGGCTGGCTCTGGCTCACTCGGAGACGGGCGCTGGAGAACGGCGTCTCGAGGCGCTGCTGTCGCGATATGGCACCAGAGCCACGCAGATCGCCACACATGAGCCGGATGATGAGGGCCGACTGCCGGATTCAGAAAGCTACAGCCGATCGGAAATTGACTACATCGTCCGCACCGAGTTCGTCGAACATCTGGCCGATATCGTCATGCGCCGCAGCACCCTGGCGATATCAGGGTCACTGACGGGCCGGGATCTGCAGGAGATTGCGACGATTGCCGGACGGGCGCTGGGCTGGAGCGCCGGGCGCCTCGCAGAGGAAGTCGAGGCCGCCGCCCTGGAACTCGAGGACCGGAACCTGATGCGGCTGGGCTGATCATTCCGTCGCCGATGCTCTTTCCCAAGGCAATCCGGTCGGTTTGCCTAAGGATGCGCCGCATCCCCAATCGCTCAACTCACAGGTGGATTGGGATTTTGCCGATGTCAGATATTATTATGGAGAAACAGCTAGTTAGAAAAAAATTAGATAGCCGATGGCTGTGCAATTCTACTGGCTCAGGCACGAAATAACACAGATTGACGTTAAATTAACATAGCCGTATGATCGAGTAACATGCTCACCTCCTAATAGGTCGATGTTGCCCGCCGAAATGCCGGCAGACCGGCGTTTCGGGAAGGGCGAGACCTGTGAATTCCCCATATGTGCATGCGCCAAATCCGGCGAGGGATTGACAGCGATGCAGGGATGTGAAAATTTTTGCACACAAAGATAATAATATCATCTCAGGGAGGAGATGTCTTGAAATCCGGCGGAGCCACTAACCGCGATCATGAGTCCAGCCTCGCCACCCGCGCGGCCTGGCTTCACTATGCCGGGGGTCTGACGCAGGCCCAGGTGGCCAAGCGGCTCGGCCTGACCAGCCTCAAGGCGCATCGGCTCATCACCCGGGCCACCCAGGATGGCCTTGTCAGGGTGATCATCGACGGCGATGTCGGCGAATGCATCGACCTCGAGCAGCAGCTGATCACTGCTTACGGGCTCGACTACTGCGAGGTTGTTCCTGATCTCGATCAGGACGAGCTGCCGCTGAAGGCGCTTGGGATCGCCGGCGCTCAGTTTCTGAAACGAGAGATCGATCGCGGCGAGGACATGCTGATCGGCGTCGGCCATGGCCGTACCCTTGCCGCAAGCGTCGAGTATCTGACGCGCACCGCCGCTGCCCATATCCGTTTCGTCTCGCTGCTTGGCGGCGTGACGCGCAAATTCGCGGCCAACCCGCACGATGTCATGCATCGGCTGGCCGAGCGGACCGGCGCGCAGGCTTATGTGATGCCGGTGCCTTTCGTCGCCAACACCGCCGAGGACCGTGAAGTGCTGCTTGGTCAGCGCGGCATTAGCGATGTCTTCGACCTCGCAAGCCGGTCCGACCTGATGTTCGTCGGCATAGGGACCGCCGAGCGGGAAGCTTCGTTGGTCGCTACCGGCATGATCGAACATTCCGAAATCGATGAGGTGAAACGCGATGGCGGCGTCGGCGAGCTGCTCGCCCACTTCTTCGACGACAAGGGGCGCCCGGTGGAAACGGCGCTGTCGGACAGAATTCTCGCGCTTCCGCGGGACCAGTTGAAGGGCCGCCGGATCGTCGCCGTCGCCGGCGGCAAGATCAAAGTGCGTGCCATCAAAGCGGTGCTCGAAAGCCGCTATCTGAGCGGCCTGATCACCGACGAGTCCACCGCTCGTGCCCTTGTCGAACAGAACAAACCCAATGGCGCGAAGCGCCATGTGAACGGAGGATCGTCAAATGCGTGACAAGCGCGGATCAGCCTTGCTGGCGGTTGCGTCATGAGCGCGAAAGCCGCCACCGCATCGACCAGGCCGGCTTCGCCCGCCCTGCGTCGGGCACTTGCCGGCGCCGCGGTTGTCGTCCTGCTCGGCGCCATGGCGCTCGACACCAAGGTGGTCAGGATCGGCTCTGCCGGCGATGTCCGCAGCGCCGTCTTTTCCGCCGCTGACTACGGCAAGTCGGAGTTTCCCAAGGTGCAGGCCGATGTCGAGGCACGCGCCGCCGACGCGGTGACGGTGGCTGCTGCTATCGCCAAGGACAGGGCGACGGCGGAAAAGGAATATGGCGTGCCAGCGGGCGTCGGACCGGTCATCTCGGTCAAGTTCACCGGTGTCGTCGGCGAAGGAAAATCCGGCATCTACAAGGTCGCCGTCGAAGGCGTGCCGGACACGCTGATGATCCGGGTGCAAACGGGACCGGCGATCAACGGCACCGAGCTTCGCGACGCCACCGGCAAGATCACATTCGGCCAGTTCACCAACCAGATCGAATACCAGGACGCCGGTTCGGCGTTGAACAACGAGATGAAGAAGGAAGTCCTGGCCAAGGTCGACACCAGCACCTTGACCGGCAAGACCGTATCGGTGGTAGGCGCATTCAAGCTGGTCAACCCGAAGAGCTGGCTGGTCACTCCGGTGAGGCTGGAGGTCAAATGAGCGCGGCTGCAGACACCGGACCCGCGACCGGCGACGCCGTGCTTTCGGCGCGCAACATCGTCATGTCGTATGGCGGCGTTCATGCGCTCAAGGGCGTCAATTTCGACATCCATCGCGGCAAGGTCACGACGCTGTTCGGCGAGAACGGCGCCGGCAAGTCGACGCTGATGAAGATCCTGTCCGGCGTCGTCACGCCGACATCCGGCGACATCGTGCTCGACGGCAATCTCGTCAGCTTCTCCTCATCCTCGGACGCGCGCGATCGCGGCATCTCGATCATCCACCAGGAACTCAGCCTGGCGCCGAACCTCAGCGTTCGCGACAACATCTTCATGGGCCGCGAACTGCGCACCAGAACCGGCCTCGACTTCGCCGAAGAATCGCGCCAGGCGCGCGCGCTGATGGCCGATCTCGAAGAGGACATCGACCCGATGACTCTCGTCGAGGATCTGCGCCTGGGTCAACAGCAGATCGTCGAGATCGCGCGGGCGCTGTCGGTCGATTCACGCATCCTCATCATGGACGAGCCGACCTCCGCGCTCAGTGCAACCGAGGTCGAGGTGCTGTTCAAGGTGATCCGCGATCTGACCAGCCGCGGCGTCTCCATCGTCTACATTTCACATCACCTCGAAGAAGCGCTGCAGATCACCGACTACGCCGTTGTCCTGCGCGACGGCGCCATAACGGCAACGGCCGAAGCCAGGGACATCGACCTCGAGTGGATCGTGCGCAACATGGTCGGCGAGAATTTCGATCTCGGCTCGCCGCCGACCGGTCATGCGTTCGGCGAGGTCGCCCTTTCGATCGAGGACGTCAGCGTCGTTGACACTTCGGGCTCGGGCTATTCCGTCGTCGATCACCTGTCGCTGGACGTCAGGGCCGGCGAGATCGTCTGCATCTATGGGCTAATGGGCGCCGGGCGCACGGAATTGCTGGAGGCCGTCGCCGGACGAGTGCCGATGGCGGGCGGTCGCGCGCTTCTGGAAGGCGAGGACGTCTCGGGGTTGAGCATTGCCCAGCGCATCTCCAGAGGGCTTGTGCTGGTCCCCGAGGACCGCCAGCGCGACGGGCTGGTGCAAACGATGACCGTCGGCCGCAATCTCTCGCTTGCCAGCATCGAGGCGTTCGCCAAGGGGCTGTTTCTGTCCCGTTCCAGGGAGCGAGAGCTGGTCGAAGACTCGATCCGCAAGGTGACTGTCAAGACCGCAGGTGGCAACGCCATGATCGGATCGCTGTCGGGTGGCAATCAGCAGAAGGTCGTCATCGGCAAGATGCTGACGACCAAGCCCAAGGTCATCCTCCTCGACGAGCCGAGCCGCGGCATCGATGTTGGCGCCAAGGCCGAGGTCTTCCGCTTGTTGAGCGAACGCGCCGCTCAAGGGCTTGCGGTCGTCTTCTCGACCTCTGAGGTCAACGAATGCCTCAGCATTGCCCACCGCATCGTCGTCATGCGGCGTGGCAGGATTTCAGCTGAATTCGGCGCCAACGCCACCAAAGAGCAGATCATGGCCGCCTCCGGCGAAGCCGTGGTCGCCTGATCACCAGAATTTCGGAGCCCAGACCCATGACCGACGTCAGCCAGGCCAGAAAACAGTCCAGTCCAAGCGCGAGCGAAGGCTTCGATCTCGCCAAGTTGCTGCTCGAGGGCCGGGCCTTCTTTGCCCTGATCGTCATCATCGTCGTCTTCTCGATCCTGTCGCCCTACTACCTCTCGGTGGCGAACTTCCTGACCATGGCTTCGCATGTCGCCATCTTCGGAATCCTCGCGATCGGCATGCTGCTCGTCATCCTCAATGGCGGCATCGATCTGTCGGTGGGGTCGACGCTGGGTTTGGCCGGCGTCGTTGCCGGATTCCTGATGCAAGGGGTGACGCTGACCTGGCTGGGCGTCGTTCTCTATCCGCCGGTCTGGGTGGTTGCGGTGCTGGCCTGCATGCTGGGCGCGGTCGTCGGGCTGATCAACGGCGTGCTCATTGCGCGCTTCAAGGTTCCGGCGTTCGTCGCCACGCTCGGCGTCATGTACATGGCGCGCGGCCTGGCGCTGCTGATGACCAGCGGCCTGACCTATAACAATCTCGGCGGCAAGCCGGAGCTCGGAAACACCGGCTTCGATGCGCTTGGCTTCAACCGCTTGTTCGGCGTGCCGACGGGCGTCGTGGTTCTCGTGGTCATCGCGCTGATCGGCAGCATCGTGTTGAACCGCACCGCCTTCGGGCGCTGGCTCTACGCCTCGGGCGGCAACGAGCGCGCGGCCGAACTGTCCGGCGTTCCGGTCAAGACGGTGCAGATTTCGGTCTATGTGCTGTCAGGCATCTGCGCCGCTATTGCCGGCCTGATCCTGTCATCGCAGTTGACGTCGGCGGGACCGACCGCGGGCACCACCTACGAATTGACGGCCATCGCGGCCGTCGTCATCGGCGGCGCGGCACTGACCGGCGGCCGTGGCAACATCCGCGGAACCCTGCTCGGGGCCTTCGTCATCGGCTTCCTGTCCGACGGTCTGGTGATCATCGGCATCTCATCCTACTGGCAGACAGTGTTCACGGGCGCGGTCATCGTGCTCGCCGTGCTCCTCAATGCCGTTCAGTATCGCCGCCGTAGCAAGCTCCCAAGCGCGACAGGTGGCCAACCGACTTCTCAGAAACGGGGGAAGGCCGAACCGGCCAATCCTGCCCAAGGGAAGATTGCCAGGTGAACTGGCAGCAACACCGCGTAATCATTGGAGGAATGTACATGAAAACCATGCTGAAAAGTCTGCTCGCCGCCGCGATGGTCGTCGGGTTCACGGCCGCCGCGTCAGCCGCGGGCCTGATCTCGATCATCGTCAACGATCCGGCCAACCCCTACTGGCTGACTGAGGGCAACGTCGCCAAGGCCGAGGCCGAGAAGCTTGGCTATACAGCCAATGTCGGCGCCCACAAGGGCGATACCAATACCGAAAGCAATTTGATCGACACCGCCATCACCAACAAGTCGGTGGCGATCATCCTCGATCCGGCCAACGCTGACGGCTCTGTCGGTGCGGTGAAGAAGGCGATTGCAGCCAACATCCCGGTGTTCCTCGTCAATGCCGAGATCAATCAGGAAGGCCTCGCCAAGGGTCAGCTCGTTTCCAACAACGCGCAAGGCGCTGCTCTCGGTGCCCAGCAGTGGGTGCAGGCCGTCGGCGAAAAGGGCAAATATGTCGAACTGCTCGGCGCCCCGTCTGACAACAACGCCGCTACGCGCTCGAACGGTTACGCGACTGTGCTGAGCCAGTACCCGGATCTCGAAAAGGCTGCTTCGCAGGTCGCCAACTGGGATCGTACCCAGGGCCACGACAAGATGCAGAGCATGCTGCAGGCCAATCCCGACATCATCGCCGTGATCAGCGGCAATGACGAGATGGCGCTTGGCGCGGTTGCGGCGCTGAAGGAAGCCGGCAAGCTCGCCGGCATCAAGGTCGGCGGCTTCGACGGCTCCCCGGATGCGGTTGCGGCGATCAAGTCCGGCGAACTGCAGTACACCGTGCTTCAGCCGGTCGCCATCTTCTCGGCCAAGGCCGTGCAGCAGGCGGACTCGTTCATCAAGACAGGTGCCACCGGTGCGGCGACCGAGAAGCAGCTGTTCGATTGCCTTCTCATCACCAAGGACAATGTCGACAAGTACACCGCACCCTTCGTGCTGTCTGAGTAATACCTGTACAGGGGGTGTCCTTGCGGACACTCCCTGCCTCTTCTACGAAATGACTGCCCTCGTGAACCGCCTTCGCAACCAACCGGAATTTGCGGCATGAAAGACCTGCTGATCGGCATCGACGCGGGAACGTCGGTGATCAAATCGATCGCTTTCGACCTGTCCGGGCGGCAGCTCGCCATGACGTCGGTGCCCAACAGCTTCGTCACGCTGGAAGGCGGCGGCGCCGAGCAGGACCTCGACCAGACCTGGCGCGACATGGCGCGGACCGTTCGCGATCTCGCGGCCAAGGTTCCCGACCTCGCGCAACGAACCGCAGCGGTGGCCATCACCGGGCAGGGCGACGGAACCTGGCTGATCGATGGCGAGGGCTTGCCTGTCTCGCGCGCCTGGCTGTGGCTCGATGCCCGCGCTGGACATTTGGTGGACGAGATGCGCGCCGATCCCCGGGATCGCAGGCGGTTCGAGTTGACCGGCACGGGTCTCAATTCCTGCCAGCAAGGCGCCCAGCTTGCCTTCATGAAAAAAAACTATTCCGACATGCTGGAGCGGGCGGCGACCGCCCTGCATTGCAAGGATTGGCTCTACTTCAAGATGACAGGCGAACGCGCCACGGATCCCTCCGAGGGAACCTTCACCTTCGGCGATTTTCGGTCGCGCAGCTATTCCGACGAAGCCCTCGACATCCTGGATCTGACGACGCATCGCCGCCTGTTGCCTCCCATGCTCGAAGGCACCACCGACCATCATCCGCTGTCGCGGTCGGCGGCGGCAGAGACCGGCCTGCTCGAAGGCACGCCGGTGGTGCTGGGTTACGTCGATATGGTCATGACGGCGCTCGGAGCCGGCCTCTATGATCCCTCGGGCAATGTCGGCTGCACGGTCATCGGCTCGACCGGCATACACACACGCTTTGCCGCCACTCCCGACGATGTCGTGCTGAACGACGATGGCTCCGGCTACACGATCGCCATGCCTATTCCAGGCGCCTTTGCCCAATTGCAGTCCAACATGGCGGCGACGCTCAACATAGATTGGGTGCTTGGCCTAGCGCGCGACGTGCTCGCCACGGCTGGCGGCAAGCCTTCTCATGACGAGTTGCTGAAGGCCCTCGACGCTTGGGTGGAAGCATCGGAGCCTGGTTCGCTGATCTACCAGCCTTATATATCGCTGGCCGGTGAAAGAGGACCGTTCGTCGATCCTGACGCACGCGCGGGATTCATCGGCCTTTCGGTCAAGCATGGCTTTGGCGATCTGGCGCGCGGCGTCCTCGAGGGACTGGCCTTCGCCGCACGCGATTGCTACCAGGCGATGGGCGCCGTGCCGGGCGAAATCCGCCTGTCGGGCGGCGCCGCGCGCAGCCCGTCCCTACGCCGCATCATCGCAGCGGCGACAAGGGCACAGGTGCGCACCAGCAGTCGCCAGGAAGCCGGCGCGGCAGGCGCCGCGATGATGGCCGCGGTCGGCCTCGGCGTCTATGGCTCGATGGAAGACTGCGCCGCCGAATGGGTGACGCCGCTTCTCGGCGACTGCGATGCCTATGACGAGGCGCTTTCGCAAACCTACGATGCCCTCTTCCCTTCCTTCGTTGCAGCGCGTCAGGCGCTTCGGCCGGTGTGGAAGGGCATGGCGCACCGCACAGGAGCAGGATCTTGAGCAATACAACAGATGTCGTCGATCTCTTCGTGATCGGCGGCGGCGTCAATGGAGCCGGCATAGCGCGTGATGCGGCAGGTCGCGGGCTGTCCGTCATCCTGTGCGAAAAGGACGATCTCGCGCAAGGCACGAGCTCGCGCTCCGGCAAGCTGGTGCATGGCGGCCTGCGCTACCTCGAATATTATGAATTCCGGCTGGTTCGCGAAGCACTGATCGAACGCGAGGTGCTGCTCGAGGCGGCGCCGCACATCATCTGGCCGATGCGCTTCGTTCTTCCGCACAGCCCGCAAGACAGGCCGGCATGGCTGGTCCGGCTCGGGCTGTTTCTCTACGACCACCTTGGCGGCCGTAAACGCCTGCCGGGGACAAGAACACTGAACCTCAAGACTGCGCCGGAAGGTGCGCCAATCAAGGACGAGTTCAAGCGCGGTTTCGAATATTCCGACTGCTGGGTCGACGATGCGCGCCTGGTGCTGCTCAACGCTCTGGATGCCCGGCAGCGCGGTGCCAGAGTGCTCACGCGCACCGCCTGTGTCGCGGCCCGTCGCGAAAACGGACTGTGGTCGATCGACATGCAGGATGGTCGCACGGGTTCGGTGACGAAGGTCCGGGCGCGGGCGCTGGTCAACGCGGCAGGCCCCTGGGTCAACGACATTGTCAGCCGCGTCGCCGGCCAGAATTCCACCCGCAATGTTCGTCTGGTGAAGGGCAGCCATATCGTCGTGCCCAAATTCTGGGAGGGGCGGCAAGCCTATCTCATTCAGAACAACGACAAGCGGGTGATCTTCGTCAATCCGTATGAGAACGATCTGGCGCTGATTGGCACCACCGACATTCCCTACGAAGGCAGGCCCGAGGAAGTGGTCGCCGAGGCCAGCGAAGTCGACTATCTGATCAAGGTGGTCAATCGCTATTTCAAGCGGCAGCTGACGCCACAGGACGTGGTCTACAGTTTCTCGGGCGTGCGTCCGCTCTATGACGACAATGCCGACAATCCAAGCGCGGTGACGCGCGACTATATTTTCGAACTCGACGCCTCCAACGGCAACGCGCCGCTGCTTTCGGTATTCGGCGGCAAGATCACCACCTTCCGCAAGCTGTCGGAACACGCGCTGGAAAAGATCCAGCCGTTTTTTCCGATGATGAAGAAAGCCTGGACGGCCAAAATTCCCTTGCCGGGAGGCGACCTGCCCAATGCGGACTTCGAGCAGTTCCTGAGCGATCTGCATTCCGAGTTTTCATGGCTCAGCCCGTCGCTGGTGAAGCATTACGCGCGAAGCTATGGCACCCGCGCCAGGCAATTGCTCGCTGGCGCACAGCGCGAAGCCGATCTCGGCCGCCGCTTCGGTCCCGATCTATATGAACGGGAGGCAAGGTTCCTGGCCGAGACCGAATGGGCCGGCACATCAGCCGATATACTGGAACGCCGCACCAAACATGGCCTGCATATCGATGCGGCCGAACGGAAAGCATTCGAAGACTGGTTCGATAACATCATGGCGACGGCGGACTGATGGCCTTCACGCTTTCCCTCAACACCAATCCGCTGGTCAATCGTTTCGCCGATCCAGACGATCTGATCGATGCGATCGCCTATGGCATCGGCATCCGCGACGTGCAGCTGACGCATGAATTCGTCAATCCGGGCTGGCCGGCGGCGACGATTGCCAAATTCCTGCGCCGGTTCAACAGCGCCTTGGCGCGGACCGGTGTCAAGATCACCTCCGGCATGACGGGGCCTTATGGCCGGCTCAACCATTTCGGCCACCCGGATGCGGATGTGCGGCGCTATTATGTCGACTGGTTCAAGACCTTCGCCGATATTTCCGCGGAACTCGGTGCGTCGGGCATGGGCACGCAGTTCGCCATCTTCACCCACAAGGACTTTGACCATCCGCAACGGCGGGCAGCGCTTCTCGATATCGCCCTCGAGTGCTGGCGCGAGGTGGCCGAACACGCCAAGGCGGCGGGTCTGACATACCTGTTCTGGGAGCCGATGTCGGTCGGCCGCGAGTTCGGCCACACGATCGAAAGCTGCGCCACGCTGCAAGGCGCCATCGATGCGGCGAAGCTGCCCATACCGATGAAGATGATGGTGGATATCGACCATGGCGACGTGACCTCGGCCGATCCTGCCGATACCGATCCCTATGCTTGGGCGAAAGCGTTTCCATTGCAATCGCCGATCATCCACATCAAGCAGTCTTCCATGAACAAGGGCGGGCACTGGCCGTTCACGGCCGCCTACAACAAGGACGGCCGCATAGTGCCGCAGAAGCTGCTGGACGCGGTTCGGCAGGGCGGTGGAACCGACAATGAAATTTGCCTTGAACTTTCCTTCAGGGAGAGGGAACCAGTCGACCATCAGGTTATCGAGATGATCCGCGAGTCGGTGGATTTCTGGGCCCCTCATATCGACAGCGGTCGCGACAGTCTCAAGCCCCGGACCTGAGCGAATACGTCGCCCGAAAGCCGGCTTCGGCCGCAAAAGTATCGAAGGAGAAGAAGAATGGCCCCATATTGGGTCGGCACGAGCTGGAAGATGAACAAGACGCTGTCGGAGGCGTTGCAGTTCGCCGATGCGCTGGCGGCCTTTGTGCCCGATTTCGATCTGGCAATACAGCCCTTCGTCATTCCGCCGTTCACCGCAGCGCGCCAGGTCAAGGCCGCGCTGGCCAACACCCGCGTCAAGATCGGTGCCCAGAACATGCATTGGGCCGATGCTGGCGCCTGGACGGGGGAGATCTCGCCGGTGATGTTGAAAGATTGCGGGCTGGATGTGATCGAACTCGGCCATAGCGAGCGCCGCGAGCATTTCGGCGAGGCCGATGCGACTGTGGGACTAAAAACGGCGGCCGCTGTCAGGCACGGTTTCGTGCCGCTGATCTGCGTCGGCGAGACGCTGGCTGAGCGTGAATCAGGCCGCGCCGAGGCGGTGCTGACGGCACAGGTTCTCGGCGCGCTGCAAGAGCTGAGCGGCGATCAACTGAAGGCGGAAATCCTCTTTGCCTACGAGCCCGTCTGGGCAATCGGCGAGAAGGGCATTCCCGCAAGCGCCGACTATGCCGACAGGCAGCAACAGCTGATCAAGAAGGTTGCCGCCGACCGGCTGCCGATTGCTCCACCTGTGCTTTATGGTGGCAGCGTCAATCCAGGCAACGCGGCCGAACTCATCGGCCAGCCGCATATCGATGGCCTGTTCATCGGCCGCTCGGCGTGGCAAGCGGAAGGCTATATCGACATTCTGAAAAAGGCGTCGGCCGCCATCGCGCGCTGACTGCCAAAAGACCTAGCAAAGGAGCTCATCATCATGAAGATCGCACTCGGAGCCGACAGCGCCGGCAAGCCGCTGCTCGACGTCATCGCCAAGCATCTCGCCACCAAGCCGGAACTGCAGGTCGTCGACCTAAGCCAGGCCGGATTCTACGCCGATATCGCCGCCTCGGTCGGCCACGAAATTCTCGACGGCAATTACGACCGGGCCATCCTGTTTTGCGGCACCGGCATCGGCGTCAGCATCTCCGCCAACAAGGTCCCGGGCATTCGCGCCGCATTGACCCACGACACCTATTCCGCCGAGCGCGCCGCCAAGTCCAACAACGCCCAGATCATCACCATGGGCGCCCGCGTCATCGGTCCCGAACTAGCGAAATCGATCGCCGACGCATGGTTGGCCTCGGAGTTCGATCCGAATGGCCCCTCCGCCACAAACGTGCAGGCCATCGACAAGCTCGACGCCAAGCGCTGAAAGACGCGGGGAACCCGTTACTGAGTTAACTGGTCAAGGCGACCCGCATCGCCTCGATCACGGTAACGGCGGACGCTGCGCCCGGGTCCATGTGGCCAAGCGAGCGTTCGCCGAGGCGCGATGCCCGGCCTTTCGTGGCGACCATCGACTTAGTCGCCTCCGCGCCTGCGTTTGCCGCTTGTGCAGCAGCTTCGAGACTGCCCGCCAGATCCTTGCCGGAGGTCAGCGCTTCGCCCGCTGCCTGCGCAGCCGGCGCCCATGCATCGATCATCGTCTTTTCGCCAGGCTCGGCCTTGCCGCGATCCTGAATGCCCTTGGCCATAGCCTGGAACAGGGCGACCACGTCCGAATCGTCGAGCGTCGTCTTGCCCTTGACGGCTGCCGCGCCCCGCATGAACGCGGTCGCATAGAGCGGCCCGGAGGAAGCGCCGACGGCATTCAGGAACGATTTGGCAGCGGTGTTCAGCAAGGTGGTCGGGTCGGTTGCCTCTGCATCCAGTGCGGCGACGGCATCGCGTGCAGCGGAAAATCCAAGCTCCATCGCGATGCCGTGGTCGGCGTCGCCGATAACCCCGTCAAGCGCGCACAGTCGGTCCCGGTCGGCGGACATGGCGGTTGCGATCGCCGCGAACATCGCGACAAGGTGGGCGGTGTCGATTGTCGTCATGTCTTAGTCCTTGCCACAGAAGTGGGTTTAGCCGGCGCGAAACATGGCGCAGTCGCAGGGGTGATCCAGCATCGTCTGCAACTCGCCGTCGAGTTGGTGCAGCGTGATCGATGCACCAGCCATTTCGAGCGAGGTGCAGTAATTGCCGACCCAGCTTGCGTGTATGGACACACCGATCTCATCGAGCCTCTGCTTCACGCGCCGGTTCATGATGTAGAGTTCCATCAGCGGCGTTGAGCCCAGCGAATTGACGAGCACCGCGACCTTGTCGCCGCGCGTAGGCGCCATCTCGTCGAGGATCCTGTCCAGCATCTCGTCGGTGATCTCGTCGGCTGTTTTCAACTTTTCGCGCGCGATGCCCGGCTCGCCATGGATGCCCATGCCGATCTCCATCTCGTCCGGCCCGATCTCGAAATTCGGCCGGCGGGTCTGCGGCAGCGAACAGGGCGACAGCGCCACGCCCATGGTGAAGGTGTGGTCGTTGGCCTTGCCGGCGATGCGCTCGCATTCGTCGAAGGACAGCATCCGGTCGCAGGCGGCACCGGCCGCCTTAAAGATGAAGAAATTGCCGGCGACGCCGCGCCTCTTGTGCCGCTGGTCGCGCGGTGCCGAGGCGACGTCGTCGGTGCTCAGCACCGTGCGCACCTCGATGTCGTCCATGGCGGCCATCTCGGCCGCCATGTCGAAATTCATCACGTCGCCGGCATAGTTGCCGTACATGAACAGCACGCCGGCGCCGCCGCTGACTGCCTTTGCGCATTCGAGGATCGGGTCCGGCGGTGGCGAGGCGAAGACATTGCCGATGGCCGCCGCATCGGCCAATCCCTTGCCGACGAAGCCAAGAAAGCTCGGCTCGTGGCCCGAGCCGCCGCCAATGACGAGGCCCACCTTGCCCTGGCGCGGTCCGTCGCAGGCGATGATGGAGCGTGGGCTACCCTCCACGCTTTTGAGATGGCGGGGATGGGCTGCCAGGATGCCTTCCAGCATCTCGTCGACGGCGCGGTTGCCGGCATTGATGATCTTCTTGGTCTGCACCCGGCATCCTCCCGATTTCGGCATTTTCGCAGATAATACCGGGTGTTACCGGGATTTCCACCCGGCAAGGAGCATTTCGTGCGCAGAGGTGTTCCCGCAGGCTATCACCTGGACGTAGGCGTTAGTTGTTTCAACCGCCGAGGCCGTCGCGGATGGCTGAGAAATAGCGATCGGTTCCGACCTGGCCGCCCTTGAGCGCGACCTCCAAGCCGTCGATCGCCTTGACGCGCGCGTGAGCAACGCAGAGCGGCGAACCCGGCGAAGCGGGCAGCGGCATGCGGATTGTCAGGGCATCGACACCCATCTCGCCCAGCGCGTGGCTCGACGTATCGCCGCCGGCAATGACCACGCGCCGCAGGCTCTGTTCGATCGTCAGGCTGCGAAGGATTTCTCCGAGTCCGCGGCCAAGCCTGTGGCGGGCGCCTTCCTGCCGGTCGATTTCGGCGCCCCTGTCGGCAGTGGGACCAAGCGCGGTGTAGAGGATGACGCTGCGCCCGGCTTGCAGACTGGCACGGCCGCTTGCCGTTGCGCGCGTGATCGACTGCTGCGAAGCCTCCGAAACCAGTTCGACCGGGTCGACCTCGATGCCGTCGAAACCGTCGGTCAGGGCATGCCGGATCTGCCGTTCCGTGGTCGGCGAGCAACTGCCCGACACGACGGCTATCCGCTCGGCTGCGCCCGGTGGCGTGAAGCCATGTCCGGCGCCGACAATGCCATTCGACGCCCATTCGGCCAGCAACGCATACTCGACCCCGGACGAGCCGACGACAAAAGAACCGCCGGGCTTGCGAACGCGCCACAGCTCCTTGCCGGCAAGGGCCTGGGTTTCCAGATTGTCGACATCGACAAGCACGATGCCGGTGCCGTTTCCGATCATGCGATCGAACGCCACCGACCGCGACGCCGACTGCAGCGTCGCAAGGTCGACCAGCCCCGAGCTCAGCGCCGTCTGCCGCGACAGATGGATCAGCAGGTCCGACTCATCCATCGGCGTCGTCGGGTGGCGGCTCATCACCGGGTGGCGGTCGATGCGGAAATATTGGTCGCGATAGGCGGCGAACAGGTGGCCGAAGGCGGTGTAGCGCTTGAGCTGCGGCGCGCCGACCAGCAGCGGCACGCTGGCTTGCGCGAACACCGAGCGGCCGATCTCGGTGGCCCGGCCGATGCTGCCGATCGTCGGGCTGGAATCGAAGGTCGAGCAGACCTTGTAGTGACAAATCTCGGCATTCAGTGTCTTCAGCCAGGCAAAGGCATCGCGCAGGTATGTGTCCATCCATCGCGGTGTCTCGCTGCGGCTGGTGCCGGCGAGGCCGATCGCCCGGCAATGGGCAAATCGTGAAAGCAAGGCATCGTCCGGCTGGCGCATGAACAGCACGGTCGGCACACCACCGAGCTCGAGCGCCTCCATCACATCGGTCGAGCCGGTCAGGTCGTCGCCGTAATAGCTGAGAAGCAGGTCCTGCATCGTCTCAGGCTGCCTTGCCGTCGCCGAATTTTTCGATCGACCGCGCCAGTTCGGGATGGTTCAGGGCGAAGTCCGCCAGCGGAATGCCGTCGACCGCCGCTTGCCAGGCCTGCTGCACGGCGCGCACACCGGCGCCCGGCCCGTCCGGATGGCTGACGATGCCGCCGCCGCAGAGATAGAGAAGATCGACGGTCCGTCCGGTCCGCGCATATGTCTCAGGAGCCTGGCCACCCCACTGGCCAGAGCCCGCCACCGGCAAGGCGCAGTCCTCGGGTGAAAAGATCGGTGTCGTCACCGCCTTGAACGATTCGACGAAAGAGTCGTCCGGCTCCCAGTATTTCGAGGCGATGCCGTTGATCTGGAACTGGTCGACGCCGAGCAGTCGCCAGAATTGCTGCCAGACCTTGAAGTCCATGCCTAGCCCGGGGTGCCGGGTGAGGATGTCCCAGCCGTTGCGGTGAGCATGCAGCACCAGACTGGAGCGCTTCCTCAGGAACGCCATGCCACCGAAGCCGATCGAATTGATGTTGATGACAGCGCAATTGCCGCCAGCCTTCGCCACCATATCGTGGTTGCGCATCATCTCATCGGGGTCGGCATGCGAGATGCCGAAGGCATACATCACCTTCTTGCCGGTCTTCTGCTCGTGGTCGAGGATCAGCGGCACGATCGCCTTCACTCGTTCCGACAGGGGCGAATAGGCCGGGCTCATCAGCTTCTCGTCGTCCTTGATGAAGTCGACACCGGCGGCGATCAGTTCCGCCACCATTGCGGCCGTCTCATGTGGCCGCAAGCCCAGCGCCGGCTTGACGATCGTGCCGATGATCGGACGGTCCATCACACCAGTCAGCCGGCGGCTGCCGGCGACACCGAACTGGGGGCCGGGATGCGCGCCGCGATACTCCTCCGGCAATTTCATGTCGACGATGCGAATCCCGGTGAGGCCCTTGATCGAATAGGTGCCACCGATGGCAATGGTCATCAGTGCCGAAAGGTCGGTGCCGATGGCATCGAATGGAAAGGCGATATCGATATCGGCGCGCCTGAACGGCCCGTTGCCGCTGTCGGGAAGCGACGGCCGCTCGGCATCGGCCAGAGGCCGTATCGCCAGCACGCGCGCCGCCACCCGGGCTTTCAGTTCCTCGGTCTCGCCGGGCAGCGCGACGAAGGTGCCGGTCGACTGATCGCTGGCGATCTTGGCCGCCAGCGCTTCGATGCTTCCAGGCGTTTCGATGCGGTAGGTGAGGGTTATCATGGTCCGCTGTCTCAAGCCGAGGCGTTCGAAAAAGGTTCACTGGTGTTTCAAATCTGGTATAATGAGTACATAAGTATTGCAAGCCATATCCGGCAGTCGGATCGACAGACGGCAATTCCGGGAATTGTGGCGGCAGTGTTAGATAGGGCCGGGTCAAGGGAGTGATTCGCGACGATGAACCGTTCGGAACCGATTGTCCGGCGCAAGCTTTCCGATGAGGTCTTCTTGCGGCTGAAACGCCTCATTACCAGCGGCGAATTGATGCCGGGCGACGACATGCCTTCGGAACGCGAACTGATGGAGCGTTTCGAGGTCGGCAGGCCGGCGATTCGCGAGGCGATGCAGGCGCTGAGCAATATGGGCCTGGTCGCGATCTCGCATGGCGAGCGCGCCAAGGTGCTGCAGCTGACCGCCAAGTCGATCATCAAGCAGGTCGATGGCGCCGCCAAGATCATCCTGTCGTCGTCGAAGGACACGCTGGAGCACCTGAAGACCGCGCGCATCTTCTTCGAGCGCGGCATGGTCAGGGAAGCCGCCGAAAAGGCCACCGCCGAGGATGTGCTGCGGCTCAGGGCCACCGTTGCCGAACAGCGCGGCTTTCGCGGCGATTCCGAAGCCTTCATCTCCGCCGACATGAAATTCCATACGCAGATCGCCGCGATCTCCGGTAACCCGATCTATGTTGCCGTCAGCGAGGCGATGCTGGGCTGGCTGAAGGAATACCACACCGAAATGCTGATCTGGACCGGCAAGGAAAAGTTCACGCTGACCGAGCACGAAGAGATCATCGGCCGCATCGAGAAGAAGGATGCCGATGGCGCCGAGAAGGCGATGATCAAGCATCTCGAACGCTCGCGCGCGCTCTATGTGATGAATTCCGAAAAGTAACTTCAGCCGAGCCGGGTGATCGCGTAAGGCGTCATCACGACCTGGCCTCGGTCAAAAGCTGAAATGTCGACCTGCACGTCTTCCGCCGTCAGGTTCGCCAGCCACGCGATTGTCTTGCCCGAGGCGGAGCGCCCGGCCAGCGCCAGCACCTTGGTTTCATCGCTCGTCCTTGCCGACACATGCGCAAGGCCGGCCAGCTCGCAAAGCCCCTTGATGGCCCCGAAGATCGGCCGGCGCGATCCTTCCGCGACGGGTTCTCCGGATGACGCCAGCACGCCGAACGGTCCGGTGAAGCTGGAGAGCGTGAGCTGTTCCAGTCCAGCGGGCGCGACGCGCGCGGCATATCCGATCGTCCATGCAGCAGCGAACTGACCGGTGTGGCGAGGATCGCTGGCGGCCATGGCAACGCGCTGTCCCCCGGCATTGGGTTTGGTCGCGCTGCCATAGGGGTTCTGGCGCATGGCAATCGTCGACGGGCCGATCCGATAGGGCTTTGCCCCGAAGATCATCGCCCGCGCCGATTGGGTGATGAAAGGCAGCGCCTCCAGCGATTGCATGATGCTGAGATCGTCGGCGGCATGCACGATCGGGCAAGTACAATGGGTGATGAAATCGAGCTGGTCCGCCGGCACGCGCTTGCGGTTGAGTTCGGTGAAGTAGCTGAACATGCCGCCGCCGAGGCGGATATCCGGAAAGGCGCGCCGCGCGGCCGCGTAAACATCCTCGAGCGGCGGACAGTCCGGCCACGTGCTGCCCGGCGGTGTCGACTGCCGGTCGACCGAAGGCGACACGGCAATGGCCGAGAGTTTTAGCCCGGCCTGGCGCACCAGGTCGGCGACACCTGACATCTCGGCGTCAAGATCGCCGGCGCACACAACGACGCATTCGAGGGTCGTTGCGGCAGCGTGGGCATTTGCGAGCCGGGCGAAAGCGCGCAAGGCGTCGAGCCCGTGGCCGCGCGTCGGATCGTAGTGAAACAGCAGCTGTTGTGGGCCGAGTGTCGTCAGCGTGGAGAGGTTCGCCAGTGCCGTCTCGACATCTTCGGGATAGATGACCACGCCGACATCCGGCAGCGTTGGCCCGGCTTCGCCGAGTTCGACGCGGACCGGTTCGCTGGCCACGGCGGCAGCCGGCGCTTTGCCTTCACCTGCGATGCGCAGGCTGATCGTCTGGCGCAGGGTTTGGCCGGCAGGCAGCACATAGGGCCAGGGCAGCGCCAGCGGTCGCACATAGGTCTTGTAGGAGGCGTCCGACCAGTTGCGCTGGTCCTCCATTTCGAAAGTATCGCTTTCCATCCGGCATTCGGCGGTGACGCCAGGCCGAACCTGATGGGTGATGGCGCGGATATCCTTGAAAGGCTGCCAGGGGTCTATCAGTTCGGGAAGCTTTGTCGCCTCCACGCTGCCGTCCGTATGCTCGACCTTGACCGGGCTGCCGGCGAGGTCGGCGATCGGGTGAAGGATGCAGAAGCCGCAGCGGTTGGTTTCGAAATCGCTCTCGGGAAGGGCGCTGACCTCGAAGACCAGACGGCCATCGGCGGAGCCTTTGATGGTGGCGCGGAAGCCGAGCCGGGTTCCATCGGGGGCCAGGCAGCTTGCCGAATAGCTGACCGAAAAAGCGTCGGCAGCCTGGTCGATGATCAGGTCCGTCAAATTTGGCTCATAGGTGCCCCAGTCGCGGTCACGCACGATATAGGCGACGGCGCGTAGCACTTCGGTGCCGCCATGCTGAATGGTGCGCAGATTGCCATTGACGAAGTCCGCGCTGAGCGCGCCCGCGCTGAGCCTGACCGGCTCGACCTCGACCGTACGCGTGCCGTAGAGCAGGAAGGCGTCGGCGGTCATTTCAGCGAGGCGTCGAGTTGCACCGGTTGCCGGCTCGCGGCCCCAGCATAGGCGGCCTCGACCAGCGCGAACGTCTTGAGATTGTCCGCACCCGAGGTCGCCGGTTGTACGCCCTTTGCCAGGCAATCGACCCAGTGCTGCTGGATGGCGACGACGCTTTCCTGGATGTTGTGCCAAGGCCGCGACGCCCACGGCAGCAGCGGCGGCGAAACGTCGGTGACGGCCGTGCCGCTCTTGCCGGTGACGGTCAGCCGATATCCCTGCGCCAGCCGGATCGTGCCGTCGCTGCCGTCGATCTCGATCAGCGTCTCGGGAAACGGCTCCGTGGCGAGCTTCGTCGCGTAGCTGCAGTCGACCACCGAGGTAGCACCGCTGTTGTGATCCATCAGCATCGTCGCGACGTCCTCGCCCGATATGCCGGGGTTGATGCGCACCGTCCGCGTCGTGATCGTGGACACATCGCCGAGCAGGAAGCGGGCGATGTCGAGGATGTGGATGCCGAGATCCTCGATGATGAAGCGCCTTCCCGTCGCCAGATAGGGCTGGCCGGAAAACACGTCATAGGCGGAGCGGAAGGAGATGCGACCGAAGAAGGGCATACCGATCTCGCCGCTGTCGAGCACGGCGCGCACCGCCTGGATCGGCGACTGCCAGCGAAAATTCTCATGCACCATCAGCGGCACGCCGGCTTCCGCGCATGCCCCGACCATCGCCTTGGCATCGGCGAGCGTCGGCGCGAACGGCTTTTGGCAGATCACCGGCACGCGGTGCTGTGCCGCCATTTCGACAAGCGGACGATGGCTGGGCGCGCTGGTGGCGATATCGACGAAGTCGAGGTTTTCGCCGGCAAAAAGTTCCCCCGCATCGGTATAGCGCTTCGCAATGCCGAATTGGTCGCCGACGATCCGCAACCGTTCCGGGTCACGGTCGCAGATGGCGACGATCGAGGCGCCCGCTATGTCGCGCCAGGCATGCATCTGGTTGACGGCAAAGAAGCCGCAGCCGATCAGCGCTCCTCGCAACTCCGCCATGCTCAGCCTGCCTTTGCCATCTGCATCAGCGTCACCCGACTTTGCAGCCGGCGCTGCGCCTGGTCGACGACGACGGCAACGATGATGACGAGGCCCTTGATCACCATTTGCCAGAACGAACTCACACCCATCATCACCAATCCGTCCGAAAGAATACCGATGACGAAGGCGCCGACGATGGTGCCGCCGATCGTGCCGCGCCCGCCCGACATCGAGGTGCCGCCGAGCACCGCCGCCGCAATGGCGTTGAGCTCGAAACTTTCGCCTGTCGCCGGATGCGAGGCCATCAGCTCGGACGAGATGATCAGGCCGACGATCGCCGCGCAGAAACCGGAGAACATATAGACGAACATCTTCACCATGTTGACACGGACGCCTGAAATCCGCGACGCCCGTTCATTGCCGCCGACGGCGAAGATGTGGCGGCCAAGCGGCGTGTATTTGGCGAGATAGGCGGCTCCCAGTGCAACGACGATCAGGATCCAGATCGCCACCGGCAGGCCGAGCAGCCGGCCGGCACCGAGGAAACCGAAGCCGGTGGTGCCAAGTTCCGGTTTGCCGACCAGGTTGGGGAAGGTGCGGCCATCCGACGACAGCAGCGCCAGGCCGCGCGCGACGTAGAGGACGCCGAGCGTGGCGATGAACGGTGCAACGTTCAGCCTGGTGATCAGCAATCCGTTGACGGCGCCGATCAATATGCCGACGGCCAGTGTGATCAGCGCGATCTCGAAGACGTTGAAATAGATGGTGTAGCCGATCTGCAGGTCGATGCCGTTGAGCACGAGATAGCCGGCCACCATACCGCACAGGCCGACGATCGAGCCGACCGAAAGGTCGATGCCGCCAGTGATGATGACGAAGGTCATGCCCATCGCCAGGAATGCGTTCAGCGCCACGTGCTTCGACATCAGGATCAGATTGGCGGTCGATAGGAAATTCGGCGCCGCGATCGAGAAGAAGATCAGCACGGCGATCAGCGCGATGAACGTCCGAAGCTTCATCACGGTCAGCAGCACCGAGCCGCTGGAAGTGGAGGGAGCGGCCGCTTTGGCTGGGATGTCAGTCATGGGCGGTGCTCTCCGTGCGTGGGGTCGGTCCGTGGCCAAGCGCGGATGCAGCCACGAGTGCCGCCTCCGTCGCTTCGGCGCGATCGAACATGCCGGTCAGTTTTCCGTTGCTCATCACCGCGATGCGGTCGGACAGCGCCATCACCTCGTCGAGGTCGGAGGTGGCGAACAAAATCCCCAAACCGTCGCGGGACAGTTTGCGCATGGTGCGGAAGACGTCGGCCTTGGCGCCGACATCGATGCCTCGGCTGGGCTCGTCCATCAGCAGCACCTTGGGTTCGGTGAGCAGCGCCTTGCCGATCACCACTTTCTGCTGGTTGCCGCCCGACAGCGACGACACCTCCTGCGCAGGGTCGGCGACCTTGATCGCCAGCTCCCGCACCATCTGCGTCACCGCCTGCCTTTCGTCGGCGCCACGGATATGGAACAGGCGGGCAAATCGCAACAGGCTGGCCAGCGTCAAATTGCTGGCGACCGAGAGGATCGAGACCAGCCCTTCGCGCTGACGGTCTTCGGGGATCAATGCCAGGCCACGCCGGATGCGCCGCGTCGTATCGCGCTCCTTGACCTTTATACCGCCAATGAAGATCTCGCCCGTCGAATGGCCGTGACGGCCCATGATGCAGTCGAACAGCTCGCTGCGCCCGGCGCCCATCAGGCCGTAAATGCCGAGGATCTCGCCGGCACGCAGCGACAACGAGACATGGTCGACGGCAAGTCCGCCGGTGGCGCGGGGCAGGCAGATCTCCTCGGCACGAAAAATCTCTTCTCCCGGAAGATGGCCGTCGGCCTTGGCGAAGTCCTTGGCGTCGGAGCCGATCATCTGGCGAACGATCCATTGCGTGTCGACGTTCTTCATCTCTTCCTGGCCGGTGATGCGGCCGTCACGCAGCACGGTGATGTAGTCGCCGATGCGGATCAGCTCTTCGAGCCGGTGCGAGATATAAACGATCGCCACGCCGCGTGCCTTGAGGTCGGCGATCACCTTGAACAGGATCTCGACTTCCGCAGCGCTCAGCGCCGAGGTCGGCTCGTCCATGATCAGGATGCGCGCGTCGAGCGAGACCGCCTTGGCGATCTCGACCAGCTGCTGCTGACCGATGCGCAGATCCTCAACCAGCATGTCTGGCCGTATGCCGGCTTGCAGGCGTTCCAGAAATTCCGCAGCGCGGTTTTCCTGTTGCTCGCGGTCGATCTTGCCGAAGCGGTTGGTGATCTCCCGGGTGGCGAAAATATTCTCGGCGACGCACATATTGCCGAACAGGTTCAGCTCCTGGAACACCATGCCGATGCCGCGGTTCACCGCGTCCGCGGACGAGGAGAAGGAAACCTCTTCACCTTCCAGCAGGATGCGGCCGGCGGTCGGCCGTTCGACACCGGCGATGATCTTCATCAGCGTCGACTTGCCGGCGCCGTTTTCACCGACCAGCACGTTGACCGCGCCCTTGCGCACCTCGAAATTGGCGCGCTTGACCGCAACGGTGCCGGAATAGACCTTGGAGACGTCCTCGAGCTTCAGGATGATTTCGCGCTCAGCTGTCGCGCTCATGGTTTCGGCCCGATCTCTGCCTCCGCCGGCGTCACCAGCGGCAGGTCCTGGCCGCTCCCCAGCGTATAGGCGCCGAGCACCTTGGCGCTGCGGCCTTCCAGCGCATCGCGTGGCAGCTTGGAGAGCACCGTCTTGTCGGCATAAGCGTTGAACGCCTTGCCGAACTGGGCGAAGTCGATCTGGTTGGTGAAGTCGTTGAACTGGATGAAGTCCAGGCTGTCGCGCAGCGCGGTACCGCGCACCGCCGGTCCGATCTGCACTCGTGCATCGGCTTTGCCGTCGCCGTCGATATCGACGTCGACGGTTGCTGCCCGCGACTGCGTGTTGGCCGTGACGATCTTGCCTTCCAGGCGAACCGCGAAAGTCCAAGGCGAATTCGCCTGCTTGTTCGGATTGCCGTATTTGGCGCCGGCAGCCGATGGATCGGTTGTCGCCAGGGTGTGAACCTGCGCAAACGGTCCGGCTTTCTGCTGGAGATAGGGCACGACCTTTGCCGCCCATGTCTCTTCGACCATCTTGTCTGGATTGAAGGCGGGAGCGTTGTCTCCGGCTTCCGATTTCGTAGGCAGGATCTTGCAGGCGGTCAGGCTGATGCCGACCATTACGGTAAGGGTCGGCCAGTTCGGCTTGGTGTTCAGCATGGCGGCCTGTCGTTCAGCATCGTGGGCGGCCCACGGAAAATGGCGGCGAGGGGCGAAAACCGATGTTCGCCCCTCGCTATTGAAATCACGCTGGCTCAGTTCGTCAGCGCGAAGGTCTCCAGCTTGGCGGCATTGTCGCCATTGATCAGAACGCAGTCCATCAACTGCTTTTCCTTGGCCGGCGACTTCTTGTTCTTGATGAAGTCGTTGGCCTGCTCGACCGCCATCTGCGCCTGCGCGAAGGCCGGCTGCAGCACGGTTGCCTTGATACCGCCCGACGCGATGGAGTCCCGTACGTCGTTCGATCCGTCGAAGCCGACGACGATGACGTCCTTGCGGTTCGCCGCGGCAAGTGCCGCATAGGCGCCCATCGCCATCGTATCGTTGCCGGAGATCACGCCCTTGATGTCGGGGTTGGCCTGCAGGATCGATTCCATCTTGGAATAGGCTTCCGTCTGGCTCCAGTTGGCCGACTGCTGGGCAACCATCTTCAGGTCCGGATAGTCATCGATGACGTCGTGATAACCCTTGGAACGAATGCCGGCATTGGTGTCGGATTCCTTGCCGACCAGTTCGACGAAATTGCCCTTCTCGCCCATCAGCTTGACGAATTCCTGCGCGCCGAGCTGGGCGCCCTGGTAGTTGTTGGAGACGATCTGCGCCACGGCCACGCCGGTGGCGTTGATCTCGCGGTCGATCAGGAAGGACGGAATGCCCGCATCCTTGGCCTTCTGCACGGCGGCGACGGTGGCGTCCGCGCCTGCATTGTCGAGGATGATCGCCTTGGCACCGCGGCCGATCGCGGTGTCGATCAGCTCGGACTGCTTGTTGGCGTCGTCGTCATGGACCAGCACCAGCGCCTCATAGCCGAGTTCCTTGGCCTTGGCTTCCGCGCCGACGGCTTCCGCCTTGAAGAACGGATTGTCGTGTGAGGGCGTGATAATGGCGATGAGATCCGCCGCATAGGCGGGCACTGCCGTGCCAAGCGCCAGCATGCCGGCGAAAGCCGCAAGCGTCATTCTGCGTGTGAGTTTCATGAAGTCCTCCCGTTTGAAAAATTGCCTTGATCGGCCAATGGCTTTGTCTGCATCCGAATTCGTCAGGCAGCGCGGGCCGCGGATCGCTTGGGTCGAAAACCGTTGCCGGCTTACCCAGGACGGATCGTTGCTCCCCAGCCATCCTCCACTTGCCCAGGCATCGTGCTCCCTGCGAAACCTTGTCGATCCGAGCCATGAACAGCTAAGCCAACTGGTATGATGAGTCAACCACAAATTCAGGTGACATGTACCTGATGAGCTACCAAAACCGAGGATCGGCAATGGCATGCCGGGCCTTCGAGGTGCTGCGTCAAGCACCTGTCTTCTCTCAGGTGATCCGCTGAATGCTGGCGGCGATCTCTTCCGGTTCGAACACGCGCTTCCAGTCGTCACGCATCAGCACCGGCTTGCCGAACTCGATCGCCTTGTTGCATGCGTCGGAGAAAACGCCCTTGGTCTCGCCGAAAATGACGGCGCCGAGCACGTTCATATGGCCGAGCAGGAAGTCGAGTGCCGCCTGCTGGTCGACGCCGCGCGCCACGACCTCGTCGACGGCTTCTTTCATGACCACCAGCAACGAGGCGCACACCGTCTCCGAAAGGCCAGGCTCGAGCAGCGCCATCTGTTCGACGCTGACGCGGTGCGAACGCATCACCGGCGCCCATATGATCTTCGCGATCGCCTCGCCCTTGGCGTAGTCCTCTTCCGGGCCCTGCATCAGGGCGCTGACCATGTGCTGCTTGGCCTTCACGCCGCCGAAATAGTCCTTCTTGGCTGCCATGTCGGTCTCGTCATTGAAGATCGGCGGATGGCAGGGGTGAGTGACGAAATAGGTGAGGTCAGGCCGCTTCGGCAGATGGCCGGCGAAAGGTGCCGCCGCGTCGAGCACCACCACCATCGTGCCTGGCGCCAGCTTGCTCTCGATGCTGGCCGCTACCTTGCCGATATGCGTGTCGGGAACGGCCAGGATCACCACATCCGCGTCCTTGAGCGCCTCGTCGGCACTGACCGTATCGAAACCCAGTCCGGTCTTCAGCCGTTCGCGGCCGGCATCGCTGACCTCGACATGGCGTATCGTGTAGGGCGACCCGCGAAAATTGGTCGACAGGCGGTAGCCCATTTTCCCGCCAGCCCCGAACAGCGCAATCGTTGTCATCTGGTCACCACTCCTGTTCTTCGGCGACGGCATCGCGCGTCGTCAACTGATCAACTGGTATAATCACGCTACCAGATTTTGGCAATGCGATAATGACCATGCGATGCGTTCGCCGCGTCATCGGCTGCCGCCGGTAGCACGAGAATCATGGATGGCGCGCTCGGGATATGATCTCTAGATCACCAGAAGAAGCCCGCGCTTGCCCGCTGAGTGCGCATGAGCGCTGCTCTGCCATCCCCAGAAATAGGAGGCATGTGATAGGGGTCGGAGGTCGGGCCGGGCGCTACTTCAAAAGATCGACCAGCATGTCGAAAGCCGCATCGATATCGCCACGAACCGCCGCCTGAACTGCCTGCTCGTCCCGGTCGCGCAGGGCCGCAAACATCTGTTGATGGTATGTGTTCGCGGTCGAGTAGGACCCATGCAGCATATTGAAATAGGGGCTGATCTGCAGCCATAGATCCTTGATGATCTTGAGCAGGGTTTCGGATCCCGCTGCTCGGTAGATTGCGAAGTGGAAGGTATAATTCGCCCTGAGATAGGCCTTTACGTCGTCCGCGCCATTCGCGCGTTCCAGTGAGTCCAGATCGCGCGCGAAAATCGCAAGATCCGCATCACTCCGGTTCTGTGAGGCCCAGCCGGCGGCGATGGCCTCTATCTCAAAACGTACATTGCGCAAATCGGTGAGCCGCTCGCGGCTGAGCGCCGGAATACCAATGGAGCGTCCGGATACCACAGTGAGCGCGTTGGCTGCCGTCAGGCGCCGCAGCGCTTCCCTGACCGGCATCGGGCTGACGCCAAAGGCGTCGGCGAGGCTCTGAACCGTGACCATCTCGCCCGGTACGATGCTGCCGTCGAGGATCAGTTCGGTGACCTGATTGTAGACCCGGTCCTGCAGAGTTTCCTTGGACAGTGGAATGATCTCGACACCAGGCTTCCTGAACGCCGATCCAGCCATCTCCGGTCAACCTTCCCGCCCAAGGGCGACACTATTGCTTGTCTGGGAATGCAAGGTTCGTGGTGCCACGTCAAGCGGCCGACATAGCCCGTTTTGATATAAACGATTTCATCATTGATATTTGATCAAACGATGTTACGGTCGCTGGCATCGAATGGCAAGGGTTACGTTTTGTGCCCTTGGGAGGCATTCGGTCGTTCTGTTTGGGAGGAGTTTCACATGGGTATCGGATCGAAAGTCCGGCGGCTCGCGCTGCTGGCTGGGATGGCTGCATGCGCCTTCGGCCTGTCCGCCGCGCAGGCAGCCGAGAAGCACAAGATCTTTCTCAGCATGAGCTACATCGGCAATGATTGGCAGGCGGAGGCGGCCAACATGGTCAAGGCCATGGCCGCCCACAAGAGCCTGGCCGACAAGGTCGACCTGCAGGTCCAGGTCGCTGGCCCCAACGCGCAACGCCAGATTCAGCAGATCAACGCGATGGTGCAAAGCGGCGCCGAGGCGATCGTCGTGTATCCGATTTCCCCGACCGCGCTCAACCAGGTCGTCAAGAATGCCTGCGACAAGGGCGTGAAGGTCTTTGCCTACGACGCCGAGATCACCGAGCCTTGTGCCTACAACGTCCACATCGACCAGCTGGAAGCCGGCAGGGTGACCGCCGAATGGCTGGTCAAGAAGCTCAACGGCAAGGGCAACATCATCGCCATCACGGGTGTCCCGGGAACATCCGTCGACGATCAGCGGACAAAAGCCGCCAAGGAAGTCTTCGCCAAATATCCTGATATCAAGATCGTCGGCGAGGCTGTCGGCATGTGGAGCCAGGCGGTCGCCCGCACCGAGCTCTCGAAAATCCTGGCCACCCGCAATTGGGACGACATCAACGGGCTGTGGATGCAGGTCGGCTGCTTCACCGCCAACTCGATGCAGCTCGAGGCTGGCAAGAAGACCAGCGAACTCCTGCCTTGCGCCGGCGAAGGTTCCAATGGCGGCCGCATCCAGATGCTGCCGGAGGGCACCGAAGTCGAAGGCGCGGCCGCGCCCTACGCGCCGGCCGGCGCACAACGCATTTCCTACGCCTCGCCGCCTTATTCGGGTGCGCTGGCGCTGAAGCTTGCCGTCGAGGCGATCGAAGGCAAGGACGTGCCTAAGACCACCATCCTGCCGCTGCCGGTCGTCACCAACGAGACGATCAAGCTGTGCGACGAAGGCACATGGGCGGAGATGAAGGCCGGCTGCAACGCCTTCAAGCCGTCGCTGGTCTCCAACCCGGGCTGGTTTGCCTCGATCTTCTCGGACCAGACACCCGAGGTCGGCCTCGCGGCTGCCCTCGTCGGACAACCGGAAGAATAAGCCTCCCAAGGCGATCTTGACGATGCGCGGACATTTTCTGTCCGTGCATCGTCAGCCCATGCCAAGCCTGGCGATCGAGGACAATGACAGAACATTCCGAGCTCCCCGCCATCGAGATCGACGGCATCAGCAAGGCGTTCGGACCGACCGTTGCGCTGGACGGCGTGTCGTTTGCGATCGCGCCCGGCAGCGTCCATGCCCTGCTCGGTGAAAACGGAGCGGGCAAGTCGACACTGGTGAAGCTGCTGTCCGGACTGGTCCGGCCGAGCCAAGGCCATGTCCGTGTCTTCGGCAAGGAGATCGCTTACGGCGCGCCGCGCGCAGCACATGCGCTGGGCATGCAGACAGCATTCCAGGAGATGACCTTGGTGCGCGACCTCTCCGTCCTCGACAACATGATGCTGCCTTACGCCCCGGTCGGCATCTCCGGCCTGATCCGCCGCGGTGCCGCCCGCAAGGCCGTCCGCCGCCATATCGAGGATCTCGGTTTTTCCGTCGATCTCGACGCCGAGGTGAGTGAGCTCGAGCTTTCGGTGCGCCAGAAGATCGAGATCGCGCGTGCCGTCTACCGCAAGCCGCGCATCCTTTTGCTCGACGAACCGACCTCGACGCTCGCCGGCCGCGATGTTGACTGGCTGGGCGACATCATCGCCGGGCTGAAGGCGGCGGGTACCACCATCGTCTTCATCACGCACCGCATGCGCGAGGTCCGCGCCTTTTGCGACACGCTGACGATCCTGAGAAACGGCCGCCACATCGTCACCGCGCCGGTTGCCGATGTCTCGGATGGCGACGTCATCGAAAAGATCATCGGCCGCAGCATCGAGCAGACCTTCCCGCCCAAGCCGGACAGCGCCCAGGCTTTCGGGCCGCCGGTTCTGGGCGTGCGCGACCTAAAGGTCGGGCGCAAGCTCGACGGCGCCGGCTTCGATCTGCGCAAGGGCGAAATCCTCGGCGTCGCCGGGTTGCAGGGCATGGGCCAGCAGGACCTGTTCCTGGCCTGCTTTGGCATGGCCGAGATCGAGCGCGGCCACATCCTCGTCGACGGCCGCAAGGTCTGGCTCGGTTCGCCGGCCGATGCCTTGCGCCCCAACATGGCCATCGGCCTGGTGCCGGAAGACCGCAAATCCGAAGGCCTGTTCCTGAAGCTGTCGGGCAGCCAGAACGCCACCCTGCCGGTGATATCGCGCTTCACACGGCTAGGCCTTGTCGACGCGCAGGCTGAGACCCGCTCCGTCGAGGCGGCATTCGACACTGTCGAGGTCGACCGCCGCGCGCTTTGGACGCGGGCCGGTGCGTTTTCCGGGGGCAACCAGCAAAAAATCGCCATCGCCAAATGGCTGGTGGCGCAGAGCCGCATCCTTCTGTTGTTCGATCCCACCCGAGGCATCGACGTCGGCACCAAGCACGAGCTTTATGTGATGATGCGAAACTACGTGGCTTCGGGCGGTTCGATCCTGCTGCACTCGACCGAGATTCCCGAACTCGTCCACCAATGCGACCGGGTCCTGGTTCTCTACGACGGGCGCATCGCCGCCGAACTCGAAGGCGACGCCATCACCGAACCGGCCATCATGCGCCCGGCGCTTGGCCATGCCGGGGAAGCCGCATGAGCAGCGCAGCAGCCTCATCCCCTGTTCCCGGCGGCTTCGGTCTGCGCCGCGCGCTGGTGCGCAATCGTGGCGCGCTGATTGCCGCGATCGTCCTGGCGATCCTGCTCTTCGTTGTCGACTGGATCAACGCCGGGCCGCTGACCTATTTCGACGTGTCGTTCCTGTCGAGCGGCGGCACCACCTCGGCGCTCGCCGCGATCGGTCAGACCATCGTCATCCTGTCGGGCGGTTTCGACCTCTCTGCCGGCGCGGTGATATCGCTGGTCAATGCCGTGCTGGCATCGAGCATGGACCCGATGGCGCCAGGCGCCAGCATCATCCTGTGGACCGCCGTCGGCATCGGCGTCGGCATGGCGGTGGGCGCCTTCAACGGCTTCTTCATCGCCGTGCTGCGCATGCAGCCCATCGTGGTGACGCTGTCGACCATGTTCATCCTGCAAGGCGTGACGCTGCTGGTGATGGACAAGCCCGGCGGCTTCGTGTCGCCCGATCTCGGTACCTTCTATCTTGGCGACGCGATCACCGGCTGGCTGCCGATGCCGCTGGTGGTGATCGGCGTCGTCCTGCTCGCCTGGTTCTGGCTGAAGGGAACCCGCTTCGGCACAGCACTTTATGCGGTCGGCAGCGATCCGGAGTCGGCCGCTTCCGTCGGCATCAATGTCGTGCTGGTGCGCTTTGCCGTCTATGTCATCGCCGGCGGCTGCTATGGCCTTGCCGGCGTCTTCATCAGCGCCCAGACCGGCAGCGGTGATCCGCTGGTCGGCAATCCGCTGCTGTTGTCGATGTTCGCGGCGGTCGTCGTCGGCGGCACGCGCCTCGGCGGCGGGCAGGGCGGCCCGGTGGGTTCGGTCTTCGGCGCCTACATCCTGATGATCGTGGTGAACATCCTGCTGGTGCTCAATGTCTCGGCCTATTATGCGACCATCGCCGAAGGCACCATTCTGGTGCTGGCAGCACTTGCCGGCTCCATCTCGCATGCATCGGTGCTTGCCGTGCAGCTACGCGCCGCGCGTGCCCGGCTCGCCGCCTGGCGCGCCGGCATACTGCCCTCGCAACTCGAGCGCGTGGACCGGCGTCTCAAGACCGCCGAACCAGCCCATGCCCAGCGCAGTCCGGCGGCGCCGCGCCCTGCCTTCCACCTGCGCAACGCGGAAACGCTGCGTTATGCGCTGCCCGCCTATGTCTGCCTGCTGCTCATCGTGGTCGTCACGCAGGTCTGGCTCGGCCGCGCCATCCTCAATCCGGGGTACTGGAATTCGCTGCTGGTGCTATCGTCCTTCCTAGCCGTCCTGGCGCTGGGGCAGGGAACCGTCATTCTGACCGGTGGCCTCGACCTCTCCGTGCCGTGGACGATCGGCATCTCCGGCATCATCCTGGCCGGCATGGTCAACGGCTCCGACGCCGCCCTTGTCTACGCCTTGCCGGTCGTCCTGTTGATGGCCTGCGCCATTGGCTTCGCCAATGGTTTCGGCATCGTCTATCTCGGCATCTCGCCGATCGTCATGACGCTCGCCACCAACGGCATCCTGCAAGGCTGTGCGCTGCTCTATTCGCAGGGCACGCCGGCCGGTTTTTCCTCGCCGATGCTGCGCTGGGTCATGACGGCCAAGCTCGCCGGCCTGCTGACTCCAATAGTGCTGCTGATGGTCGTCTTTGTCGTCGCGGCGGTACTGCTGCTTGGCCGCACCCCGTTCGGACGACGCGTCTACGGCATCGGCAATGGGCTACGCGCGGCGCGCTTGTCGGGCATCGGCGTCGAGCGCACGCTGATCCTGGTCTATATGCTTTCGGCCGTCTGCGCGGCTGTTGTCGGCATCATGCTGACCGGCTTTTCGGGTCAGGCAAGCCTTGGCATGGGCGACGACTACCTGTTGCCGTCGATCGCTGTGGTGGTGGTCGGCGGCGCGCTGATCACCGGCGGACGCGGCCACTATCTCGGCATGCTCGGCGGCGTGTTGTTGCTGACCGCACTGCAGATGCTGCTCGCCGGCACCACGCTTCCCTATGCCACGAGGGCAATTCTTTACGGACTGGTCGTTCTGGGCGCCGTCATGGCGCTGCGCGAACGGCGGCTGCAATGAGAAGGACAGGACCATGAGCACAAGGGCGCCGGCATCGGCGGACGAATTTTTGACCGGGCTGAAAGGCCAGCGCGTGCTGGTCACGGCGGGCGCCGGCGGCATCGGGTTTGCCATAGCCGACACGCTGTCACGCCTCGGCGCTCGCATCGTCGTCTGCGATGTTTCCGACGAGGCGTTGGCCGCTGCTCCCGGCAAGATCGACCTTGTCGCTGCGGTCAAGGCCGATGTCTCGCGCGACGAGGATGTCGACCGCCTGTTCGAGGCGGTCGAGAAAAAACTCGGCGGGCTCGATGCGTTGATCAACAATGCCGGCATTGCCGGGCCGACAGGCGGTGTCGACGAGATCGACCCTTCCGACTGGCGGCGCTGCATCGACATCTGCCTGACCGGCCAGTTCCTGTGCGCTCGGCGCGCCGTGCCGCTGATCAAGGCGGCGGGCGGTGGTTCGATCGTCTCGATGTCGTCTGCCGCCGGCCGCCATGGCTACGCCTTCCGCACACCCTATTCGGCGGCCAAGTTCGGTGTCATCGGTTTCACGCAGAGTCTCGCCAAGGAGCTCGGACCGCACGCCATCAGGGTCAACGCCATCCTGCCCGGCATCATCGAGGGGCCCCGCATCGAAGGTGTTATCTCGGCGCGCGCCAAGCAGGTCGGCATCAGCCACGAAGAGATGACGGATCGTTATCTCCAAAACATCTCGCTGCGCCGCATGACCAGCCCCTATGATGTGGCGTCGATGGTCGCCTTCCTGCTCTCCGATGCGGGGATCAACATTTCCGGCCAGTCGCTCGGCGTCGACGGCAATGTCGAAACACTTTGAGGAGCCTATCCATGGCCAATGTCGCAATTGTCGGAAGCGGGTTCATCGGGCGGGCCTGGGCAATCAGCTTTGCCCGCGCCGGCCATGATGTGCGGATGTGGGACCAGTTGCCCACTGCCACGGGTGGCGCCCGCGACTACATTGCCGGCGTGCTCGGTGATCTCGCCCGGAACGACCTGTTGCGGGGACAGGCGGTCGACGCCGTGCTCGGCCGGATCACCATTGTCGCCGAGCTGGCAGAGGCGCTGGCTGGTGCGGTCCATATCCAGGAGAACACGCCTGAAAACCTCGAGGTGAAGCGGGAGGTGTTCTCGCTGATCGACAGCCTTGCCGATCCGCAAACAGTCATCGCCAGTTCCACCTCGGCGCTGTTGCCGTCGAAATTCACCGACCATCTGCAAGGGCGGCAGCGCTGCCTGGTCGTGCATCCGATCAACCCGCCCTATCTCATTCCGGCGGCCGAAATCGTGCCGGCGCCATGGACGTCCGCCGAGACGGTCGAGACAACCCGCGCCTTCCTCATCGACGCCGGTCATGCGCCCCTGGTGATGAACCGCGAACTCGACGGCTTCATCATGAACCGCCTGCAAGGCGCATTGCTGGAGGAGGCTTTCCGGCTTGTCGCCGACGGCTACGCCAGTGTCGAGGATGTCGACATCGGCATCCGCGACGGGCTGGCGCTGCGCTGGTCGTTCATGGGTCCATTCGAGACCATCGATCTCAATGCGCCTGGCGGCGTGCGCGACTATGTCGAGCGTTATCAGGGCATCTATTCCAACATCTTTCCCCAGACGCAGCGACGCGTCGACTGGGCCGGCAAGGTCATCGACACGGTCGAGGCTGATCGCCGCAAGCGACTGCCACAGCAAAGCCTGGGCGACCGGCAGGTGTGGCGTGACCGCCGGCTCATGGCGCTCGCCGCCCACAAGAGAAAATCGGATCAGGAGTTCGGAGAATGACGCAAACCAGCCGCAAGCCGGGGCCTGCACAGACCAAGGGCAAGGTCATCATCACCTGCGCGGTGACAGGTGCCATCCACACGCCGACGATGTCGCCTTATCTGCCGATCACGCCAGACCAGATCGCCTCGGAGGCGATCGCGGCTGCCGAAGCCGGTGCCGCAATCCTGCATCTGCATGCGCGCGATCCGGAAACCGGCAAGCCCGACCAGACGCCGGAGGCCTTCGCTCGCTTCCTGCCGCGCGTCAAGCAAGGCACCAACGCCGCCATCAACATCACCACCGGTGGCAGCCCGTACATGAAGGTCGAGGAGCGCGTGCGCCCGGCCGCCCAGTTCAAACCGGAAGTCGCCTCGCTCAATATGGGCTCGATCAATTTCGGGCTCTATCACCTCGCCGACAAATACGAGACCTTCAAATTCGACTGGGAAAAGCCGCATCTGGAAGCGACCCGCGACCTCGTCTTTCGCAACTCGTTCAAGGACATCGAGTACATCCTGGCGACCTGCTACGACAACGGCACGCGCTTCGAGTTCGAGTGCTACGACATCGCCCATCTCTACAACCTCTCGCACTTCGCCGACCGCGGGCTGGTGAAGCCGCCTTTCTTCGTGCAGTCGGTGTTCGGACTGCTCGGCGGCATCGGCACCCATCCCGAAGACGTCGCCCATATGAAGCGCACTGCCGACCGGCTGTTCGGCGACCAGTTCCGCTGGTCGGTTCTCGGCGCTGGCGCCAGCCAGCTGCGCATAGCCGCGCAATCGGCAGCGCTTGGCGGCAACATCCGAGTCGGGCTGGAGGACAGTCTGTGGGCAGGCAAGGGCAAGCTTGCCAAATCGAACGCCGAGCAGGTCTTGCTGGCCCGCAAGATCATCGAAGGGCTCGGCATGGAGGTGGCGACGCCCGACGAGGCACGCGAAATCCTGTCATTGAAAGGCGGCGACAAGGTCGCTTTCTGAGGCGGCCCGAACAATCGCCGCGAGACGCAAAAACGGAGGAGGACGGCATGAAGATCGAAGTCGTGGTGGACGTGAAGACCACGCTGGGCGAAGGACCGCTGTGGGACGTCGAACAGGAACGACTCTACTGGATCGACAGCTTCGACGGGCGCGTGTTTCGGGCGACCGCCGACGGACGCGAGATCCGGTCATGGGATGTGCCGATGAAGATCGGCTCGATGGCGCTGCGCAAGGACGGTAGCGGCGCCGTGGTGTCGCTGCAGCGCGGTTTCCATCTGCTCGATTTCGCCTCCGGCGATGTGACGCTGATCCACGATCCCGAGCCGGACAAGCCGATGAACCGGCTCAACGACGGCAAGGTTGACCGGCGCGGCCGCTTCTTCGCTGGCTCCATGGACACGATGGAAGAGGGGCCGTCCGGCGGGCTCTACCGGCTCGATCCGGATTTCTCCGTCACCCGGATCGATTCCGGCATCATCTGTTCCAACGGTCCATGCTGGAGCCCCGACGACCGCACCTTCTATTTCGCCGACACCTGGACCGGCGAGATATGGGCCTACGACTACGACATCGCCACCGGTGTCGCCACCAACAGGCGTACCTTCGTGCGCGTCGACACGAGCCGGGGCGGTGCGGCGGACGGCTCGACCGTCGATGCCGAGGGCTATCTGTGGAATGCGCTGGTCTATGACGGCCGACTGATCCGCTACGCCCCCGATGGCAGCATCGATCGCATCATCGACATGCCGGTCAAGAAGATCACCAGCGTCATGTTCGGCGGACCGAAGCTCGACACCCTCTACGTCACCTCGATGGCCAAGCCGCCGCTACCCCGTTTTCCCGGCGACGGCGTTTTGCGCGGTAGCCTGTTCGCCATCACGGGCCTTGGCATCAAAGGCGTTGCGGAACCGCGCTTCGGCGGCTGACGCCAGGCAAGCGAAGCGCCCGTAGCATACGCGCATCAGGCCTTGGCGCGCAGGAATCCCTCATTAAGAATGTGGCAGCACGTCCGAGGCGTCTGCTCTTCACCCAATGGCACAATGAGCGGTCGACGGATCATTGGCCAAAGAGGTCCGGGCGGGCCACGTTGAGCCGTTGAACCGTGCGAAGCACTTCGCGCAAATGCGCCGCCATACGCGCGCCTGCCTGCTTTGCCTCGCCGGTCTCCACGGCCTCGAAGATCGCCACATGCTGAGCGAGCAGCGTTTCGAGGTGGCCGGGCTCTGGCAGGCTCAGATAGCGCACACGGTCCATCTGCAGCTTGACCACCTGGATCACCCGCCAGCTCTTGGGCAGGCCGGCCTCTTCGCAAAGGCTGCGATGGAAGCCCTCGTCGAGCTCGAGAAAAAGCTCGCGGTCGCCCTCGGCCACTGCCTTGGCCTGCTGGGCAAGGTTCACCCTGCCTGCCGCGATGAAGGCGCTCGAACCGTGGCCGGCCAGCTTCTGCACGACGGAGACTTCGAGTGCCTCGCGAATGAACTGCGCTTCCTCGACGTCACTCAGGCGGATCGGCGCGACGAAGCTGCCGCGTTGCGGCAGGATGTCGATCAGCCCTTCATCGGCAAGCCGGATCAGCGCCTCGCGCACCGGTGTACGGCTGACACCGAGCTGCTGGGCGAGGTCCTGTTCGCTGAGCGCCTCCGACGGCAACATCGCCAGCGTCGTGATGGCGCGGCGCAGGCGCTCGTAGATCTGCGGCGAGATCGGCATGCGATTGTTGACCGGCTCCAGCACCCGCGAGGGGTCGCGCTGACCGGCGTTCTTCAGCCTGGCAGCATTGCCTGAAAACCTGGTCGCCCCCGAAAGCTTGGTCCCCATGACGAATCCGTTGCTGTGAATGGCGCTGCACTGCTCCGGTCATGACACCACGCACGTCCCAACTCAAGCGGCAAGCAGGATTGACGCTGTATTGACATACTACCATGGTAGTGTGTATGACGCCGGCAGGCTAGGGGGAGAGGAGCCGGCATGAAGATCACGGACATCAAGGCGACCACCATCACCGTTCCGCTGGAAGCAGCATTGCGGCACAGCAACGGTACGCATTGGGGACGCTTTGTCCGCACCGTGGTCGAGGTCGAAACCGACGAAGGCATTGTTGGGCTCGGCGAGATGGGCGGTGGCGGCGCCGGCGCCGAACTCGCTTTCGCCGGGCTGAAATCCTACCTGGTCGGCCATGACCCTTTCGATCTCAACCGGATGCGCTATGCCATCTGCAATCCGACGGCGTCGCTCTACAACAATCGCACGCAGCTCCACGCAGCGCTGGAATTCGCCTGTCTCGACATTATCGGCAAGAAGCTCGGCGTGCCGGTCTACCAATTGCTTGGCGGGCGCGTGCGCGACCGGATCGGCTTCGCCTCCTATCTGTTCTTCCGTTATGCCGACCGCCGCAGCGGCAAGGGAGAGGTCCGCACCATCGATCAATTGCTCGAGCATGCCCGCGCGCTCAAGGCCGAACATGGTTTTCACGCCCACAAGCTCAAGGCCGGCGTGTTTCACCCCGACTATGAGCTGGAGTGTTTCAGGGCGCTCGCCGCCGAATTTCCTGCCGACACGCTGCGCTACGATCCGAACGCCGCCCTGTCGGTCGAAGAGGCGCTGCGTTTCGGCCAAGCCATTTCCGATCTCAGGAACGACTATTTCGAGGATCCGACCTGGGGCCTTGCCGGCATGCGCCGCTTGCGCGAGAAGCTCTCCATCCCGCTGGCCACCAACACCATCGTCATCGATTTCGAACAGCTCGCCACCAATGTGCGCGACCCTGCGGTTGACGTGATCCTGCTCGACACCACCTTCTGGGGCGGCATCCGCGCCTGCGTGCGCGCCGCGCAGATCTGCGACACGTTCGGTCTCGGTATTGCGGTGCATTCCTCTGGCGAACTCGGCATCCAGCTCGCCACCATGCTGCATCTTGGCGCTGTGCTGCCCAACCTGGTCTTCACCGCCGACGCGCATTATCACCACCTTGCCGACGACATCATCATCGGCGGCAAGATGCCCTACGAGAATGGTGCGATCGCGGTGCCGGAGGCACCGGGCCTCGGTGTCGAGCTCGATCGTGACAAACTCGCCACCTATGCCGAGCTCTATCGCTCGCTGGGCGGCTATGCCTACGACCGCGATCCCGGCCGTCCGGGCTGGTATCCGCTGCTGCCCAACACGAATTTCGCCGACCATTTGAACGATGCCGTGCCTGATCTCGGGCTGGGCTGAGATTTTTCGTTCGAAAGGATCGGCGGGAGGACGCTATGACTTTCAACCGGAGGAGAACAACAATGAGCAGGACCACAGCCTTATTCATTGCAGCCATGCTCGGCTGCACCAGCTTTGCAGCGCTGGACGCGCGCGCCGATGAAGGCGTCGCCAAGGGCGACACTTCGGCCAAGAAGATCGCCTTCAGCAATTCCTACGCCGGCAATTCCTTCCGCCAGGTGATGATCAAGAGCTTCGAGGAAATGGGCGCCAAGGCCGTGGCCGACAAGCAGATCGCCGCAACAGCCGTCGTCAGCTCGAACAATTCGGTGACCGAACAGGCCAGCCAGATCGAGAACCTGATCCTGCAGGGCTACGACGCGATCATCGTCCTTGCCGGCTCCGACACCGCACTCAACGGCGCCATCAAGGATGCCTGCAATGCCGGTATCACGGTCGTTGCCTTCGCCAGCGGCGTCACCGAGCCTTGCGCCTATGTCGTCGACTACAACCTTGACTCCTATGCCAAGGCAGAACTGGATTTCATCTCCAGCAAGCTCGGCGACAAACCGGCCAACATCCTCGAGATCCGCGGTATGGCCGGCGACGGTTTCGACAAGCGCCTGCATGAGGGCGTCGAGAAGGCGATGAAGGCGCACGCCAGCTACAAGGCTGTCGGCGAGGTCTATGGCCAGTGGACGGCGACCGTGGCACAAAAGGAAGTGTCGGGCATCCTGCCGTCGCTGCCTCAGGTCGATGCGGTGCTGACGCAGGGCGGCGACGGCTATGGCGCGGCGCAGGCATTCAAGGCCGCCAACCGGCCGCTGCCGATCATCATCATGGGCAACCGCCAGGACGAATTGGCGCTGTGGAAGCAGGAGCATGATGCCGGCGGCTACGAAACTTTCTCGCTGGGCGCCACGCCCAGCGTCTCGCAGGTCGCGTTCTGGGTCGCGCAGCAGATCCTGGCCGGCAAGCAGGTGCCGAAATTCGTCGAGGTGCCGCTCCTGCAGATCAATCAGCCTGACCTCGACGCCTGGCTGAAGACGGTTCCCGCAGGCGGCGTTGTCAATGCCGAATATCCGCAGGAGCTAGTGGCCAAGATCATCGACGCCAACGTAAAGAAAGAACCTCTGCCCGGCGTACCCGCGCCGAAATGAGCAGCATGGCCGAATGATGAACGATCCCACGTCGCCCAAAAAGGACGCAGCAGAGAGAGGCGATGCTGACAGCCCTCTTGTCGAGGTAGGCAATGTCCGCAAGAGCTATGATGCCGTGCATGCCTTGGGCGGCGTGGATTTTCATCTGAACCCCGGCGAGGTCGTTGGCCTGGTCGGTCACAACGGCGCCGGCAAGTCGACGCTGATGAACGTGCTGGCCGGCACCATCGAGCGCAGCAGCGGCAGCTTTCGCGTCGGCGGACGTGAGATCGGTGCCTGGAGTGCGGCCAGTGCCCAGCAGGCCGGTCTGCGCTGTATCTTTCAGGAACTGTCGCTCTGCGCCAATTTGACGTCGGCGGAAAACACCCGCATCGTGCACAGGTCCTTGCGTGGGTTGGGCTGGCGGCGGCGCGCGCGCCAGGTAATCGGTCCGGTGCTGGACGAGATCTTCCCTGGCCACGGCATCGACCTCGACAGGAAGGTCGCCGACCTGCCGATCGGCGAGCGACAGATGGTCGAGATCGCTCGCGCCTTCACGCAGACCAGCATCAAATTGCGCGCCGTCATTCTCGATGAGCCAACCTCGGCGCTCGGCCATGAGGCGACGGAGCAACTGCTCACCCACATTCGTCGTGCCGCCGGACGTGGTATCGCCTGCATCCTGATCACCCATCGACTGAACGAGATCCTCGCCGTCTGCGACCGCACCGTCGTCATGGTCGACGGCAAGGTCGTCGCCGAGCGGCCGACCGCCGGCCTGTCGCGCGCCGCGCTTGTCGAATTGATGGGCAGCATCGAGCGGCCCCGCGATCGCTCCGTAGGCAAGGCGTCGTCGGTGCAAGCTCCGGTTATCCGGCATGCCGGCCGCGACACCGCTGATCTGACCATCGAAGTCGGCAAGGGCGAGATCATCGGTTTCGCCGGGCTCGACGGCCACGGCCAGCGCGAGCGGCTGCGCGCGATGTTCTATGCCGCGCGCCGGCAGCGCGAGGCCTTGCCGGGTGCCTATGTTGCCGGCGACCGCGGCTCTGAAGGCGTGTTCTCACTGTGGTCTATCGCCGACAATCTGACCATCCGCAGCCTGAATGCGCTGACGCGGGGCGGCATGATTTCAGGCGCCGCCGCTCGCAAGCTGGCCGAGACCTGGTCGGAGCGGCTCAAGGTAAAGGCGCCTTCGATCGACACGCCGATCATGTCGCTGTCCGGCGGCAACCAGCAGAAGGTGCTGTTCGCTCGTGCGCTGGCGTCGGACGCCGAGGTGATCTTCCTCGACGATCCGATGCGCGGCGTCGATGTCGGCACCAAGCAGGAGGTCTACCGGCTGATCCGCGCGGAGGCCGAGAACGGACGCGCCTTCGTCTGGTACACAACCGAACTCGAAGAGCTGACCAATTGCGAGCGCATCTATGTCTTCCGCGAGGGCCGCGCCGTGACCAGGCTGGAAGATGAGGCCATCGAGACCGGCCGTATCCTGCAGGCGTCGTTCGGAGGCGACCATGTCTGACGCGGCTGCCCGAGTTCCGGCCCGTTCTCCTTCCAATCCGCGTTCGGCCTTGCTCAATGCCATGCAGGTCGGCCTGCCGGCTATCGCGCTGCTGGTTATGCTGGCCATCATCTTCAGCATCCGCCCGGCGGCGATGAGCTATTTCGGCTTCCATCTGCTGTTCAAGCTCTCGGTGCCGCTGGTCTTTGCCGCGCTGGCGCAGATGATGGTGATCATGCTGGGCGACATCGACCTGTCGAACGGCGCCTTTGTCGGGCTGATCACCTGCGTCACGGCGCTCTATCTCGGGGACGCGCCGGCAATCGCGGCGCTGTGCTACATCGTCCTGATCGCCGCCTATGCCGGTTTCGGCCTGCTTATTCATGCCCGGCAATTGCCCTCGATCATCGTGACGCTGGGCATGTCCTTCATCTGGCTCGGCATCGCCGTCATCCTGTTGCCGGCACCGGGTGGCTCGGCACCCGCATGGCTTGCCGCCTTCATGAGCTGGCAGCCGCCTTTGATGCCGCTGTCGATCTGGCTGGCGGCACTGGCGGCGCTCGCCGGCCATCTCGTCATCTCACGCTCCTCCTATGGCGTGGTGCTGCGCGGCGCAGGCGGCAATCCGCGCGCCGTCGAGCGCGCCGGCTGGTCCGTTATCGGCATCCGGGTCGCGGTCTATGCGGTCGCCGGCCTGCTCGCCTGTCTGGCCGGGCTGACGCTGACCGGCCTCACCACATCGGGCGACGCCAATGTCGCGCCGGCCTATACGCTGCTCGGCGTCGGCGCGGTGATCCTCGGCGGCGGCGCCTTTACCGGCGGCGTCGTCTCGCCGGTCGGCACGGTGGTCGGCGCTCTGACGCTGTCGCTCGCGGGCTCGCTTTTGTCTTTCCTGCAGGTGCCGCCGACGTGGCAGATCGGCGCCCAGGGCGTCATCCTGTTTCTCGTGCTGGCCGGGCGCGTGCTTTTGTCGGAGCGGACGCGATGACCCGGAGATTGAGCCTCGCGCCGTGGACCTACGGCTTCATCGTGGCGCTCGCAATGTGGCTGGCGACGACAGCCTATTCGGGCATCGGCAGTGCCGGCGCCACGTTGTCGGGCGCGCTCGCCTTCGGTGCCTTCAGCGTGGTGGTGGGAACCGGGCAGATGTTCGTGGTCGCTTCCGGGCCGGGCAATATCGACCTGTCCGTGCCATCCGTGCTGACGCTGGCCGCCTATGTGTCGATGACGGTGATGCAAGGGTCCGACGGCATGCTGCTGCCTGGCCTGCTTGCAGCACTTGCCGTCGGCGCTGTCGCTGGTGCCGCGAACTTCCTTGCCATCGTCGCGCTCAGGCTGCCGCCGATCATCGCGACGCTCGCCTGGAGCTTCGTCTTCCAGTCGCTTGCCTTCAATCTCGGCGGCCAGGCGACGCTGAAGCCGCCGGCAGGCCTTTCCCGGTTCACCTCGATGAGCCTTGGCGGTGTGCAATTCATGCCGATCGCGGTGATGCTGCTGACGCTGGCCGCCATGATCGCTCTCAAACGCACGGTCTGGGGCCGGCAAGTGCTGGCCACCGGCCAGAGCGAACCGGCGGCGCGGCTTGCCGGCATCAACGTCGCACGGGTGCGGTTGATTGCCTATATGCTGTGCGGCACGGCGGCGGCGCTCGCCGGCTTCCTGCTTGCCGGCTTCAGCGGCGGGGCAGCACTCAACATGGGTGACGCCTATCTGATGGAATCGATCGCCGTGGTGGTGCTTGGCGGCACCAGCGTCGCTGGTGGGCAGGCCAACGCGGTAGGCATATGGGGGGCTGCGTTGTTCTTCAACCTGATGTCTACCATGCTCAACACCTTTGGCATCCAGGCAGGCGTGCGCTTCCTTTTGACCGGCGTGCTGATCATCCTGATCGTCGTTCTCGTGCCGAGGCCTCGCGTCAGATGACATCCGCCACTGACACGCTCGCCAAGCTGTTCGAAACAGAGGCGGTTTCCTTCGTCGATTTGACGCATCCGATGAAGCCCGGCATGCCGGTGTGGCCGACGCACCCGCATTACTGCCAGGAGATGGTGGAATCCTATGACCGCGGCGACGTCGCCTGCAACCATGCGTTGGCCATGAGCGAGCACACCGGCACGCATTTCGACGCGCCGGTCCATTTCATCCGCGGCGGTGCTGCCATCTCCGGCATTCCGGTCGAGCGTTTCTTCGGCCGCATGGTGACGATCGATGCGCGTGGCTGTCAGCCCCGGCAGGCGGTCGAGCCGGATTCTATCTTTGCTTTCGAGGCCGAACATGGCCGCATACGGCAGGGCGACGCCGTGTTCTTCCATTTCGGCTGGGACCGGCTCTGGGACGATCCGGCTGCGTTTCTCGCCGACTGGCCAGGACTGTCGCCGCAAGCAAGCGAATTGCTGGTCGAGCGCGGTGCGCGCATCGTCGGCTCGGACTGCCTGTCGATCGATTGTTTCGGCAGCGAGGATTTCCCGGCGCACAATACGTTGCTTTCAGCAGGCATCCTGATCGGCGAGAATTTCGCACGGCTTGGTGACTTGCCGCCTTGGTGCTTCCTGATCAGCTTGCCGCTGGCGATCGAAGGCGGTAGCGGATCACCGCTGCGCGCCGTCGCGCTGGTCGAGGGCTAATTCCGGCTTACGAGAAGTCCAGCTGAACCTTGAGCGTTCGCTCCGGTTCCTTCTCGATCAAGTTGAAGGCTGCGCGTGCATCGGCCGCCGCGAACACCTGCGTGATCATGCCTTGCGGATCGAGCCGCTTGTCGGCCAGCCATTCGACGACGCGCGGCAACAGCCGGCGGTTCAGGCGCGAGCCGACGATGGTCAGTTCCTTGCGCACCACTTCCTGCTGGCTGAGGTTGGATGGGGCGTCCGAAAAGCCGAGCAGGCCGATGCGGCCCGCCGGGCTGGCCAGCCGGCAAGCCTCGTCGAGAAGTGCGGGAATGCCGGCGCCGTCAATGACCAGCGTCGGGCCAAGACCGTCATTTTCACCGCGCACCGCGGCCGGCACGGGATCGCGCACAGAGTGGATCACCCTGTCGGCACCGAAGCGGAGCGCTCGCTCCAGGCGGGCTTCGTCGATATCGGCAACGATGCACCGTGCGCCCTTGAGTTTGGCGACCTGCAGGACAGTGACGCCGACCGTGCCGGCGCCATAGATCAGCGCTGTGTCCTCGGGTCCGCAACCGGTACGATCGAGCACATTGGCGGCGATGGAAAACGGCTCGGCCAGTGCCGCCAGCCCAAACGGCATATCCCTTGGAACCGGTATGACATTTGCCGCCGGCACCGCGACGAAGGCGCGAAAACCGCCGTCGCGGTGAACGCCCATCACTTCGAGGTTGGCGCAGACATTGGAGCGGCCGACCCGGCAGGGATAGCAGTGGCCGCACGACACCACGGGATCGACCACCACACGGTCTCCCGTCGCAATGCCGGTCACATTGCGTCCGAGCGCTGTTACGCTGCCGGCGAATTCATGGCCGATGATACGTGGATAGACGGCGAACGGATTGGAGCCATGCAGGATGTGAATGTCGGAGCCGCAGATGCCGGCACGGCTGACATGAACGACGACTTCGCCTGCCCCGGGCTGGGGTATCGTGCCCTGCCGGACTTCCAGCGACTGCGGCGCGCGAACGAGAACTTCAAGCATGGCCTCACCACTTGTATACTAGTCGACAAGTGGCTCAATCTCGCTGCTTCGTCAAGCGCTCATGGCGGCTGTTAGACAGCCTCTTACCTGACACGTTGCGACACGAAATCGGAACTGGCGTTCACTGAAACGCAAATGCCCTGGCGTCCGCAGTTTGGACGCTCAATGCGCTGTCTTGCCGGTCTCCTCTCGAAGGGGCGGGCAGTCAAAATTTGTTGACTTCCATCAAGGAGGAAATGACTACCGCTTGCCTATCCGTCGGACCATAAGACAGGCTGTGCGATCGGGGCCTCGGCCGGCTTGCCGCACGGAAGGCGACCTTGCCTTTGAACGCGGACGCGCCATCTGGAATGGGGCAGCCGCCTGCATGACGGAATGGCAACAGCATTGGAACAGCCTCAATTTGCCACCGAGCGCGATCCGAGGCTGAGACTGATTATTCCAATCATCGTCGCCATCGCCTTTCTGATGGAGCAGCTCGATTCCACCATCATCACCACCGCGATCCCTGCCATCGCGCGCAGCCTCGACACGACGCCGGTCAGGCTGAACCTGGCGATCACCACCTACATCCTGACGCTGGCCGTATTCATTCCCGTCAGCGGCTGGTTCGCCGACAGGTTCGGCGCACGAAAAGTGTTCGCGCTCGCGCTTTTCACCTTCACCCTCGGCTCGGCGCTGTGCGGCATGGCCAACAGTTTCGGCATGCTTTTGGCGATGCGCGCCCTGCAGGGGCTGGGCGGCGCCATGATGACGCCGGTCGGGCGGCTGATCCTGCTGCGCAGCTTTCCGCGCAGCGGGTTGATCACCGCCATGACCTACATGACCTTGCCCGCCATCATGGGGCCTGTGATCGGGCCGCTGCTCGGCGGCCTGTTGACCACCTATGCATCGTGGCGCTGGATATTCTATGTCAACGTGCCTTTCGGTTGTCTCGGCATTCTGGCGGCGCTGCGCTTCGTCGACGATTTCCGCGAGGAGGCGGTGCAGCGCTTCGACTTCGCCGGGTTCCTGATGGTGGGATGCGGAGTCGCGCTGCTGCAGTTCGGACTGGAAAGCATCGGTAGGCCGATCATCTCCGTTTCGGCGACAGCGTTGGTGTTGGCCGCGGCGATCCTGCTGCTGCTCGCCTTCGGGCGCTATGCGCGCCGCGTCGTTGCACCGGCAGTCGATCTGACACTGTTTCGATTTCGCTCGTTCTGGGTCGGTACGCTCGCAGGCGGCCTGTGCCGCGTTGGCCTCAACGGCGTGCCTTTCCTGTTGCCGCTGATGCTGCAGGTCGGCTTTGGCATGAGCCCGGTCACCTCGGGCTCGCTGACATTCGTCGGCAGCTTCGGCGCCTTGCTCATTCGGCCGCTGCTGTCGCCGCTGTTGCGGCGCTTTGGCTTCAATGTCGTGCTCATCGGCAGCGCGGTGGTCGGCTCCGCCGCTGTCGGGGGCTTCGCCTTGATCGAAGCCGATACGCCGCACTGGATGATCGGCCTTTACGTCTTTGTCTTCGGGGTCATCCGGTCGGCGCAGTTCATGACCTCCAACACGCTGTCCTATGCCGACCTGCCGGACGACAAGCTCAGCCGCGCCACCAGTCTCGGCGGCGTCCTGCAGCAACTCAGCGTTTCCCTGGGCGTTTCGATCGCCGCCATGGTGCTGGGCCTTGTCGCAGGAGAAACCCGCATCGTGACAGCGGAACGCTTCCACCAGGTGTTCCTGCTGACCGCGGTCATCCCGCTGCTGTCCGTCCCCGGCTTCCTGTACCTGCGTGCCGAGGACGGCGTGCAGGTCAGCGGCCATGTTCGACCACGAAATTCTCGTTGACGCCGCGCCTTCGGCTGTCCTGGAGACATCGAGCCCGCCTGTCTGCCTGGCTGCCACCAATCGGCCCGGACCAGCTCGTGGCGCACGATGTCTTCCATGCTGGAATTTCAGGCGAAGTCCGCTCCCGCGCTTTTCTTCGAGAGCCGCGAAAGAAGGTGAACAGTCAGCACGACGGCCAGACCGGAGACGAGCGTCGAGAGGGTGAAAAGTGCGCCATAGCCGATGCGGTCGGCGATCGCACCGGCCATCATCGAGCCGATCAGGTAGATGATGATCTGGGCGCAGGACAGAATGGTGAAGTCCGTTCCAGGCTGATCTTTCGATGACACCGCCATGAACAGGCTGTAGAGCGCCACAATCTCCATATAGCGGATCAAGGTCTGAAACCCCGCCGCTCCCAAAAGAGTCCATATGCCCGTGATTTCGCCGGCCGCATGCAGGGCAAACAACAGGAAGCAGATCGTGCGCAAGGCGCCGAGCAGCAGCAGCGTTCGGCCGGCGCCGGAACGTCGAACAAGCATGGCCGCTATGAAGGATCCGGCAATGCCGGCCGTCGCCGCAGAAATACCGCTCAGATATCCGATCGCCGACAGCGGCAATCCGACGTCGACGAGATAGGATCCCTCCATGGATTTCACCAGCCCTTCGCTCGCCCGGTAGGTCAGTGCGATCATCAGGACGGTCACGGCTTCCGGGCGCTTGAGAAAGCTGGAGATCGAAGGTTTCGCCCGCGGTTCGGCGTTTTTTGTAGCGGTGTCCTCCGGCATGAAGGCGATCGCAATCAATGGCAGGGCTGAGACCGCCGCGATCGTCAGCACCATCGCCTGCCAGCCGACCCAGCCATAGAGAAGCAGGGAAACGGTGCCGCCGACGATGACGCTGAGTGCGACCGCTCCGCCCTGGATTGCGTTTCCAACGGCGCGATCCTCTTGCCTCAGGGCGAGCGTGGCATAGCCGTCGGTTGCAATGTCCTGCGTCGAGGTCAGCACCGCGATCGCGAAACCTATTGCGAATATGGCTTTCAGATTGGTCGGTTCCACAAGGGCGAGTGCCGCTATGGCGATCACAGTCCCGATCTGCGTGGGAAGAATCCATCCGCGGCGGTGCCCGATCGCCATCGGCCTGATCCGATCGACGAGCGGTGCCCAGAGGAATTTCACCGTCAGCGGGATCATCAGGACGGCAAGCATGCCGATGGCCGTTCTCGACACGCCAAGCTCGCGCATGATCGGCGGCACCGCGGCGACCAGGAGATAACCCGGAATACCCTGGGCGAGGTAGAGACCCGCCAGCACGGCGAACAGCCGCAAACGCTGCCAATCCCGCCGCTCTGCCGGCCGGCTGATGGTCTCGGATGCGAGCCCGCTCATGGCCGAACTGCCTTGTCGAGATGTTTGGCGGCGAACTGCCGCGCTTCCTCTCTGTCGCTGGTGACGTGGACCGGAATAGCCCAGAGCCGCTCGAACGATTGCCGCGATCGTGGGTTGGGATTGTCACGCACCAGTGCCAAGGCCCGGCATGCGCTGGAGATGCGCTGCCGCGTGGCCTTGGCCCATGCGGCCTGACGGACTTCCCCCTCTCGGGAGAGATGAGTGCTGCCGGCAATATCCACCACGATGGCATAGGGTCCATCGAGGTTGCCGATCCGGTCGAGCGCTTCGAGGTAGTCGGCCTCGTCGGTTGCCGCGTGCGGAGGGTAGAGGCGCAGGTCGACGATGCCGTCCTTGTGCATCTCGAAACGAACCATCTCAGAAGGTGACCTTGTAGCCGAGCGATACCATGCGGCCGAAACCATTGACGACATTGTTGCGCGTGGCGCTAGCTGTCGGATTCATGTAGTTGGTGTCGAAGACGTTCTCGACGCCGACACTGAGATCGCCCTTGCCGACCTTGTGGCTCGCAAGGATATTTACCAGTGCCGCGCCCTTGATCTCGGGTACGGTCGTTATCTTGTCCCGGCTGGTGAAGAACTGGACCTCGCTGCGAAGATTGAGGCCGTTGTCGAAGACATAGGTCCCGTAGACCGTGCCGTGCACCGGGGTCGCTATCCTGTTGTTCGGCAGCCACGCATCGATATTGCCATCGCCGTCATTGTCGTAGCGCCCCTCGGTATAGCCAAGGAGGCCACCGACGGTGAGGTTGCCGGTCAGGTTCCACCATGCGGTGACTTCGACGCCCCAGATTTCCTCCTTCTGCTGCGACACGCGGTTGGAGGCGATGTCGTAGTTCACGCCTTGGTCGGAGGTGGACAAAAAGGCCGACAGCGAGCCGCCATAGTCGACATCGCCGCCGCGAATGCCGATCTCGTAATTGTTGACGACCTGAGGGCTGGGAGCGATGTCAGCGTAGCTGACCGTATAGTCGGGTGCGCCTGCGCCGGGACATGCCAGCGCCCCGTAGGCGTCGCACAGTTCGGCACTGCTGTTGGCGCCGGCTCGCCGCGTGAAGCTGCCGATGTCGGTCAGCGAGAACCCCTGCGAGAAGCCACCGTAAAGCTGGACATCGGGCGTGAGATCGAATGTGCCGCCGACATTGAAAGTCAGATTGTCGTAGTCAAAGGACCCGCCGATGACGTTGATCGCCGGATATGGCCGGTTGATGTAAAAGATGGCTGGGCGGTTGAAATCCTCGATGTCGAGGAAGTAGCGTTCGTAGCGCAATCCACCTTGCAGGCGCAGCCGGTCGGTCACAGGGACCTGCAACTGGGCAAAGCCGGCGACCGAGTTCTGCTTCATCGGACTGATGACGTCCCAGCCGTTCTCGAGTTTCTGGAAGGTCTTGTCGTGGATGAAGTCCAGGCCCCAGGTCAGCGTCGACCCCTCCAGCAGCATGTCGAGAGGGGTCTCGACCGTAGCGGTGACGCCGGCGCGCTTGCTGAAGAGCGTGGTCTGGGCAAAGCTGGCCTGCGGGTTGAGCGGGTTGCCCGAATAGTAGACCTGATTGTTCACGAAGCGATCGAAGCGGGTGAAGGGAAAGCGCTTCTCCATATCGTTGTAGAACGACTTCACTTCGAGCGATCCCAAGGCGAAGGCGGTGTCGGTATAGCGCGCGGTGAAATATTTTGAATTCTCTTCCACGGATTCGCCCGTATACGGCGCCGTGTAGTCGGGCGCCGCTGGAGTGGCCTGGAAATTGGAAAACCAATCCGGATTCTGTTCCATGCGGACCAGTTCGCCGGAGACCTCGAAACGACGGGCCCCGTCCTCATATCCCAGTCTTGCATAGAGGTTGCCGAAGTCGGTGCGATCGCCCCCGCCTTGGCCGAGCATGGCGTCGGACGGCAGTTCGCGACCGTCTCCGTCATAGGTCCGGCGCGTCCGCTGGCCGCTGGCCGAGAACATGTAGTCGAATTTGCCGATCTTCTGCGTCGCCGAAACCGAAACTTCCGGCGCCAGGGACTTGCCGGGATTTGCAGTGAACGCCTTCACCTTGGTCTCGACGGTGACGGTTGGTCTTTCGGTCGCGTCCCGCCTGGTGATGAAATTGATGGTGCCGCCGGTCGCGCCGGAGCCGTAAAGGCTGCTTGCCCCGTTGACCACCTCAATGCGCTCGACTTTGCCGAGATCGATAAGCGAAAGCGTTCGTGAAACGTCACGCAACGGGGTGTTGCGGGGAATGCCGTCGACGAGAATCAGCACGCCGCGACCGCGAAAGCTTTCCGAGGCACCTGAAATCGTCTGGTTTGCGATCGAAAAACCGGGAACCAGCTTGGAAATCAGGGTCGCCGGGTCGCTCGTCAGCTTGAGCTGTTGTGCCAGCTCATCAGCCTCGATGACCTGGACGGACCCGGGAATGCTGGAGATCGGCTGCTCCGTTCTGCTCGCCGTCACCAACACTGTTTCCAGCTGTATCGCGGGTGCCGAATCTCCAGTGTTCTGCGCCTGCACGGGCATGGTCGTGAAAGCAAGTGGCAGCAGTGCGAGGCAAGTTCCCGCGATCAGTTCATTCCGCATAGTCGCACTCCAAATTGGCCCCTCGGGTGCCGCAAAGGCATTGAGGGCCACAAATCGCTGGCTCCCTTTTCCCGGATCGATTAAATATGTCTCAATTACTCATGTTATCGATCAGGGCGATGGCGCGCTTGGAGTGAAGCGAAGCCGGCACTGCTGAAAACGAACTCCGACGATCCGAATTGAAAATGTTGCAGTTATATCACAGGTCGACCAACCCCAGCGGGATCAGCCCGGTGAGCTTCGACATGTCGGGTCACGACGACGCGGAAGCCGAGCGGTTGTGCGCCGGCCATTTTTTAACGGTCATCGGGGAGGTCGCGATCGAAACAGGGCTGGGTGTCCTCTCCGCCGTGCGTGGCGTGACATGTGGCCTCGCCGATCTGAACGTCATGACGTGTTTCTTCCCGCCCTCGCCGTTACGGGTGCGGGGGATTGGAATGCCGGGTTCGGACAAGGTGCTCATGTTGCGAAGCATGGAAGGTCCGCTGGTCGTTGAGCAGGATGGACGGAAGATAGAAGCCGCGCTTGGAGATTTCCTCTTTGTATCCGGTGAGATGGCCTACGACTGGTATCTGCCGGAAGGGGGCAGGCTGGACTGCGGCAGCCTGCCCGGCGCCGCTTTCCGCGTTTCCGGCGAGACGCTTTCCAGGCTGATGCTGCGACCGATCCCGAGAACGTTTCCTCCGCTCCAGCTTCTGATCACCTACGGCGCTTATCTGTTGATGCGTGGCCCGCATTCTGCCAACGAGGCGGAGATGGCCAATGCCCATTTCAACGAAATACTTCCGCTCGTCGTCGCCTATCTGGAAACCCCATCAACGGTGGAACGTGACCGGCTGCACCCTGTTAAACGCTATATCGATGATCACCTGGGGGATGGCGATCTGAGCATTTCCGCTGTGGCCGCTGTCCTCGATGTTACACCACGATATGTCCAGAAGTTGTTTCAGCGCGAAGGGACGACATTTTCGAGATATCTTCTCGAACGGCGCCTGGCCGAGGCGCGCAAGCTGCTGTTGCGGGGAACGGGAACGCTTTCGATAGGCGCCACTGCCTATGAAGTCGGTTTCGGGGATATCTCCTACTTCAACCGCACCTTCCGAAAGCGTTATGGCGTGGCGCCTTCCAGCGTTCGGGATGAAGCGCGGCAGACCCTTGGTTGAGTGGCTAATAGCCCGGGCAGAGACCGTCGGAATAGTGCGGCGAACCCTTGGGGCGTTGCCGATACTGCGTATACGAGGATACCTACATCCGTTAAGCTGAGCGCCGCGTCAAACGGGAGCATCGATTGCAAGGATTTGCGGAAAGCGTGATGCAGGGGCCGCGAACCGTGGCCGAACAGGTCGCCAATGTCCTGCGCGAAGCGATTGCCGGTGGAACCATCAAGGCGGGCACTCCGCTGCGCCAGGACGAATTGGCCGAGCAGTTTGGCTTCAGCCGCATGCCAATTCGTGACGCCCTTCGCCAATTGGAAGCCGAAGGCATTGTTTCCATCCATCCGACAAAAGGCGCGCAGGTCGCCCGGATGGACGGCGCCGAGATCGGTGAAATCTACGCACTGCGCGAACTGCTTGAATGCGAGGCGGTGCGGCTTTCGCTTCCCAACCTCGCCGGCGCGAAGCTCGACGAGGCGGAACAGGTGCTCGACCAGATCGACGCGGAGCGCAATGTCGGCCGATGGGGTGCGCTGAACCGTGCCTTTCATCTGGCTCTCTACGACGCCTGCGGTAACCGTCGATTGCTCGGCCTGATCGAGGCGCACCACAATGCCGCAGATCGCTACGTCCGCATCCTCCTGTCGAACCTGGATTATCGCAGCCGCTCGCAGACGGAGCACCGCGACCTGCTGGCCGCCTGCAGGGCGCGCAAGGAGGACAAGGCCATAAGCATTCTGAGGCGGCATCTTCGCGAGGGAAGCGAGACGCTGGTCAGCGCGATCAGGGAAGATGGCCTGTCGCGAAAATCCTGACGGCGTGGCTTGAGCTCCGGTTGCCTCTGCGCGCGATCACTGCCACATATTGCAACATCGATACTCGATCCAGGATCATCATGTCCCCCGACAGCAGCCTGCCGGCGCGCGCCCTTGCTCCACGTCGCCACGAAGAGATCCTGCGGCGGCTGGGCGCTCACGGGTCTGTCAGTGTCGCCGAGCTGGCCGGGTTCTTCGATGTCTCACGCGAAACCATCCGCCGCGACCTGAAACTGCTGTCGGATAAAGGACAGCTCGGCATCGTCCATGGCGGCGCTGCCCGTTTCGAGCCGAGCGAACCGGCAATGAGCCTGCGCAGCCAGGAGAATGCCCGGGGCAAGGCTGCGATCGGCAGGATAGCTGCCGGTCTTGTGAAGGACGGCATGGTGGTGTTCCTCGATTCCGGCACCACCACGCTGGCCGTCGCACAAGCCATGACCGACCTGCGCGATCTCACCATCTGCACGGCGAGCCTCCCGATCGCGCTTCTGCTGTGCCACGTCTCAGGCATGCGCGTGCATATGCTGGGTGGCGAAGTCGATCCCGGCGAAGAAGCAGCCTCCGGCATCGACATGCTCGAAGCCATGGCGCGCTTTCGCGTCGACATCGCCTTCCTCGGTGGTGGCGCGCTGTCGCCCGACGGCGAGGTGACCGATTTCACCCGCGCCGGCGCCGAACAGCGCAGCCGCATGATCGCGCTTGCCGCCAAAACCTACTTCGTTCTCGACAGCAGCAAGTTCGCAAAGCTGACGCCGCTCAGGATCCCGAATTTTCAGCACGCCGCCGGCGTGATCGTCGATGCGAAGCCGCAGGCCGACATCGCCGAAGCGCTTGCGCGCAAGGGGCCTGAGCTGATGGTTGCATCTTGATGTGATATTTTGTGGCATTTTGTGTTGATATTTGGAATTCGACTGCTATGATCCGGCTCGTGTCAAAACGGCAGGATCTCCCATGGCAAACCAATTTCCCACCCAGGCGCGCGTCGTCATCGTCGGCGGCGGTATCATCGGCTGCTCGGTCGCATATCACCTGACGAAGCTCGGCTGGACCGATGTTGTGCTGCTCGAACAGGGGCAACTCAGCGGTGGCACCACCTGGCACGCCGCAGGGCTTGTCGGCCAGTTGCGCAGTCACTCCAACATGACCAGCCTGATCAAATACTCCACGCAGCTCTATGGCGAGCTGGAAGCCGAGACCGGGCTTGCCACCGGCTGGAAGAATTGTGGCTCACTGTCGGTGGCGCGGACCGCCGACCGCATGACGGTGCTGAAGCGCACGGCCGCATCGGCACGCGCCCAGGGCGTCGACATCGACGTGATTTCGCCGAAGGAGGCGGCGGATCTATGGCCGGTCATGGCGACCGACGATCTGGTCGGCGCCGTCTGGCTGCCGGGCGACGGCAAGGCCAATCCGACCGATCTCACGCAATCGCTCGCCAAGGGTGCGCGCAATCGCGGCGCGAAAATTATCGAGCGGGTCAAGGTCACTGGTATCAGCCAGAGGAATGGTGTCGCCTGCGGTGTCGAGACGGATCGCGGCAACATTGCCGCCGAGATCGTCGTCAATTGCGCCGGCCAGTGGGCGCGCAAGGTCGGGCTGATGTGCGGTGTCTCGGTGCCGCTGCATTCGGCCGAGCACATGTACATCGTTACCGGCAGGATCGAGGGCGTGCATCCGGACCTGCCCGTGATGCGCGACCCCGACGGTTTTATCTACTTCAAGGAAGAGGTCGGCGGCCTGGTCATGGGCGGCTTTGAGCCGCACGCCAAGCCGTGGGGCATGAATGGCATTCCCGAAAATTTCGAGTTCGCGCTGTTGCCGGACGATTGGGATCAGTTCGAGATCCTGATGGAAAACGCGCTGGTCCGCGTACCGCAATTGGCGGAGGCCGAGGTCAAGAAATTCTACAACGGTCCCGAGAGCTTCACGCCGGACAACAATTTTCTCCTTGGCGAGGCGCCGGAGCTGAAGAATTTCTATGTCGGCGCCGGCTTCAATTCGATGGGCATCGCCAGCGCCGGCGGTGCGGGCAGGGCGCTGGCGGAATGGATCGTCAATGCCGCGCCGACCATGGATCTATGGCCGGTCGATATCAGGCGTTTCGCCCCCTTCAACAACAATCCGCGCTGGCTGCATGACCGTGTCAAGGAAACGCTCGGCCTGCACTACGCCATGCCGTGGCCGAACCGCGAACTGGATACCGCACGGCCGTTCCGCCGGTCGCCGCTCTACGACCGGCTCGCCGTCAAGGGCGCCTGCTTCGGTTCCAAAATGGGCTGGGAGCGCGCCAACTGGTTCGCGGCACCGGGAGAAAAAGCCGAAAACGACTATGCCTTCGGCCGTCAGAACTGGCACGAGGCGGTCAAGCGCGAGACGAAGGCGACACGCGAAGCCGTCGCCGTCTTCGACCAGACCTCTTTCGCCAAGCTCCTCGTGCAAGGCCACGATGCCTGCGCCGCGCTCAACTGGATCTGCGCCGGAAATATCGACGTACCGGTCGGTACGTCTGTTTATACGGGCGTGCTCAATGCACGTGGCGGCTATGAAAGCGATTTCACCGTGATGCGGCTTGGCGTGGAGAAATTCCTTATCGTCACCGGTTCGGCGCAAGCCATCCACGATGCCGACTGGATCGTCAAAAACATCCCGTCCAACGCGCATGCAATCTTGACCGATGTCACCTCGTCCTACGCGGTACTGGCATTGATGGGGCCGCGCTCGCGCGATCTGCTGGGCAAACTCTCCTCGGCCGATCTCTCCAACGCCGGCTTTCCCTTCGCCACCATCCGCGATATCGATATCGGCTATGCCACCGCCTATGCCAACCGCATGACCTATGTCGGCGAACTGGGCTGGGAACTGATCGTGCCGACCGAATTCGCCGTCGGCGTCTATGAGGCACTGCATGAGGCTGGCAGCGAGTTTGGCCTGATCGATGCCGGTTACTACGCGCTCGACGCCTTGCGTATCGAAAAGGGTTTTCGCGCCTGGGGTCGTGAGCTGACGCCAGATATCAATCCCTGGCAGGCTGGGCTTGGCTTCGCCGTCGCGATGGACAAGCCGGGTGACTTTATCGGCCGCGACGCGCTGGTTGAGACGAAGCCATCAGCACCGGCAAGACGCGTCGTGCTGTGCACGCTCGATGATGCCGAGCCGATGCTGTGGGGCGGCGAACTGATCCTGCGCGACGGCAAGCCGGTCGGCGAAGTCCGCTCGGCCGCCTACGGCCACACGCTTGGCCGCTCGGTGGCGCTCGGGCTGATCGAGAACGAGGCGGGCGTCGATGCTGCGTTTCTCACCGGTGGTCGTTTCGAGATCGACCTTGCCGGCGTTCGCCATGCCGCGACAGCACATCTGCGCAGCCCCTACGATCCGAAGTCGGAGCGGGTGAAGGCTGATGTGGTGGAGGTTCGCGCTGCCGCCTAATCCGCCGACATGGACCTTGCCATATCCAGGAACGCCCGCACCAGTTTGCCGCCGCTGCGTTCACGCAGGCAGATCAGCGCTTCGTCCATCAGGGTCTCGGGAGCATCGATGGTGATCGGCACCAGCCGCGAATCCTGGCCGAATTCGGCCGCCGAGACAAAGCCGATGCCGGCGCCCGATGCGACGATCTCGCGGACCGCTTCGCGGCCCTCGGCTTCGATCGCCGGCCTGAGTTCGATTTTCGAGGCGGCTGCGAGATCTTCGAGTTTCTGACGCGTCTTCGAACCGCGCTCGCGCATGACCAGCGATTCCTGCGCGAGTTGCTTGAGGGTGAGCGACTTTTTCGCGGCCAGCGGGTGGTCGATGGATGCAAACGCGATGATCGGCGTCGAGTTGAGTTTCAGCACCTCGAAATCGCGCCCTGTCGGCACCTCGCCCAGCACGCCGATGTCGGCATCGTAGCTGTAGAGGCTGCTGATCACCGTCTCGGTGTTGCCGGCGCGCACCGAAACCTGCACGCCGGGGTAGCGGGCCCGGAAGCTGCCGAGAATGTGAAGCAGATGATGTGCGGCATCGGCGACGATGCGTAGCGTGCCGGAACGCAGCGCGCGCGACTCCGTCAGCAACTCCAGCGCCTGTTGCTCGGTATCGAACATGCGGTGGGTTATCTCGAGCAGCTTTTGGCCCGAATGGGTCAGCGTGACCTGCTTCTTGTTGCGGTTGAACAACAGCACATCATACTCTTCCTCGAGCTTGCGCACCTGGTCCGAGATCGCCGGCTGGGTCAGGAAGAGCGCTTCGGCAGCGCGTGAAAAGCCACCGGAGATGGCCACCTGGTGAAAGGCCCGCAATTGGACGTAGCGCATCTTACGTGCCTCCGACATTTCTGAAATCGCCAACATCCTATCATAAGTACAGCTTGGGAAAAGATAGAAATGAACGATTTGACTTATGTTTAGGCAGCCATCAGCCTGAGTGTGGGTCGACGTCTCTGCCGGCCGTTGGCCGGGAGGTCGCTATGCAATTTTCCATCATCCTGCTGCACCTGGCGGGTGCCGTCATGCTGCTGCTCTGGGCCGTGCACATGGTGCGCACGGGCGTCGAGCGCGCCTGCGGCCCTGCCTTGCGCGATGCGCTGAGACAGGCGCGGGGTGCGCGGATCAGGTCGGCGGGCGTCGGCACCGTGCTTGCCGTGCTGCTGCAAAGCTCGACCGCAGTCGCCATCCTGGCGGCCGGGTTTGCCGTCAGCGGCATGGTTTCGGTGTCGGCGGGGCTGGCGATCCTGCTGGGCGCCGACCTCGGTTCCGCTCTGGTCGTCCAGGTGCTGTCGTTCGATCTGAGCTGGCTGGTGCCGGCGCTGATCCTGGTCGGCGGCGCCATGGCCCTGAAGTTCGAGGCGCGCGGCATCAAGCAGGGCGGACGCATCCTGATGGGCGTCGCCTTCGTTCTGTTGTCGCTGCATATGATCGGCGAGGCGACCGCACCCATGCGGCAGAGCACCTTGCTGCCACTGGTGATCTCCTACCTGCGCGCGGACTATTTCACCGCCTTCGCCGCTGCTGCCCTGTTCACATGGCTGATCCACTCCAGCGTAGCGGCGATCCTGCTGTTCGTCACGCTTGCCGCGCAAGGCGTCTTGCCGGTCGAGGTCGGCCTGTTCTTCATCCTCGGCGCCAATTGCGGTGGTGCGCTGATTGCGGTGTGGCTGACACGCGGCGATGCCGTCGAGGCGCGCCGTGTCCCGCTTGGCAATCTGATCTTTCGCGGCACGACGGCGCTCGCCGCCTTGTTTGCGCTTCAGGCCGTGACCTTCCCGGCGCATCTGTTCGGCGTAACCGAAGGCCGCCAACTGGTCAACCTGCACCTTGCCTTCAATCTGGTACTCGTCATCGGCTGCTTGCCGTTCACCGGCACGATGGAAAAGCTCGCCACCTTGCTGATCCCCGACAGGCCAGCGGCAAAGGCAGGGGAGGCTGGGGACCTGATGTCACGCCGCACCAGCGCGCTCGACCGCACCGTCATGCGCACACCCGGTCTCGCTCTGGCCAGTGCGACCCGCGAGTTGCTGCGCGTGGGCGAAGTCGTCGAGGTGATGCTGCGCCCGGTGATGGATTTCTTCGACGCCGGCACCGCCGACCAGATACGCCAAGCCCAAAAACTCGATGAGGAGGTCAACCGCGCCCACACCGAGATCAAGCTCTACATTGCCGAAGTCAATCGCGGCAGCATGAGCGCGGCCGAGGCGCAGCGCGGCATCGAGCTCACCGACTTCGCCATCAATCTCGAACGCGCCGGCGATATCGTCGCCAAGAACCTGCTCGTGCTCACCCAGGAGCTGCGTGACAAGAACCTGCGCTTTTCACGCGACGGCTGGAGCGAACTGGCCGGGCTTCACAACCGTGTCATGGCCAACATGCAGCTTGCGCTCAATGTGCTGGTGTCGAGCGATCTCGAGTCGGCGCGGCAACTCGTCGTCGAGAAGGAGCATATGCGCAGACTGGAACGCACGAGCCACGACCGTCACCTCAAGCGCCTGCAATCGGGAATGCCGCAGAGCATCGACACCAGCGACATCCATCTGGAGGCGGTGCGGGCACTGAAGGAAATCAACTCGCTGATGGCTTCTGTCGCCTATCCGCTGCTGACGCAGAGCGGTGATCTGCTCGAAAGCCGGCTGGCGAGAGGGGCAGCGGAAGGGAGGGCTCCTGCACTGGCCTGACGGGTGACATTCTCCGCTGGCGAGTGGCAATCTTTGCCATCGTTAGAATCGATACATCGATACAAAATAACGATTTTACAAATAGATCATTCAGGCCAAGAATAAGGCCACATCGAACGCAGATCGAGCGGAGGACAACATGCTCGCCGAGACGAAATTTGCCGCGGAGCCGCTGGCCAGTCCGGCGCTGGGCGAGCCGTATCTTCTGACCCCAGGGCCGCTTACCACGGCCTATTCGGTCAAGGAGGCGATGTTGCGCGACTGGGGATCGTGGGACGGCGACTTCCGCGCCATGACATCGGATATGCGTCGCCGCCTGCTGGCGCTGACCGGGGACAGGAACGATGAGTTCGACTGCGTGCCGATGCAAGGGAGCGGTTCCTTCTGCGTCGAAGCGATGCTGGGTTCGTTTGTGCCCAGAGATGGCAAGGTTCTGGTGCTGGCCAACGGCGCCTACGGCCTGCGCGCCGCGCAGACCATGCACTATCTCGGCCGCGCCTACACGCTGATCGACAAGGGCGACTATCTGCCGCCGCGCGGCGACGAGGTGGCGGCGGCCCTCGCGGCCGACCCTGATATCACCCATGTCATCGCCATCCATTGCGAGACCAGCTCCGGCATCCTCAATCCGGTCGCCGAGATTGCGCAAGCCGTCCATGCCAAGGGTCGCAAGCTGCTGGTCGATTCCATGAGCGCCTTCGGCGCCGTAGCGCTCGACGTCAACGATATCCGCTATGAGGCGATGGTCTCGTCCGCCAACAAGTGCATCGAGGGCGTTCCGGGCTTCGGCTTCATCATCGCCCGCAAGAGCGAGCTGGAGGCTGCCAAAGGCAGGAGCCATTCGCTGTCGCTCGATGTCCACGCCCAGTGGGCGCACCTCAACAAAACCGGCCAGTGGCGCTACACGCCGCCGACGCACGTCGTCGCTGCCTTCCTCGAAGCACTGCGCCAGCACGAGGCCGAAGGCGGCGTCGCCGGCCGTGGCGCTCGCTATACGAGGAACCGCGACGTCATGGTGGCCGGCATGCGCGACCTCGGTTTCGAGACACTGCTCGGGGATCGCTGGCTGTCGCCGATCATCGTCACCTTCTTCAACCCGGCCCATGCCAGTTTCGCCTTCGACCGCTTCTACGATCTGATGAAGGACAAGGGCTTCATCATCTATCCGGGCAAGCTGACCGCCGTCGATAGCTTCCGCGTCGGCTGCATCGGCCAGATGGACGAACATGTCATGCGCCGCGTCGTCGAGGCGGCGGCCTTCTCGCTTCATGAAATGGGCGTCGACACCGCCGCTCCACCCGCCGCGGCACTCGCCGAACGCGCCAAACTCGCCGCCTGAAGCGGCCGATCTCGAGGATATCAGATGAACCAGATGTCTCCCATCAACGTCGCGGTCAACGGCCGCACCTACGCCTGGCCGCGTGTGCCGGCCATCGCCATCTGCCTTGACGGCTGCGAGCCGGCCTATCTCGATGAGGCGATCGAGGCCGGGTTGATGCCGGCGCTGGTCAGGATCAAGCAGAAGGGCACCGTACGTTTTGCGCACTCTGTCATTCCGAGCTTCACCAACCCCAACAATCTGTCGATCGCCACAGGAAGGCCACCGTCGGTGCACGGCATCTGCGGCAACTATCTCTATGAGCGCGAGACCGGCAAGGAAGTGATGATGAATGACCCGCGCTTCCTGCGCGCGCCGACCATTTTCCAGGCCTTCTACGATGCCGGCGCCAAGGTCGCCGTGGTCACCGCCAAGGACAAGCTGCGTGCCTTGCTTGGCAAGGGCCTTGCCTTCGATGAAGGCCGCGCGCTGTGCTTTTCGGCGGAAAAATCCGACACCACCACCAGGGCCGAGCACGGCATCGACAATGCCTCGAAACATTTTGGGCTGCCCGTGCCGGAGGTCTATTCGGCCGAACTGTCGGAATTCGTCTTTGCCGCCGGTGTGCAGCTGCTGAAGGAGTTCCGTCCCGACATCATGTACCTGACGACCACAGACTATGTGCAGCACAAATACGCGCCGGGCGTGCCGCAGGCCAACGCCTTCTACGAGATGTTCGACAAATACCTGACCGAGCTTGATGCGCTTGGCGCGGCGATCGTCGTCACCGCCGACCATGGCATGAAGCCCAAGCACAAGGCGGACGGTTCGCCCGACGTCGTCTATGTCCAGGACCTTCTCGACGAGTGGCTGGGCAAGGACGCCGCCCGCGTCATCCTGCCGATCACCGACCCCTATGTCGTGCATCACGGCGCGCTCGGCTCGTTTGCCACCGCCTATCTGCCTGATGGCGCAGATCAGGCCGGCATCATGGCCCGGCTGGCGAAGATCGACGGCATCATGCTGGTCGTCGACAGCCCGACGGCGTGCGAGCGCTTTGAGCTGCCGGCAGATCGCATCGGCGACATCGTGCTGATCTCGACCGAGAACAAGACGATCGGCACCTCAGAACATCGCCATGACCTGGCGGCTCTGAACGAACCGCTACGGTCGCATGGTGGGCTGACCGAGCAGGAGGTGCCGTTCATCGTCAATCGTGTGCTGCCGGAATTGCCTGATGAACCTGTGTTGAGAAACTTCGACGCCTTTTACTACGCCACAATGGCGGCGGCACTGGCGGGCTGAGCGCTAGTGTCGACCCCCCACTCCGCCTCGCTACGCTCGGCACCTCTCCCCCGATCGACGGGGGAGAGGAAGGCGCCAGGGTTAGCCGCGGCTTAGCCGGGAAACGTGGGGGCGCCGACTTCGCCTGATTTCCTCTCCCCCGTCGATCGGGGGAGAGGTGGCCCGAAGGGCCGGAGTGGGGGTCGACCCCGCGACGTACCCAAGAATCTGCTGGAGCAGAACCCATGACCAAACTCGACCCTTCCATCAAAGTCCGCCACGAGCCGATGCGCATTGCCGGCAAGAAAGTTGATGCCGACGGCGTCGTCGAGGTGCGCTACCCCTGGAACGACACCGTTATCGGCACCGTGCCGGCCGGGCGTGCCGAGCACGCGCGAAAAGCATTCGAGATCGCCGCCAGCTACAAATCGAAGCTGACGCGCTACGAGCGTCAGCAGATCCTGTTCCGCGCCGCCGAGGCATTGGCGTCGCGCCGCGAAGAAATCTCCGATCTCATCACGCTCGAGCTCGGCATCTCCAAGACGGACTCGCTCTATGAGGTCGGCCGTGCCTATGACGTGTTCACGCTGTCGGCGCAGATGTGCATCCAGGATGACGGCCAGATCTTCTCCTGCGACCTCACCCCGCACGGCAAGGCGCGCAAGATCTTCACCACCCGCGAGCCGTTGAAGGCGATCTCGGCGATCACGCCGTTCAACCACCCGCTCAACATGGTCTCGCACAAGGTGGCGCCGGCGATCGCCACCAACAATTGCGTGGTGGTCAAGCCGACCGAATTGACGCCGATGACGGCGCTTCTCCTGGCCGACATTCTCTATGAAGCCGGTCTGCCGCCCGAAATGCTGTCGGTGGTGACCGGCTGGCCCGCAGACATCGGCAACGAGATGATCACCAACGACAATATCGACCTGATCACTTTCACCGGCGGCGTGCCGGTCGGCAAGATGATCGCCCGCACCGCCGGCTACAAGCGCCAGGTGCTGGAACTCGGCGGCAACGACCCGCTGATCATCCTCAACGATCTCTCCGACGAGGATCTGGCCAGAGCCGCGGATCTGGCCGTCGCCGGCGCGACAAAGAACTCCGGCCAGCGCTGCACCGCGGTCAAGCGCATCCTGGTTCAGGAAAGCGTCGCCGACCGCTTCGTGCCGCTGGTGCTGGAGCGGGCGAAAAAAATCCGCTTCGGCGATCCGATGGACCGCTCGACCGACCTTGGCACCGTCGTGCACGAGAAGGCGGCGGCGCTGTTCGAAGCCCGCGTCCACATGGCCGCCGAGCAGGGCGCCGAAATCCTCTACAATCCGGGTCGTCAGGGCGCGTTGCTGCCGCCGATCGTTGTCGATCGCGTTCCTCACACATCCGAATTGGTGATGGAGGAGACGTTCGGCCCGATCATCCCGATCGTTCGCGCGCCGGACGACGATGATGCGCTGATCGCACTGTCCAACTCGACCGCCTTCGGCCTGTCGTCGGGCGTCTGCACCAACTCTTTTCCGCGCATGCAGAAATACATCGCCGGCCTTCAGGTCGGCACCGTCAACATCTGGGAAGTGCCGGGCTACCGCATCGAGATGTCGCCCTTCGGCGGCATCAAGGATTCGGGCAATGGCTACAAGGAAGGCGTCATCGAGGCGATGAAGAGCTACACCAATGTGAAGACATTTTCGCTGCCCTGGTCCTGACCGGGCGGCATTGACGGATAAGACAACCGAGGGAGCGTTCGCCGCTCCCTCATTCGCGTTTCGGAGACCATGATGGCCGCGATCAAAGAGCTTGTGCACACCGAAGGCGATTCCAACACCACAGCGGCTCGCGGCCGATGGGATGCCGGGCAGGACGATCCGCGGATCCGCGGCTTGCTCGATCGCGACGCGGCTGCCTTCATGCACCAGAGTCTGTCCAGCCCCTGCCTTTCGACCATCGCGAAGGCGCAAGGCATCTGGATCGAGGACACCGCTGGCCGCCGCTTCATGGATTTCCACGGCAACAGCGTGCATCACCTCGGCTACGGCCATCCAAGGCTGGTCACGGCGATCAAAAAGCAGCTCGATGAGCTCTGCTTTGCGCCGCGCCGCTTTACCTGCGAGCCCGCCGTCGAGCTGGCGGAGAAGCTGGCGGCATTGGCGCCCGGCGATCTCGGCAAGGTGCTGTTCACCACCGGTGGTTCGGATGCCATCGAGGTCGCGCTGAAGATCGCCCGCGCCGCGACCGGCCGCTTCAAGACGGTGTCGTTCTGGGATGCGTTCCACGGGGCCGGCTTCGGCGCTGCAAGCGTCGGCGGCGAGGCGACCTTCCGCTCGCACATATCAGGCCCGATGATGACCGGCACCGAGCACGTCGCACCCTGGGACGGCTATCGCTGTCCCTATGGCCACGATTCCCTCGAAACCTCGGGGCTCGCTTGCGCCAACATGATCGCCTATGTGCTCGGCCGCGAACAGGACGTGGCGGCGGTCGTCGCAGAACCGATGCGGGCGACGCCCAACCCGCCGCCGCCCGGTTTCTGGAAGCGGGTTCGCGAAGCCTGCGACCGGCACGGCACGCTGCTGATCTTCGACGAGATCCCGACCGGGCTGGGCAAGACGGGAAAATTCTTCGCCCACGAGCATGATGATGTGACGCCCGACATCGTCGTCCTCGGCAAGTCGCTCGGCGGCGGCATCCTGCCGATCGCCGCCGTCATCGCGCGCCGCGACCTCGACGTCACCGGTGGCTTCGCGATCGGCCACTACACCCACGAGAAGAACCCGGTGACGACCCGCGCCGCACTGACGACGATCGACATCATCCTGGAGGAAGGATTGGTCGAACGCGCGGCCGAACTTGGCCGGCACATGCTGGAGCGTATGCAGCACCTGATGGCGCGCTCGCCCCATGTCGGCGACGTCAGGGGCAGGGGACTGATGGTCGGCGTCGAGCTCGTCGAGGATCGCGATACGCGCGAGCCGGCGCGCGATCTCGCCGAACGCGTCTTCTATGCTTGCCTGGGGCAGGGGCTGAGCTTCAAGGTCAGCCAGGGCAATGTGCTGACGCTGTCGCCGCCGCTGGTCATTTCGAAAGCTGATCTCGATCGTGCGCTCGACATCCTCGAGACCGCCGTGCTGGCGGCCTGACCATGAAGGCCGTGCGCACCGACCGCGAGCTCGAATGCCCCGAAATCGACGCGGGCTTGCGGGCGAGGGGGGGCGATCTGGTGGTGACTGTCCGCTCGTCCGACCCGCGTTTGCGGGCACAGACAACGGGCGTTTCGTTCGGCTGACCATAACCGTCTCCGTGCCAATCGTGGGCTTTCGCAAGCGCGAAATAGCGGCCGCAACAGGCATGCGACAGTTCCATGACGACTATCAGTAGAAGTTTGCCTGTCATAAAATAAATAGATTTTACTTATCGATCACCAATCCCCAGAGTTGACCCAACGACGACATCCACAAGCGCTACAGGGCCGCAATGTCCACCGGCGCGATCGTCACAGTGCATCGCAGAATGTGCCAACAATCAAAGGGGAACTGAGCATGAAATCGCGCAACGCAACTATCGCAATGGCCTTCGCCGCGGCATTGATGTCATCCGCCGCCTTTGCCGAAACCTCCGAACTGACAGTCTATACCGCCATTGAAGCCGAAGATCTCGCCCGCTACGCCGAGACTTTCACAAAGAGCCATCCCGACATCAAACTGAACTTTGTCCGCGACTCCACGGGTGTCGTTACCGCCAAGCTGTTGGCCGAAAAGGACAATCCGCAGGCCGACGTTGTCTGGGGCCTTGCCGCTACATCGCTTCTGGTGCTGAAGACCGAAGGCATGCTTGAGCCCTACGCGCCAAAAGGCGTCGAATTGCTCAAGCCGAAGTTTGTCGACAAGGACACGCCACCGGCCTGGGTTGGCATGGACGCCTGGGCGGCTTCGATCTGCTTCAACACCGTGGAGGGCAAAAAGCTTGGCCTCGCCGAGCCGACCAGCTGGAAAGATCTTACCAAGCCGGAATACAAGGGTCACATCGTGATGCCGAACCCGGCCTCGTCCGGCACCGGCTTCCTCGATGTATCGAGCTGGCTGCAGTTGTTCGGCGAGAAGGATGGTTGGGCCTATATGGATGCCCTGCATCAGAATATTGATGCCTACACGCATTCTGGTTCGAAGCCGTGCAAAATGGCCGCCGCCGGTGAAACCGTAATCGGCATCTCGTTCGAGTTCCGCGCCGCGAAATCGAAGAAGGAGGGCGCTCCCCTCGATATCGTCATCCCGTCCGAAGGCATCGGCTGGGACATGGAGGCATCCGCGATCGTTGCGGGAACGAAAAATCTCGAAGCCGCCAAAACGCTGCTCGACTGGTCGATCAGCAAGGAGGCCAACGAGATGTACAATGTAGGTTATGCGGTTCTGGCTATGCCGAATGTCGCCAAGCCGGTCGAATTCCTGCCCGCAGATATCGAGTCCAAGATGATCGACAATGACTTCGAGTGGGCGGCCAACCACCGCAAGGCCATTCTCGACGAGTGGACGAAGCGCTACGACGCCAAGTCTGAGCCCAAGAGCTAGACGCAGAGCATTTCGACAGGGCGCCGTCAGAGCGGCGCCCTTCTCGTAACTCTTCCCGGATGGTCAAAATGAGACACGAACCCGTCGCTGATCTATCGGCAACGCTGGCCGAGGTGCATCCCATGACCGCTGCCGGCAACACGGCTTACCTGCGGATCGAACATCTCTGGAAGGCCTTCGGCGAGTTCCATGCGCTGAAGGACATCTCGCTCGACATCAACGAAGGCGAATTCATCTGCTTTCTCGGCCCTTCGGGTTGCGGCAAGACCACGCTGCTGCGCGCCGTCGCCGGCCTCGACCTGCAGACCAGAGGCGTCGTCCGCCAGGGGGGCAGGGATATCTCAACGCTGCCGCCGTCAAAACGCGACTACGGCATCGTGTTTCAGTCCTACGCGCTGTTTCCCAATCTGACGATTGAAAGGAACATCGCCTTTGGCCTGGAAAACACCAAACGGCCGCGCGCCGAGATCGATGCCCGCGTCAAGGAATTGCTCATGCTGGTCGGCTTGCCCGATCAGGCGAAGAAATACCCAGCGCAGCTTTCCGGCGGGCAGCAGCAGCGCATCGCGCTCGCCCGGGCCATCGCCACCTCGCCCGGCCTGCTTCTGCTCGACGAGCCGCTGTCGGCGCTCGACGCCAAGGTGCGCGTGCACTTGCGCCACGAGATCAAGGGGCTGCAGCGCAAGCTCGGCGTCACCACGATCATGGTTACGCACGACCAGGAAGAAGCATTGTCGTTGGCCGACCGCATTGTAGTCATGAACCATGGCGTCATCGAGCAGGTCGGCAGCCCGACTGAAATCTATCGCCATCCCAGGACGCTGTTCGTCGCCGATTTCATCGGCGAGACCAACAAGTTCGATGCGACGGTAGGAGCAGATTCGGTAGGCTTCGGGACGAAGGCTTTCAGATGCGCGCCGCACAGCTTTGCGAACGGCGAAGCAGTCGTCGCCGCCATTCGACCGGAAGACGTGATTCCACACGGGCCGGGTTCGCGCTCGCCTGGAGCACCCGATGTGGTGAAGACTTCGGAAAACCTGATCGAAGTGACCGTCGGTGAAATGGAATTCCTGGGTTCGTTCTGGCGCACCCGGCTGCGCGGCGGAGAGCTTGGAGACGAGATTCTGATCGCCGATTTCTCGGTCAACGCCACGCGGCGTCTCGGCCTCGCCGAAGGCGGAGCGCTAACGGTGGAACTGCCCGCCGACCGACTGCTTGTCTTCCCGCAAGGAGAGCGCCATGGCGGCGGCAACTGATATCCTGATGCCGTCCGGTCGGGCGCTTCGACAGTCGCTCGACAAGGACGAGTTGATCAAGCGCGGCCTGCTGGTCGTCATCTCGTTCTATCTGGTCCTGTCGCTGGCAGCCCCGCTCTACGTGATGCTGTCGAAATCGTTCTCGACCTACAGCTTCGATCTTGGCGCGTTCGAATTCCAGGTCAGCGACAAGCTCGGCAATTTCGGCGAGCCAGTGACGGCCGCCGCTCTGAACGAGAAACTCGCCGCGGTCCCGCTAGAAAAGCTTGCGACCAGTTCCGATGGTCGGCTGCCGGCCACCAGCTTCTTTCCGGATTTCAGTTTCCGCAGCCCGGTCAAATACAAGGTCCGCGGCACCACCGATGACGCTTATTTCCTGATCGGCACGCAACTCCATCGCGGCACCGAATGGCAGGAAGTCGATTCGAACACCTTTCGGCGCATTATGCTGAGGCCCGCGCGCGAGCTTGGGTTGGACAACTACACAACCTACTTCTCGACGCCAACGCTGTTCCGCTCGATCCAGAACTCCTTCCTGATCGCGCTGATCAGCACCATCATCACGGTCGGCATAGCCTTCGGCTTCGCCTACGCTTTGAACCGAAGCAAGATGCGCTTCAAGGGCCTATTCAGGCTCATCGCCATGGCTCCCATCCTGGTGCCGTCGCTACTGCCCGGCATCGCCCTCATCTATCTGTTCGGCAACCAGGGCCTGTTGAAAAGCGTGCTTGGCGGCATATCGATCTACGGTCCGTTGGGGATTGTCGTCGGCTCGATATTCTTCACCTTTCCCCATGCTCTGATCATTATCTCGACGGCACTGGCGATCTCCGACCAGCGCCAATATGAAGCCGCCGCTTCGCTGCGCGCCAGCAAGTGGCGGACGTTCTGGGTCGTTACCATTCCGGGCGCGCGCTACGGTTTGATCTCCGCGGCGTTTGTCGTGTTTACGCTCGTCATCACCGATTTCGGCTTGCCGAAGGTCATCGGCGGCCAGTTCAACGTGCTCGCCGTCGATATCTACAAGCAAGTGATTGGTCAGCAGAATTTCGAGATGGGGGCGGTGGTCTCGGTCATCTTGCTGATCCCGGCCATCGCCGCCTTCGTCGTCGACCGCCTGGTCCAGCGTAGGCAGGTTTCGCTCCTGTCGGCCCGCTCGGTGCCTTACGAGGCAAAACCCAATCGCCGCTTCGACCTGGTCTGTCTGGCTTATTGCAGCCTGGTCGCGTTGTTCATCGCCGGCATCATCGGCATTTGCCAGTACGCCGCGCTGGTCAAGTTCTGGCCCTACGACCTCAGTCTCAGCCTGAAGAATTTCGCGTTCGGTCGCATGGATGGCGGGGGCTGGGCTTCTTACTACAACTCGATCACGCTCTCGTTGCTGACCGCTGTGTTTGGAACCGTCATCGTCTTCGTCGGCGCTTACATCGTCGAAAAGACCGAAGGCTTCAGGACCGGACGGGCAGCCTTCCACTTCCTCGCCATGCTGCCGATGGCGGTGCCGGGGCTTGTGCTTGGCCTGGCCTATATTTTCTTCTTCAACAATCCGGCCAATCCGCTGCACGCGATCTACGGCACAATGGCGATCCTGGTCGTCTGCACCGTGACGCACTTTTACACGGTCGGTCATTTGACGGCCCTGACGGCGCTGAAGCAGATCGATCGTGAGTTCGAGCCGGTCGCGGCCTCGCTGAAGCAGCCTTTCTATCGCCTGTTCACGCGGGTGACAGTGCCGATCTGTCTGCCGGCAATCCTTGACATCTCGATCTATCTTTTCGTCAACGCCATGACGACGGTTTCCGCGGTGGTCTTCATCTATACAACACACACGGCGCTCGCCTCGGTTGCAGTGCTCAACATGGACGACGCTGGCGACACCGCGCCTGCTGCTGCCATGGGCATGATGATCTTCTACACCAACGCATTCGCGCGGATCATTCACGTGGCTGTTTCGAAAGGTATCCTGAAAAGAACTCAGGGTTGGCGGGTACGATAATGAAATGCTCTAGGACTTTCCCAAGTCTCAGCCCTGCGTCGGCCTGCGTTCGACGATGTAGATGTGGTCGGCCGCCAGCACCACTTCGCCGCGCTGGTTGATCACCTCGCAGCGTTCGATCACCCGTCCCGACCCCGGCCTCTTCGGGTCGTCTTCCCTGGCCGCAATTGTGGTGCGCGTCCGGATCGTGTCGCCGATGAACACCGGCTTGATGAAGCGCAACCGGTCGTAGCCGTAGGAAAAGGCGACAGGGTTGATGACGGTTGCCGTCAGCCCGATGCCGACCGAGAACACCAGCGTGCCGTGCGCGATGCGCTGGCCGAATGGCGTCGTCTTCATGAACTCGGCGTCCATGTGGTGCGGGAAGAAATCGCCGGTGTGGCCGGCATGGACGATGAAGTCGGTCTCGGTGATGGTGCGGCCGCTGGTCAGGCGCGACGCGCCAATCTCATAGTCTTCGAAATACTGTATCTGTTCCATCAGGGTCTTTCCGCGATCGGCGTCGCCGGTGCCGCACTCGACTGATACGCCGCCTCGACCAGCGCCATCGTGCTCCAGGCATCCTCGACCGGACTGATCAACATAGCATCTTCTCCGGTGGCAAAACGCTGGACATTGGCCATGCGGCCGACGAAGGCGTCTGGAAACCACTCGCCGGCCAAGGGCACCGCGACCCAGTCCGTTCCACCCTTGGGGTAAATCTCCAGCACATCCGGCTCACCTGTGGGATAATCGAGGTTGAGACCCAGCTTGAGATAGGCGGCACCTTCTGTGCCGCAGATGCGGAACTCGCAGGCCTGGTGCCGGCGGCCGAACTTATGGTCGTGGTTGATCGACAGCGCGCAGCGCACGGTGTCGCCATAGTCGAGAATGGCGCTGGTGCGCGTCTGCGCCACGGCATGGTTGGGATGGCCGAGCGTCTTGGCGTGCACACCCTTGGGGTCGCCGAGCAATTGCCTGATCAGGTCGAGATAGTGGATCGAATGCATGGCGATCTCGACGCGCGGCGCCTTGAGCAGGAATTCCCAAAGCTGCCATGGTGTCGCCAGCGCCAGCCAGGCGTCGAAGTCGACGATCTCGCCGAGCCAGCCCTTGCCGATAGCACCCTTGAGCGCCAGCATCATCGGCGCGAAGCGCAATTGGAAGTTCACCGCTGCGTGCAGCTTCCGGGCACGGCAGATCTCGAGGATCGCGGTCGCCTCGGCAAGATTGCTGCCCATCGGCTTCTGGATCAGCGCCACTGCGCCATCAGGCAAGGACTTCAGCACATCGGCATGACGCGACGGCGGGGTGGCAAGATCGAAGATCGCGCCCTCGACGGCAGCAGCTTCTTCGACCGAGCCAAAGGCCGTCACGCCCCATTGGCTGGCCAGTTTTTCAGCCCTGGCGTGGTCGGGATCATAAAGCCCGGCTACTGGAAAGCCGGCCTTCCTGTAGGCCGGGAAATGCGCGTCGCCGACGATCGATCCGGCGCCGAAAGTGACGATCGGCCGGGGTTTTGAGGGTTTTGGCCAGGATTGAACGAGCAAGGCAGGGTCGAAACCGCCTTCAATCATGATGGAAGACCTCGTCCATCTCGGCCCACCACTCGCCCTCTTTGCGCGTCGCCAGCGGCTCCTGGCATGGCATGCAGACCGCCCACCATTCCTGCGTCTTCGGATCGGCCGCCATCTTCGCCATGTCGGCTTCGTAGTCGCTGCCGTGATATTCGAAAGTGCTGAACAGCAGGTTCTCCGGCCGCTTCAGGTAGATCGAATAATTCTTGATGTTGCAGGCGGAGATCATGGCCAGCACGTCGGGCCAGACGGCGGCATGGAGGCGGACATACTCATCGACCTTTTCCGGCTTCAGTCGCAGAACCATCCCCATCCGCTGCATGCCCGTCTCCTATTTCGTGATCGCCGTGGTGAATTCGGCGATGCTCATGGCCTTGACCGCGTCCCAGTCCCAATCGATGCCGATGCCCGGCTCGTCGGGCGCCAGCGCCTGGCCATCCTCGATCCGCAGGCGCTTGCCGGTCAACTGGTCGAGCTGCGGAATGTACTCGACGTATCGGCCGTTCTGAACAGCGCAGGTCAGGCTGACATGCAGTTCCATCAGGAAATGCGGGCAGACCGGAATGTCGAAGGCCTCCGCCGCGTGCGCGATCTTGAGCCAGGGCGTGATGCCGCCGATGCGGCCGACATCGACCTGCACGATCGAGCAGGCGCCTTTCTGCATGTATTCGCGAAAATGGCGAATGGAATAGAGCGACTCGCCGATCGCGATCGGCGTCGGCGTCGAGTTCGACAACCGCACATGTCCGTCAATATCGTCGGCCGGCAGCGGCTCCTCGATCCAGGCGAGGTCGAGTTCGCGCAACCTCGCGGCGCGCCGGATCGCCTCGTCGATCGAAAATCCCTGATTGGCGTCGGTCATGATCTCATAGCCGTCGCCGACAGCCTTGCGCACCGCCGACAGGCGCGCAAGATCCTCCGACCCGTGCGGCCTGCCGATTTTCACTTTCGAGCCGCGAAAGCCCTTCGCCTTGGCGGCTAGCGCATCGTCAACCAGCGCCTGCGTCTCGATGTGCAGCCAACCGCCTTCGGTCGTGTAGAGCGGGCAGCGATCCTTGGCACCGCCGGCCAGTTTCCACAGCGGCAGGTTCTGTTTCTTGGCCCGCAGATCCCATAGTGCCGTGTCGATCGCCGCGATCGCTATAGCGGTGATCGCGCCAATCGTGGTGGCATGCGTGGCGAATTCGAGATCGTGCCAGATCGCCTCGATCATGTCGGGGTCGCGGCCGATCAGGCGCGGCACCAGATGGTCTGACAAAAGCCGCATCACCGACGAGCCGCCGGTGCCGATCGTGTAGCTGTAGCCGGTGCCGACCGCGCCGTCGGAATCGGTGATGGTCACGATCGGCGTTTCCTGGCTGACGAAGCTCTGGATGGCGTCGGTGCGTTTGACCTTGGGCACAAGGTCCACCATCCGAAGGTCGACTTTCTCGATTCTGGTCATGCCGATCAGCTCCGCAATGTCTTTCCGGTCTCAGTGGCAAACAGATGCGCCTGCGACATGTCGAGGCTCATGGCGACGCGCTCGCCCGGCCGGAGTGGCCTCGGGTTCAGCATGCGCGACACCCAGTCCGTACCGTTGAATTCGACGAACACCAGCGTCTCGTTCCCGAGCGGTTCGGTAACGGTGATCGGCAGTTCGATCTGGTGGACGTCTGCCGCGCCACCGGAACTGATGCCATGGCCGGTTGGATAGATGTCGTCCGGCCGTAGCCCGAACACAACCTTGTCGCCGGTCGTGACATTGGCCTTGAACTGAGCGGGCAGCGGCAGCTTTTCGCCGTTGGCGAAAACCATCTGGCCGTCATCGATCGTGGCCTCGTGCAAATTCATCGGCGGCGAACCGATGAAGCCGGCAACGAAGCGGGTTGCCGGCCGCCGAAAGACCTCGTCGGGCGTGCCGACCTGTTCGATATGGCCGTCGCGCATGATGACGATGCGATCGGCCAGCGTCATTGCTTCGACCTGGTCGTGGGTGACGTAGATCACCGTCGACTGCACCTTGGCATGCAGCTTCTTGATCTCGGTGCGCATCTGCGTGCGCAATTTGGCGTCGAGATTCGAAAGCGGCTCGTCGAACAGGAAGACGTCAGGATCGCGCACGATGGCGCGGCCCATGGCGACGCGCTGGCGCTGACCGCCGGACAGTTGTGAGGGGCGGCGATCGAGCAACGTGTCGAGGCCGAGGATGGCCGAGGCTTCGGCGACACGGCGCTCCATGTCTTCCTTGGCGGCACCTGCGATCTTCAGAGAGAAGCCGAGATTTTCGCGCACCGTCATGTGCGGATAGAGCGCGTAGGACTGGAACACCATCGAAATGTTGCGCGAGCGTGGCGGCAGGTCGTTGACGATGCGCCCGCCAATCTCTATCGAGCCGGCGCTGATCTCTTCCAGCCCGGCGATCATCCGCAGCGTCGTCGACTTGCCGCAGCCGGAGGGGCCGACCAGCGCGATGAATTCGCGGTCGGCGATGTCGAGATCGATGCCGTGCACGATCCCGACAGCGCCGTAGCGCTTGGTCAGCTTGGTGAGGGTAACGGTTGCCATGGTATCAGCCTTTCACCGCGCCGGAGGTCAGGCCGCCGACAAGGTGTTTCTGGACGACGTAGGTGAGGGTGAGCGCCGGGATGATCATCACCACGGCCAGCGCGCACATGCCGCGCCAATCGATGGTGAACTCGGCCGTGTAATCGAGCAGGCCGACCGGCAGCGTCTTGGCGCTCACCGAACGGGTCAGCTGCGAGGCCAGAGCGAACTCATTCCAGCAGGTCAGGAAGGCGAAGATCGCGGCCGACGCGATGCCCGGCCCGGCAAGCGGGAACTCGACCTGCCAGAACGCCTGCCAGCGCGTGCAGCCATCGATCTGCGCGGCCTCCGCGAGGTCCTTGGGCACCTGACGGAAGAAGCCGTCGATCAGCCAGATCGTGAACGGCACGTTGAGCGCGACATAGGCAAGGATAAGCCCGAAATGGGTGTCGATGATGCCAAGCCGCACATAGAGGAAAAACAGCGGCAGCGAGAGCGCAATGCCCGGCACGGTGCGCGTCAGCATCAGCCCGAGGAAGACGCTCGATTTGCCGCGGAAGCGGTAGCGCGCGAACGCATAGCCGCCGGCCATGCCGATGGCCACTGCAATGACCGTCGAGGTCACCGAGATGATCAACGAGTTGCGGAAATATTCGATCACTGGAATGCCGCCTTTGCCGATACCGCTGAACATGGCGACGTAGGCGTCGAACGAAATCTCCTGCGGGATCCAGACCGGCGGCTTGGCCATGATCTCGACCGCCGGCCGCAGCGACGAGAGGACGATCCACAGGCCCGGCAGGCAGATCGTCAGCATCGCCAGGAACAGGCCAATGCGATAGACGATGCCCAGCAGCCGGCGCTTCAGGCGGGCGGAAGAATTCTCGTCCATCTTCACCACTCCGCACCAATCTGCGTGCGCGCCGCGGCGAGCTTGTTGAAGAAGTAGACGGTGAAGGCGATCGACAGCAGGATCGAGAAATAGGCCATGGCGTTGGCCATGCCCATGCGCCCGTCGCTGTAGGCGGTGCGGGCCACCAGAGTCCATAGCAGTTCGGTGCGGCCCGCCGGTCCGCCATCGGTCATGATCTTGACGATGTCGTAGGCGCGCGCCACGTCGAGCGAACGGATAGTCATGGCTATGTAGGCGAAAGGCATGACGAACGGCCACGTCACATAGCGGAATGTCTGCCACGGCGTGCAGCCGTCGACACGCGCCGCCTCGATCGGCTCCTTGGGCATGGCGAGTAGGCCGGCGAGGATCAGGATGGCGAAGATCGCCGTCGACGACCAGATCTCGGCGATCGAAATGGCGATGAAGGCGAGATGGCCCTCGATCAGCCACGGAATGGCGTCTTGCGTAATGCCGAGCGACTGCAGCGCATTGTTCACCAGGCCGATATTGTCGTTGAACATGAACTTGAACTGGAAGCCGACGAGGATCGGCGAGAACATCATCGGAAACATCATCAGCGTGCGCAGGATGCGCTGGCCGCGTGTCGCTTTCTCGACCAGCATGGCAAGCCCAAGGCCGAGCAGCATTTCGAGATTGAGCGCGATGGTCAGCAGCAGCACCGTGCGGCCGAACGCCCACCAGAAATCGGTGTTGGACAGGATCGAAAGATAGTTCCGGATGCCGATGAAGACGTAGAACGTTTCGGGCCGCGTCAGGCGGAACGGCGTGAAGCTGGAGTAAAGGGACAACAGCAACGGCACAACGACAACCGCCGCCAGCACGATCATGGCCGGAAGCAGCAGCAGGAATGGCGCGGATGGCTTGAAGCCCTTCATCAGAATCCTTGAGGTGTTTGCATTTGGACGGCGGTGCGTGGGCCGGGGGCGATGGGTTAGCGCAAACCGCTGGCCGCGAAAACGCGATCGCCTCCCCCATTTCTGGTGGGGGAGGCAGCCCTGGGAGCCCGTTTCTAGAGCTTGCCGGCGTCCTGGAGGATTTGCGTCGCCTTGGCGGCTGCATCGTCCAGTGCCTGCTTGGAGGTCTTGTCGCCGAGGATCGCCGCCTGCAACTCGGGATAGACGGCGTTCGAGATCTCGATCCATTCAGGCGTCTGCGGCACGGCAAACGCGTGCTTGGCCTCTTCCTGGAAGGCGGTAAGAACCTCCTTCTTGTAAGGATCGTTTTCGGCCTGCTTTAAAACCCAGTCCCACACTGCGGTACGGGTCGGCAGCGGCCCGGCGGCGGCCTCGAGCTTCTGGCTGTCTTCGTTGGTCAGCCACCACACCAGGGAAGCCGCGGCCTCCTTGTTGGGGCAGTTCTCGGTCACCGAGAAGCCATGGAAACCGGACCAGCCGGTGCGCTTGCCGGACGAGCCCTTCGGCGCGACCTTGACGCCGACATTGCCGGCGACCTTCGACGACTTCGGGTCGTTGAAGAAACCGGCCCAGCCCGGCCAGTCGAGGTTGATAGCGACGGTGCCGGACGCAAAGCCCTGGCCGAGATCGTCCCAGAGGTAGTTGGTCGTGCCGGCCGGTACGGCCTTGGCCTTGTAGAGGTTGACGAACCAGTCGAGCGCCCGGATGCCGGCGTCGGAATTGAAGACCGGCTTGCCATCCTTGTCGAGATACTCGCCGCCTTCAGCGACAACCATCTCGTAGAAGCGGCCGTTGATCGCCTCTTCTTTGCCGGCGAACTGCGTGCCGTAGAAATTGGGTGGGTTGGCGAAGAACTGGGCTTGGTCGGTCACTTCCTTCCAGGTGTCCGGCGGCACCAGATCATAGCCGTATTTCGCCTTGAACTTGGTCTTGTTGTCGGCGTTCTCGTACAGGCTCTTCTGGTAGTAGAGCGCCGAAACGTCGAACTGCGCACGCGGCAGCATCTCCAGCTTGCCGTCGATGGTTGCGGACGTGATCGTCGACGGCACGAAAGCGTCGATCTCTTCCTTGGGCAGCAATTTGCTGAGGTCGGTGTAAAGGCCCGTATATTGCGGCGCGAAGGACGAATGGTTCCAGCCGACGCACCAGTTGGTGCTGCCGGAGGCGATGTCGGACTTGAGCTCCTTGTCGATATCGAAGCCGTTCTTCTTGGTCAGGATGTTGACCTTGGCGCCGGTCGCCTTCTCCCATTCGGGAATGCGCTCGTAGAGCTTTTCATATTGCTGGCCGCCGATCAGCTTCACGTCGACGGTCACGCCTTCGAACTTGCCGGGCAGGTCGCCGGCAAGGGCAGCGCCCGCACCTGACGCGAGCAACAATGCACCGGCGCACACGCCGGACAGCAGTCTGTTCATTGGTATCCTCCCTTGGCGCCGCCTCCGCGGCGACCGCAACTCGTCTGATGACAAGAAGTGCTACATTCATATACAAACAAAACATTCATAGACACGTCAAGGCGAAATTTGTTTCCGCCGCGCACGTTCCTGCGTATATGAAGGGTGAAATTCACTGGAGGATGAGCCCATGGACGACAGCGAAGACGAGCGCTATCGCGCGCCGGCGCTCGACAAGGGGCTCGATATCCTTGAACTGCTGGCGGGCGTCGACGGCGGCCTGACCCAGGCCGAAATCGCCAAGAAACTCGACCGCAGTCCCAACGAATTCTATCGCATGCTCGACCGGCTGGTGCGGCGCGGCTACGTCACGCGCCTCGATGGCGACCGCTATTCGCTAACGCTCAAACTGTTCGGTCTGGCACAGTTGCACGCGCCGGTACGGCGGCTGGTCTCCTATGCGACGCCGCTGATGCGTGAACTTGCCGAGACATCGCAGCAGGCCAACCAACTCGTTGTTTTTGATCGCGGTTCTGCCGTCGTCATCGGCCAGCAAGAAGCACCGAACTACTGGGGCATCTCGATCCGGGTCGGCTCGCACATCAGCCTGTTCGACACTGGGTCGGGGCATGTGCTGCTCGCCTTCCGCTCACCGGAAGAGCGCCAGATGATGATTTCCGAACACGTCCGCAGCACCGACAAGACGGCGCAATCGACCGAGTTCTTCACCCGTCTCGACCAAATCCGCGACCGTGGCTACGAGATGATGGCCTCGATGCAGACAGCCGGCGTCTTCAACCTGTCGGCCCCGGTCCGCAGTTCCGACGGCAAGGCGATCGCCGCGTTGTCGATTCCCTACATCACGGTGGTCAACGCGCCTTCCGCGCCCGACATCACCAGGACGATCGAACTGTTGCTGGCAACGTGTGAAAAGCTGTCGCACCTCGCTGGATCAGCAGTCGGCTCATCGGCGTGAATTCTTATTTGAATGAAGAATTCCCCTGTGAGATGCTTTGAAAGCCAGAGGAGGAGCCTCACCATGATCATAGATACCCATCTTCACCTCATCGATCGCTCGGCCCTGCGCTATCCCTGGCTCGCCGGCGTGCCGGCGCTCAACCGCGATTTCTCTTATGAAGACTACGCGACGGAGGCGCAGCGTGTCGGCGTCGAGCGCGTGCTGCATATGGAGGTCGATGTCGATGCGGCCGACATCGAAGCCGAGACCGCTCGTGTGGAAGAACTGTCACGGCAGCCAGGCAGCATGCTGGCCGGGGTTATCGCGTCCTGCCGTCCTGAGGAAGGGGATTTCGCGGCCTATCTCGAACGGCAGCGGGCAAACCCGTTCGTAAAGGGCTTTCGCCGCGTCCTCCATGTCGTGCCCGACGAGCTCTCGGAAGGTGCGGTGTTTCGCGACAGCATAAAGCGGCTTGGCGGCACCGGTCTGACCTTCGATCTCGTCGTGCTGCCGCACCAGATCCCCAAGGCGATCGCGCTGGCCGATCTGGCACCAGATGTGACGTTCATCCTCGACCATTGCGGCGTCCCCGACATCAAAGGCAAGAGCGAACATCCATGGCGCGAGCATATGAGCGACATCGCCCGGCGCCAGAATGTGGTAGCCAAGATTTCCGGTGTCGTCGCCTATGCCGATCCGGGCAACTGGACGGTCGAGACGCTGCGGCCATACGTCGAGCACACCGTCTATTCATTCGGCTGGGACCGCGTCGTCTGGGGCAGCGACTGGCCGGTCTGCACGCTAGGCGGCGGCCTGTCGACCTGGGTGGCGGCGACCCATGCATTGCTCTCGGGCTGCAGCATTGCCGAGCGCGACAGGCTGTTGTCCGGGAATGCCCGCAAGCTGTGGCGGCTCGACTGATTGGTCCTTTCAGATGGTTGTCGAGACGTGCCGTTCGCGGCCATAGAGCGAAACCAGCAGCACGATGACGAAGCCGAGCGCGGCCTGCACCGCTGCGGGCTGGAAGCCGAGGCCGATCAGCAGCGTGTTGATCTCGGTCAGCACCAGCACGCCGGCGATCGTGCCGAGATAGCTTCCCCGGCCGCCGACAAGTGCTGCGCCTCCTACGACGACCGCCGCGATGGTCTGGAACAGATAGGGCTGGCCGACATCGCCATAGGCCGAACCGGTGAAGCCGAGCAGCAGCACCCCTGCCACGGCGGCGAAGAAAGCGCTTGCCGCATAGGTGATGACCCACATGCGAACCGGGTCAATCAGCGCCAGTGGCGCCGCGCCCGGATTGCTGCCCAGCGCGTAGAGCCGGCGGCCATAGGGCGTTCGCTCCAGCACCAGCACGACGAGTGCGGCCAGCACGACCAGGCTCGGCACCAGCCACGGCACCGGCAGCGGTCCGGCCGATCCGCCGATCGACACGAAGCTGGAAACCGCTTGCGGCGCGGAGCCCGATGGGAAGCCGGCTGTCCACAGCAGCACCAGCCCTTGCACGACCATGCCGATGCCGAGCGTGACGATCAGCGGCTGGATGTCGAGACTGCGCGAGATCAGCCCGTTCAGCCCGCCGATGATGAGCGCCAGCGCACCGACAAGGCCGCAGACCACAACAAAATTCCAGCCGTCGCCATAGAGCTGCGCCGCCACGACATTGGCAAAGCCGATGACGAACGGGATCGACAGATCGATGCCGCCCATGATGACGACCAGCGTCTGGCCGATCGAGGCGACGGCAAGCAGCGAAGCGAGCACCAGCATGGCGCGTATCGCAAACGGCGCCGAATAGCCAGGAATGAGGACCGTGCCGGCGAGATGCAGAAGGGCGGCGACGCAGAAGGCGCCGACGACGCGGGCGTTGGTTGTGGCGAAGAGGTTTTGGCGCAAAACCATGTCAGCGTCTCCCCATGGCAAGACGTTCCTGCAGCGCTGTCAGCATCACGGCCAGCACCAGGATCGCGCCGTAGGCGATCTGCAGCACGAAGGTCGAGACGTTGAACGTCGTCAGCACGCTTTGCAGCAGGAAGATGTCGATGGCGCCAATGGCTGCACCGGCGACGCCGCCACGCCCGCCGGCCAGGCTGACGCCGCCGAGCGCTACGGCGGCGATGGCGATCAGCGTGTAGGTCGGCCCGATGTTAGGGTCGGCGGAGCCGATCAGCGCGGTCAGCATCAGCCCGGCGCAGCCGCCCAGGATGCCGGTCATGACATAGGCGATGAAGCGCACGCGCGTGACATCGACGCCGGCGGTGTAGGCGGCCCGATCGTCGCTGCCGACCGCCATCAACTGGTCGTAGTAAGGCGTGCGCCGCACCAGCCACCAAGCGATGAACATCAGTGCCAGCGGAAGCATCGAGAGCGGGCCGGACAAGGCCTTGAGCCAAGCCGGCGCCGGGCCGATCGGCGCCGGCAGGATCGTCAGCGTGACGCCGGCCAGGATCAGATAGGTGCCGAGCGTGGCGACGATCGGCTGGATGCGCACGATTGTCGCGAGAAAGCCGTTCGCAGCACCGACCAGCGCGCCGACGAGCAACGCCGCCGGAACGAGCACCAGGGGCGATGAGATGCCGGTGCCGAGGAACAGCACCTGGATCGTCAAAGCGTTGACGAAGCCCATCAATGGCCCGACCGAGATGTCGATTCCGCCACGCCCGGCGAGGATGACAGGCGTGGACGCAATGGCCGCGCCGATCAAGGGCGCGGCCAATCCGACCAGCGCCCCCCAGGAACCCGGCTGGAACCGCCCCGGGCTGAGGATGAGATTGACCGCAAGCAGCACGACCAGCAGCACGACCGCGAAGCCGAAATTTCGCCCAAGGGACAGGAGGCGCGCAACAGGGTTCATGCCGCACGTCCGAACATGGCTGATATCACGCTGTCGGTGGTGAGCGCGTCGCCAGAGATCTCGGCCGCGACTTCGTTCTCACGGAACACCAGCACGCGCTGGCACAGGAGAAGAATCTCCTCGATTTCGCTGGATAGGATGACGAGCCCCATGCCGTCGGACGCCAGCCCGCGAAACACGTCGTAGAGCACATGCCGCGTCGCCACGTCGACGCCACGCGTCGGATCGTTGAGGAGCAGGATCGCGGGCTCCAGCGCCAAGGCACGCGCCAACAGCACCTTCTGCTGGTTGCCGCCCGAAAGAGTGGTGATCGGCGCATCGGGCCGGGGCGCCACTATCGAGAGTTTTTCGCGATAGAGGTCGTAGCGCGCCTTGCGTGCCGACGGGCTGATTAGCCCGAGCCGCGTGTCGCGCGACAAGGTCGAGACGGCGAAATTGTCGAGCACCGACTGTGTCGGGAAAATGCCGTTGGCGCGTCGGTCGCGCGGCAAATAGGCGATGCCGCTGGCGACAGCCTTGCGAAACCCGGTAATCTTTCGGGAGGCATCTGATGAACCGAGTTCGATCGAGCCGCCATGGGACGGTTCCAGGCCGGCAAGCATCTTGAGGAACAGCTCCTGGCCATGACCATCGAGACCGGCAAGCCCGACGATCTCACCCGGAGCGATGGCCTGCGTGATCGGGCTGGCGCCGGGCGCGATGACGAGTTCGCGAACGGCAAGACCACCAAAATCGAGAGCAGTGCGATCAGCCATGCGCCAATTCCGCAGCGGTACGTGGCGCCATCGCCTTGAGAAGTTCCGCCGGCGTGGAAGCGCCGCGCTCTTCGGTGCGCACGACGCTGCCGCCCCGCAGGATCGAGATGCGGTCCGAAAGCGACATCACCTCATCCATGCGGTGGGTGATGAACAGGATCAGGCAGCCTTCGCCGGCAAGCGCACGCATCAACGAAAAAACCGATTCGCGGTCGGCGAAGTCGAGCGCGGCGGTGACCTCGTCGAGGATCAGGATCTTTGGGTTGCGCACGATCGCGCGGGCGAGAACGACCAATTGCTGCGCGGCAAGCGGCAGCAGGCCGGCTGGCTTGTCGAGGGGGACGTCGGTGACCGCGAAGCGCTTCAGCGCGGCTTCCGCCCGGTCACGGCGCTCATGGCGGGGAACGGCACGTCGGACCAGTCCGTCGAGGCCGAGCAGGATGTTGTCGGTTACGCTGCGGTCCGGCGCGATCAGCACCTCCTGGAATACCGTGGCGAAGCCTTGCGCCTGGAAGGCCGATGGATTGGCGCCAGGGAATGGCTTGCCGTGCAGCAGGATCACACCGCTGTCCGGCTGGACGATGCCGGACAACAGCTTGACCATGGTGCTCTTGCCCGAACCGTTCTCGCCCAGAATGGTGTGGATGGTCCCCGCCCGGAACGCGATCGATGCGTCCGCGAGCGCGATCGTCTCGCCATAGCGTTTGGATATGGTTTTGATTTCAAGCATGTCACAATTCGATGCTGGCAGGCCGGCTCCGCGAAAGGAGCCGGCCTGTTGAGAGACTGGTTCGCGCAGCGTTATTTTGCGCAGGCGTCGGGGACCTTCGAATAATCCCAGCCCTTGGTCGGCGCCGGGTTCGAGAAATAGGCGTCGAGCCATTCCTCCGGCATCGGATCTTTCGGCGGGATCGGGAAGATCGACACGGCATCGGTCGTCATGCAGTCCTTGTACCAGGCACCGAGATCGGCGGTGTGGACAGGTGGGATCGGGATCAGCAGCGTGTTCAGCTTCGGCTTCTGTCCGTCGAGCATGCGCTCGCCGACGCGGAACAGCGTTTGCGCGGTCCAGTGCGGCAGAACCGCATGGCCTTCGAAGCGGTACTTGTCGGGGTTGGCCTTCCAGTAGCCCAGCGCATCGCCGGTGATCGAGCCGGTGATCAATGGCGCCGGCCGGCCGGCTTCCGCGAAGGCTTCGGCAACGACACGGCTCTCGCTGCCTGTCGTCCACACCGCATCGATCGGCGCCGGGTTGGTGGCGATCGCCTGCAGCACCACTGTCTTGGTGACGTTGGCCGTCCAGTTGCCGTTGACGTTGCGCGAGATCTTCAGCTTCGGATTTTCGGCCAGCGCCTTGTCCGCGCCCTGGCGCTCCTGCACGACGATCGGGTGTCCCGCGATGCCTTCGACCAGAAGGATTCTGGGGCCGTCCGGCTGCGCCTTGCCGATCGCCGCCATCATGTCATAGCCCCAGCGCGCATAGTTGGAATCGACATTGATCGCGTTCGGGCTGGTCACCGAGCCGGCCGCCGTGATGAACGGAATGCCGGCCTTGGCGGCAGCGTCGATGGCGTCGTCAAGCGCCGTCGCCGAACCCGGGATCGAGGTGATGATCGAGCACTTCTTGTCGATGAAGGCGCGGATCTGGTTGATCTGCTGGCTGGCGTCATTGTTGGAGTCCGACACCTCGAAGCTGGAGACGGTGCCGTCGGCGATTAGCCCGTCGACAAGGCGCTTCAGTTCCTTGGTCACCGTGACCCGCCACGGATTGCCCTGATATGATTCCGAGTGGCACCATTTCCACGGCTTGGGCGGCGCGGTGAAATTGTCCCAGGCCGAGGGCAGCACCTTCTGGGGCGCGCCGTCATACTGCGCCTTGAGTTCGGTCGGCAGTCCACCGATGACGCCTTGCACATCCTGTGCAAAGGCGGTCGTTGCAAGCGAGGCAAGCGCCGTTGCGGCCAGCAGGCCGCGGATCATTCCTGTCATTCTTGTTCTCCTCCGTTCGGTTTGGTTCAGGCTCCTCCACCGGCAGCGCCGGACACCTGCGCCGGGGAACTCTCCCGAAACAGGCGATTGAGATCGGCAACGACCTGTCGGGCTTGATGCCGGGAGGTCATGCCGGAAAGGATGCGTTCGGAAGCCGCCTGCTGGAACGCCATGTAGCCGTCATGGCGCGGCCGCACCCATGCGCCCTCCAGCGTCGCTCGCGTATCCCGATAGAAGTCGCCGGTCGCTTCATTGACGGCTTGATCTTCCCAGGCCGCTGCATGGCCGGGCTGGCCCCCGGCGGCGGCATAGGGGCCGCGCTGAACATCGCCGCTCGCGACCCAATAGGCGAAGTCGATCGCGGCATCCCTGGCTCTGGAAAAGGCTGAAACCGCTATGCCGGTGCCGCCAAGCGCCGAACCGACCGGGCCGCCGGAACCGATGACCGGAACATCGGCAAAGGCCAGCCGGTTCGCTCGAAAGCCATCCGTCGCATAGGACACGTAGCCATAGATCAGTGGCGCGCAAACGAACCTGGAACTGGCCTCCGCCATACGTTCGGAGACGGCAATCGGGTCCATCTCGAAACACGCGGGATCGACCAGCGCTGTGATCTCGCGCATTGCCTCGAAGACTTGGCTACCGATCTCCACATCGATCAGATCGTCGGATGAATCGGTCGTGCAGGAATGCCCGAGATTGCCGGCAAGCGTGTAGAAAACCATCAACACGTGAGGCGGCCGCAACGGCAGCAGCACGCGGTCTTGACGGGCGAGATCGAGCACCTCGCTCCAGCGCGCCGGTGGCGCACTGATCGCATCCGGCCGCCATGCCTGGACTTGGGTTGCCGCATCGATCGGGAAAGCCCATTGCCGTCCTTGCCAGTTGTAGCTCGGATAGGACTGGCCGACGCTGCCCGACGCAAGGGCCGTGCGTTCCGCCTCGCGTCCGGCGACATCCAGCGGCTCCAGGCAGCCTTCGGCCGTGATCTGGCCGACATGCGGATGGTCGATGACGATGAGATCATAGGCGCGCGCCAGTTCCTCGACCGGAAAGGATTCGAAGTCCTGAAGCGAGCGCTTGTCCCATTCGATCACGACGCCGGTCTTCTGCTGCCATAGCGACGAGCAGGCGACCATCGGATCGTAGCCACGCGGATGGCTCCAGGTCATGCCCTTGAGGATGGGCACGCTCACAGGCCGAACTCCGCGCGGATGGCGGCACTGTGCTCGCCGATGCGGGGCGCCGCCCGATCGACCTTGGCCCTTATGCCATCGACCCGGAGCGGCGAACTGGTGGTGAGGATCGAGACATCGTCCTCGCGCGTCACAGTCTGCAGCATGTCGAGCGACTGGAACCCTTCGCTCGCCAGCATCTCCGGCCAGGTCAGCACTTTGGCGCACCAGATGTCGGCCGGCTCGAGGATATCAAGCCACTCATCGATGGTCTTGGTCGCGATCCGCTGCGCGATGATCGCCTTGATGTCGTCGCGCGCGGTGAACCAGGATGCCGGCTTGTCGCGATAGGGTGCGAGTTCGCTGAGCGACAAGAGATCGGCCAGCTTGGGGATCGGCGTCATGGCGATGGCGAGGTAGCCGTCCTTGGCCGGATAGACACCGTAAGGCGCCGACAGATAGGCATGCGCACTGCGGAAACTGGAGCGCCTGGGCAGCCGGCGGCCGTCATTGAGATGCGTGGTCAGCACCTCGAACTGGAAATCGACAAGCGCTTCCAGCAGGCTGGTTTCGATGTGGCTGCCCTGACCGGTGATACCGCGCCGCACCAGTGCGGCCAGAATGCCCTGCGCACAGGCCGCACCGGCCAGCATGTCGCCGATGGCGAGGCCGAATGGCACCGGCCCCTGGTCCTCGTCGCCGTTCAACCACATCACGCCGGAACGCGCCTGCGCCAGGAGATCCTGGCCCGGGCGTTTGACCCACGGGCCGTCCTCACCATAGCCGCTGATCGAGGCATAGACCAGGCGTGGATTGATCTTGCGGACCGCCTCGTAGTCCAGGCCGAGCCGTTCGATGACGCCCGGCCGGAAATTCTGGATCAGCACGTCGGCCTTGGCCAGAAGGCCGCGCAGCGCCTCGAGGTCGGCCTCGTTCTTGAGGTCGATGGCAAGACTTTCCTTGGCCCGGTTGATGGCATGGAAGATGGTGGAATCGCCGCCGATCTCGGTGTCGCTGAGATAGAGCCGGCGCGACAGGTCGCCGCCATCCGGGCGCTCGATCTTGATGACGCGCGCGCCGAGATCGAGCAGCCTCAGCGAGCAATAAGGCCCGGACAGGAACTGGCTCATGTCGACGACGACGAGACCGGCGAGCGGCAATTCGGCTGCTGCCGGCATCGTTATTTCTCCGTCTTGCCGACGAAGTCGGCCGGGTTGCGGTACTTCACCGTCTGCAGATGCTCGCAATAGAGAACCAGCTCGCCTTCGCCCTTGAACACCTCGTAGCTGGCGCGGATCAGCCCCATCTCCTGGTAGCGGGGCTTCTTGTCGAGATTGGAGCGGATCGAATAGATCGTGTCGCCAATGAAGACGGGTTTTATGAAGCGGAGCTTGTCGTAGCCATAGGAAAAGGCGTTGACGCAGTTGGTGGCGACCAGTCCCAGGCCAGCCGAGAAGACGAAGGCGCCGGCGATCAGCCGCTTGCCGAAAATGCCTTCGCTCTCGGCAAACATCTGGTCCTGCACATAGGGGTGGATGTCGAGCACCAGCGTGTTGAACAAATGGCTGTCGCCTTCGGCCATGGTCCGTCGCAACGAGCGGATCTTCTGCCCGACCGGCCAATCCTCATAGAACCAGTTTTCGGCGTTCCATACCGGCAGCGCGGCATGATCCGCCGGCATGTTCTTGGGATGCGTCGAGGCGACACCGACGGTGGATGCGAAATCGTTCATGACCGAATCCGCCAGTCCTGCCGAAGGGACCGCGCAACCATTTGAACACGCATCAAGGCGCCTGAATGCAAGACGTCTCCTCCCGTCAATCTTCTTTTGTAAATAGTATTTTCACATATGGGGTTGCGTTGCAAGCGTGAACAGGCGAAATTTTGGCTGCTCCCGCGCGCCGAAGCGCAGGCGGGCAGGGAGGAAAATCATGCGCAAGGATTGTCTGGTCTTTGTCGGCAGCCTGAATCGCGAGGCGCCGTATTTTCAGGGCGCTCGGGGCGTCGGTCTCGGCGTCTACAGCTTTGACGAGGAAACGCTGGAAACCCGAAAACTGGCTGAAGCCGATGACGTCGACAATCCAACCTTCTTCTCGGTGACGCCGGACGGTTCACACGTCTACGCCAATTCGGAAGTCTTCACCTGGCGCGAGGGAACTGTCTCCGCCTACAGCTTCGATCGTGCCTCGGGCGCGCTCACCTATCTGAACAAGCAGCCATCGCTGGGCAGCATCACCGCCCACAACACCATCACCCGCGACGGGACAAAACTGCTGGTCGCCAATTACGGCATGGGCGAGGGCGGTCCGGATCGCGCGGTGGCGGTCTATGGCTTAGAGGAGAGTGGTGCCTTGTCGGCCCCGCTGGCCAGCGTCTCGCATTCCGGCAGCGGCCCGAATGCGGCACGGCAGGAGCGCTCGCACGCCCACAGCGTCACCGAAACCATCGGCGGGGGAACAGCCATCGTCGCCGACCTCGGCATCGACCGGCTGGTGTCCTACCGGATCGGGCACGACGGCAATCTGGCCAAGCTAACCGAATCCGCTTTGCCATCCGGCGCCGGTCCACGCCACCTCGCACTGCATCCGAACGGACGCTTCGTCTTCGTTATGAACGAGCTGGATTCGACCATCGTGGCGATGGCGCTGGACGAAGCCTCGGGCAAGCTCACGCTCATCGACGCGAAGCCCGCGGTGCCGGCCGAGGCGCGCGACAGCAACCATTGCGCCGACATCCAGATCTCGCCGGATGGCCGTTTTGTCTACGGCTCCAACCGTGGCCATGACAGCGTCGTCATCATGGCGGTCGACCAGCAGACGGGTTCGCTGAGCCTCGTCGGCTATATCTCTTGTGGTGGCGCGACGCCGCGCAATCTGGCGCTGACGCCGTCAGGCGGCCATCTGTTTTCCGCCAACCAGAACGCCGACCGCATCTCGATCTTCGCTCGCGACGCCGAGACCGGCATACTCAGCGACACCGGGCGCGCCATCGAGATCGGCACGCCGATGTGCGTCAAGATCGTGCGCTGAACGCCGACAACTGTGAAGCCTTGGACAAAATCGCCCTGGGCTCAAGCCTGTTGTATTGCCGAGAGCTTCCAGTTCGAGCCATTCTCACGCACGAATGTCCACAGCTCGGTCGTCTCTGTCGGATGATCATCGTCGCCCGCGACGACCTTGCCGCTGGCCCGTTCGCGCGTCACGTCACGAGACTCGTAGCGCAATGCGGCCGTGGCGTAGTCGCGGTCATCCTCACGCCAGCTTTCAGCGACGTCGGCCTGCAGCAACGTGATGTCCGTTACCTCGTTCCTGAGACCTTTCTGGGCATTGTCGGCCAGCTCTTCCGACAGATAGGATACCATTTCGGGGGTAACAGCCCGGCGCAGAGCGGCATGGTCTTCGCGCCCGAATGCTTCCTGGACATCGGTCAACAGCTGCTGGAATGCGTCGAGGTCGGTCTGAGCCAGCGTGATCTCATCAGAACCGATGGCCGGAGAGCTTCCGCCCGAACCACCGCCAAAGCCGGGAATTGTGAAGGAGCCTGCAGTCTGCTGCCCTGCCGTTGCGCGGTTCTCAAATCTCGAAGCCTGGGCATTGCCGACACCGGCGAGCGCTGGCGCAGGACCACGCGCCGATTGCGAGCGGAAGAAGCGGATAGCCAGCATGATCGCGCCACCGATGAGCAGGGCCTGAAGCAGGAAACCGAACATTCCGGCCAGGCCGCCGAAGCCTTGGCCGACGAGCAGGCCGATCAGGCCGCCGAGCAGCAGGCCCCGCATCATCGTTCCCCCGAAGCCGCTCATGAAGCCGGGCCTCTGCGGGCCGGCCTGTGGCTGCCGGGCCGCGTTGTTCACACCGGTGTTGGGCGTCATCGAACGCTCGACCGGAGCGGTCGGGGCCGGCGCGGTCCTGGTCGGCGGTGCCGATTGGAACGTGCGCATGCCACGACTGCCGAAACTGCCGCCGCGGCGCGCCTCGGCATGGTCTATCGCGACCATCGAAAACGCCAGGAACAGTCCTGCAAAGAGGGCTGCAAATCGGCTTGTACGGGAAGTCATCGGAGATGAACCTTTGTCTCTGCGGTTTCGGAAATTTCAGCCGTCGCCGGGTGCCGGCGTTATACGGTCAATCGAACAACTCTTCGAAAAATGATTTCTTCCGCTTCGGATAGCGGTGGCCGTGGGAGCGGGAATAATCGTCGTCGCGGCCCTGGCCGTGTTGCGGCTGGGAGAACGCTGCCGGCTGTGGCTGCGGCGCGGGCGCCGCTTCCCTGCCGGAACGCTCGATGATCTTGTCGAGTTCTCCCCGATCAAGCCAGACGCCGCGGCACTGCGGACAGTAGTCGATTTCGATACCCTGGCGTTCGCTCATCACGAGCGCAACGCGGCAGGAGGGGCAAGTCATACCAAGGAGAGAAGGAGATGTCATACGGCGCTCCAAACCAAAAAAGAAGGAACCCGCTCGACCGAAAAGGATGAAAACGGGCCCGTTACAGCGGTCCGACATCACAGTCGCCAAAAGCGACAGTCAGAGGGGCCCGGCCCGCAGGGGACAATTAGGAATGCAGCGCCGCGCCTTCAAGGGGCGATATTGCCCGCAAGAGTGATTTGTTCGCCATCTCGCTCAGACCGTGACCACGATTTCAAATCGTCACCACGATTTCAGATCGTCACCACGATCTTGCCGAACTGCTCGTTCGACTCCAGGTGGCGATGTGCCTCGACGATTTGGTCGAACGCGAAGGTCCTATCGATGATCGGCTTTAGAGTCCCGGTCTCGAGTCCTGCGAGGATGAAAGCCTTGGCGGCCTCCAGTTTCGCCGGGTTGCCGGTGATCTCGTGGACGAGGTAGCCGCGCAGCGTCAGTGTCTTAGCCAGCACGGCGAATAGCGGAAACGGTGTCGGCGCGTGGCTCAGTCCGCCATATTCGATGAGGATGCCGCTATGCGACATGGCCGCCGTCAGCGGCTCGAAGATCGGGCCGCCGACCGCATCGAACACGACGCGCACGCCTCGCGGCCCGGCGATCTGGTTCAACCGCGCCGCCAGATCTTCCTCCGTCGAGGCCACGACTTCGGCCGCACCGGCCTCGAGCAGCGCCCGCATCTTCGCCGATGTTCGCGTCACCGCAATCGTCGTCGCGCCCACACTGTTGGCGATCTGGACCGCGGCAAGCCCGACACTACTCGACGCCGCGGTGATCACCACGTGGTCTCCGCTGTGCAGCCCAGCGATATCGATCAGCGCGCCATAGGCGGTGAGGTACTGCATCCAGACCGCCGCTGCCGTTTGCCAGTCGAGCGACGGCGGGTGCTTGACGATAAGTTCCGCGGGATAAGTGGCAAGCTCGCCATAGGCCGGCCAGCGGATCATCGATTGCGGCGGGATGGCACTGACGCCGTCGCCCGGCGCGAATTCCTTCACGCCGTCGCCTATAGCCTCGATGACACCCGCCGCTTCGAGACCAAGCCCCGAGGGCAGCTTCGGCGTCTCGATATAGGAACCCGCGCGCAGCAGCGCGTCGGCGCGGTTGAGGCCGAGCGCCTTGACGCGGATTTGAACTTCGCCCGGGCCCGGTGGGGGAAGCTCGGCATCCTCGATGCGCAGAACCTCAGGGCCGCCATGCTGGTGAAAGCGAACCACACGTGTCATTCGGGATACTCCAAATCAACTGGACCGAATGAGCTATGCAGCTAGGCTGCCCAGGGATAAATGGCTGCACGAGAAGAACAGTAGAAACCAGGAGTTCCGAATATGGATCGGCTCGAAAGCATGGCTGTGTTCGTCAAGGCCGTCGATCTCGGCTCGTTCGCGGCAGCAGCGGTCGCCCTGGACGTCTCGGGACCGATGGTTGGCAAGCATGTCCGGTCTCTCGAAGAACGGCTTGGCGTTCGCCTGCTCAACCGGACCACACGCCGGCAGAACCTGACCGATTTCGGCCGCGCTTACTATGAACGCTGTCGGGTGGTGCTGGCCGAGGCCGACGCCGCAGATGCGCTCGCCGCCGACCAGTTTTCGGAGCCACGCGGAAAACTGCGCGTCACCATGCCGGCGCATTTCGGTCGCCACTGCGTGACGCCCGTGCTGCTGAAACTCGCCCGGCAATATCCGATGCTGGAACTCGATCTATCTCTCAGCGATCGCTTCGCCGATCTTGCCGAGGATGGCTACGATCTCGCCATTCGGACCGGTGCTCTGGGCGACAAGGCGGGGGTGATCGCACGCCGCGTCGCGCGCCAGGACATGGTCGTCTGCGCCGCACCTTCCTATCTCAGAAATCATGGCGAACCGCGACAGATCGAGGATCTCGCCGACCATCAGGCAATTGTCTACCGCCGGCTCGGCCAGATCATTCAGCCCTGGCTATTTGCTCGAGAGGGGCAACCGGTGCAGGAGATCATACCGACCGGCCGTCTGCGGCTCGACGATCTCGATGCCATCGCTGACGCGGCTGCCGACGGCATGGGCCTTGCCTGGTTGCCCTGGTGGCTGGTGCGCGAGCGCATTGAAGCCGGCGTTCTGCTGGCGCTGTTGCCGGATCAGCCGCGATATCTCTACGACTGCCACGCCCTTTGGCTGCAGACACCGCATCTGCCGCTGAAGGTGCGGCTGGCCGTCGATGCGCTGGCGGCTGCCTTGCCGAAGTCGATGGCCTAACCGCAACGTCGCAATCGCTCTCAGTTGAGATCGCGCGGATACTCCTTGACCTCGCTGCGGTCGACGATCAGCTCATCGCCATCATGGGCGGTGATGTGGGTCTCGATCCGCCAGACCTTTCGCAGCGCCCTTACCGTCGCCTTCACTGAAAGCCGCACCTGCCAGTCGCCGCGACCATAGGACTTGTCCCAGGTGCAGGTGCCGACCGCCGAGTTCGGATCGTCGGGGTGGATGATGAACCGGTCGACATGCCTCGCCGAGAGCACCATTCCCGTATGTGGATGCCGCACCGTGCCGCCATCATTGGCGACCTGATAGACGGTCTCGCCGGTGACCTGGTCCGTCGACACCGAACGCTGGAAGCCGTCGCCCTTGGCCAGCACCTCTTGCTCCATCGGCGCGGCGCTTTCCGGAGTCAGGAAAACCCCCAGTGTGTCGTCCAGCTTCTGCTGCGCGCGCACCGGCAGGATCAGCCGGCTGTCGCCGCAATGGATCGACAACGTCGCCTGCTCGGCCGTCGGGAAGACGATCGGCCAATGCGATGTCGCCAGCGCCAGCCGGATACGCTCGCCGACCTCGAAACGCTGCCCGCAGCAGCGCAGCTTGACGCGGACGGTCTCCGCCTGGCCCGGCACCATGGGTGCGATGTCCAGATCATCGTTGCGATGGCTCAGATTGAGGATGCCGTAGCTGATACGCGAGGCGGCACCTTCAGGGAATACCTGCGACAGCGTGGCGGACAGAAGGGCGACGGGCTTGTCGGAGGAGAGCTTGACCTCGAATTCGGGGAAGCCAAGGATCTCGACCGCTTCGGTCAACGGCGCCGTCTCGAAGATCAGGGCATTGCCTTCTTCCATGCGCTGGTCGACCGGCAAGGTCGGCATCACGCCATAGCCGCACCAGGCGCCGGACGACAGGCCGGCCGTCTGTGGCGATGAAACCTCCAGGATCGCGTTTGCGCCCTTGGCTTCGCTCAGCACATGCGGCGCAAGGTTCAGCACCTTTTCGCCGACGCCGGGTCCCGGCCACGCCGGTTCCGCCACCCAGCGGCCGGGCCGCTCGTCATAGATCGCCGCCGGCCGTGCGGGATCCTGAATCCAGGCGCGCAGCATCGGCTCGTCGGCAATGCCGGTGTCGATGCCCTTGAGATATTGATCCCACCAGCGCAGGCACTCCTGCAGGAAGCCGATACGCGGTCCGGGCATGGCGAAGTGCGGATATTTGTGGCCCCAGGGTCCGATCAGGCCCTTGCGAGGACCGCTCAGTTTTTCCAGCATCCGGAAGATCGGATTGGGATAGCCGTCGGCCCAGCCGCCGACGGCATAGACCGGGATCTCGACATCGGAATAATCCTCGCAGATCGAACCGTGCTTGTAGAAATCGTCGCGGCGCTGGTGTTCGAACCAGTCCTGCATCCAGATGCCGTTGCCGTTCAGCCGTTGCTCCCAAAGCTCGCGCCAGCGGTCGCCGACAACAAGCGGATCCGGTGGCGTCATGGCGATGGCCCAAGCGGTGGTTCCCCACATCAGATTGTCGCACATCATCGCGCCGCCGAGATAATGCACGTCATCATTATAGCGGTCGTCGGTCGAGCACAGCGAGACGACGGCTTTCAGCGCCGGCGGGCGGCGGGCGGCGACCTGCAGCCCGTTGAAGCCGCCCCAGCTGATGCCGATCATGCCGACACTACCCGAGCACCAAGATTGCCGGGCCAGCCATTCGATGACCGCCAGGCAGTCATCCTGCTCCTGCTTCAGATACTCACCCTTGCACAGCCCCTCGCTGTCGCCCGAGCCGCGCATATCGACCCGCACGCCGGCATAGCCGTGACCGGCGAAATAGGGATGCGTCAGCGCATCGCGCTCCACCGTTCCGTCACGCTTGCGATATGGCAGATATTCCAGGATCGCCGGCACCGGATCGGCCTCCGCGTCTTCCGGCAACCAGATGCGTGCGGCCAGCTTGACGCCGTCCGGCATCGGAATCCACAAATTCTCGATCTCGCGGACTTTGCGCGGGAAATCGGTGACGACGCGGATATCTTGCATGGCGGCTCCTCTCAACGCCCGGCCGACACTTGCGCCGGTGGCGATCCTTATGTGTTCAGCGGGAAATGGCAGGTCAGACGGCTGTCGCCAACTGCGACCGGGACGGGGACATCCACCGTGCAGCGGCCCTGGGCCTGCGGACAGCGTGTGTGAAATTCGCAGCCTGAAGGGCGCGCCAACAAGGACGGAACGTCAGCCGGCAGCGTGATACGCTGATGCACCCTGTCGGGATCGGGCTCTGGATTGGCCGAGAGAAGGGCCGCCGTATAGGGATGATGCGGCGCGCGGAAGATCGCTTCGGTTTCGCCCTGTTCGATGAAGCGTCCGAGATACATCACCGCCATGCGGTCGGCGATCTGGCGCACGACATGCAGATTGTGGGTGATGATCAGCATCGACAGGCCCATGCGGTCACGCAGGTCGTTGAGCAGGTTCAGCACCTCTCCCTGCACCGAGACGTCGAGGCCGGCTGTCGGCTCGTCGGCGACGACCAGCACCGGGTCCAGCGCGATCGCCCGCGCCACACCGACGCGGCGCGCCTGGCCGCCGGAAAGCTGGTGCGGGTAGCGGTCGGCGAAATCGCGCGGCAGCCCGACCAGTGCAAGAAGTCGTGTGACTTCGGCGTTGAGATCGCGATCCGACAGTCCGTGGATGACGAAAGGCTCCGACAGCAGCGACCGCACGCTGAGCCGCGGCGACAACGATCCGACCGGATCCTGGAACATCATCGGCATGCGCCGCCGCACCGGTTTCATGGCGGCGTTGGACAGGCCTTGCAGTTCCTGCCCTTCAAACAGGATCGTGCCCGCTTTCACCGGCTGAAGACCGTTGAGCGTGCGCGCCAGCGTCGTCTTGCCCGAGCCGGATTCGCCGACCAATGCGAAGGTGCTGCCTCGTTGAAGCGTGAAGCTGACACCGGACACCGCTTCGATCTCGGTGGCTCGCCCGGCAAGTCTGGCGGACAGGCCGCCAACCCGGAACGAGACACGCAGATCGCTGACACGGAGCAGGTCGTCGGAACTCATGCGTTCATCGCTCCCAAGGGAATGTCCGCATGCCAGCAGCGGGCGATGTGAGACCCACCGAGGATTGCGCTGGGAGGCGTCGTCAGGCATTGGGCGTCGGCGCGATCGCAGCGCGGCTGGAAGACGCAGCCGCTTGGTCGGCGGCGCAGATCCGGCAAGGTCCCGGCGATGGTCGGCAGGCGGGCAACCCGCTGCGACAGCCGCGCGGGATCACAGGCCAAAAGCTTCTGCGTGTAGGGATGGCGCGCATCGTGGAAGATCTCGCGAGTCGTGCCGCTCTCCACCACCTCACCGGCATACATCACGATCATCTCGTCGCAGAGTTCGGCAATCACGCCCAGATGATGCGAGATGAACAGCACCGAGCAGCCGATGTCGCGCTGCAGATCCTTGAGCAGTTCGATAGTGGCCACCTCCAGCGTCGCATCGAGCGCAGTCGTCGGCTCGTCGGCGATCAGCAGCGCCGGTTCCATCATCAGCGCCATGGCGATGGCGATGCGCTGCTTCATGCCGCCGGAGAACTCGTGCGGAAACTGCGTCAGCCGGCTTTCCGGATCGGGAATGCGAACCTTGCGCAGCATGGCGACCGAGCGCGCATCCTTGTCCCGCTTCGACAGGTTCGAGCGATACTGGATGTCGCGCATCTGGCGCCCCACCGACAGCACCGGGTTGAGCGCGCCCATCGGATCCTGGAACACGGTGGCGATCCTGAGACCGCGCAAGCCGCGCATCGCGGTGGGGTCGAGCCGGGCAAGGTCCTTGTCGCCCTCGAAGATGATCTCGCCCGATGTGATTTCACCATTGTCGGCGAGCAGGCCGAGAATGGCGTTGATGAGCGTCGATTTCCCGCAGCCGGATTCGCCGACCACGCCGACGCTGCGGTTGGCCGGCACGGAAAAGCTCACCTGCTTCAGCGCCTCCAATCGCCCACTCTCGGTGTGGAAGGCGACGCTCAGATTCTTGACCTCGAGAACCGTCATGAGCGTCCCTTCAGCCTGGGATCGAAGAGGTCGCGCAGCGTCTCGCCGAAGAAGGTGAAACCGAGTGTCGTCAGCACGATCGGCAGGCCGCCGGCAATCACGATCCAGTAGGAATCGCGAATGTTGGCGAAGCCGTCATTGAGGATCGCGCCCCAGCTCGGCGTCGGCGGCCGCACGCCGAGCCCGAGAAAGCTCATGCCGGCCTCGATCGCCACCACCACGGGAATGTCCATCGATATCAAGATCAGGATCGGGCCGATGATGTTGGGCAGGATATGGACGCGCAGGATGCGGCCCGCACTGGCGCCCATCGAGCGCGCCGCCATGACATGTTCGGCTGATTTGAGCACCAGCGTCTGGGTTCTGATGATGCGGGCATAACCCGGCACATTGACCAGCATCACCACCAGCACCACCGCGTAGAGCGAGGGGCCGAACAGGGTGACCAGCGTCAGCGCCAGCATAACGGTGGGAAAGCTCTTCACCGCGTCGAAGATCAGCAGCAGCACATTGTCGAGCCAGCGCGGCCCATAGCCTGCGATCAGCCCCAGCACGACGCCGACAACCAGCGACACCGCTGTCGCGCCCAGCGCGATCAAAAGCGCGACGCGCCCGCCATAGAGCACCCGGGTGAGAAGATCGCGGCCGAGATGGTCGGTGCCGAGCAGATGCAGCAGGCTCGGCGAAGCGAAGCGTTCGGCCGGCGATATCTTGCTCGGCGCATAGCTGGTCAGGAGGCTGGCGAAGACCGCTGACAGCACCACGACCGTCACCAGCGTCAGGCCGATGGCGCCCAGCGGCTCGCGCATGATGCGGCGCACGGTGCGCCATATCATGCCGAGACGGAAGCTGCGGGACGGCAGCTCAGTTGAAACTTGATCTGACACGGGGATCCAATAGGCCGACCAGAATGTCGGCCGCTACGTTGACGAGGACGAAGAAGACCGTGGTGACCAGCACGGCTCCGGAGACGATGGGGTAGTTGCGCACCGAGATCGCCTCATAGACCAGCTTGCCGATGCCGGGGCGGGCGAAGACGATTTCGGCGAAAACGGAAGACGACAGCATGTGGCCGATGCCGACGCCGAGCAAGGTGATCGTCGGCAGCACGGCGATACGCAGCGCGTAGGTGTAGACGATCCGGTGCTCGGTCAGGCCGAAGGCGCGCGCCGTGCGGATATGGCTGGCCTCCAGTGTCTCCAGCATCGAGGCGCGCACCATGCGCGAGATGTAGCCGATCCAGCCAAGGCCGACCGCTAGAGACGGCAGGATGAGGTGCTGAAGCCGGCTGGCGAGGTCGCCCGGTTCGCCGGCGCCGATCGCCGGCAGCCATTGCAGGGCGACCGCAAACACCAGCAGCGAATAGATGGCGACGACGAAGGATGGCACGGCGATCATCGCCACCGACAGCACCCCGATCACCTGATCGACAAAGCCGCCGCGCCGCACCGCCGCGATGCAGCCAAGCGGGATGCCCAGCGCCACCGACCACGTGATGCCGCCGACCACCAGCGCCAGCGTGAACGGAAGCTGTTCCATCACCACGTCCAGGACCGGCCGGTTCGACAGAACCTCGGTGCCGAGATCGCCATGCAAGGCAGAGCCGTAGAAGTTCACGAATTGCCGCCAGACAGGTTGATCCAAGCCCATACGCTCGCGCAGCGCCTCCTTCATCTCCGGCGTCGCGCGTGGCCCCAGCGCGACGGAGGCCGGGTCTCCGGGAATGAGGTAGACCATGGCGAACATCATCATCATGGCGACGCTGATGATGATGGCGCCAAGCCACAGACGCTTGAGGGCGTAGCGGATCATTTTCGGTACCTGTCGGATGGTCTTTGGCCGGGGCGAGCCCCGCCCGCCGATATCATGCCGGTTTGAAGTCGGTGAACACGGGTTCGCCGTTCGGCTTCAGGCCGGCCACAAGCGTGTCTCGATTCATGATGCCGGTGACCTCATGCGTCAGGAAAATGTAGTTGCCGTTCTCCTCCATCAGGTCCTGAAGCTTCTTGTAGATGACATCGCGCTTTGCCGGGTCGAGCTCGACCATGCCCTCGGCGTTGAGCTTGTCGAATTCCTCGCTGGAAAAACGCTCCCAGTTCCAGACGCCGATCTGGTCGCGGGTGAACCAGGCGGTGGCCCAGCTCGGGTCCGGCTGCATGGAGAAGCGGCTGATGATCATCTGCAGCTTCTTGTAGTAGTCGCCTTCCTTGGCGCCAAGCGTCCAGAAGGTGCCGCTGTCGTTCTGCTTGATCTCCACAGTGAGACCGACATCCTGCAGGTTCGACTGCACGACCTGCGCCGCGGTCAGCCGCTCGGTCTTGTTGAGGATGTCGAGCGTGATCGTGGTGCCGGCCAGCCCCTCCTTGGCGATCATGTCGCGGGCGCGGTCCGGATCGAAATCGAAGAGGTTCTTCTCGCGATGGCCAGGCAGACCGGGCGCGATGATGCCGGTGGCCGTGGCGGCCGCACCGAAATAGGCAGCGTCGACCACCGCCTTGCGGTCCACGGCGTACTGAACCGCGCGGCGCATGTTCGGATTGTTGAAGGGAGCGACATCCTGGTTCATGCCGAGCCAGACAAAGGCCAGCGAAGGCTTCTCGACGACGGTCGTCTTTGGCGGCGGTGTCTGCTTCAGCCGCGAGATCGAGGAGACCGCGGTCCAGGTGTAGTCGAGGTCGCCGGCCTCATAGCCAAGTTCGGCGGTCTTCTCATCCTCGATCGGATGGATGTGGATTTCCGCGAAGGCGCCCTGCTCGTACTTCCAGTCGGGATTGCGCACCAGCACCGTGCGCTGCTTGGGCAGCCATTCCTTCAGGATGTAGGGGCCCGACTGGGCCACCGGCTTGACGCCCATCTTGCCGCCGAGCTCGGTGATGGCGCGCTTCGACAGGATGGTGCCGGACGGCGTCGGCAAGGTCGACGTCCACAGCGGCGCGAAGGCCTGCTTCAGGTGGATCAGCCCCGACAGCTTGTCCTTGACCTCGACTTCCTTGAGCGTTGCCCAGTCGCCGGAATAGGGGCTTTTGTTGGCGGGGTCGGCGATGCGTTCGATCGAAAACTTGACGTCTTCCGCCGTCATCTGGCCGTAGCCGTCTGTGAAACCGATATTGTCGCGCAGCTGGAAGGCGACGGTCAGCGGGTCGAGCTGCTTGATCGTTTCCGCCGCCATCGGCCGCCAGCCCCAGCTATCGCCCGGCGTGGTGACGACGAGGCCGGCGAAGATGACGCTGGTGATGTCGCCTTCAGGCGCCGCCAGCCGGAAGCAAGGGTCGAGCGTCTGGATGTCGGCGTAGGATCGCACCTTGAGGATCGGCCCGTCGCTCGACCAGGAAACTTTTGGATTGACCATTGAGGCGAGGCCGAAAGCGCCGGCTCCGGCGAGCAGGCTGCGGCGCGAAACCCTGGTGTCGGCTAGAATGGACATGCTCTACCCCTCTGCTGTTTTCGTTGTTTTGCTTTCCAGCCGTTGGCCATTCTCCAAGCCGGGCCGAATGTGTCTGTCAGCTAAAACTGCTAATAATAGACATCTATGTCTAGCGAAAATTTTGCCGGCATGTCCGAATCTTGGAGACGGACGATCTTGCGGGAAATCTCGATATCCGATCCGACCCCGCCGCTACGTCGGCATGGGCAAGCGGCTAAGCGCGAAATGTGATCGCGCACACGGTGCGGCCTGGCCCGCTATTCGGTGGGGCCTGGATCAAGAGCTGGAGCGGAGACGCGCTCTCCGCTACCTTCACTTCCAGATTTCGGCCGCCAGGCGCACGAAATTGCCGCCCAGGACGTTGCGCACGGTCTGCTCGGACTGGCCGCGGCGCAGAAGCACATCGGTCAGTTCGCGCATCTGGCCGGGAGCCGCGTAGGTCGTCGCCCCTTCCGGATATTCGCTCTTGGGCCAGAATTGCGGATTGTCGGAAATGATGCGGTCGATGCCTTTGACATCAACCGGAAAGGCGTAGTCCAGTCCGATGCCGACATGATTTGGGCCAGCCAGGTCGACGAGATATTCGATGTGGTCAGCCAGCCTGTCCGAGTCCGTCCGCCCTTCTCCCAGGAAACGATTGAGCCCGACAATCGCGACGATGCCGCCGGTGCGCGCGCAGGCCTTTATCTGCTCGTCGGTGATGTTGCGGCCATGGCCGCACAGGGCCTTGGCGTTGGAGTGCGAGAAGATGACAGGGCGGTTCGAGTATTCCATCACCTCCATCGAGGTGCGGTAGCCGGTGTGGGTGACGTCGACGAACATGCCGAGACGGTTCATCTCGTCGATGACCTCGCGGCCGAATGCCGTCAGGCTGGTCTCGACATCGTGGCAACCGCCGCCGGCGAGGTTGTTCCTGTTGTAGGCGAACAGGATCTGGCGCACACCCAGATGGTGATAGAACTCGACCATTTCGATGCGGCCGTCGAGCGCGTTCATGCCCTCAATGTCGAAGGTGATCGCCAGTTTGCCCTCGAGCTTGGCCTTGCGGATTTCCGCGACGGAGGAGACCAGCGTGTAGTGCTCGGGATTGGCAAGGATCCAGTGACGGAAATTTGCGAGCGTCCGCACTGTCTGCTCCCAGGGCAACAGGTCGAAGCCGACATCGATTGACAGATAGTCGATGCCGGCGTCGCGCCAGATCTGCAGATTGTTCAGGTCCGCAGCCGGATCCGGCATGAAGCCGGAATGCGCGTCCCATATGATTTCACTGTCGAAAATGGCCTTGGCGGCAGTCGAAACGCTCACTTTTTTCCTCGCTCTCTCGGCAACACCAACAACGGAAGGCCAGATCAAGCGGCGTTCCGGATGTGTGATCCAGATGCAGTGCGCATCAAGTATCAGGCCACAGACACATGTGTCTAGACAGCTCCGAACGGGCCTGTATGGTCGCCGTCGCTGCATGTCGCTCCGACCGGGCCATCGGCAAAAGGGAGAACAAAGATGAGCTCAAACGGAAGCCATGGCGGGAGCGATAGCAGGCATATCGCCGTGATCGGCGGCGGTATTATCGGCTGCAGCGCGGCTTTCCATTTGCTGCGGTCCGGCGTGCGCCGGGTGACGGTCATCGATGCGGGTCAGCCGGGTGCCGCGACCACCAGCGCCGGCGCGGGCTTCGTCTCCCATTGGTCCGCCGGCATGATCCCGCTCGGTGAAGAAGGCCTTCAACTGCAGCAATATGGCCTCGATTTCTATCGCAGGCTGCACGAGGTCGGCGTCGAGATCGGTTATCGGCCAAACGGCACCTTGATCATGGCGCTGACCGAGGATGGGCGCGAGCGTTTCGTCCGACCGGTGCTGGACTCACCCTATGCCCCGCCGGAAATGCAGGATTTGAACGCCGCGCAGATCGGCCAGAAGATGCAGGGCCTCATCGATCCGGCGCGGGTCCATTCGGCCGCCTACAATCCGCATGGCATCCAGCTCGACACCAAGCTGGCGATGGGGGTACTGACCGGCCAGATCAGCGAGCTCGGCGGTGTTTTTCGCAGCGGCACACGCGTAACGGCCGTCCATGATGCCGGTGACCGGGTGACCATCGAGACCGATCAGGGCAGCCTTGAGGCTGACGGCGTGATCGTTGCCGCCGGCGCCTGGAACAACCAGGTCATATCAGGCCTCGGCTGGAAGTTGCCGCTGCTGCGCGTCGTCGCAACGCGCATCGTCACCGACGATCGTGGGCTGCCGTCGACCATTCCCACGGTCCAATGCCGCGAATTGCGGCTGTGGCTGCGCGAAACATTCGGCGCCGTCATGTGGGGAACCGGCCGGCATTACAAACCTCTCTACAAGACCGACGACAACGAGATCGAACCTGGCCAGCCGCACAATATCGAGCTGATGCGGGAGACCTCCGAGCAGGAGCTTGCCGAGTTGCAGACTGTGTTCCCGCCGCTGCGCGGTTCGACGATCGCGAGCTGGGCGCAAGGCGTGCCGTGCTACACGCCCGACAACGGCCTTGTCGTCGGCAAGGTGCCCGGCAGCGACAATGTCGTGGTCGTCGGCGGCGACAATGAGAGCGGCGTCACCCATGGACCGGGTCTTGGCCGGCTATCCTGCGAACTGGTCCTCGGGCACACCCCGTTCGTTTCCGCCGAGCGGTTCCGTGTCGATCGCTACGCCTCCGATGCCTTCAAGTCGGAGGCCGAGATCGAGGCCGCCATGCCGGCCTGGGGCGCGCGTCATGAAGCGTCGCGGTTTGGTCGCGAGGCCTGATCTGTTAGCTGTCGCCGACGCTGGCCAGCAGCGCCTGCGCCACCGCCCTGACCACCGGGCCGGCATTCTTCCTCATGACGATGTGGAAGGAGCCGGCGTGGCGACGCGAGGTTTTCGTCAGCCGGACGAGCTGGCCGCGGCGCAGATGCTCATCGGCAAATCCCGCCCAGGCGAGTGCCGCGCCGCGCCCGGCGATGGTTTCGTGGATCATCGACATGTAGCTGGTGAACCGAGGTCCGTCGAGTTTCCGGTCGGTTCCGATCCATGATTGCCAACTGTCGATCGCGCCGGGCGGCGTCACCTGATGCAGCAGCGGCACCGCCATGAAAGCCTCGGGGTCTTCCGAGGCGAGCGCCGGATAACGCGCCAGGAACGCCGGCGCGCAGACCGGGAACCATTCACCGTCGAGCAGTTTTTCGGTCACGAATTCGGGCCATTGCCCGGCTTCGCCGAAACGGATCGACAATGCCACTTCAGGCTGATCGAAATCCCTGTAATCGGTGGATGTCTGCAGCAGCACCCGGCCATCGGCAACCTGCGATGTGATGAGGCCGAAGCGCGGCATCAGCCATGCCTGCGCGAAGTCGTGGCTGCAGCCGACCATGAATGTATCGCTGTCGTGCGCGGTCAAATCCTCGACCGCTTGCCTGATGGTGCCGAGACCCTCGCGGATCGCTTCGGCCAGCGTGTTGCCGGCCCCGGTGACGGCGACGCGGTTGCCTCTGCGCGTGAACAGCTCGACCGACAGCTGGCGCTCGAGATTGGCGACATGCCTGCTGACCGCCGATTGTGCGATGTTGAGCTCCTGCGCGGCCAGTGTCAGCCCGCCATGCCTGGCGGCAGCCTCGAAGACGACCATGGCGTTCAGCAGGGGAAGCGATGTTTTGAGGGTTTTCACGGTCCGGACCTACATTCATGCCTTTTCGATATGAAGGTCTATCATATCTGTATTTGCTGCAAGCCTTTCCGCATCGCACACTCTATCGAAACATCATTCTAACGCCAGCGAGCAGAAAGGTGTTTGCCGTGCAGGCCTACACACCGAACAGCCAGCCTATCGACAGAAGCGAGACCGTCAGGCTGATCGACCGGCAACGTCCGGACTGGTCGCTGGAACAGGCCTTTTATGCCGACCCGGCGATCTTCGCGCTGGAACGGGACTTGTGGTTTCCGCGCCAATGGATGCTTGTCGCCCATGCCAGCGAGGTTCCCGAAAAGGGCCGCTACATCGTGCGCCAGCTGTTCGACGAGGAGATCATCGTCGTGCGCTTCGGCGACGCCGAGGACGACATCGCGGCCTACTACAATGTCTGCACCCATCGCGGCTCGCGGCTCTGCGCCAAGGATGGTCGCGGCAAGCTTCTGGTCTGCCCCTATCATGCCTGGTCGTTCAGGCTGACCGGCGAACTGCAGTCGCGGCAGGATCTGCCGGCAAGCGTCGATCCGGAAGCGCTGGGACTGCACCGCGTGCCCTGCAAGAGTTTCGGCGGCCTCGTCTTCTGTGGCCTCGATGCCAGTTCGCTGCCCGACATCCAGCCTGTCGCGGACGGGCTGACGGGCGGCTTGCGCGAAAACGGCCTCGACCGTGCACGCATCGTCGCCCGCAAGAATTATCTGACCAAGGCGAACTGGAAGCTGGTGCTCGAGAACTTTCTCGAATGCTATCACTGCCGGCCGGCTCATCCCGAATATTACCGCGTCAACGGCCATGTCAAAGTGACCGCGACCCGCGATGCCGACAAGGCGGTCGAGTGGCAGAACGAAATCGAGGCCTGGCACAGCGTCATCGGCGATGCCGAATTCCACAAGGGTGCGTGGCAGGCAGGCGACCTCGACACGATGCCGTTTGCCATGCACCGCAAGCCGATCGGCTCCGGCCGTAACACGCTGTCCAATACGGGCGAGGGGGTCTCGTGCCTGATGGGTGGTCGTCACGCCTATGATGGCGGCGAAAGCGGCTTTCGCCTCGGACGCCTGTCGTTTGCAAGTGCTGCCAATGATTATGTCACGCTGTTCCAGATGATACCGCGCAACGCCATGGAAACAGACGTCATCCTGACCTGGCTCGTCGACAAGGATGCCGATAACGACATCGACGCCGATGCGATCAGCTGGATGTGGGACGTCACCACGGTGCAGGACAAGAAGATCACCGAGGACAATGCCGACGGCATTATGTCCCGTGCCTACCGGCCAGGCCCCTACACGCCGCTGGAAAGCCAGACCTCGTTCTTCGTGCAGACCTATCTGTCGGAACTGCGTTCGCTGATCACCGGCACGCGCGGCGCGACCGCCAGACAGTGGTCCGCGCCGAAGGAACTTTTCGCATCGCCGAAGGCGGCGAGCTGCAACACGCGGCTCTGACCCGCGGCCGAAGATGCCTCTTTGAGGCGTCGCATTCCGATGCCATATGAAGGTGGCCGACGGAATGTTGCGGGAGAGACAGTTTATGACCAAAGGTTCGGACTTGTTCGTCGCGGCCCTCGAGAACGAAGGGGTCGAACGGATTTTCGGCATTCCCGGCGAAGAAAATCTCGATATCGTCGAATCCATCCGCCGCTCCTCGATCCAGCTGATCCTGACCCGCCACGAGCAAGCAGCCGCTTTCATGGCCGCCACCTATGGCAGGCTCACCGGCAAGCCGGGTGTGTGCATCACCACGCTTGGCCCAGGCGCGCTCAATCTTTCGACCGGTTCGGCCTATGCGCTGCTCGGCGCGATGCCGATGATCATGATCACCGGCCAGAAGGGCATCCTGTCATCCCGGCAGGCGCGCTTCCAGATCGTCGACATCGTCGCGGCGATGAAGCCGCTGACCAAGCTGTCGCGCCAGATCGTCTCGCCGAAGATGATCCCCTCGCTCGTGCGCGAAGCTTTCCGTGTCGCCCAGGAAGAACGTCCCGGCCCCGTACATCTGGAACTGCCGGAAGACATTGCGGCGGCCGAGTGTGAGCCGATCGCACTGGTGCCGACGCACCCGGTCGAACTGCCGCTGGCCAGCCCGGGTGCGCTTGATCGCGCCGCCCTTATGATCATGGAAGCCAGGCGCCCGCTGCTGATGTTCGGCGCGGCGGCGTCGCGTCCGCGCGTGACCCCCGATGTCGCGCAGTTCGTGCTGCGGACGCAAATTCCCTATTTCACCACGCAGATGGGCAAGGGAACCGTGCCCGGCGGCACGGAGCTCTATATGGGAACGGCAGCCCTTTCGGAGCGCGACTACGTGCACGAGGCCATCGAGCAGGCCGATCTGATCATCACCATCGGTCACGACACCGTGGAGAAGCCGCCCTTCATCATGGGAGCGAAGGGGCCGAGGGTCATTCATGTCGGCTACCAATCAGCCGATGTCGAGCAGGTCTATTTCCCGCAAGCCGAAATCGTCGGCGACCTCGGCCCTTCGCTGGCGCTGCTGGCCGACCGCATCGAGGGCAAGATCCCCAACGCGCAGGTCCTGCTGCCGCTGCGCGAAGGCATTCTGAGCCGGATCGCCGCGCGCGCCACCGAAGATCGCTTCACGCCGCAGCGCATCGTGCACGACGTGCGCGCCGTGATGCCGGCCGACGGGATTCTCGCCCTCGACAACGGCATGTACAAGATCTGGTTTGCGCGCAACTACCGGACGCGCATGGCAAACACGATCCTGCTCGACAATGCGCTGGCCACCATGGGCGCGGGCTTGCCGTCGGCGATGATGGCGGCACTGCTCTATCCGCAGCGCCGTGTCATGGCCATCTGCGGCGATGGCGGCTTCATGATGAACAGCCAGGAACTGGAAACCGCCGTCAGGCTCAAGCTCAACCTGGTCGTCCTGCTGCTCGAGGACCACGCCTACGGCATGATCCGCTGGAAGCAGGCGGTCGATGCGTTCCCGGATTTCGGCATGACCTTCGGCAATCCCGATTTCGTCAAGTATGCCGAGGCCTATGGCGCCAAGGGGACCAGGGTTGCGGAGATCACCGACTTGCGGCCGGCGCTGGAACAGGCCTTCACCGGCGGCGGCGTGCATCTCGTCGTCGTGCCCATCGACTATTCCGAAAACACCAGGGTGCTTGTCGACGAACTGCGCGAGCGGCTGCCAGCGCCGCAGACGCCCTGACGGCAGCGACAAAGCCGCCGTCAGGATTGCTTGGGCGGAAGACCCTACACCTTGCAGTAAGGCGTCACCGGCTCGATGGTGCCGAAGTCCTTAGCGATCTCGTAGCCGATGCCGTCGGACGCCGCCTTGCCTACATAGGAATGGCACAGCGTGTGGTTGTTGGTGGCGTCGACACGGATCTTGCCTTGCGGTGCGTCGAACTCGATCGACGGCAGCGCGGCCAGCACATCATCGTCCTTCAACGATCCAGCCTTCTCGGCGGCCAGCGCATAGAGATGCAGGCCGTTGTAGCCGGCCTCGCCGATGCCGTTGACCATCTTCTCCTGACCGAACTTCTCGCGGAAGCTCGAGATGAACTTCTTGTTGACCGGGTTGTCGAGCGCCATCCAGTAGGGTTGCGGCGCATAGGTGCCGGCCGCCACGCCGGGCGGCAGCGCGTCCTTGTTGAAGACCTCGTCGAGCGGGGCGATCAGCGGCTGCTTGATGTCGAAGCTGCGATACTGCTTGAGCTGGGTGACGGCGTCGTTGCCGACCACCATCGACCAGACGACATCGGGCTTCAGTGACTTGATCTTCTGGAAGGCCGGGCCGAAATCGGTGGTGCCGAACGGATAGTAGTCGGCGCCGATGATCTTGCCGCCGGCCTTCTCATAGGCTGCCGTGATCGCCTCGGTCATCTTCTGCGGCCAGGCATAGTCCGAAGCCATGACATAGATCGTCTTGCCGAGGTTCTCGGCCACCCACGGCATCATCGGGTCGACCTGCTGCATCGGGATCGGGCCGGTGGCGACGAAGTAGCGGTTGCATTCGCCGCCTTCGAAATTGGTCGGGTAGAAGAACAGCTTCTTGGCCTTCGAGGTGACCGACAGCGTGGCGCTGCGTTCGGGCGAAATGATCGTGCCCATGATCACGTCGACCTTGTCTTCGTTGATGAGCTTGCGCGCCTTGTCGATGGAGCCCTTGGTCGTGGTCTGGTTGTCCTCGATGATGAGCTCGACCTGGCGTCCGCCAATGCCGTTGGCGGCGTTGAGTTCGGCGGCGGCCAGCTTGTAGCAATTGAGCAGCGTCTCGCCGAGAATCGCCTGCAGCCCGGTGATCGGGATCGATAGGCCGACCTTGACGGTGTCGGCGGCGCGCAGGATCGACGGCGCGCCGACGATGGCGAAGGCGGCCGCGGCGCCGCCGGATTTCAAGACAGTTCTTCTGCTTATCATTGTTGTGTTCCCTTCCAGTCCCAGGCGCGCCCCATGCACGCCTTACAAGTCAACAAGTTCCCAGGCGCGCTTCACGCGCGCTCTATAGGGCCAACAGATCCTTCAGCAGGGTCTCGTCGGCGAAGGTCTCAGGCGCACCTTCGTGGACTATCCTGCCCTTCTCCATCACCAGGCAGCGGTCCGATGCCTTGAGAACGAGATCGAGATTCTGCTCGACAAGAATGATCGCGATGCCGCGCTCGCGGGCGATGCGCGGCACCAGTTCGGCGATCGACTGCACGATGTTCGGCTGGATGCCTTCCGAGGGTTCGTCGAGCAGCAGCACCGACGGCAGGCCGCATAGCGCGCGACCGATCGCCAGCATTTGCTGCTGGCCGCCCGAAAGCGTGCCGGCAACCTGCGCTTCGCGCTCCCGCAGGATCGGAAAATAGCCGAAGATGTCGTCCGGGATGCCACCGTCGCCACGGTCCTTGGCGGCGCGGGTGCCGACCTCCAGGTTTTGCCGCACCGTCAGCTGGTTGAAGATCCCGCGCCCCTGCGGCACATGCGCGATGCCTGCCCGCGCGCGGCGGAAAGCTGGCGCGTTGGTGAGGTCTTTATCACCGAGAACCACCGCGCCTCCGCTCGCTCGCAAGCCGCCGGCGATGACGCGCAGCAGCGTCGTCTTGCCTGCGCCGTTGCGGCCAAGCAGGCCGACGACTTCGCCGGACGCGACACTGAGGTCGATGCCGTTCAGCACCGGGAGCAGGCCGTAGCCGGCCGAGACGGCAAGTGTCCGCAGCATGCTCAGCGCCTCCCCAGATAGACGTCGCGGACCATCTCGTCGGTCTCGATGTCGTGGAAAGGACCGCTGCGCAGTCGGCGTCCCTGGTGCAGCACCAATGTCTCGCAGTTCAGCGCCCGCACGAAGCGGATGTCGTGCTCGACGGCAACGATCGAGAACTCGCCCTTGAGCCGCAGCAGCATGTCGGCCGTCGCCAGCGTCTCTTGTGGTGTCATGCCGGCGGTCGGCTCGTCGAGCAAAAGCAACTTTGGCTCTATCGCCAACGCCATCCCGATCTCCAGCCATTGCTTCTGGCCATGCGCGAGCTCGCCGGCCAGCGTGGCGGCACGGTTACCGAGCGCGACCAGTTCCAAGAGTTCACCAACCGGGCGCACTGGCGAAGGCGCGCCCCAGCGCGCGACCTTCAGATTGTCCTCCACCGAGAGGTTCGGGAAAACCGAGGGAATCTGGAATTTGCGGGCGATGCCGAGCCGGGCGATGCGATGCAGCGGCAATCCGGCGATGTCATGGCCGAGGAAGCGCACGCTGCCGCTGGTCGGACGCAGCGTGCCGGTCAGCACGTTGAGGAAGGTGCTCTTGCCAGCGCCGTTCGGCCCGATGATGCAGCAAAGTTCCTTGTCTCGTACGGCGAGGTTCAGAGCCTCCAGCGCCTGCAGTCCGCCAAAGCGGATACCGACATTTTCAGCCTGCAGCAGGATGTCGCTCATTGCGCGCGCCTCCCGCCCTTGAACAGGTCTTTCAGCCGCGCGTAGATCGACAGGATGCCATCCGGCAGGACGAAGACGATGATGACGAAGACACAGCCGAGCAGCAGCGGCCACAGGCTCGGGTTGAAGCTGCTGATCGTCTGCTGCGCGCGCTGAATGAAGATGGCGCCCAGTACTGGCCCAAGCAGCGTGCCGCGTCCGCCGACCGCCACCCAGACGATGACTTCCGTAGACAGAAGCAGCCCGGACAGATCGGGTGCCACCAGCCCGGCCATACAGACATAGAGGGCGCCGGCAAGGCCGGCGATCGCCGCCGACAGGACGAAAGTGACAAGCAGCCGCAATGGCGCGTTGTGGCCGAGCGCGGCCGCCCGGATTTCATTGTCTTGAATGGCGGTCAGCACTGTGCCCCAGCGGCCACGGCTGATCAACCAGAGCGCCAGCACCGTCATGGCGACGATGGCCGAGACGAAGATGTAGCTGGGCAGATCCTGGCTGAGATCGACGTGCAGCCCGCCAAGATCGAACTCGATCGGCGGGATGCCGATCAGGCCGCTGTCGCCGCCGGTGACCGAGCTCCAGGAGACCGCGGCCTGCTGGCAGATGACGCCCATGGCCAGCGTGACGATGGTGAAATAGCTGCCACGGATGCCGCCGAAGAACAGGAAGTAGCCGATGATGGCGGCGACGAAGGCCGCACCCGCCACCGCACCCATGATGCCGAGTAAGCTTCCAAAGGGGATGGCATCATTGAGTGTGACCAGCGCCATGATGTAGCCGCCGATGCCGAAAAAGGCGGCGTGGCCGAAACACAGGATTCCGGTGCGGCCCCAGAAGAAGTCGAGGCTCGCCGCGAACAGGCCGAAGATCAGCGCGTCGCGGATCACCGTCAGCTGATAGCCGCCGGCAAAGAGCGGATAGACGACCGCGAGCGCCACGCAGATGGCGAAGATCAGCAGCCAGTTGCGGTCGCGGGCGATCATCGCGACGCTCCGTTGAACAGGCCGTTGGGCCGCAGCCGGACAGCGACGATGGCCGCCAGCAGCACGATCGCCTGCGCCAGCGACGGCGAGATCTGATAATTGAGGATGCTGGTCAGCCCGCCGACAAAGACGCTGCCGGCGACGAGGCCGCCGATCGAGCCGACGCCGCCGACGATGACGACGAAGAAGGCGTTGGCGAGATAGTTCACCCCCATCTGCGGCAGCACGATCGCCAGTGGCGCGACCAGTCCGCCGGCAAGCCCGGCGATGGCCGCGCCGAAGGTGAAGGCAATGGCGTAGGTACGCCGCGTGTTGATGCCGACGCCCTCGGCCATCTCGCGGTTCTGGATGACGGTTCGGATATCGAGGCCGAAGGGCGTCCGGCTGATCAGCAGGATGACGCCGAGCAAGGTCAGCATGGCGATGCCGATCAGGATCAGCCGGTAGGCCGGATAGACGGTGAAGACGAGATCGAGCGTGCCCTCGATCGGCGGCGTCACCGGCTTGGCGCCGAGGCCGAAGGTCAGTTCCAGCCCTTGCTGCAGGATCAGGCTGACGCCCCAGGTGGCGAGCACGGTCGAGACAGGCCTGGAATAGAGATGGCGGATGATGGCGAATTCGAGGATACAGCCGACCACCGCGCCGGCGATGGGCGCGGCGGCCAGGCCCAGCCAGAACGAGCCGCCCATGCTCTGGACGAAATAGACCGCGAAAGCACCGACGGTGACGAACTCGCCATGCGCCAAATTGGTCACGTTCATCAGCCCGAAGCTGATCGCCAGCCCGAGCCCGACCAGCATCAGGATGCTGATCAGCGTCAGCGCGTTGAGCAGCGTGGTGATGAGAAAATCCATCGCGTCAGGCCGCGCTTGCGAGACGTTGGCGCAGGCCGGCGAGCAGCCCCTCTGCGGCATCGATCGCAGCAGCCTGGTGTGGCTGCAGATCCTGCCCAGCCCACTCGTCGATATGGTCCGACAGCGGATCGACCACTTCGGTACGGTGATTGGCCAGCGTCTCGATGACGGCATGGCCGCAGAACGGCACATAACCTTCGGAGTAGCCGCCCTCATGGGTCATGATCAGACGCCCTTGCGAGGTCTCGGCGGCCAGCGCCACCATGCGCGCGGCGAGCCGCCTGAAGCATTCGCTGTTGAGCATCATGCGGCCGAGCGGATCAAAGCCTGACGCATCGAAGCCGGAAGCGACGATGACGAGGTCCGGTCTGTAGGCGCGCAGCGCAGGTGCGATGACGCGGTCGAAAGCCGCTTCATAGGCGCCGGTGCCGCTGCCCCCCGGCAGAGGTATGTTCATGTTGTAGCCTTTGCCGGCATCTTTCCCGTTGTCGGCCAGCGCACCGCGCCCGGTCGGGTAGAGATTGTCCTGATGCACGGAAATGGTCAGCACCGACGGGTCGGAATAGAACACCGTCTCGGTGCCGTTGCCGTGGTGCACATCCCAGTCGACTATCGCCGCGCGCCCGAGCAAACCTTCATGCTGCAGCCGGCGGACAGCAACGCCGATGTTGGAGAACAGGCAGTTGCCCATCGCCTGGTCGGGTTCGGCATGATGCCCCGGCGGCCGCGCCAACGCATAGGCATTGTCGACGCGGCCGGTCAGCACCGCGCGCATGGCGGCATAGGTGGTGCCGGCAGACAGCAGCGCGATGTCGAAGCTGTTGAGACCGATCGGCGCCTGTGGTCCGGCGAAACCGGAGCCACGTTCGCTCAGCATGCGGATATCGTCGACATGGCGTTGCGTGTGCACGCGCAGCAGGTCCTCGATCGAGACTGGCTCTGGGATGATCGGCACCAGATGACGCGACAGGCCACTGACCTGGATGAGGTTGTTCAGCCGGCGCTTCGAGCCGGGCGATTCCAGATGGCGGCCGGGTTCCACGAAACGGCCGGGCGGCATCATGTCGGCGCTGGGGCCGGTGTCGTGCCACATCAGCTGTTCGTGAAAAACGTAGCCTGTCGCCATCCGCAGCGTCCTCCGAAAACCAGGTGACGCTAGCAGGCTGACGATCATGTGGCCCGACCCGAAAGAGGGGTTGTGCCCGTTATTCTATACCCCTCCCTTCGGAGGGGGATGGGCGCCTGCTGACCCTTGCGCGGCGCGCACCGCCTGCACCCGGTTGGATACCGCAAGCTTGCCGAAAATGTTCTTCAGGTGCCATTTCACCGTGGTTTCGCTCACCGACAGCGCCAAGGCGATATCGCGATTGGACATGCCCTCAGTGAGATAGCGCAGCAGTTCGGCCTCGCGCTGGGTGAGCTGTTCCTTCTCAGCGGCTGGTGCGGCCAGCTTGCGAGTCGCGGCAGGCATTGTCTGCGCGGCGTCGATGATGCGCGTGGCATAGGCTGACAGTGCTGGATCGGTCTTTGCCTGGGCCGCACGCAGCCGCATCAACCCGTCGATAACAGGCCTTCCCTCGTCGACGAAGGAACGGATGAAGCCTGACGGCTGAGCAAGACGAAGTGCTTCGAGAAGATAACGGTCCGCCACGCGTTGGTCATGGGTGGCGCTGACTGCCTTGGCGCGCAGGATCAGCGCGAGGATATGGCGGCGCATGCGCCCGCTGCTTTTCGTTCGCACCAACAATTCGTCGAAAATTCGGGCGGCCGCGGCATAGGATTTCTCGGCCGTCAGCAGGCGGCCTTCGGCGAAGAACTCGAACTCGTTGGCTGTGGTGATGGCCATCGAAGCCTCGGTCCCTTCGCCGCGATGCTCGGTCAGCAGCGCGCGCGCCTCAGCATTGCGGCTCTGGTCGAGCAGCACGCGTATGCGGTCATGCACGATCATCGATGCCAGGCGGCGATACACCGTGCCGCGCACGCGTTGATAGACGCGCTCCAGCATATCCAATGCCGCTTCGGTGCGGCCCGTCAGCTGCAGCACGCGGGCATAGGTCGGCACGCTGGCCAGGGGATAGACGATGACCGCCGCGCCTTCGATCTGCGGTCCGAGATTCTCGACCAGCGTCAACGCCTCGCCCGACGCATTGGTCTCGTAGGCGAGTTCGGCAAGCAGCGTTCCGGCTAGGGCTTCGGCATAGGAGTTTGCACCGATCCGCGCCCTGGCTTCGATGATGGCGTTGCGCAGCAGCCGCTCTGCGGCGGGCAGGCGGCCCGCCGAACGCTCGATCACGGCCATGTAGCAATTGGCGATGGTGACGCCGAGCAGGCTGCCGCTTCGCTCGTGCGCCCGTCGTGCCGCGTCGATGGCGGCGCGGGCACCTTCGAGGTCGCCCAGCGCATAGAGGTTGTAGCCTATGACGTTGGCGGTCGCGCCCTCCATGAACCAGGCATCGGGCGCGATGACGCGCAGGGCCGCAAGGGCTGTGTCGCGCGCCTGATCGAACTGCTCCAGCGTGCTGTGCACGGCAGCGGCGAGGACCACGAGCTCGGCCTTTATCGTCGTGCCGGTCATGGTGCCCGGGTCACTGCCGTCGGCCGGTCCGGCCTCGACCAGCTTGCGCGCGTTGCTAAGCGTCTGCTGCGCAATCTCGGGTTGGCTGCTGTGCACCGCCAGCCACAGCACGACGAGTTGCAGCCGGATGCGCTGGTCAATCAGCGTCCTCGGCAGCAGCGCAAGCAACTGACGCACATAGAGGAGCTGGCACTGGGCGATGAGGTCGAGCGCATTGTTCTCGACGAACACCGCCGCGCGGGCCTGGTCGCCGGCGGCCAACGCGTGCCCGATCGCCTCTGTCAGCATCTTGCGCTCGCCGAACCATTCGGCGGCCGCCAGATGCAGCGGCGCGATCATCTCCGGTTCGCGCCGCTCCATTTCTCGGCTGAGGAAATCGCGGAACAGATGATGGTAGCGGAACCAGCGCCGTTCTTCGTCGAGCGGCACCAGGAACAGGTTGCGCGTCTCGATCTCGGTAATCGCCGCCTCGGCATCGGCCGCCCGCATCACCGCTCGGCAGGCCTCGGCACTGAAGCGTTCGAAGATCGAACTGTAGAGCAGGAATTTTGCGATTGCCGGCGGCAGTTCCAGGAACACTTCGCCCATCAGGAAGTCGGCGACGTTTCGGTTGGCGCCGGTGAAGTTGCCGATGACGGTTTCGGGTGCATGTGCGGCACTCAGCGACAGCGAGGCCAGTTGCAGGCCGGCGGCCCATCCTTCGGTGCGCGAGCACAGGGTTTCCACCGCACCGCTGCTGACGCTCAAGCCCAGCTTGTCGTTGAAGAAGGCTTCCGCTTCTGACGAGGCGAAGCGCAGATCGTCCGGGCCGATTTCGAAGACGTCGCCAAGCACCCGGAGCTTGCCGAGCTGCAGGTCGGGCAGGCTGCGCGAGCCGATGACGAAGGCGACGTTTGCCGGCGCCTGCCGGGTCAGACGCTCCATGAACCGCTTCACCGCCGGCGCCTCGACGGCGTGGTAATCGTCGAAGAACAGGGTGATGTCGGCCTGGCGCGCCGCCAGACCCGCCACAAGTGCCGAGAGCACGACATCGAGCTGGGGGATCGGGCTCGACTGGAAGGCAAGATCGAGTTCCGCCGGACTCTGGACCAGTTGGCGCAGCGCGCCCACCAGATGCGACAGGAAGGCGCCCTCGTCATTGTCCGTCGCTTCGCAAGACAGCCAAGCGGTCAGCCGACCGTGGCGCGCGACTTCCGCGGCCCATTGCGCCATCGTCGTCGATTTACCAAAGCCGGCGGGCGCGGCGAACAGCACGATGCGCGTGTCGATATGGCGCTCCAGCGTCGACAGGATGGTCTCGCGGCGAACCCATCGGCGATGGTGCGGCGACGCTTGGCTGACGGATTGCGGGGCTGTTCTCATCTAGGTCCGCGCAACTTGTCGCTTTTCCGGGGAAAGCGCGGCTCCCTTGCCATTGCTCCACTCCGTTTCGATCAGCGGAATCTGCGGTGCGGCATCGCGCGGCAAGGTTCCCTTGATCCGGGGATCGTCGACGATCTCAAATCCGGTCGCGAAGGGCACGAACCCGCAGGCACTGTAGAACCCGATGACACTGTGATGATCGAAGCTGCTTGTATGCAGCCAGATGCGGCTCGGGTTGAGACACCATGCGAGGTCCAGTGCCCCGGCCATCAGCCGTTTGCCGAAACCCCTGCCGGTCAGGGACGGGAACAGGCCAAAATAGATGATCTCGATCTCGCTGCTGTCGGCGACGAAGAATTCGACCATACCGAGATGGGCGCCGGTCTCGTCATGGCCGTAGTAGAGATGCTGGCGCGGGTCGGCGAAATGCGAGGTGATTTCGGCATCGGACATTTCGGAAACACGGTCCCAAAGCCAGGGCGCGCCGATCTCGAGGAAGATCGCCCGATAGGAAGCGCAGTCGGGCGTCGTGATCCGTGTCATGGCCAAGGGGTGCGCGAGATCGGGCTGCGGAGAGCGCGCCTCCATCCACGTCACCGCATTGGCAAGCTTGCCCGCCGGCAGGCGATGGTAGCCGATGGCGAGATCGGTGATTTCGGCCTGCATCGTGTCTTCGGTGATCAACGCATTCCCCGTCATGTCTTCCAGAGATAGCAGTATCGGCTTGCTGCATCCGATGCCAACTCCCCAAGACCATGGCAGCATCGAACGGCAAACCCTGGACTGAAAGTTTGGCGCGTATGCCTCTTGCATTTCACAGGAATGGCATATGAGATATGATACACCATTCAGAAGAAAGTGAAATATGATGCCTGAGCGGATTGCGGACGAGGCCATTCTGAGCGCGGTCGATGACGGCTTCGCGCGGCAGGTAGCGTTTCTGCAAGACCTCGTGCGTTTTCCTTCGCAGCGTGGCGAGGAACATGCCGCACAATCGTTCATGGCGGCTGCCTTTGAGGCTGACGGCTATGCCGTCGACATGTGGCGCGTCGATGTCGATGCGATTCGCGACCTGCCGGGTTTTTCACCCGTGGCAGTTTCTTATGACGACGCCTTCAATGTCGTTGCCACGCATACGCCGCGAAACGCGACCGGCCGCTCGCTGATCCTCAACGGCCATATCGATGTCGTTCCGACCGGACCGCTCGACCGCTGGGTGCGCGATCCCTACGACCCGGTGATCGAGGACGGCTGGATGCATGGCCGCGGCGCCGGCGACATGAAAGCCGGCCTGTCCGCCTGTCTCTATGCGCTGACCGCCTTGCGCAGCCTTGGCTATCAGCCGGCCGCGAACGTTTACCTGCAGTCGGTGGTCGAGGAAGAATGCACCGGCAATGGCGCGCTTGCCTGCGTGCAGCGCGGCTACCGCGCCGACGCCGCCTTCATTCCCGAACCGCTGGAGCCGAGGCTGATGCGGGCGCAGGTCGGGCCGATCTGGTTCCGGGTCGAGGTCGACGGCGACCCGCAGCATGCGTCGGGTGCATTTTCGGCCGGGGCCAATGCCATCGAAAAGGCATTTGTCATCATCCAGGCGCTGAAGCAACTCGAAATCGTCTGGAATGCGCGCAAGGTCGACGACAAGCATTTCCGTGATCACCCGCACCCGATCCGCTTCAATCTCGGCAAGATCGAAGGGGGCGAATGGACATCGAGCGTTCCGGCGCGATGTGTCTTCGAGATGCGCGTCGCCACCTATCCCGGCCAGAGGCTCGAAGACGCGAGAGCCGAGCTCGAGGCCTGTATCGCCGAAGCGGCGCGTGCCGATCCGTTCCTGGCCAATCGTCCGCCGAGCCTCACCTACAACGGCTTCATGGCCGAAGGCTATGTGCTGGAGGGTGCCGACGAGATGGAATCCGTGCTGCGCCGCAGCCATACCGCCGTCTGGGGCGAGCCGCTGACGGAACACGTCACCTCGGCGACGACGGATGCACGCTTCTTCGGCCTCTATGCCGACACGCCGGCGATCGTCTATGGCCCGATCTGCCGCATGCCGCATGGCTATGACGAGGCCGTCGATCTCGACTCGGTGCGCAAGGTCACCCAGACCATCGCGCTGTTCATCGCCGACTGGTGCGGGCTCGAACCTATCGAGGCTAAGCCATGAATTCGGCTGTCCCCGATGCATTCGGCGAAACACTCGCCGAGGACGCGCCTGATGTTTCGGCGGCCGAAGCGCTCGCCATCCTGCGCCGGTACTATGGGCTGACCGGCACCGCGCGTCCGCTGCCTGGCGAACGCGACCACAATTTCCACATCCAGGCCGACGGCGAGCGTGAGTTCGTTCTAAAGATCTCCCATCCGGCGGAAGAGGCCGGCTTCACCGATTTCCAGAACAAGGCGCTCGACCACATCCTTGCAGTCGACCCCATCTTGCCGGTTCCCTCGGTGCGCAAAAGCCTTGAAGGCGAGCCGCAATTTGCGGCCAGTGTTGGTGGATCGGCGCCGCGCATCATCCGGCTGGTGACTTATCTGCCCGGTCAGCTGCTGTCGCGCTCGCCGACTTCCGATGCGCAGGATCGCAATCTCGGCGTCTTCCTCGCCCGCCTTGGCCGGGCGCTGCGCGGTTTCTTCCACCCGGCCGCCGGCAGCGACCTGCTCTGGGATATCCGTAAGGTCGCCAAGACGCGGCCGATGATGGCGCATATCAGTGACGTTGGCCGGCGGGCGATGGTCGAGCGCGCGATCGACTCCTTCGAGCAGCATGCGGCGCCGGTCATCCCGACCCTGCGCGCGCAGATCGTCCACAACGACATGAACTCCTACAATGTGGTGATGGACGCGTCGCGGCCGGAGGTCGTCAGCGGCATCCTCGATTTCGGCGACATGATCCATTCGCCGCTGATCTGCGACCTCGCCATCGGCGCCGTCTATCGCTGGCCGGCGCAAGGCCATCCGCTGGCGCCGGCCGCGCGCTTCGTCGCCGGCTATCAGTCCGTGCAGCCGCTCGAGGAGGAAGAGATCAGCATTCTCTTCAATCTGATCCGTGCCCGCCTTGCGCTCATCGTCAACATCGCCAGTTGGCAGGCCGAGCGCTTCCCGGCCAAGCGCGACTATGTGCTGCGCCTCGCCACCGAGGTCTGGGCCTCGCTTGAAAAGCTGGATGGTCTGTCATCCACCGATGCCCGCCGCTATTTTCTCGACAATTCCAATCCGGAGTAAATGCTCGTGTCCCAGTCCTCGCCATATCCTTCAAATGCCGACGCGGCTGCATCGGAGCGCGCGCTGCTCGAGCGCCGCGCCAGGCTGCTCGGGCCGACTTACCGCGCCTTCTACCGCAACCCGATCCATCTGGTGCGTGGCAGCGGTGTGTGGCTCTACGATGCCCAGGGTCGCAGATTCCTCGACGCCTATAACAACGTCGCCTCGGTCGGACACTGCCATCCGCGTGTCGTCGAGGCGCTGTCGGCGCAGGCCGCCACGCTCAACACCCACACACGCTATCTCAGCGAGATCATCCTCGACTACGCGGAGAAACTTCTCGGCACCGTGCCGGCCCACCTCGGTCATGCCATGTTCACCTGCACCGGCAGCGAGGCCAACGACCTCGCCATCCGCATCGCCCAGCATTCCAGCGGCGGCACCGGGGTGATCATCACCGACTTTGCCTATCACGGCGCCACCATCGCGACGGCGCAGCTGTCGCCGGCGGCGGTCGGGGCAAAGGGCGTGCCCGCGCAGCACCGCACCGTGACAGCGCCGGACACGTTCCGCGACCATGGCCGGGCCGCGCATGATTTCGCCAGAAATGTCGCGGCCGCCATCGAAGATATGCGCGCAAAGAATATCCGGCCGGCAGCGCTGCTTCTCGACTCGGCCTTTTCCAGCGACGGTATTTTCTTTCCGGATGCGGCGGTGATGCGCGAAGCGGCGGATCACATCAAAAAGGCCGGCGGCATCATCATCGCCGATGAAGTCCAGTCCGGCTTCGGCCGGCTTGGCCAGGGAATGTGGGGTTTCGCCAATTATGGAATCGAGCCCGACATCATCACGATGGGCAAGCCGATCGGCGATGGGCACCCGATGGGTGCCGTGCTGGTGCGGCCGCAACTTGTCGCCTCCTTCGGCTCGAACACCGGTTACTTCAACACTTTTGGCGGCAATCCGGTCGCTGCCGCCGTCGGCCTCGCCGTTCTGGAGGTGATCGAAGGTGAAGGACTGATCGAGAATGCGCGCAATGTCGGCGCCTATACGGCTGAGCTGCTGCGCGCCCTGCAGAGCCGGCGTGGCGCGGTCGCCGATATCAGGCACAACGGCCTTTATTTCGGTGTCGAGCTGACGGCGGACGGTGACGAGGCGCTGGCCGCCACCAAGACATCGGCGGTCGTCGAAGCCATGCGCGAGGACGGCGTGCTGATCTCGTCCTGCGGTCCGCGCGGCAATGTGCTGAAGATCAGGCCGCCACTGCCGTTTGCCAGGGACAATGCCGAGCAACTGGCCGAGACGCTCGATCGCGCGCTGTCGAACTGGTGATCGGGCCGATCGCATGCTGAAGCTCGAACATCAAACCCTGAATGACCGCGCTTATGGCGCGCTCAAGCAGGAGTTGATTTCAGGCGGCTTCAGCCCGGGGCAGACGCTGGTTATACGCAAGCTCGCCGAGACGTTCGGCATCTCGACCACGCCAATCCGCGAGGCGCTGCAGCGGCTTGTCGCCGAGCGACTGCTCGAGATGCAGAACAACCGCTCGGTCATCGTGCCGTTGCTGTCCGCGCCTGCCTTCGAGGAACTGACGCGCATCCGTATCGCCGTCGAGGGACTGGCGGGCGAGATGGCGGCGACCAGGATGAGCGAAAGCGGACTGGCTGACATACAGGCGACGCTCGCCGGCATGCAGCGTGCCATCGAGGCCAGCGACGCCAGGGCCTATCTCTCGTTGAACGAGGCGTTCCACTTCGCCATCTACCAGCATGCCGGCGCGCCGATCCTTTTGAACATGATCCGCGACCTCTGGGGGCGGGTTGGGCCTTATCTCAAGCTGCTGATGCAGGCCGATCGCTACATCCCGCACTCCAACGACGCGCATCGCAAGATCGTCGCCGCACTGGAGCAGCGCAGCGGCCCCACTGTGCGGGTCTTCATAGAAGAGGACATCGCGATGGCGGCCGCCGTGCTGTCGGCAAACCTTGACGCTGCCAGGTAGCCGTCGGCCTAGCTCGTCCCGTCCAGCCGGTCGCGCAGCATGCTCCAGCCGAGCAGCATGTTGGGCGCGTGCCGCAGCAAGGCATGGAACGGGATTGGCGCCGGCGACGCAAAGGGCAGCGGCAGGTCGCGGGCCTCGGTTCCAGAGGCCCAGTCCGCCAGCACCTTGCCCATCGCCGTGGTCATCGCGATGCCGCGGCCGTTGCAGGCGCGTCCGGCGATCAGGCCCGGACCGAGGTCGATCAGGTGCGGCAGGAAATCCGGTTCAACCGCTGCCATTCCCGACCAGCTGTAGGCAAGCGGCGGCAGGTCGGGCAGACCGAGATGCCGACCAAGCCTTCGCCAAATCGTCTGCGGTACGCGCGTGTCGGCACCAGCGCCAAGGATGTTCATGCCGCCGCTGATCAGCCGGTTTTCGGCGTCGAAGCGGAAGGTGAACAGATTGCGTCTGGTGTCACCGACGCCTTGCCCGCCGGGAAGCAACCGGCTGCGTACTTCACGGGGCAATGGCGCTGTCGCGATCTGGAAGACTTTCAGCGGGAAATAGGTTCGCTGCAATGACGGATTGAGGGACCAGCCATAGGCGTTGGTGGCGATCAGCACCTTGCCGGCGCGTACTGAGCCAGATGGGGTTTTCAGCATCCAGCCATCGGCTATGCGATCAACCGAGGCGACGCGCGTCTGCTCGAAGACCTTCGCGCCGGCTTTCTCCGCCGCATCGGCAAGCCCGCGCGCATAGGCGACCGGATTGAGCACGCCGCCGCAACGATCCATCCAGCCGCCGGCATAGCCCGGCACGCCCGTCAGGGCTTCGATTTCCTGCCGATCCAATGTGACTGCCGGCCGGCCAAGCTGTGCCCATTGCCCGGCACGTGACTTGACCTTCTCGAAGGCGGCAGGCGAATGCGCAGGCTGGATCCATCCGTTCTGCACGGCGTCGCAGTCGATGCCGTGCTGCCGGATCAGGCGGAAAACCAGGTCGGCGCTGCCGGCGGCGAAATCGATCAGCCTTTCGCCGCGCGACGGTCCGAGATGGGCCAGTATGTCGACTGGATCCATTTTGGCGAAGTTCGGCACGACAAAGCCCGCATTCCTGCCGGTCGCACCCCAGGCGATGAATTCGGCTTCGAGAACGGCGACGGAAAGGCCTTTCCCCGCCGCGTGCAGCGCGGTGGAAAGACCGGAAAAGCCACCGCCGACGATGGCCAGGTCGACAGCGAGCCCGCTCTGCAGCGCCGGCCGCTCGCGGCGGTTGCGGCTGACGGCATGCCACAGCGAAGCGCCATGCGTTTCCCGCCGAACCGTGGCATTCATGACGGCGAAATGCTCCTGGCCGTCGCCGCCTTCGCCCGCTTATCTAACCAGGACCGCCGCGGTCTGTCGCCGAATAGGCCGTTCGGCCGGATCAGCAGTATGACGCAGAGCATGACGCCGATGGCGGCGATCTGCAGCGCGGCGGCGCGAGCCTGCTGTTCCGGCGGGAAGAGGATGCTGGTCAGCGTGCCCGATCCGGCCCATATCGCCCACACCAGGATGCTGCCGATGACGGCGCCGAGATTGCTGCCGGAACCGCCGACGATCAGCATCACCCAGACCTGGAAGGTCAGGATCGGCAGATAATTGTCCGGCGCGATGAAGCCGGTGAAATGCGCCTGCAGCGCGCCGGCCAGCGCCATGATGGCGCCGCCGACGGCAAAGGCCTGGACGCGGTAGAAACGCGCGCTCTTGCCAAGCGAGATCGCCGCCCGCTCATCCTCGCGCAACGCCTTCAAGACCCGCCCCCACGGGCTGCGCGACAAATGTTCCAAGGCGAGATAGGCGATCAGCGTCACCACCGAGACCACGCCAAGGTTGGACAGGTTGAACAGCAGCGGCGTCTCGGCAAGGCTGCCGAAGGGGCGCGGAATAAAACCGATGCCGAACGGGCCGCCGGTCAGTTTCTGCGCGTTGAGCGCGACCAGTTGCACGACGACGGCGACGCCGAAGGTGGTGATCGCCAGATAGTCGGATTTCAGCCGCAGCGTTGCCATGCCGGTAAGCGCTGCAGCGATGCCGCCGACGACCATGGCGCCCGCCCAGCCGACAAGGATCGGCAGGCCGAAGCCGCCCAGCCGCGCGGCATCGTCCGGTGTGGTCAGCAGCGCCGATGTGTAGGCGCCGATGGCGACGAAGCCGGCGAGGCCGACATTGAACAGCCCGGTCAGGCCCCACTGCAAATTGAGCCCTAGCGTGACCAGCGAGAAGATCAGCGCTGTGGTCAGGAAGAAGGCGCCGTAGCCGAGCAGGTCCATCAGCGTTCCCTCACACCAAACAGGCCGATCGGCCGCACGAACAGCACCGCCATCAGGATGATGAAGGAAACGGCGGCGCGCCACTCGGCGCCGATCAACTGCACCGCACCAGCCTCGGCGAGCCCGATGATCAGGCCGCCGAGCACCGCACCGGGAATGCTGCCGATGCCGCCGAGAATGGCGGCGGCGAACATCGGCAGCAGCATGTCGAAGCCCATGAACGGGCGGATCTGCACCAGAATGCCGATCATCACGCCGGCGACGCAGGCGAGAGCGCCGCCGATGACCCAGGTGACGCGCACCACGCTGGCGACATCGATGCCGACGATGCGGGCCAGCGCCGCGTTCTGGCTCAAGGCCTGCATCGAGCGGCCGGTCTGCGTGCGCGTTATCAACAGATGCACGCCGAGCACCAGCACCGCGGTCAGCAGCAAAAGCGCGATCTGGTCGGGTGTGATGCGGATGCCGAAGCCGATCGGCATGGCGATCTGGATCGCGCGGCTGAAATAGGTCGGCCGCGAGGTGAAGGTGAATTCGAGCAGGCTTCTCAGCGCCATCGAGGCGCCGAAGCTCGCCATCACCACGATGATCGCCTGGCCTTGCGAGCGAAGCCGCGAAAACAGCACCTTGTCGAGCAGCAGCGCCAAGAGCGCGGTGAAGGCCATGCCGATAACGAGCGCAACAATGAGCGGCCAGCCGAAGGACAGCGGTGCGATCGGCGCCACCTTGCCTACTGTCGCACCGATGGCGCTGACGACGGCCAGCGTCGCATAGGTGCCCCATGCCATGAAGTCGCCATGGGCGAAGTTCGAGAAGCGCAGGATCGAATAGGTAAGCGTCACGCCGATGGCGCCGAGGCCGATCATCGAACCCGTCAGCAATCCGTCGACGACAAATTGCAGGCTCATGCCTCACCTCCTTTCCCTGCCTTAGATGGGCGCTGGCCGAGATAGAGTTCGGCGACCACCGGATCGTTCCACAATTCGGAGGCGATGCCCTCGTGCCGGTCCTTGCCTTCGACCAGGACATAGGCGCGGTCGCCGATGGCGAGCGCCGCCTTGGCATTCTGTTCGACCAGCAGGATGGTGACGCCGGACTTGCGGATGCCGGCCAGCATCTCGAACACCATCGAGACGAATTTCGGCGACAGGCCGGCCGACGGCTCGTCCAGCACCAGCACTCTGGGGTGGACGATCAGCGCCCGTGCGACAGCGAGCATCTGCCGCTGTCCGCCCGACAAATTGCCGGCGGCGGTGCGGCGCTGGCGGACGAGGTCTGGGAAGGCGGCATACATCTCCTCGATGCGGGCAGGGATTTCGCGCCGCTCGAGGACGCCGCAGGCGACCCTGAGATTGTCCTCGACCGACATCAGCGGGAAGATGTTTTCGGTCTGCGGCACGAAGGCCAGTCCAAGCCGCACCATGGTGTGGGCAGGCGCAGCGGTGATGTCCTTGCCGTCCAGAAACACCGTGCCACCGGTGATCGGGACGAGGCCGGCGATGGCCTTGATGAAGCTCGACTTGCCGGCGCCGTTGGGGCCCAGCACGACGACGATCTCGCCTTTTTTGACAGTGATCGAGGCGCCGCGCACGATCGGCACGCCGGGCTCGTAACCGGCTTCGAGGTCGCGGACTTCGAGGACGATCTCGCTCATGCCGCGCCTCCGAGATAGGCCTCGATGACACGTGGGTCGCGAGCGACTTCTTCGGCCGTGCCTTCGCTGAGCAGCTGGCCGCTCGCCATGACGAGGACGCGATGGCAAAGCCGCGTCACCATATCGATATTGTGCTCGATCAGCAGGAAGGTGATGCCACGCGCGTTGATGTCCCGGATGCGGTCGATGATGACCTCCAGCAGCGTCGCGTTGACGCCGGCCGCCGGTTCGTCGAGCAGTATGATCGCCGGGTCGGCCATCATCACGCGGGCGAGTTCGAGCAGCTTGCGCTGGCCGCCGGAAAGCACCCGCGCCGGCTCATGCGCGAGATGGGTGAGGGTGACCAGTTCCAGCAGTTCGAGCGCCTTTGTCCTGGCGGCTCTTTCCTGCGCGGCGACGCGCCATGGCGTGATGAAATTGGCGAGCAGCTTTTCGCCGGCCTGGCCCTGTGCGGCCAGCATAATGTTTTCGATCAGCGTCAGATTGGGCAGCGGGCGCGGGATCTGAAAAGTTCGGCCAACGCCATGACCGATGCGCAGATGCGCGGCTTCGCCCGAGACAGGCGTGCCGTTGAGTAGGATCTCGCCGCTGGTCGGCAGGATGCTGCCGGCGAGCAGGTCGAACATCGTCGTCTTGCCTGCACCATTGGGGCCGATCAAGCCGAGGATTTCTCCCGCTTTGACGTCAAACGAGACATCGTTGACCGCGACAAGGCCGCCGAACCGCCTGACGACATTCCTTGCCGTCAGAACCGGCGCGCGGGTTTCCCCTTGCCGTTTGGTTGCCTCGCTCATCAAACCCTCTGGCCGAAGACGATCGTTGCCGTCTCCTGATTATGATTTGTGATCACACTTGCTTTGATCACGCTATTCGGCTTTAATTTCATCCGCAAGCCGAAAACCGGCCAAGAACGGAATTCCATGCAAAAGGCTGCCATCGAAAAGAACAACGAGGCGATCGCGGCCCAGCTTGCGCCAGTCGGCCGCGAAACTGTGCAGGACCGCGTCTACTCGGAATTGCGCCGCGCCCTGATCGGCGGCCTGTTCGAGCCGAGCCAGGTGCTGACCATCCGTGGCCTAGCTGACGCCTTGGTCACCTCGACCATGCCGGTGCGCGAGGCGCTCGGCAGGCTGATCACGGAAAAGGCGCTGGAGGCGCTGCCCAACCGTTCGGTGCGTGTGCCGCCGATCACATTGGAACGGCTGGATGATCTCTTGCGTGCCCGCATCCTGATCGAGGGCGAAGCGATCGCGCTGGCCGCCGCCCGCATGGGCCCGCGCCAGATCGCCACCATCGAAACCATTCTCGGCGAATGGGACGAGATGCGGGCGCTGAAACACAAGAAGGACGTCGATCGCGAAGTGACGCTCAATCAGAGCTTTCATTTCGAGATCTACCGCTCCTGCGGCTCGGCCGTGCTGATCCCGATGATCGAGAGCCTGTGGCTGCAATCGGGGCCCTGCATCCGCGTCGCTATCTATGCCTTCTCGGAGGCCGGCGAAGTCGACACCGCCCAGTATCACCGCCGCATCGTCATGGCGCTGTCCACGCAGGATGCGCAGGCGGCGCGCGAATCGCTTGTCGCCGACATCAGCCGCCCCTTCACCTTCCTGCGCAGCAAGCTGCAGGCCGCCGCCGCGAAAGACCAGACATGACCGCCATCAGGATCACCGAGCCGCGCTCGCAGCTTTCCGTCACGGCGCTGCTGCTGCCCGAGAAGGCACCGGAAAACGCTGCCTTCCTCTCGGCCTATCTCGGCACGCCACGTGTCGTCCCTGGCATCCATGCGATGTGGACGGGGCCGGAAATCTCCTGTCCGGTTCCCGCGGCCGATCTCGAGGGCCAGGCCTATGCGAAACCGTTGCCGGCCGAGAACGCGACGCTGACGCCGCAGCCGGGCGACATCGTGCTTTCCTACGTGCCGCCACGCATGTGGGGCGGCAATCCCAATGCGATCTTCGACATCGGCCTCTACTACGGGCAGGGCGCGCGGCTCTTGTTCCCGATCGGCTGGCTGGCCGGCAGCGTGGTGGCGCAAGTGCGCGTCGAAGAGCGTGACCGGTTCGCCGCCGCTTGCGGTGTCATCCGCCGCAACGGCGCCTGCGATGTTACCTTCAGCCTGATGGAGGCTTGAATGGCCGACGACAGTTTCGAGCTGTTCGATCTTCGCGTCGAGGCGGTCATCCCGGAGGGCAAGCCGATCTATTGCGGCGCCAAGGAAGGCGACTATTTCGAACTTAAGGGCGAGATGCTGTCGATGCCGGCAGGGCAGGGTTTTTCGATCTATTCGCTCGCCGCCGTCTTGCCTCTGCTGGCGGCCAAGCAGCGCCCAACCCACCCGAACGACTGGATGACCTCGGACGCGGAGATCGCTTGTCCCGATCCCAATTGCGCCAGCCGGCTGAGGATCGTCAGGATGGCCAAGCGGCGGTTCAGCCACGCCGAGACCACGGCGGTGCCGCTGCCTAAAGAGGATGACCTGAGATGAGTGCCAACACCTTCGAACTCGGCTCTGGCTACACCATCTCGCGCGTCATCCGCGGCGGTTGGCAGCTGGCCGGCGGCCACGGCGCCATCGACCGCAGCCAGGCGGTGGCCGATCTGATCGCCACCTTCGATGCCGGCATCTGGACCTATGATTGCGCCGACATCTACACCGGCGTCGAGGAATTGATCGGCGCCGCGCGCCTGCGACTGGCCAGTGAGCGCGGCCTCGATGTCGCCGCCCGGATGAAGGTGCACACCAAGCTGGTGCCCGACCTCGAACGGCTGGCCAGCATCAGCCGCGACTACATCAGGAGCATCGTCGACCAGTCATTGCGGCGGCTGAAGACCGAGCGGCTCGATCTCGTTCAGTTCCACTGGTGGGATTATGACCAGCCTCGCTATGTCGAGGCGATGGGCTGGCTCGACGAGCTTCGGCTTGAAGGCAAGGTGCGCAATCTCGGCACCACCAATTTCGACACGCCGCGCCTGGCTGAAATCCTTGCCGCCGGCATACCGCTGGTCAGCCAGCAGCTGCAATATTCGGTGCTCGACCAGCGGCCTGGCAACAGCTTGGCGAACCTCGCCGCCAAACACGGCGTCAGCTTCCTCTGCTATGGCTCGGTGGCCGGCGGCTTTCTCAGCGACAAATGGCTCGGCGTGGCCGAACCGGCCACGCCGCTCGAAAACCGCTCGCTGGTGAAATACAAGCTGATCATCGACGATTTCGGCGGCTGGGGCCTTTTCCAGCACCTGCTTCAGGCGCTGAAGGCCGTTGGCGACCGCCACGGCGTCGACATCGCCACCATCGCCAGCGCCTGGGTGCTGGAGCAGCCGCAAGTGGCGGCCGTCATCGTCGGCGCCCGCAACCAGGCGCATGCGCTGGCCAATGCAAAGATCATGGACGTTGCGCTCGACGCCGAAGACCGGGCGCGGATTGCCGCTGTCATCGCGCAAGGCACCGGTCTCGAGGGCGACGTCTACACGCTGGAGCGCGACCGTCACGGCCGTCACGGCTCGATCATGCACTACAACCTCAATGCGGGGAAGAAATGAGCGACGAGCCCTCCCTGTTTTCACGCGCCAGCGCCGAAATCATCGACCTGCACCGCTTCTTCGTCGACTGGTTCGTCGCTGCGCGCGCCAACACGGTGGACTTCGGCCGCTTCGAACGCGCCATGGGCAAAGACCTCAGCATGGTGGCGCCGGACGGGCAGATCCTCGACCGCGAAGCGGTCATCGATCATGTCCGCGCAAGCCGCGCTTCCTGCGACGATGGTTTTGCCATTTCGATCGAGGACATCCGGCCCGGCTGGCAGGACGCCGATACCATCGTCGTCCTCTATGTCGAAGCGCAGCTGCGCGCAGGCAAGCACAGCCGCCGCCAGTCCAGTGCCGTCTTCACCACCAGTTCATCGGCGCCCAACGGCGTTGAATGGCGACATCTGCATGAGACCTGGCTGCAGGTGCCGGAACGCTGAACAGGCTCCAGAATTCAAATACAGTCGAGTAACGAAAGGGGAACAACAATGACAAAGACGATACTCCAACTCACCACCGCGCTCGCCCTCGTCACGATGGCGGGTGCTGCGCAAGCCGCCGATTGCAAGATCACCGTCGGCCTCGTCATGGAGCTGACCGGCCCGGCCGGCGAATACGGCCAGGCCGGCGCCAAGTCGGTCGAGATGGCCTTCCGCGACATCAACGGAGCCGGCGGTGTGCGCGGCTGCGATCTCGTCACCGACACGCGCGACAGCCAGAGCCAGGGCAACGTCGCCGTTGACGCCGCCACCCAGCTGGTTCAGGTCAAGAAGGTGCCGGTCATCATCGGCGGCATCATCTCCTCGGTGTCGATCCCGATCCTGACTTCGGTCACCGCACCAGCCAAGATCGTCCAGGTCTCGCCGGCTTCGTCCTCGCCGACGCTGACCGCGCTCGGCCGCGACGGCAAGACCAACGGCATCTTCTTCCGCACCATCACCTCGGATGCGCTGCAGGGCGTCGCCGCCGCCAAATACGCCGTCGACAAGGGTTTCAAGAAGCTGTCGATCATCCATGTCAACAACGATTTCGGCGTCAACATGGTGGCCGAATTCTCACGTGCCTACAAAGCGCTCGGCGGCACCATCGTCTCCGACACGCCCTACAATGAGAAGCAGTCGAGCTATGCCTCGGAAGTCACGGCGGCAATGGCCGGCGAACCGGACGGTCTTTACCTCGTCAGCACGCCGGTCGACGGCGCTACGGTCGCCCGTACCTGGATCTCGCAGGGCGGCGTGCAGAAATTCCTGCTCAATGACGGCATGAACAGCCCTGATTTCATCGAGTCCGTCGGCGCCGACTATCTGAAGGAAGCCTACGGCACGTCCTCCGGCACCAGCCCGACGGCCTCGACGGAGTATTTCACCAAGAACTACAAGGAATTCTCCGGCATCGAACCGACCAATCCGGCGGCCGACCGCTCCTATGACGCCGGCGCGATTGTTGGTCTGGCCATCGCCATTGCCGGTTCTGAGGATCCGGCCAAGATCAAGGATGCGATGTACAAGGCCGTCGATCCGGCCGGCACGCCGATCTTTGCCGGCAAGGAAGAGTTCGCCAAGGCGCTCGGCCTGATCAAGGACGGCAAGCCGATCCGCTATGAAGGTGTCATCGGCCCTGTCGCCTTCGACAAATATGGCGACATCACCGGCCCGTTCCGCCTGTGGAAGATCGTCGACGGCAAGGTGGCAACGGACGGTGAAATGACCACCGACGATGTCAACGCGCTGCAAGCCAAGCTTCAGTAAGACAACTCTCCGGTATCGATCACGATCCATCGTGATCGATACAGGACGATTGTCCTGTTTTACATTGCCGACGGACACGGACGACGTCGCTCAGCGCTTGACCCGAGAAACATCCTCAATCCGGGACGGGTCTTCGACCTCGACCCGACTGCCTTCTGCCGATGACGATCCCGCACAGCCTGACGCATCAGCCGCTTTGCCTTGCCGCTTCGCGGATGGTCTGCAGCAGGATGGAAAAGGCCGGCGAGGGCGCGGTGTCGGTCCGCATGGTCAGGCCGACCGGTCCCTTGGTTTCCTCGGTGTTGACCGGCAGGGCGACGAAGGCGCCGCTGCCGAGTTCATTGGCAACGACGCCAGCCGAAATGATCCAGACGGCATTGCTTTGCCGCAGGAAGGCGCGGCCGAAGGAGTCTGAAACGGTTTCGATCTCGGTTGCCGGCGCCGTCATGCCGTTGGTGATGAACAGGCGGTCGACGAAGGGGCGGATGACCGATTCCCGCGTCGGCATCAGCATCGGGAATTCGTCGAGCCGTGCGAACACATCCTGTCCCGGATCGAGCAGCGGATGTCCGGCTCGCACCACGAACAGCACCGGTTCAGAATAGAGGTGCTCGAAGAAGAAGCCGGTCATGTTTTCCGGCGCCGCCAGCCTTCCGACGACGAGATCGAGCGCTCCGGTGCGCAACTGTTCGAGCAGCACGGCGTTCTCGCCGGTGACGATCTTGATCGCCGCACCTGTGTCCTCCTCGAGGAACAGGCCCATGGCGAGCGGTATCACCCGCGCCGACACTGTCGGCAGCGCACCGATGCGGATCGGGTGCCGGCTGACCGCTCCGTCCTGGCGGACAGAATCGACGCCTTGCTTGAGTGCCGTGATCGCCGTTCCGGCATGGCGAAGAAAGATCTCGCCAATGCGCGTCAGTCGGATGCCACGGCCGTCGCGCTCGACCACCGCAACCCCCAGCGCCCCTTCCAGCTCGCGCAATGTCTTGGTCACTGCCGGCGGGCTGACATGCAGCAAGTCAGCCGCTCGTGCCACGCTTCCCTGCCGCGCGACCTCCAGGAATGCCTGCAAATGGCGGAACCGGATCCGGCTCTCGGACATGAATTAATAACCCATGAGTTAATGAAACGACGCAAAATATCATTTTACCGAACCAAACGCCTTGTGCAATGTGGGGGCGGAGGACCGAAACCGTGCCATTCCTCACCATCGGCGGCATCACGCTGCACCATCGCCACATCAAGGCGAGCGGCAATGCGCGCCCTATCATATTCATCAATTCACTGGGCACCGACTTCCGGATCTGGGACGAAATTGTCTCGGCGCTCGATGGTGAAATGCCGCTGCTGGTCTATGACAAGCGCGGTCACGGGCTGTCCGACATCGGCGACATCAGGTCGATCGACGATCATGTCGATGATCTCTCGGCCCTCATCGATCATTTCGAATTGAGCAAAGTCGTGCTGTGCGGCCTGTCGGTCGGCGGCATGATCGCGCAGGGGCTCTATGCCAGGCGACCTGAAATCGTCGAAGGCCTGATCCTTTGCGACACGGCGCACAAGATCGGCACGACGGACAGCTGGAACACACGCATCGCAACGGTCGAAAGCAAGGGCATCCAGGCGATTGCCGATGGCGTGCTCAAAATGTGGTTCACCCCCGCCTTCCACGCAGCGCGTGTGGCCGAGCTCGACGGCTATAGGAACATGATGACCAGGCAAGCGCTCGCCGGTTACATCGGGACCTGCGCTGCCGTTCGCGATGCCGATTTCACCGATGCCGCACGCCGCATCGCGGTGCCGACACTCTGTGTCGGGGGCGACCAGGATGGCTCGACGCCGCCCGATCTCGTCCGCTCGCTGGCCGAGCTGATCCCCGCCGCGCGCTTCGAGATCATCCGCGACGCCGGACACATTCCTTGCGTCGAACAACCTGAAGCGCTGGTCGCCCTGATCCGCAGTTTTATCGCGTCGCTTGCCCCTGGGACAGCAACCCATGGATGAAGCCCCCGGCGACGCAGCCAGATATCGCAAGGGGCTTGCGGTGCGGCGCTCGGTACTCGGCGACCGGCATGTCGACCGGGCCGAAATCGCCGCCACCGATTTCGACCAGCCTTTCCAGGAGCTGATCACCGAGGCTGCCTGGGGAACCGTGTGGGCGCGGCCGGGCTTCACCAAGCGTGAGCGTTCGATCGTCACGCTGGCGCTGCTGGCCGCACTCGGCCATGATGAGGAGGTCGCCATGCATGTGCGCGCCACCGCCAACACCGGTGCGTCGCGCGACGACATCTGCGAGGCGTTCCTGCATGTCGCCATCTATGCCGGCGTGCCGGCCGCCAACCGTGCCTTCAAGATCGCCAAGGAGGTGTTTTCGGAAATGGACGAGAGCCAGAATGCCCGCTGAGTCCGGCTCGACCCGGAGGCCCGAGACCGGCGCCTTCTTCCAGCGCGACCGGACATGGCATCCGCCGGCTCTGACGCCGAACTATAAAACCTCGGTGCTGCGCTCACCGCAAAAGGCGCCGCTGTCGTTCGACAACACGCTATCGGAGATTGCAGGCCCGGTCTTCGGTCACGCCATGCTCGGCGAACTCGACGCCGACCTGATCCACAATTTCGCCAGGCCCGGCGAGAGCGCGCTCGGTGAGCGCATCCTCGTCTATGGGCGGGTGCTCGACGAACGCGGCGTTGGCGTGCCCGGCGCGCTGCTTGAGTTCTGGCAGGCCAATGCCGGTGGCCGCTATCGCCATAAGAGGGATGGCTATCTGGCGCCACTCGATCCGAATTTTGGCGGTTGTGGCCGAACTATTACAGGCGAGGATGGCTTCTATGCGTTTCGTACCGTCAAGCCCGGTCCCTATCCCTGGCCGAACGGGCCGAACGACTGGCGGCCTTCGCACATCCATTTCTCTGTCTTTGGCCACGGCTTTGCGCAGCGGCTGATCACGCAAATGTATTTCGAGGGCGATCCGCTGATCTGGCGCTGCCCGATCGTGCGCGGCATCCCCGACAAGGCGGCCATTGAGACGCTGATCGCAACGCTCGACATGCAAGCGACGATCCCCTTCGACGCGCGCGCCTACAAGTTCGACATCGTTCTGCGCGGGCGCCGCGCGTCGCGGTTCGAAAACAGGCTGGAGGGCAATTGATGGCCCAGTCGCTCGACCGGCTCAGGGAGAGCCCCTCGCAGACCGCCGGACCCTACGTTCATATCGGGCTGACGCCCAATTTCGGTGGCATCGGCGGCGTCTACCCGACCGACCTCGGCGCGACCATGGTCAACGACAAGACCAAGGGCGAGCGCATCGGCCTGCGCATCCGGGTGCTCGACGGCACCGGCACGCCGCTCAAGGATGCGCTGATCGAGATCTGGCAGGCGGATGCCGACGGGCTCTACAATTCGCCGGCAGAACCGCGCGGCACGGCCGATCCCAACTTCTTCGGCTGGGGCCGTTGCCCGACCGACATGGACACCGGCCTGTGTGCGTTCGAGACGATCAAGCCTGGCCGCGTCCCGTTCAACGATGGTCGCCTGATGGCGCCGCATATCACGCTCTGGATCGTCGCCCGCGGCATCAATCTCGGCCTGCACACAAGACTGTATTTTTCCGATGAGGAAAAGGCCAATGCTGAAGATCCGATCTTTGCGCGGGTCGAGCACCGCCTTCGCGTGCCGACGCTGATCGCCGAGCGCCAAGGCGATATGTATGTCTTCGACGTCCATCTCCAGGGGGAGAAGGAAACGGTCTTCTTCGACAGCTGATGCTCAGGAGGCCTGTGACATGACTGTATCGCCTTTCGACCATCCGCTGCTCTCCGCTCTTCTCGGCGACGAAGAAGCGGCGAGGCATTTTTCCGTCGAGGCGGAAATCGAGGCCATGTTGGCCTTTGAACAGGCGCTGTCGCAAGCGGAGGCCGATAACGGGATAATCTCCAAAGATGCCGAGGCAGCGATCGTGGCGGCGCTTGGCACGTTCCGGCCGAACACGGCTCTGCTGCGAGCCGGGGTCGCCAAAGACGGCGTCATGGTGCCGGAGTTGGTGCGCCAGATCAGGGCGGCGGTCGGCGAACCGCATGGCCAGAAAGTGCATTTCGGCGCGACCAGCCAAGACGTCGTCGACACGGGCCTGATGCTTCGGCTGAAACCCGTCGTCGAGCATCTCGATCTGCTGTTGACCGAAACCGTCATGCGCCTCGCCTCGCTCGAAGAGCGTTTTGGCGGCAGGGCGCTGACCGGCATGACGCGTATGCAGAAGGCGATTCAGATCAAAGTGCATGATCGTGTGGCAGCGTGGCAGGGGCCGCTGCAACGGCACCAGGAAAAGCTGCCGGAACAGTCGAGATGCCTGCTGGTGGTGCAGTTCGGCGGTGCCGCCGGCACACTGGAAAAACTAGGCGACAAAGGGAAAGCGGTGCGCGCAGCCCTGGCCGTCAGGCTTGGTCTTGGCGACGCACCGCAATGGCAGAACCAGCGCGACGCGCTCGCTGATTTTGCCGGTTGGTTATCGCTGCTGACCGGCAGCCTCGGCAAATTCGGCCAGGACATCGCTCTGATGGCGCAAGATGGAACCGAGATCAAACTTTCCGGCGGTGGCGGCTCGTCTACCATGCCTCACAAGCAGAACCCGGTGAAGGCCGAAGCGCTGGTGGCGCTTGCCCGCTTCAACGCCACGCAGCTTGCCGGCCTGCATCACGCGCTCGTGCATGAGCAGGAGCGGTCGGGTGCTGCATGGACGCTGGAGTGGCTATTGCTGCCGCAAATGGTCGTCGCAACGGCAGCGTCGCTGCGCCTTGCCGCCGAACTGGCCGCACAGGTCGAAAGTCTCGGCCACTGATGCGCACGCAAATCGTCGTCATCGGGTCCGGGCCGTCCGGGTTGCTGCTTGGGCAACTGCTGGCCGGCATCGGCGTCGAGACGGTCATTCTTGAACGTGCGAGCCGCGAGCGCGTGCTTGGCCGCGTGCGGGCAGGGGTGCTCGAACAGGGCACCGTCGAATTGCTGGAACAGGCCGGCGCGGCGGCAAGGCTGCATGCCGAAGGGCTGCCGCATACTGGCATCTCGCTCGCCTTCGACGGACGCTTGCATCGCATCGACCTCGAGGCGCTGACCGGCGGCAGGCATGTCACCGTCTATGGCCAGACCGAGGTCATGCACGATTTGATGGACAAGCGCGACGCGGCAGGGCTGACCACGATCTACGAGGCGGCAAATGTCGCTCTGCACGATTTCGACGGCACCGCGCCTTTCGCCACCTATGACAAGGATGGCGTCACGCATCGCATCGACTGCGACTTCGTTGCCGGCTGCGACGGTTATCATGGCGTCAGCCGCAAATCGGTGCCCGAGCGTACCCTAAAAATCTTCGAGCGGCAGTATCCGTTCGGCTGGCTCGGCGTGCTGGCCGAGGTGCCGCCAGCCGACCGCGAACTGGTCTACGCCAATCACGAGCGGGGTTTTGCGCTGTGCTCGATGCGCTCGACGCATCGCAGCCGCTACTATGTGCAGTGCCCGCAGGACGATCGCGTGGAGGCGTGGTCGGATGAGCGCTTCTGGGACGAGTTGCGCCGCCGCTTGCCGGAGCAGACGGCGGCAAATGTCGTCACCGGCCCATCCTTCGAGAAATCGATCGCGCCGCTGCGCTCCTTCGTTGCCGAGCCAATGCGCTTCGGCAGGATGTTCCTGGTTGGCGACGCCGCCCATATCGTACCGCCGACCGGGGCGAAAGGGCTCAACCTCGCCGCCAGCGACGTGCGCTATCTCTTCGCAGGTTTGCGCGACTTCTACGTCGAGAAGTCACATGATGGCATCGATGCCTATTCCGGCAAGGCGCTGGCACGGGTCTGGAAGGCGGTGCGCTTTTCCTGGTGGATGACGACGATGCTGCACCGTTTTCCCGACACCGGCGATTTCGGCCAACGCATCCAGGAGGCCGAACTCGACTACCTCATGCACTCGCGCGCCGCATCGACCGCGCTCGCCGAGAACTATGTCGGCCTGCCTTATTGAGGGCTGCGGATCATCCCGCGCCTTGCTGCCTGGCAAGATCCAAAAGCATCGGGCGCTGCCCCTTGAGGATTTTCACCTCGGCCTCGGGCAAGGTGAACCAGCCCGCTCTGTCGACCTCCGGGAACTCCTTCAGGGATCCCGACCTTGGCGGCCATTCCATGGTGAAGCTGTTGCTCTTGATGGAGGTCACATCGATGTCGATGGTCGCCTCGACGGACCAGGCCGAGACGATCTTGCCGCCCGGTTGCCTGTAGTCGCCGAGACGAGTGAAGTATCCATCGACCTTGACGCCAAGCTCTTCCTCGGTCTCGCGTTGCGCTGCCGTCAACTCATCCTCGTCCTCGCCGACGAGGCCCTTCGGTATCGACCAGGCACCATCGTCCTTCTTCGCCCAGAAGGGTCCGCCCGGGTGAACCAGCAACACCCTGAGATCGTCGTCGCTGCGGCGATAGATCAGCAATCCCGCACTGCGTTTTGCCATTTTTGTATGTCCGTTTGCGAAGCTGGCAGCCTGCCGATGGTCCTTGAATCGTTGACGCGAACCTTGCACCAGGGGATTGCGACGCTATGTCAGGCGCGGCTGCATTGCACCTCACCCGCGAGTCCGGCAATCTGATACCATCGCCTATTTGGCGGCTCGAAGGCTAGGTGACGATGCAACTCGGTCTTATTGGCTACTACAGCGACTTCGTCGTGTATCCGCTGGTAATCGCCGTGCTGGCAGTGGCTGGGCTGCTCGAGGCCGGCGAAGAGGGTGCGCCGGGCTGGATAGGCACGGTCCTCGCCTGTCTCGGCCTCTGGACGCTGATCGAGTATGTGCTGCACAGGTTCGTTCTTCACCACATTCCCTACATCAAGGACCTGCACGACCGTCACCATGTCGAGGAGCGCAGTTCGGTGGGCACGCCGACCTGGCTCAGCCTCGGGGTGCATGCGCTGGTCGCGTTCCTGCCGGTATGGATGATCTCGGATTTAGCAACCGCGAGCGCGGTAAGCTGCGGGTTGATGCTGGGGTACCTCTGGTACATCAGCATCCACCACATGATCCATCACTGGCATCCCGCGCATCCGAGCTATCTCTACACGCTCAAGCGTCGCCACGCGGTCCATCACCACATCGACGAAGCGGCCAATTTCGGTGTGACGTCGGCGTTCTGGGATCGCGTTTTCGGGACGGCGCGGCTCTGAAGCCAGTTCAGCCTCGGCCGTTCAACGCCTCTTGCCGCGACCGCCGGGAGACTTGGCTCCGCGGGGTCCGCTCTGAGCCGGCGTGTTGTTCTGGTTTTCGTCGGACAGTTTTCGCCAGCGGGCAAGGCGCTCCGGATCGAGCGTTCCGGCCTTCAAGGCAGCCTGCACAGCGCAGCCCGGCTCATGCACATGCGTGCAGTCGCGGAACTTGCACAGTGGCGCGAGTTCGGTGATTTCGGCAAACAGCGTGTCGATGCCGGAGGCGACGTCACTGACCTGCAAAGTCCGCATGCCCGGCGTATCGATCACCCAGCCGCCGCCGGCAATGGCGTGCAGCGATCGCGACGTGGTGGTGTGGCGTCCCTTGGCATCGTGCTCGCGAATGCCTCCGGTCTGCTGCGGCGATTGCTGCCCCGATCCGGCCAGCGTGTTGACCAGCGTCGATTTGCCGACGCCGGAGGAGCCGATCAGCGCCACCGTCTGGCCGACACCGCACCAGGCAGCCAGGATGGTTGCCGCATCCGATGTCCGGGGGTTCAGCGTCACGACCGGCAATCCACGCTGCAACGCGGCAGCCTGCCTTGCATATGTCTCGGCGTCTTCAGCGGTATCGGCCTTGGTCAGCAGGATCACAGGCGTCGTTCCGGCCTCATTGGCGAGCGCCAGATAACGCTCGAGCCGGGCGGGATTGAAGTCGGCATTGCACGAGGTGACGATGAACAGCGTGTCGACATTGGCCGCGGCAAGCTGCGGCACCCTGCCGCCCTGGGTGCGGCGCTCCAGCACCGTCTTGCGGACCAGGCGGCGCTGCACAAGGTGTTCATGCCCATCGACCAGTACCCAGTCGCCGACCGCATAGTCACCGGTGTTCGCCTGCGCCGGCAGTGTCAGATCGACCGGCCCTGCCTGGGACAGGCCGGTCAGGCGATCGCGGTGGACGGTGGCGATCCGCGTCGGGATAAGATCGGCGTCGCCGGGTTCGAGCTGGTCGCCAAAAAAATCCGTCCAGCCCAGGCCGGCAAGCGATGGCATGGAGTGGTCCGTCACGGCTTTGACCACGGCGTCGCGGACATTGGAGAGTATCCCTGGCAGGTGAGGCGCGGACGGGGTGGGCGATTGCCCAGCTGTATGGGCGGCATGGCGGCATTTGGCAAGCAGGCCCGGAGCCGAGAGCGAGCGGCAAGCTTCTGCGGCCCTCGATCGTCGAACTGACGATCAAGTCGACGAAACAGCGCTATCCGAAAGCGTTTGGCGGGAAAAAACGGCGGCGAGCCGCCTCAGCTTTGAAACGTTAACGAATAATTTGACGCATGCAATATTTCTGGGTTCTATTGGTAACTGTGAAAATTGACTGAATAAGTTCCATCCAGGATTGTCGCATCCGGTCAACGGCCGCATGACTGGGGGCGGGCCGATCATGGCAGGGGATCAGGAATATATCGATGGCGGAGAAGACGCACCGCACGATGGATGACTTCGCCCAGGCATGCGGCGTGTCCCGGCCGACGCTGTCCAAATATTTCGACGATCCGGCGAGCGTGAAGCCGGCGACGCGGGCGCGCATCGAAGCCGCCCTGCGCTCCTCGGACTATCAGCCCAACCTTTTCGCCCGAAATCTCAACCGCAAGCGCACCCGCAACATCGGCATCGTCGTGCCGACGATCACCGATCCGTTCTACGCCGAGATGGTCAGCCGCATCGAATTTCGCTGCCGCGACGAAGGCTACTGGCCGATCGTCATCTCCTCGCATGGTTCGCCGAAGCTGGAGGCGGAGTCGGTCAGGACGCTGCTGTCCCTGAAGGTCGCCGGCGCGATCATCGCCCCACTGGGTCTGGCTTCCGACCGCGGCGTCTTCGACAAGCTCGGGCAGGATATTCCGATTGTCTATTTCGACACCTATATCGAGGGCGATACGCCGTTCGTCGGCAATGACAACCGGCAGAGCGTCTCGACCATCGTCGACTATCTCTGCCGTTCGGGTGAGCCGCCGGTCTATCTCGACATCCCACACGTCAACCACAACTCCGGCGAACGCCAGGAAAGCTACATCGTCGCGATGGAGACCGCCGGGTTCAAGCCGGTCGTCATCGAAGGCACCCGCGATTACACCTGGGACTTCGAACGCATCGGCTACGAGCAGACGGAAAAAATGCTGCAGGCCGGCGCCTTGCCCGGCCGCACCATCCTGTGCGCCAATGATCGCCTCGCCTTTGGCGTGATGGCGGCTGCGTTCTCGCGCGGCCTGAAGGTCGGCCGCAGACCCGATTGCGATCTGCGGGTTGCAGCACACGACGATCATCCGCTGAGCCGCTACACCTGCCCGGCGCTGACCACCATGGCGCAGGATTTCACCGCCATGGCCGGCCGCAGCGTCGAGATACTGCTGGCTCTGCTGGACGAGGCCGATCCGCCGAAGCAAGGCCTGGCCCGCACTGTCAAGCTCGGCGCCACCCTGGTGATGCGTCAGTCGGCCTGATCGTCAGCGACCTTCTCGAAGTGGCGCCAGGCAGCCACCGCCTCGGCCACCGCTTGCCGGGCAGCGGGAATATGGCGTCCCATTGAGACGAAGCCATGGATCTGGCCCGGCCACTGCCGGAGGATCACCGGCACGCCCGCGGCTTGCAGGCGCGCCGCATAGGCTGCCCCTTCGTCGGCGAGGATGTCGCGGCCGGCAAGCGCCACAAAAGCCGGCGCCGCGCCGGCGAGGGCAGGCGCCAGCAAGGGCGAGACGCGCCAGTCCATGATGTCCTCGGGCGTTCGCACATAGTGGTCGCGGAACCATGCCATGGTGGTTGCGGTGAGCCCGAAGCCGTCGCCGAAACGCTGGTAGCTATTCGATGCCTGCCGCGCGTCGGTGTTGGGATAGATCAGGAGTTGCGCCGCAAGCTGAGGCGCAAGCCCATCGCGGGCAAGCAGCGCCAGCACCGTGGCGAGATTGCCGCCGGCGCTGTCGCCGGCAACGCCGATGCGTCTGATGTCGATGCCGAGACCGGCGGCATTCCCCGCTATGAAGCGCAGTGTCGCCAGGCAATCCTCGAGCCCGGCGGGAAATTTGTGCTCTGGCGCCAGGCGATAATCGGGACAGACAATGACGGCGCCGCCGAGATTGGCCATCAGGCGGCAGATCTCGTCATGCGAATCGAGGTTGCCGATGACCCAGCCGCCGCCATGCAGGTAGAGCAGCGCCGGTGCCCCGCTTTGCGGTGCGCCGATGCCGCGATGGATGCGGAGCGCTATAGGCCCATTCGTCCCGTCGATCTGCCGTTCCTGGGTCGCAGCGACCGGCTCGTGCTCACCCTGTAACGTCGGGAACGAGGCGTTGTAGGCAGTTCGCGCCGCCGCCACGCTGCCGGTCTCGAATGGCTCGCCGCCGGCTGCACGACCAATTTCGAGGACGCGCAGCGCATCCGGATCGAGCGTCATGGTCATGTCCTCAGGCCAGCAGGCTGCTCGCCTCTTCCTCGGTCAGCAGGGCCGGCTGCACGACATCGCCCGCGATGGCGACTGATCCCTGTGTTTCACCGGAGCGCAGGATAGCCTCCATGATCTCCAGTACATGCAGCGCGAGGCTGCCGGAGGCCCGTGGGGTGCTGCCGGTTTGAAGCGAGCGCACCAGATCGGCGACGCCGAGCATGCGGTAATTGGCGCGGTCGGGCGCGGCATAAGGCCAGTTGCGGGCGCCGTAGAGATCGCCCTCGCTGGCGAAATCCTGCCAGTCGGTGCCGCGCTCCGACAGCGACACCGTGCCGCCGAACGTGTCGGGGTCGGGCAGGCGCAGCGAGCCCTCCGTGCCGTGCAGTTCGATCGGGTGGTTGGAGTGGCGAAAGACATCCCACGAGGCGCCGAAGGTGACGGTCGCGCCGGAGCGGAATTCAAGCAGCGACAAAACGTTGGTTGGCGTGCCGACCTTGAATGTCGTGTTCTTGAATGGCCCATCGGCTGATATCAGCCTTTCTTCCTGGCCGCGTGTCGCCATTGCCATGACGCGCTCGACCGGGCCGAGCAGATTGACCAGCATGGTCAGATAGTACGGACCCATGTCGAACACGGGGCCACCGCCTGGCTGGTAGTAGAATTGCGGGTTGGGGTGCCAGTGCTCCATGCCGCGGCCCATCATGAAGGCGGTGCCGGTCACCGGACGGCCGATGGCGCCCTCGTCCATCAACCGGCGCGCACGGCGCCCGGCAGCACCGAGGAACGTGTCGGGCGCCGAGCCGAGCAGCAGGCCGCGCGACCGCGCCTCGTTGACCAGGCGTTGTCCGTCGGCGGCCGAGGTGGCGAGCGGCTTTTCGGTGAAGACGTGCTTGCCGGCCGAAAGCGCGGCAAACGAAATATCGAAATGCGCCGCCGGAATGGTCAGGTTGAGGACAAGATCGATCTCCGGGTCGGCCAGCAACGCGTCGACGCCGAGTGCCTGGATACCATATTCCTTCGCTCGCACTGCTGCCATGTCGGCCGAAATATCGGCACAGGCGCGCAATTCGATCCCGCCAAAAAGCCCGGCGTTGCGCAGGTAAGTCATCGAGATGTTGCCGCATCCGATGACGCCGATCCCGAGTTTGGTCTTTGATGTCCCGTGCATTTTCGATCCTGCCTCCCAATGCGCTCATGGCCTGCCGGTTCCGCCCAGCCGTTAGGCGGATCGCTTTCGCAAAAGGCTATACAACGTTTTAAATATTGACGCGCGTAAAATTTTTATACAACATGCGAAAATGCTGGTGCGATATCGGGAGGCCGCCAGCCTTGGGAGGAGAAAAATGACAGACATGAAAACCGGCCGACCGCCGATGCGAATCCTGTGGGCTATGCGCGCATTGGATACTCGGTCGCAGCCAGGGACCGCGACGGGGTCAGGCATAGATCACCTTGGCCCCGGTCCTATCAAGCTGGCTGCGTATCGGACCCGACAGGCTATCGTCGGTGATCACGACATCGACGCTCGACAGCGAAAAGGCCTTGGACGTCCCGCTGACGCCCCATTTGCTCGAATCCGCAAGGAGGACAACGCGCCGGGCCATGCGCACGAGGTTTCGCTTCGTTCGCGCCATGTCTTCGTTCACGTCGACCACATCCAGCGACGAGTCGATCGCATGCGCTCCAACAAAGACCTGATGCGCTACCAAGCCGCCGAGAGCCGTGTCGGCATCGGTGATCAGTGTGCTCACCGTGTCTGGATAGACCCGGCCGCCGATCATGTGAACGTCGAGCCCGGGCCGATGCATCAGATGCTGCACGATATTCATCGCCGTGGCCGCGACCACGACATTGCTGAGCGGCGGTAACAGCATGGCAACCTGCATCAAAGTCGAGCCGCCGTCGAAGATGACCGATTGGTTGTCCTCGAACAGTTCTACCGCTGCCCGGGCGATGCGTTTCTTTGCATCGAGGTTGGTTTGCATCCGCCGGGCGAACGCGGCCGTGGTCGAATCCGTGGTCCGGGTCACCGCGCCTCCGCGGGTCTTGGTCAGCAGTCCCTTACGGTCCAGTATCTCGAGGTCGGAGCGCACCGTGACTTCCGATACGCCAAAATCGTCTGACAGGTCCTTGATGCGGACCTGTCCGCTACGTTGCACTTCACCCAGGATCGATTGGCGTCTCTGCTCTGACAACATTGCCCTGTCCTTGCCTCCATCCGCCAAGCAATCACCCTGGCCTCGGTTCACTCTACCAAAAATATGCGAATTCGAAAGCTTTCGAAAGATTGCATTTGTCTTTTCTTTCGCAAACATTGGGTGCAGGATTTTGAAATCAATCGATTGGAGAGTTTAGGACTCATGAGCCTCGGAACCAAGGTGCGCCTGGCGCGCCTCTTCTCACATCCGTCGGGGAATCTTTTTGGCGGCGCGGTCGACCACTTTGTCGGCTATGGCGACGTGCGCAAAGGAGGTCTTGCCGATCTGCCGGGCGCCCTTGCACGCGTCATGGTAGGCAAACCCGACTATGTCAGCATCCAGCCCGGCACCGCGCGCCATCTGTGGCCGCAATACGCGGGCAAGGCTTGCCTGGTGATCCAGGCCGGCTGCTTTACCCCAGACGATCGCATCAGTGAACTGATTGCAACGCCCGAGGATGCGGTGCGCGCTGGCGCCGATGCGTTGGCCGTGGCCATTCCGGTGCGCGGCGCGACCGAGGGCAAATACATACGCTGGCTGACCGATTCGGTGAACGCTGCGGCCCGTTACGGCATGCCGGTGGTGGCGCATATCTACCCTCGCGATTTCACCGACGGGGCAAAAATCGTCTTTACCCCCGACGAGATCGCCTATGCGGCACGCATCGGCTACGAGTCCGGCGTCGATGTGATCAAGATCGGTTACACGGGCGATTTCGAGTCGTTCCGAGAGACTATTCGGACCTGCCCGGTGCCGGTTGTGATCGCCGGCGGTCCGAAGACCGACACGCTGCTCGGCGCCCTTCAGCAGACGGCGGACGCCATCCGTGCCGGCGCGCGCGGTGCCGTGGTGGGCCGCAATCTCTGGGGGCACGGCGATCCGGAAAAGGCAGCGATCGCCTTTCGGGGCGTCATCCATGACGGCCTTTCGGCGCAAGACGCCCTGGCGAAGGCGGGTGCCTGAACCATGCCCGCCGTCCCTTCAATCCTCGGCTTCGGAGCTATTGCGATCGACGACATCGTCTATGTCGATCAGCCGTTGTCGGCGGGCAAGGGGAAGGTTCTGCAAAGTGCCCGAGCTTTCGGGGGAAATGTCGCGACGGCACTTGCCGCCGTCGCGCGGCTCGGCGGAAGCGCCGGGTTCGTCGGATGGCTGGGCAGTGCCGCCGACGACGCCGTGTTGTGCGATCTCGTTGCGAGCGGCGTTGAAACCGCGTTTGCGCCGCGCCACCCGCACGCGCGCCCGGTGCGCTCGCGGATCACCGTCGGTTCGGATGGGGAGCGATTCATCGCGTATGACGACGAAGCGATGCTGGGCACCGCGCCGGACTTTCCGGATGAGGTTCTCAGCCGCGCGACAGTCCTGATCGTCGACAGTTACGGGATCGGGTCGCTGGATGTCGTGGCTCGGGCTCGCGATCTCGGCCTTGCGATCCTCGGCGATGTCGAATGGAGCCACGGCCCGGCCACCGAGAGACTGATCGGGCTCTGCGACCATCTCATTCTTCCGCTCGGCTTCGCGCGGACCGCCACCGGCCGCCAGTCGCCGGCCGAGATACTCGATGCATTGTGGTTGCCGTCGCGGTCCGCCGTGGTTCTGACGGATGGCGGCAGGGGCGTCTTCTATCGCGGACGCGACGAGACAGGGCTCTGGCACCTGCCTCCGCACCGGGTTGCCGTCGTCGACTCGACCGGCGCCGGTGACTGCTTTCATGGCGCCTATGCCCTGGCATTGACACGCGGGGCCGAAACCGCAGGCCGGGTCGCATTCGCGGCCGCGGCGGCGGCCGTTTCGATAACGGGGCGGGGCGGGCGCGAGGCGCTTCCGACCGACGACCAGGTCAAGCAACTCCTGGCATCGACAAACGCGCCGTCGGCAGTCGAACTGAAATATGCGCGGCTCGATACTGGAACATAGCCTAGCTATCCGAGGAAAAATTTCGCAGGTGAACGTAAGCCGAGGACAATCATAAAAATCAGTGGCTTAGACTTGTGGAGGGAGGAATATGGCAGAAGTCGTTCTTGAAAATATCTGCAAGACATACGGGAACAATTTTCACGCAATCGACCAATTGAACCTGTCGGTCAAGGACGGTGAGTTCTTGATTCTCGTCGGGCCGTCCGGCTGTGGCAAATCCACCGCGCTGCGGATGATCGCGGGATTGGAGGACGTCACCAGCGGCAGCCTTCGGATCGGCGGTGTCGACGTCGTCGACATGCCGCCCAAGGACCGCGACATCGCGATGGTCTTCCAGAGCTACGCCCTCTACCCGCATATGACGGTGTTCGAAAACATCGGCTTTTCGATGCGGCTGGCAGGCAAGCCGAAGGCCGAGCGCAAAAAGCGCGTGGACGAGATCGCCAAAACCCTTCAACTGACGTCTCTGCTGGACAGCAAACCCGCGAACCTTTCAGGCGGACAGCGTCAAAGGGTTGCCATGGGCCGCGCCATGGTGCGCGAGCCGGCAGCCTTTCTCATGGACGAACCGCTTTCCAATCTGGACGCGAAACTGCGTGTTCAAATGCGCGCCGAAATCACCAGTCTGCAAAAGCAACTCGGCGTAACGACCATATATGTGACCCACGACCAAACCGAAGCCATGACGATGGGCGACAGGGTCGCGGTGTTGAAAGGCGGCGTGCTGCAGCAGGTCGACACACCCAAGAGACTCTATGAATCGCCGGTGAACGCCTTCGTTGCCGGCTTCATCGGGTCTCCTTCGATGAACCTTTTCGAGGCGACCCTGACGGGCGACGAACTGATGTCCGGCGCCCTGGCCATTCGGCTGCAGGATGCAGCCTTCGTGCGCAGGCCGGGCTTGAAGTCGTATGCGGGGCGCAAGGTCGTGTTCGGCATACGACCGGAGGATCTCTATGACAGCAGCCTCGAATCCGGCCGCAAGTATCAGACGATACCGGCAAAGGTGACCTCGATCGAAGAACTTGGATCCGAACAAATCGTCCATCTCGACATCGACGCGGTCCGGGTGGACTCCGGCGACCCTGACGCGGTGCAGGATTTCGGCCTGGCGTCGAATGCGGTGGCGAAATTCGAACCGACCAGCACGGTCCGCTCCGGCTCGGAAATCAGGTTGGCCCTGGATGATACCAAGCTCCATTTCTTCGACCCGGAGACGCATCTGGCAATCTGAATATCAGCGATAAGACCCGCGGGTGAGGGTGAGGCGCCTGCGTAAGAAGACTTCTGAATAATCAGACGATCGGCCGCATTGTGCGGGCGAATATAAAGAAGGAGGAGAAAATGACGTTTCGCATTAAACCCGCGATGCTGAAAATAGCCGCGGCCGCATGGTTGCTTGGCGCAACCGGCGCCATGGCGGATACGACGCTGGAATTCACCCAATGGTGGGAGCCCGAATTGCCGGCCGGCTCGCTCAGGGCAATCATGGATGACTTCGAGGCCGCAAATCCCGGAATCAAAGTGACGCTGGTCAGCGGCCCCTACGCGACCACGCGTGACCAGATCTCGGTTGGTGCTGCAACCGGAACGCTCAGCGACGTCGTCGGTCTCGACGGTGCCTGGGTGAACAATCTGAATGCGCAGAGCGCACTCGCCGACATGAATCCGATGATGGATGCGAGCGGTTTCGACAAGAGCCAGGTCGCGGACATCGTCAAGGTGGACGGCAAGGCGGTGATGTTTCCCGTGGCTTCCTTCGTCTATCCGGTCTTCGTGAATTTGGACCTTGCTGCCCAGGCAGGCGTGACCAAGCTGCCGTCGACCCGTGCGGAGTTTCTCGAAGCCGCCAAGAAGATGACGATCGCCGACAAGAATCAGTATGGCTGGGTGCTGCCCCTGTCGCTGCAAACGCCATCCGGCGTTCAGAACGACATGATGTCGTGGGTTTGGGCTTCGGGTCAGTCGATGATGGCGAACGGCAAGCCGGACCTTGAGGGCAAACCGGTGGTGGATATGCTCACCTTCGTCAAATCTCTCAACGACGCCGGCACCATCTCGCCCGGCATCGCCACCAAGACCGAGCAGGAAAAGGTCGAGGAGTTCGTCAACAACCGCGTCGGGATGATGATCGACTCGCTCGCGCATGTGAACCTCATCCGCAAGCGCAATCCCAAGCTGAACTTCGACCTCATCCCGGTCCCGGTCGTGGAAAACTATACCGGCAAGCGCGGCCTTCCCTATGCCTCCTGGGGCATCGGCATCTCTGCTGCCTCGAAACATCAGGAAGAGGCCTGGAAACTCGTCCAATATGTGATGAGTGAAAAGGTGAACGCCAAGCTCGTATCGCTTGCAAACGCCTTCCCGGGCAACGTCAACGCCAAGCCCGATTTCGTGACCTCGGACAAGGCTTTCGGCAAGGCTTTTGAAATCTTCAAGACCGGTTATCTCGCCAATGAGTTCACGGGCCTGCCGGTGGCAGAAGACCTGATGACCCAGTTCGACGTGCAAGCCCAAAAGATGCTCGCCGGCGAGCAGTCTCCGGAACAAGCAGCCGCCGCCGCTCAGAAGGGCTGGATGGCGAAATTCTGATCGGCCTGTTCCCGTTTGCTGACTTCGACCGGGTGGCCTGACTTCGGGCAGGCCACCCGGCAACAACGGATCGGCAATTTGAGTGGACCTGTTTTTGAAGCTTACCTTCTCTTGAAGGCGTATCCCAAGGTTGGCACATGACCCGGCAAAAGCGCTCTCACCACAAGCTCAAACGAGCGGTCGCACCCTACCTCTATCTGTCGCCCTCGCTGCTCATAATCGGGCTTCTGATGCTGCTGCCGATGGTGACGGTGATTGGCTACTCGTTCCAGAACAGCGCGGTGCTGCGTCGTGACCCATCCTTTGCCGGACTGAAACACTACCAGGCGATCTTCGACGACCCCGTGTTCTGGGCTTCGCTGTGGCACACGCTCTACTTCACATGCATGAGTGTCATTTTCCACATGACCATCGGCATGGCCTTCGCGCTCATGCTGAACAGCGACCGCATCAATCCGACGCTGCGCAATATCCTGCGCGTGCTCTATATACTGCCTTGGCTGTTCACCGCGGTGATTATCGCCGTGATCTGGCGCCTGCTGCTTGAGCCGAACGGTGTCGTGAATAGCATTCTCATGCAAATCGGCATCATCGGTTCCAAGGTCGAATGGTTTTCCTCGCCTGAGACCGCGCTGCACGCCGTCACCTTTGCCAACATCTGGGCGGGCTATCCGCTCTTCATGGTCAGCCTGCTCGCGGGTTTGCAGGGCATTCCCAAGGATTTCTACGAGGCTGCCGATATCGACGGGGCGAAAGCCTACCAGAAGCTGATCTTCATCACCATTCCGCAGCTGATGCCGATCATCATCAGCATCTCGCTGCTCGACTTCATCTGGACCATGCAGGTCTTCCCATTAATCTGGATAACGACGGGCGGTGGCCCGATCTACTCGACCGAGGTCCTCAGCACCTACACCTACAAGCTGGCGTTTTCGAGCTACAACCTGTCGCAGGCTTCAGCCAGCGCTGTGGTCATCTTGCTGATCTCTCTCGGCCTGACGCTGTTCTATATTCGCTATCAGAAGGCTCGGTAGTCATCATGAGGAAAAGGCATACGCCGAAAGACAGGCTGATCACCGTCGCGCTCCATGTAGCGCTTGCAGCGGGGCTCTTTTTCGCGGCATTTCCGATCTACTGGATGCTGAGCAGCTCGTTCAAATCGAATACCGAAATCTTTGCCCTGCCACCAACCATCCTGCCAAAGGCCTTCACGCTGGAAGCGTATGCAGCCATCCTTGGCGACCCGGTAAAGCTGCGCTTCTTCTTCAATAGCTATTTCGTGGCGGGAGCGGTGACTGTGCTGACGGTGCTGATCGCCCTGCTGGCGGCCTACGGGTTCAGCCGCTTCAACTTCCGCGGCAAGGGCATCCTGAACACAATCATCATCAGCACGCAGACGATTCCGCCGATCACACTTTTGATCCCCTTCTTCGGGCTCGTCGTCTCATACGGCATCTTCGACACCTATGTCGCACTGATCCTGACTTATCTGGTGTTTACGCTGCCCTACGCGATCCTGCTGATGACGGGATATCTGAACACCTTGCCCCGCGATCTCGATGAAGCCGTGGCCGTCGATGGCGGCACCAGTTGGACAGCGCTTTGGCGGGTGATCGTCCCGATTTCACTGCCTGGCATCGTGGCGACGTCGGTCTACACCTTCCTGTTGTGCTGGAACGAATTTCTCTTTGCGCTGACACTGACGAAGTCAACGTCCATGCGCACCGTCCCGATCGGCATCCAATTGTTGATGGGTCAGCACGCCTTCGAATGGAACCAGATGATGGCGATGAGTGTGCTCGGCTCGCTACCGCTCTTGCTCATCTACCTCGTTGCCCAGAGGTACTTCCTCGCCGGCATGACCGCGGGCTCCGTCAAGTAGGATGTCCATCCCACGGCGACGCAGGGTGGCATCAAGCAATGGGCGATACCAAGGAATGAAAGGATGAACGTGAAAGAGCTCAAAGTCGGCTGCCAGACCTTCACCTGGGAAATGCTGGGAGACCGGTTCACCGGCGGCCCCGACGATCTGCTGAAGGCGATCTCTGACGGTGGCTATGCCGGCATCGAGATCACCGACACCATGATCGGACATTATGGCGACAAGCCGGAGGAGTTCGCCGCCGCGCTGAAGGCGTCGGGGCTGACGCTGGTTTCCTTCGCCTTTGGCTCGAACAGTGGTTTTACGCTGAAGGAGGAGATCGGCGCCGACCTCGAAACCGCCAAGCGCTGGATCGATTTCGCCGCCGCCTTCCCGAATGCGCTGGTATCGATGGGCTCGGCCACGGTGGTGTCCGACGGCCCGCGCGAGGATAAGTTCGCCATCGCCGCCGAGGTTTACAACAAGGCCGGCGAACTCGGACGCAAGGCCGGCGTCCAGGTTGCCCTGCATCCTAGCTCCCACCACAACACGCTGCTGTTCGACCGCGCCGACTACGACACGATCTTTGCCTTGCTCGACCCCGACCTGGTCGGCTGGGTACCGGATACCGGCCATATCCTGCGCGGCCACAAGGACATGTCCGATACACTGCGCACCTACCGCGACCGCATCCGCTACATCCACCTCAAGGACGTCGATGCCAACGGTACCTGGGCCATGCTCGGCAAGGGCGTCTGCGCCACGGCTGCGGTCATCGAGATCGCCAACACCGCACCGCGCTTCAACGGCTGGCTGGTGCTGGAGGAAGAATCCGAAACGGCCGCCGCCGATCCTGCCGGCGCGGTCAAGACCAACCGCCAGACTATGCGCAGCTACGGCGCCTGAAGAACGAGACGATGATCAAGAAACAGGACAGACGCCTCAGGGTCGGCGTGCTCGGCTGCGGCCCCATCGCGCAGTTCGCGCATCTGGAATCCTGCGTGAAAGCCGGCAATGCCGACCTCTACGCCATCTGCGACGCGGCACCCGATCTGCTTGCGCGCATGGGCGCCACTTACGAACCGCAGAAAATGTATTCCGACTATGAGGCAATGCTCGCCGATCCCGAGCTGGAAGCGGTGATCGTCGCCACGTCGGACGCCTATCATGTGCCGATGTCGATCAGGGCGCTCAACGCCGGCAAGCATGTTCTCTGTGAAAAGCCGATCGGCACCTCGGTCGAGGAGGGCGAGGCGCTGGCCGAAGCGGTCAGGCGCTCGGGCAAGATCCTGCAGGTCGGCCACATGAAGCGCTTCGATCCGGCACTGGAGACCGCGCGCGACTTCGTTCGCGACGAGATCGGCGAAGTGCTGGCGCTGAAGGCCTGGTACTGCGATTCCACCCATCGCTACACCAACACCGATGCCGTGCAGCCGCTGCCCGTCACCAGCAGGCTAGCCAGGAAGCCAGCCGGAAATCCCAAGGCCGATCTCAGGCAATACTTCATGCTGGCCCATGGCTCGCATCTCGTCGACACGGCGCGTTTCCTGTGCGGCGATATCGTCGCCGTGCGCGCCCGCCTCAATGAGAAATTCGGCGCCTATTGCTGGTTCGTCGAAACCGAGTTCGCCAGCGGCGCGCTCGGCCATCTCGACCTGACGGTTGCCGTGCGCATGGACTGGCACGAAGGTTTTCAGCTCTATGGCGAGAACGGCTCCGTTATCGCCAGGACATTCAACCCTTGGTACTTCCGCGCCAGCGAGGTGGAGATATTTCACGAGAAGACCGCCACGGCCCACAAGCCGCTCGGCGCCGATGGCCATTTCTTCCGCCGCCAGTTGGAAGGTCTTGCCGACACGGTGCTGAACGGCACGCCGATGCGTGGCGCCAATGTCGAGGACGGCATCGCCTCGATCCGCGCCATGGTCGCCATCGCGCGTTCGGTGGAATCAGGCGAGCGAGTCGAACTCGCCTCGGTGTCGGGGGCGGTGTGATGCGTCTCGGCATTTTCGCCAAGACCTTTGCCGGCACCGATCCGGCCGCCGTGCTGGTTGCGGTGCGGCAAGCTGGGTATGAGACGACGCAGTTCAATCTGGCCTGTGCCGGCCTGCCGTCGATGCCGGATGCTGTGCCGGCGGACGCCATCGCCTCCGTCCGTGCCGCCGCGCAGTCGAACGGCGTTTCACTCGCAGCACTGTCGGGCACCTACAACATGGCGCATCCCGACAAAGCCGTGCGCGACGACGGCCTCAGGCGCCTCGCCGTTGTCATCGAGGCTGCTGCTGCCCTCGGCATCCCGCTGGTCACGCTCTGCACCGGCTCGCGCAACGCCGCCGATCAGTGGGCCTATCATCCCGACAATGCCGATCCGGCCGCCTGGTCCGACATGGCCGCCGAGATGGCGAAGGCGCTGGCGCTGGCCGAAGGTGCCGGTGTCGATCTCGGCATCGAGCCTGAGCAGGCCAACATCGTCACCTCGGCCAGGGATGCGACCCGGCTGATCGCCGAGATGGGATCGAAGCATCTGAAGATCGTGCTCGATCCGGCAAACCTGTTCGAACACGCCACGCCCGGCGAGGCGCGCGCTATCGTTGCCGCCGCGATCGACGAGGCCGCCGGCCACATCGCCATGGCGCATGCCAAGGACCGTCATGGTGACGGTCGCTTTGCCACATCAGGACAAGGCATTGTCGATTTTCCTGATTTTGTTGCACGGCTAAAGGCAGCGGGCTTCGACGGACCGCTTGTCACCCACGGCCTGTCCGCCGACGAAGCCCCCGATGTCGCCGCCTTTCTGCGAAGGCTCCTCTGATGGGCGTCGCCCCGACGATCCTGCTTCGCGACGATGCAGCGCTTCGTGTCTTCGACACGGGGCAGGGCAGGCTTCCCGTCGTCTTCCAGCATGGCCTCGGCGGTGACGCAGCGCAGGTCGCGCAGAACTTTCCCGATGGTCCTTCATACCGTCGGCTGACCGTCGAATGCCGCGCGCAGGGCGGTTCCGGCGCCGGTAGCAAGCGCCCGTTTTCGATCGCGATGTTCGCCGATGATGTGCTGGCCGCCGCGGATGCGGCCGGCCTCGACCGTTTCGTCGCCGGCGGCATCTCGATGGGTGCGGCCATTGCCTTGCAGCTTGCCGTCCGGCACCCGGACCGGGTCGCCGGTCTCGTGCTTGTGCGCCCTGCCTGGGCTTTCGAGGCGGCGCCGCAAAACATGCGCCCTTACGTGGAAGTGGCGGAGCTCATCCGCAGCCGTCCTTTATCGCAGGCGCGAGATATCTTCGCGGCGTCCGCGACGGCCGCCCGCTTTCGCACCGAAGCGCCGGACAATCTTGCTTCCCTGCTCGGCTTCTTCGCGCGCGAAAACGCGCCCGTCTTCGCCGAGGTGATGCAGGCGATCGCAGAGGATGGACCTGGCGTGACGCGGGCAGCCGCCGCCAGCCTTGCGTTCCCTACGCTCGTCATCGGCAGCGGCATCGATCTCGTCCATCCGCTGGCCGCCGCCCGCAGCCTCGCCGACGCCATCCCCAATGCGACCTTTGCCGAGGTGATGCCGAAGGCCACCGACAAGGAGTGCCATTTCGCCGAAATTCGCGCCGCCATCGCGGACTTTCTCGACATGAATTTCAACAACCAGGACCAGTCATGACCTCGAAACCTCTCTCAGGCCCGGCCGCCATCGCCGCATTGCCGCGCGACCGGATGATCGCCGAATTCTCGCTCTGGTCGGCCAATCTCGCCAATTTCGAAAACGACTTGAAGCGCATCGAGCCCTATGTCGATCTTCATCATATCGATGTGGCGGACGGTCATTTCGCACCGTCCTTCCTGTTCTTCCCCGATCTCGTCGCCCGCATCGCAGGGCTGACGGCGAAACCCATCCATGTCCACCTGATGGTCGATGAAGCAATCGTCGAGGCGCAGACGCGCCAGTTCATCGAAGCCGGCGCCGACATGATCAGCGTCCATGCCGAGAATGGCGAAGCCGGATTGCGCGCCGTGCGGCTGGCGCGGGAGCTCGGCGCCGAGGCCGGCGTCGTACTCAGGCTGGAGACGCCTGTGGAAGCGGTGACGGCCTTCGTCCCGGAAGTCGCCTTCGTGACGCTTCTTGGAACCGCAATCGGCGTCAAGGGACAGAGCCTGTCGGACAAGGCCTGCGACAGGCTGGGCGCTGCCCGCGCCATCCTGAGAGAGGCCGGCCGCGAGGCGCAAGTGGTTCTGGCGGCCGATGGCGGCATCCGCCACGAGACCGTGCCGTTGCTGCGTGCCGCCGGGGCCGAAACCGTGGTTCTCGGTTCGCTCGCCTTCGGTGACAAGGATCTCGCCGGCCGCATCGGCTGGCTGCACGGCTTGAAGGTCGCGGCATGACATCAGAAGCCGCCCTTGCGATCGATCTTGGCGGGACGGAGCTTCGCGCCGCCTTGGTCGACCGCGACGGCAAGATCCTGGCATTCGCGGCGGTGCCGACGCAGGCGCTGGCCGGTCCCGATGTGGTGATCGGCCAGATCGAGGCGTTGGCGGCGACAGTCCATGCCGAGGCCCCGGCACTTTCGGTCGTCGGCGTCGGCGTCGGTGCACCGGGGCCGCTCGATCCGCTGGCCGGCATCGCCGTCGGCCCGCCGACGCTCGCCGGCTGGCTGGACGTGCCGCTTGCCGACATCCTGGAACGGCGGCTCGGCCTGCCGGTGCGGCTGGAGAACGACGCCAATGCCGCGGCGCTCGGCGAATGGCGCTTCGGCGCCGGTCATGGCGCTCGCTCGCTGGTCTTTGTCACGGTTTCGACCGGCATCGGCGGCGGTGTCGTCGTCGACGGGCGCATCCTGCATGGCCGCCGTGGCCTTGCAGCCGAGATCGGTCACATGACCATCACCAATGAAGGCGAGCGCTGCGTATGCGGTGTCGTTGGCTGCTTCGAGGCCATCGCGTCGGGAACGGCACTTGGCCGCCGCGCCAGCGCCGCCACGGCAGCCGGAGACGGCTCTACCTTGCGACGCTTGTCAGCGGACGCGGAGGTGACCGGCCGCCATGTCGTCGAGGCGGCACGGCTGCAGGACGCTCTTGCCTCGGCCTTGCTGGAGGAGGAAGCGCGCTGGCTGGGCGTTGGCTTCACCAATCTCCTGCATCTCTATTCGCCCGATGTGCTGGTCGTCGGCGGTGGCATCGCCAATGGGCTCGATCTGATGCTGCCGACCATCGAGGCGACCATCAGGCAACGGGCCATGCGCGCCTATCGCGACGTGCCGGTCGTTCAGGCCCAGCTTGGCCGCCATGCCGGGCTCGTCGGCGCCGCCAGCCTTGTGCTGTTCGACGACGGGGGCACTTTGGCAGCCCGCATGCCTGTCGGCCCAAGCACGTTTCCGGACACGCCGCTGAGCAAGACCGGCACGGTCTGACGTTGCGACCTGCATGACAAAGGCCAGAGGCAGCACGCCTCCGGCCTTTTACGCATTGACCGCGCGTCATTACTCGGCGGGAACAACGTCCGCCGGCAGGCTATCGTCGGCCGTGCCCGCCAGCGCTCTGGCCAGCTTGGCCTTGTCGAGTTCGCCTTCCCAGCGAGCCACCACCAGCGTGGCGACAGCATTGCCGACGAAGTTGGTCAACGCCCGGCACTCCGACATGAAGCGGTCGACGCCGAGGATCAGCGCCATGCCGGCGACCGGCACCGCCGGAACCACCGACAGCGTCGCGGCAAGGGTGATGAAGCCGGCCCCGGTGATGCCGGCGGCACCCTTGGAGGAAAGCATGGCCACCAGCAGCAGCAGGATCTGGTCACCCATAGACAGGTGGATGTTGGTCGCCTGTGCGATGAACAGCGCCGCCAGCGTCATGTAGATGTTGGTGCCGTCGAGGTTGAAGGAATAGCCGGTTGGGATGACCAGGCCGACGACCGAGCGCTTGGCGCCGGCCTTCTCCATCTTTTCCATCAGCGAGGGCAGGGCGGCTTCCGATGAGGAGGTGCCCAGCACCAAAAGCAGCTCTTCCTTGATATAGCGGATCAGCGACAGGATGGAGAACCCGTTGTAGCGGCAGACCGCGCCAAGCACGACGAACACGAACAGGAACGACGTCACGTAGAAGGTGCCGACCAGCATAGCGAGATTGATCACCGCGCCGATGCCGTATTTGCCGATGGTGAAGGCCATCGCGCCGAAGGCACCAATGGGGGCCGCCTTCATCAGCACGCTGACCAGCTTGAAGATCGGTGTCGTCAGCGCCTGCAGGAAATTGAGCACGGGCGTGCCCTTGTCGCCGACCAACGCCAGCGCGATGCCGAACAGCACCGAGAAGAACAGCACCTGCAGGATGTCGCCGTCGGCGAAGGCGCCGACGATGGTCGACGGGATGATGTTCATCAGGAACCCGGTGACCGACTGGTCGTGCGCCTTGGCGGCGTAATTGCTGATGGTCGAGGCGTCGAGCGTCGCCGGGTCGATGTTGAAGCCGGCGCCCGGCTGCACGACATTGGCGACGACAAGGCCGATGATCAGAGCCAGCGTCGAAAAGGTGAGAAAATAGAGCATCGCCTTGCCGGCGACACGCCCGACCTTCTGCAGGTCGCTCATGCCGGCAATGCCCGTAGTCACGGTCAGGAAAATGACGGGGGCGATGATCATCTTGACCAGCTTGATGAAGGCGTCGCCGAGCGGCTTCATGCTCTCGCCGACCGACGGATAGAAATGGCCGAGCAGGATGCCGACGGTGATCGCGACGAGCACCTGCACGTAGAGTTGGGCATAGAAAGGCTTGCGCTGCGCGGAAGACGCGCCTGAATGGTCTGCGATGTGCATCGAACTCTCCCTGGCCGGATGGGGCGGAGCGCCCTGCGTGACTTCTCCCATCGCGGCGCTCCGGTCGCACGCCGCTGCCAGGGAGTTTTGCAAGCGCTGTGCCAGTTCGCGGAAAGGCCGGAACCACGGGATTTCCGCCTTTGTCTGACGTCATGCGGCCAAAGCCTGTGCGGATTTCCGCACAGGCAGTGTTTGCCTGGGCGGATTTTCGCATTACACTGGCCGAAAGGCCGCGAGCAAAGGGGAGAGGGCAGACGCCGCAAGCAGGCACCGATAGCGGATCCCCCGGATTTGCCGGCCGTGGATTGCTGCGCGAGGCCGTGGCGCGGCTGCGCGATGGCCGCTGGGTTGCCGTGGTCGTCGCTCTTGCCTTTCTGGCCGGCGTGATTGCCATTGCCGGGCGCATCGCCTCCGGCCAGGCGGCCGATAATCTGCGCGAGACGGCACTCGCCGCACTGCCGCTGGCGGCGGGAACCCTGACCGGCGAAATCGAAAAGCAGCGCCTGGTTCCACTGGTGTTGGCCAGAGACGATGCGGTGCGCGGCGCTCTGCGCCGGGCCGGAAAAATGAAAGAAAAGGCCCTCAACGACAAGCTCAAGTCGATTGCCGGCGATGCCTCGGCATCCGCCATCTACATCATCGATACGGCAGGCATCGCCATATCAGCCAGCAATGCCGACGAACCGGCGAGCTTTGTCGGCATCGATTACAATTTTCGGCACTATTTCCAGGAAGCGATGAGCAAGGGTGCTGCCAGCCAATATGGCCTCGGCACAATCAGCGGCAGACCGGGGCTGTACCTTGCCAGCCGCGTCGACGATGGCGGCAAGCCGCTTGGCGTTGCGGTGCTGAAGGTCGAACTCGACGGCGTCGAAGCCAATTGGCGTTCCAGCGGTTTCCTTGTGTTCATCACTGATGAACGCGGCGTGGTGCTGGCTACCAGCCAGCCCGACTGGCGGTTCCGTGCGCTGGCGCCACTGTCGGCCGAGGACACCGCCGCAGCCCACGAGCATCTCCAATTGGCCGATGCAGGCTTCGAGCCGCTGCCGATCCGGCGCGGCGCTGGTGACGGCCTGGCGACGATCGACAACGCGGGAAAACCGCGCCAGTTCGTCGAGGTGGTGCAGGATTTGCCCGCTGCTGTTCCTGGCTGGCGTCTCTGGCTGCTCACTCCCGCCGACGCTGCTCTTTCATCGGCCGCCAACACGGCGCGCCTGACCACGCTGCTTGGGCTTCTGCTGATGGGCTTGCTTGCCTTCGTGCTTACCCGCCGCCAGCGCGCACGACGGCTGAGGCAGGAGGCGCTGGCGCGGATGAATGCCGAACTGGAGAGCCGAGTCAGCACGCGAACGGCCGAGTTGACCCGCTCCAACACCGCACTTGCCGGTGAAATCGCCGAGCGCGAGAATGCTGAAGCCAAGGTGCGCCGGCTGCGCGACGACCTCGCCCAGGCCAACCGGCTTTCCATCCTCGGCCAAATCGCCGCCGGCGTGGCGCACGAGATCAACCAGCCGGTCGCCGCTATCCGCACCTATGCCGAGAATGCGGGCCGCTTTCTCGAAACCGGCAAAACCGAACCGGCCAGCGGCAATCTGACGTCGATCGTGTCGATGACCGAGCGCATCGGCGCGATCACCGGCACCTTGCGTACTTTCGCCCGTCGACCCGGGGTTGCCGCTTCGCCGCTGCCGGTGCGCGAGGCAATTGATGGCGCGCTGTCGCTGCTGTCGGGCCGCATCCGTGATTCCGGCGTGACCATCGTCAAGCCGCGCGGCAATGCCTCGCCGGTGGTCATGGCCAGCCGCATCCGGCTGGAACAGATCCTGGTCAATCTGTTGCAGAATGCGCTGGACGCTATGAAGGACCAGCCCGATCCCCGCATAGAGATCCAACTTGCCGAGCACGACGACAGGGTGCTGATTTCGGTGCGCGACAACGGCCCAGGTCTCGGCCCGGAAGCAGCCGGCAATCTGTTCATGCCGTTCCAGACCACCAAGGAGAAGGGGCTTGGCCTCGGGCTGGTGATCTCGCAGGAGATCGCCCAGGAATTGGGCGGCACGCTGCGGCTCGATCCCGGCAATGGCATCGGCGCATCCTTCACCATCGATTTGAGGCGAATTGAATGATTGAGGGATCAGGGCTGGTGGCGCTCGTCGACGACGATGCGGACCTGCTGCACGCCACAACGCAATTGCTCGAGCTTGCCGGCTTCGCTGTGGTCGCGCGCGACGCCGCCGAGGCAGCGCTTGCCGTTGTCGACAGGACCTTTGAAGGCGTGGTGGTCAGCGACATCCGCATGCCGGGCATGAACGGGCTGCAGCTGTTCGATCGCATCAAGGCGATCGACCCGGACATACCCGTGATCCTGGTCACCGGCCATGGCGACGTCGATCTCGCAGTGGCCGCGCTCAAGGACGGTGTCTACGATTTCATCTCGAAACCCTATGCCGGCGAGCGCCTTGTCGAGGCGCTGAAACGGGCGAGTGAGAAGCGACGGCTGGTGATGGAGAACCGGCGGCTGCGCGAAGCCGCGGCCCTCGCCACTGACGGCCTGCCGCTGATCGGCGAGGCTCCTGCCATCAAGCGACTGCGCGAGACCTTGCGCCAGATTGCCGACATGAACGTCGATGTGCTGGTCGAGGGAGAAACGGGAACCGGCAAGGAAGTGGTGGCGGACCTCCTGCACAGATGGGGGCGACGGCGCGCAAAACCCTTCGTGGCACTGAATTGCGGTGCGCTGCCGGAGACGGTCATCGAGAGCGAGTTGTTTGGCCATGAGGCGGGCGCGTTCACCGGCGCGCAGCGGCGGCGGATCGGCAGCATCGAGCATTCCAGCGGCGGCACGCTGTTTCTCGACGAGATCGAATCCATGCCGCCGGCGCTCCAGGTCAAGCTGCTGCGCGTGCTCGAAACACGCAGCCTCACTCCACTTGGCTCGAACGACATCAGGCGCATCGATCTCAGGGTCGTCGCCGCGACCAAGGTCGATCTGGGGCGGTCGGACCAACGCGGTGATTTTCGCGAGGATCTGTATTTTCGCCTTAACGTGGTGACGCTGCGCATCCCGCCGCTGCGCGAGCGTCGCGGCGATATCCCGATGCTGTTTGGGCATTTCCTGGGCAAGGCGGCAGAACGGTTCGGCCGGCCTGTCGCGAAGATGAACGCTGCGGTCAGCGATCATCTCCAGTCGCATGACTGGCCAGGCAATGTGCGCGAGCTTGCCCATTTTGCCGACCGTGTTGCGCTCGGCCTCGGTCCGGAAGATGGGACGAGGGCGGTCTCCGCGCATTCGCCGGAGCCTACGGCAGCATTGCCCGAACGGGTCGGCCAATACGAAGCACAGCTCATCCGCGACGCGCTGCGCGACCATAGTGGCGAGGTGCGCGGCGCCATCGATGCGCTCGGCGTACCGCGCAAGACCTTTTATGACAAACTCAAGCGCTACGGCATTGCCGCATCAGAGTTTCGCAATGGCGGCGACGCCGACACGCAACCATCTCGGAAAAGCGATGAACACGACGCTTGAAACGACGGCAAATCCCTTGCCGGAAGACCTTACCTTTCTCGCCGAAAGGCTGGCGGCGTTCAACGACGGCGATGTCGGCGCATCCGAAAGGAAGGCGCTTGTGGTGTTTGTGCGCGACGAGGATTGCGCGGTCGTCGCCGGCATTTCCGGTTACACCGCCTGGGGCTGGCTCTACGTGCAATGGCTCTGGGTCGATGAGCGGCTGCGCGGCCAGCATATGGCCGGCAAGATGCTGGATGCGGCCGAACAGGAAGCCATGGCACGCGGTTGCCGGAATGCCTGGATCGACACCTTCAATCCGAATGCCGCCAAAGTCTATCAGCGTCACCTTTGGAACGCTCGCCGATTTCCCTATCGGCCGCAGCCGCATCTTTCTACAGAAGAGGCTGGCGTTGGTCTGATCCATCCCGGCGGAACCGGGATGGACTGTCTTCCTGCCTGACCCGCAATCCGAACGAAGGTGGTTATGGTCCGGCGGACCGTTACTCGGCCGGAACCAGGCCTGGGTCTCCCATCGGGCTTGCTCTGGTTTCCTTGCGTGCCGACGCACGGGCGAGCACGCTTTGGCGGTTTACGGATCTGCGCTCGGCATCGATGCGATGGATCAGGATTTCCGCACGCTCGATCGACCCGAGCAGGGCCAGGATCGTGCCGCGTTCGGCGGCACCGGCATTCGGTCCGAGCGCCAGCGTGCGGGCACGCAGTTCCTCGACCCCAGGCAGATTTACATGGCCGGCCGGCATCTGCGGGCTGGAAATTCCGTAAGTAGGCAAGATTTCGCGCAGCGACGTGTCGAGCTTGTTCAGCGCGACGTCGACGATGGCTTGCGCCGGGTTGCTGAACTTCTCGCGCCTGACGCGGCGCGCCACCTGATGCATCGATTCCGTCAGGGCGGCCGTGAAGTCGGCTTCCTCGATCAGGCTGGCGATCAGATCGAGCTGTTCGTAAGGCAGATCCTCCTTCATCAGCGCGGCGGTGTAGGCGCGGATATCGCGGCTGAGGATGTCGGTCGCCAGATAGTGCTCGCCCGGATCCGACGGCGCCTTCTTGGAAGAGCGTGCGATGTCGAGGAACATGGCGCCGGCCTCCAGATGGCGGGCCGTCTCTTGCTGCACGGCGGGAATGGCCTTGGCAAAATCGCTGGCCAGTTTGCGGTCGAGGAATTTCGGCGTCGAGAAATCCTCCGCGTCGTCGGCATCCGTGTGGCCGACACGCGATAGCACCCGCTCGAACACGCCGATGAACGGGAACAGCAGCACTGTGTTGAAGACGTTGAAGAAGGTCGAGTAGAGGCCGACCGCGACCGGCACCAGGGGGAAGGTCTCCTTGCCGTCGACAATCACCGGAACGGCCGGATCGCCGCCGAAGAACTGCATGGCCCATTCCAGCACCTGGATGGAGACGAAGAACAGAGGGATGGTGATGCACACCCCGATGATATTGAACGAGATGTGCGCATAGGCGGTCCGCTTGGCGTTCTTCGAAAGGTTGAGCGAAGCCATCCACGACGTGATCGTGGTGCCGAGATCGGCACCGAGCGAGAAGGCGACGGCGGTTGTCCAGTCGAGAATGCCCGCCGCGCCAAGGCCCATGACGATGCCGATCGTCGCCGAGGACGAGTGGATCATCGCGGTCACGCCGGCGGCGATGAACACGCATTTGAAAAGGTTGAGGTAGGAGTCGGCCGTCAGCGTCTGCAGCAGCGCCATGACTTCCGGCAGGTTGCGAAGCGGACGCAGGCCGCCGGTCATCAGGTTGAGGCCGTAGAAGATCAGAGCGAAACCCATGCAGGCGAGCGCTATGTTCTTCACCTTTTCGCTTTTGGCGAAGCAGTAGACCAGCGAGAACACGCCGGCCAGGATCAATCCGAGCGGACCGAGCGGCAGGGCGATGAGCCCGTTGCCGAGCGTGGTGCCGATGTTGGCGCCCATGATCACGCTGATCGCCGGCCGCAGGGCGATGACACCGGCATTGACCAGCCCGACGACCATGACGCTCATCGCCGTCGACGACTGGATGACGCCGGTGATCAGCGTTCCCGCCAGCACGCCTTTGACCGGCGTACCGGCTGCCTTGGCGAGAAAGTCGCGCATCCGGTTGACCGACAGCGCCTGGATGCCGTTTGCCATGAAATCCAGACCGAGCATGAAGATGCCCAAGCCGCCGATCACCGGCACGAGGATGTCCTTGAAGATATCTATGTCCATTTCAGGCAGTCCCCAACAAGTCGCCACGACGACGCGGTATGAAGTTCAGTTGCTGCGCAAGGCAGCTTCGTTCGGGTCAGTTTCCGACCGGCAATTGCCTTGCCCAATACTGTTCGATCTGGCCAATGAGCGCTTTCGGCAGCGGCACATAGCCGAGTGCGGTGGCGTCGCCGGCACCTTGCGCGAAGGCGAGCCGGAAAAGATCATGCACGCGGCGATAGCGATGTTCCGAACGCCCCGAGACCTGGACAACGGCGAACACCGCCGTGCTGATCGGGTACGCACCATCTCCGCTGCGATTGGTGAGGGAGGCGAAGAAGTCGGTCGTTTCCCCCCAGGCGACGGAGGTGGCCGCTGCTTGCACGCCCTGCGGGTCCGGTTTGACGAACTTGCCGGATTTGTTCTGGACCGCTGCGAAGGGAAGGCCGGCGCGAAGAACCTGGCCGTATTCGGCGTAGGCAATCGCCCCCTTGCTCGCAGCCACGGCACGAAGAAGCGCTTGCGTACCTTCCGCGCCTGTCCCGAGCGGCCAGTCGATCAGAGTGTCGGCTCCAAGCTTCGTCTTCCAGTCTTCGCTTGTCGATGACAGAAACTCGGTGAAGACATAGGTTGAGCCCGAACCGTCCTGCCGGTGGATGACGCCGATGGCGAGATCGGGAAGGGCTATGTCGGGATTGAGCACCCTTATCGCAGGATCGGACCAGGACTTTATCTTGCCCAGATAGATGTCGGCGATCACCGGGCCGGAGAGGCGCAGACCTTGCTCCGGCAGGCCATCGAGATTGGCGACCACCGCGATCCCGCCCATGACGATCGGAAATTGCTGCTGGCCGTTCCTGGCGAGATCATCAGCCGGCACGGGAACATCCGTGGCGGCGAAATCCAGTTCGGGCTGCGCAAGCCGCATCAGGCCGGCAAGGGATCCGACCGGTTCATAATCGACGGTCCAGTCCAGCGTGAAGAAGTCGCCGCCGTCGGCGCGTGCAGCCTTGTATGTCGTTGCCCACTTGCCGATGATCGGCGCGGCCAGTGTCGACCCCGCACCGCGAATGGGCTCAGCCCGCGCAGCGGATCCGATCATGGCCCCGATGATTGCAAGGGCGAGCGCAGCTGCCGCCCCCGAAATCGTCGGCCGTGCACCGCGCAATAAAGCTAAACCTGCTGACAACATAAATTGAATCCCAACTATACTGCCGCCGCTATGCAGGCGCGCATCAATGGCCATACGCCTGCGAAATGAGGCGTCAGCTGAAAACAAGATCGCTGTTGTCTTGTATTAATTCTTCTTAACGGTTGGATGACAGTGGGTCCCGGCGGAAAAGCTTTTCGACTATTCCGAAGACCTTTCGACTGCAAAACCTGAGCAAAAAGCCGCATCGCCTGAAAGTCGGCCGGGCGGGAAAGGTCATCCCATCCCGTTCCGGGATGGAAGAGGCTCTAACTGGCGAGTTTTCCGCCCCGCATCGGCCGCGGTGCGCCGGTCGTGCTCGGAAAACTGATTGGCAGGCCGCGCAGCACGCGCACCGCGAGGAAGGCAAAACACTCCGCCTCGACCGCATCGCCGCTCCAGCCGAGGCTCTCGGCCTGCACCACTTCGACGCCGGCACGGCTGGTCAGCATCGCCATCATGGTCGGGTTGTGGCGGCCGCCGCCGCTGACCACCAGTTTTTTAGGACGGCTTGGTAAGAGGTCGAGTGCCTTGCCGACGGCTCCAGCGGTGAAGGCGGTCAGCAGTGCCGCGCCATCCTCCGCATCCAGCCCGTCCGCCATGGCGGCGCCGAAGTCGAAACGGTCCAGCGATTTGGGATAGGGCTTGGTGAGATAGGGGTGCTGCAGCAGCTTGGCCAGCCGCGCCTCGTCCACCTTGCCCGCACCGCCGAGCGCGCCGTCGCGGTCCATCTCGCCGAGCCCCTTCGACTTGATGAAATCGTTCAGCGGCGCGTTGGCGGGGCCGGTGTCGAAGGCAACGACATTGTCGGCGCCATCCCACCAGGTGATGTTGGCGACGCCGCCGAGATTGAGTACGGCCACCTCGCCATTGGCGCCGGCGCCGCGCATCAACGCGGTGTGATAGACCGCGGCCAGCGGCGCGCCTTGCCCCCCGGCGCGCATGTCGGCCGAGCGGAAATCGTAAGCGACCTTGGTACCCAATATGGCATGCATCAGCTCACCATCGCCGAGTTGCCTTGTCTGGCCCAGCCGTCCAACCTGCGGCGCGCGATGCAGAACGGTCTGGCCGTGAAAACCGACGACGCCGATATCGGCCATCGTCATGCCATAGCCTTCGACCAATTCCTTGACGGCTGCTGACTGGGCACGCGTCAGGGCTTCCTCCGCGGTGCGGAAGATCGCCGGCTCCGGCCCGTCAAAGTTCCACGCCCGCGCCTCCGTCAGCGTCTCTTCCAGCAGGGAGCGGATCGACGGAGGATAGGGCATCAGCCGATAGGTGCCGAAATCCTCGATACGTTCGCCGTCGGTCTTGATCAGCGCGACGTCGATGTTGCCGTCCAGCACCGTGCCGGTCATCAGGCCGACGGCCCAGATTGGTTCCATAATCGTTTCCTTGTTGAGCATAATCTTTTCCGAAAACCGTTTCCCACTTTTCGGGACCACGCTCCAGTCCCATTGATGAGATCGCCGACAGCTTTACGAAACCTGACGATTCTACCGCCAAAATGTTGGTCTAATGAATCCGGGCGGCGGGCAAGGTCCAAGCCTTGTCCCTTTCGAAGTGGCGGTCTCGGTGCTGAAGGCCGAGCGGCTTTCGTAGCTCCACAGGCGATATTGGACCGCGCAACGTCGTTTCTGCAGCCCGTCTGGTTCAACAGCCAACGAGATGCCACCTCTTGCCTGTCAGCCCCGAAGGCGCGACCTTGTCTGGTCTGGCGAACGCTTCCGCCGAAATCCGCAAGGGAGAGAAAATCATGACCTCATCCAATGTGGCCGTTATTGCAGGCGCGGGCGCTGGTCTGAGCGCCTCGCTTGCGCGCCTTCTCACCCGGGAAGGCTTTCGCGTGGTTCTGGCCGCCCGTAACGTCGAGAAGCTCAGCGCTCTGATCGGCGAAACCGGTGCTCTGGCCGTTGAGACGGATGTCGCCGACGCTGCGTCCGTCGCCAGGCTGTTCGACACCGCCGACAAGGCCGGCACGCTGGCGCTCGTGGTGTTCAACGCCAGCGCACGCACACGCGGCCCGATCGCCGAGCTCGATGCGGAAGCGGTCAAACAGGCATTGCTGGTCGGCGCCTATGGCGGCTTCCTGGTCGGCCAGCAGGCGGCGCGCCGGCTGCTTGTCCGGGGATCCGGTTCGATCCTGTTCACCGGCGCCACTGCCAGTGTGAAGGGCTTTCCCGGCTCGGCCGGCTTTGCCATGCCGAAATTCGGCCTGCGCGGCCTGGCGCAGTCCATGGCCCGCGAACTCGCCCCGCAGAACATCCACGTCGCCCATTTCATTATCGACGGCCAGATCGCGCCGCCCGGACAGGCAGCCGATCCCGACCTACAGGACCGCCGCCTGTCGCCGGACGCTATCGCCGAGGCCTATCTCGCGGTCCATCGCCAGCATCGCAGCGCCTGGAGCTCGGAGCTTGAGTTACGGCCTTGGGTCGAGACGTTTTGACAATCCAGACGATCGCCCGGCGGGAAGCAACGCGATCCTTCCGCTTTTCCTAATATATTAGGCAATGCTGATATTTTGTGGCGCTAAGCTGCTTGTCCGATACATAAAAAGGCTCAGTGTAATATACACGTTTGTTTAACGCGGGTTGTGCATGTTGCAGCTTTCCCGGGTTAATTGAGAACGCGCATGTCGGTTACACGTCGTACACTGCTTGCGGCCGGGAGCGGCGGGTTGCTGATCTCGCAAGCCCGCGCAGCCAGCACTCCGGGACAGCAGGCGGAGAACGCCCCTCAACCTATCGCGAGCGGCGATGCATTGCGCATCGCAATGCCGGCCTTCGCTTCCAATCCGTTCTTTCCGGCCGACGGATCGGGGGACGATGGCATAGACATGGAGTTGGCCCACGGCATCGCCGCGGCGCTTGGCGTCGAGCCGGTATTCGACCGATCCGCCGCAACGTTCGACGATATCGTCAGTCAGGTCAGTTCCGGACAGGCCGACATGGCGATTGGCAAGCTCAGCCGGACGCTTCAGCGCGGCCGGTCGATCATCTATTCCCGCCCCTACGCCATGCTGCGGCAAGGGCTGATCGCCAACCGCCTCAACCTGGCGCGTATCGCGCAAGGCAAACCGGCCGAACAGATCGTCCGTGATTTCTCAGGCGATCTTGGCGTGATCGAGGGCTCTTCATTCGCCACCTATGCGGCCACGACCTTCCCGCATGCGCAAATCCACCGCCTGGCAAGCTGGGATCTGATCATCGATGCGATCCGAAACGGGACGATCGACATGGCCTATCGCGATGATTTCGAGATCAAGAAGCTGATGGTCGACGATCCGTCGATGACGGTTGTCGCGCGCTCGATCACGCTGACCGACAAGGTCGATACGATCGCAGTCGGCGTGCGGCCCGACAATCCGCACCTCGCGGCCTTTGTCGATCTCTATCTCGATCTCGCGCGGGGTCAGCAGATTCTCAACACGGATGAGATCATCGCCCGCTATCGCCTGGGGAGCAAAGCCTGACATGGCCATCTCCGAGGTAGCCGGACCCCTGCCTTTCGACTGGCGCCTCGCGGCAAGGCGTATCCTGCGCTCGCCCGTGACGACGATTGTGATGATTGCTGCAGGGATATTGTGCGGCCTCTATTATCCAGACTTTGCCCATGCGATCAGCCCTGTCGCACAGCTCTACCTGAATTTCCTCAAGATGGTCGTCCTGCCCTATTTGGTCTCGTCGGTCATCTTCTCCATCACGGCAATGGTCCAGGATCCCAAATCGGTCCGCTACCTCGGCAAGGTGGGTATGGCCGTGCTGGTCGTGTCGTTCCTGAGCGTGCTGGTGAGCGGCACCCTGTCGCTGATCCTGCAGCCGGGCCAGATCGAGAATCCGCAGTCGCGCATCGAGCTTGGCGAGTTCATCAATTCGCAAGGCAGCGTGTCCACCGATCTCGCCTTCCCGTTCCAGCCGCCGCCCTCCAATGGCGACCCCAATGGCGGGCACTCGATCCTGCTCGACCTGGTGCCGAACAACGTCTTCAACGCGCTGGCCTCGGGCCAGACCATCCAGGTTTTGCTGTTCTGCCTGCTTTTCGGGCTCGCGATGGGGAAGATTCCCCAGCCTTCGTCCATGAGCCTGACCCAGGCGCTCAACGCGGTCTACCGGGCCTGCACGGTGCTCACCAACTGGTTCATCTGGGGGTTGCCCTTTGCAACTTTCATCCTGATCGCGGACCAGACCGCGTCGACCGGAACCAAGCCGCTCACGCTGATGGGCGGTTACCTGCTGGTTATGGGTCTTTCCTGCCTCATATTCGTTGCCGGGGCCTTTGCCATTATCGCCATCCGGTCGCGACGAAGCTACTGGACCACGATCAAGACCTGCCAGCCGCTTCTCATGGTGGCCATCACCACACGCTCTACGGTCGCTTCGCTGCCATGGGTCATCAACCTTTTGAGCGAGCGCCTGCGGTTCAGCCTGGTGGTGGTCGAACTGCTCGTGCCGCTGCAGGCGGCATTGCTGCGCACTGGCCCGGCGCTGCTCTACACCTCGGGTGCGCTGTTCATTGCCCAGCTTTACGGCCACCAGCTTGCAGTCTCGGACCTCGTGCTCGTCGGCATCATCTCAGCGCTTCTCGCGCTCACCACCGGCGGTATGGGCAGCCTGCTCATCCTGTCCCAGATGTCCATCGTCTGCGGCTACCTGAAGCTTCCCTTCGAGGCGGCGTTCGTCCTGTTCGTCGCGGTGGATGCAGCCGTCGACACGTTCATGACGCTGGCCAGCGTCTGCACCGTCGCGGCGAGCACGGCAATGATCGCTCCCAGCCACAGGGAGACGACGCAGCCTGACGCCGCCTCGGACCAGCTCGAAGCCGAGCCTGTCAGATGATCGACGACAGCATCCGTCCCCAGCTCGGCATTATCGGCGGTCTTGGGCCGCTTGCTTCGGCTGATTTCTACTTCAAGCTGACCCGGATGACCCAGGCGCTCAGAGACAACGAACATGTGCCTGCCGTGATCCTCAGTGTCCCACAGCTGCCCGACAGGACCGAAGCGATCCTTGCCGGCCATGATGGGCCGCTGGCGCCTTTGAAAGCCGCGGTCGCGACGCTCAATGCGCTCGGCGTCGCCCGCATCGCGATGCCGTGCAACACCGCCCACCATTGGTACAGCCAACTGGCGGCGAATTCGCGCGCGGAAATCATCCATATCGGAGATGCTGTGGTGACGGAGACGCGTCGCAGCCTGGATCAGGGCCGGGTTGCTGTTCTCGCCACCCAAGGCACGCTGGTCTCCGGCTTCTATCAGGACAGGATGTCGGCGGCGGGATTTGAGCTCTGCCTTCCCGCGAACACCGAGTTTCAGGCCTGCGTCGACAGCGCGATCAGCCTCGTCAAGGCAGGTTCGATCGCGGATGCGGCGGTTGAAACCGAGCGCGCGCTCGACATCGCGCAAGCGGCCGGCGCCGATGCAGCCCTGCTCGGCTGCACCGAACTGTCGGTGGTGGCCGCCAGCCTCAACGGTGTCAATGGATTGGTCGTCATCGACAGCAATGCGGCCTTGGCGCGCGCCTGTCTGACACGGTTGGGCTTCGGTGCCCAGGAAGCCCGCGGCCTGCCGACCGTATCACGGCTGCCGGAACATGACCGATCGATGCGCGCCAGCTTGGCCGCACTGGCCTAGCCCTATGGATAGAACCTCATAGCATTTCGGAACCCGTCAGCCCTGGCGCGGCACGCCCTTGGCAAGCAGGTAGACGAGATACGGCCCGCCAAGCAGCGAAGCGAACAGGCCGGCGGGCAGTTCGTAGGGAAAGGCCGCCATGCGCGACAGCCAGTCCGAGACGATCATCAGCAGGACGCCCAGAAGCATCGCTCCGGCGAGATGGACGCGGGCGCGGGAAAAGCCGACCAGACGGGCAAGGTGTGGCGCGATCAGGCCGACGAAGCTCAACGGTCCGACGACCATGGCGGCCAGCGCGGTCAGCAGCGCGGCAACGACGATCAGCATCAATCGTCCGCCGGCGACCGGCACGCCCAGCCCGCGTGCGCTGTCGGACCCGAGCGGCAGGATGTCGAGCCAGCGCGCGGCGAGGAACAGCGGCAGCGTCAGCGGCAACAGACAGGCGAGTGCTAGCCCTGCATCGAGCGCCGACGCCTGGCCGGTCGAGCCGCTCAGCCAGCGCAACAGGATGTAGGACTGCGCGTTGCCCATGGCGATCGTCGCGGTGATCGCAGCGCTGCACAGCGCGCTCATGGCGATACCGGCAAGCAGCAGCCGCTCGGCACCGAACTTTGCTCGTGCGGCAAGGGCCAGCATGGCAATCAAGGCCACCAGTGAGCCCAGGGCTGAGCCGGCGAGCTGCCAGCCAAGATCGGCCGTGGCGCTGACCATCAGCACGGCTGTCAGGCCGGCACCGGCGCCGGTGCCGACGCCAAGCACTTCGGGGCTCGCCAGCGGGTTGCCGGTGACCCGCTGGATGACGACGCCGGCGGCCGCGAGCATGGCGCCGGCGGCGGCCGCCACGCCGATCCGCGGCGCGCGCCACGCGGCGAGATCGGTTAACAGGTCTCCCCCAGCAATAGACCAGCCGTCCGGGCCGCGCCCGACGACAAGCGCCACGATGGCAGCGACAAGCGCCAGCCCAAGCAGAAGCAGGATGATGAGCCGGGGCCGGCTGGCCTTGCGCGGTGCTGCCCCCTTGGAGCCGAGATGCGGCCATTCGAGAAGGCGCAGCCGCGGCAACAGCCACAGCAGCAGCGGACCGCCGAGCAGGGCGGTGCCGGCGCCGGTCGGAATGCGTTCGCCACCGGAACCGGCGGCCAGCTGTACCAGCCCGTCCGTCAGCCACAGCAGCACGGCGCCGATCAGCGGCGCGGTGATCAGTTTTTGGCGCAGTGTGCGGGCGCCCGAAAGCGTGGCCAGCGCCGGCGCTGCAAGACCAACGAACCCGATGACGCCAACCTCTGCCGCGACTGACGTCGCCATCCACACGGCAAGCGCGATGATGAGAAAGCGGCTTGAGTGACGGGCGACGCCCAGGCTGCGTGCCGAGGCATCGTCGAGACCAAGAATGGTCAGCGGCCGCAGCAGCATCAATGCGGCAACCGCGCCGGCCGCCAGCCTGACCGTCAGCGCGATGGTCGGCTCCCAGTCCTGCTGGACCAGCGATCCGCCGCCCCAGATGAACAGCGAAAACAGGTAATCGCCATTGGCGAGGATCAGTGCTGCGCTGACGGAACTGGCGGTCAGCGCCACCATCATCCCGGCGAGCATGACCGACACCGGCTCCAGCCCGCGCCGCCAGGTCAATGCCAGCACCAGCAGCACCGCGGCGATGCCACCGGCGAAGGCGACCAGGCCCTGCGACCGCTCCATCAGCAGCGGTGCGTAAAGCGAGACGATCGTCATCGCCAGCTGCGCGCCGGCCGAGATGCCAAGCGTCGACGGTTCGGCCAGCGGGTTGCGCAGCACATGCTGCAACAGCAGGCCGGACAGGCCGAGCACGGCGCCCGCCAGCACCGCCACCGCGCCGCGCGGCAGCGTGCTGTAGAGCAGGATGACGCGGTCGAGACCGATGCCGCCCGGCAGTGGAGCCGGCCACTGCATGCCGACCCGCCATGCGAACAGGAGCGCTGCCACAGCCGCGAGGAGGCCCCACAGGGCGATTGGCAACAGCGCGGCACTCGTCGCGGCGTGATCGCTTTTAGTGCGCTCAGCCATGGGCCTGCCCGGCAAGGGCGGCCGTCGCCAGACGCGCGAAGCGGCGTGCCGATGGCAGGCAGCCAAAGTGGTTGACCGGCTCCAGGACGGCAACGCGGTTCTGACGCACCGCCGGCAGAGCGTTCCACAAGGCATTTGTCGGAAGCGAACGCCCGACATCCGCCGGCAGTGGCGAAACGATCAGGATCGACGCCTCGGGCACGCGCGCCAGCGCCTCCAGTCCGACGGGTGCCGCCGCGCTGTAGCTCGTCTCGTCGGTCCATGCATTGACCAGGCCGAGACGCGTCAGCACATCGCCGAACATGGAGTCGCGGCCAAAGGCGCGAAAATGCCTGCTATCGCCTAGGCTGATGACGAAGACCGGACGCCCGGAAGCGCGCGGCAAGGTGCCGCGCAGCCGCGCGATTTCATCAGCGGTCTCATCGGTATAGCGCTCCGCCTCGGCCTGCCGTCCCAGCTTTTCGCCCAGGGCCAGTGTCGCTGCCTCGGCGAGCACATAAGGCGGCACGCCGGCCTCGTAGACCGTTTGCGCAAACACCGGCGCGATGCGTTCGAGCATCGGGCGCTGGTATTCGTAGAAATTGGAGATCACGATGACATCAGGCGCGACGATGCGCAGCAGCTCGTAATTGGGCGCGCCGCGCAGCCCGAGATCGGTCACCGATTGGGGCACTGCCGGCTCGACCGCGATCTTGCGAAACTGGATCAGTTCGGTCGCCGCCACCGGCTCGATGCCGAGCGCCAGCAACGTCTCCAGCATGCCCCAGTCGATCGCTGCAACGCGCGGTGTAGCGGCCCTGGCGGCGACCGGTGGCAGCAATGCCGCGGCCGCCAGCGCAAGCACCTGCCGTCTGTTGGGCAGATGGATCATCACTGGCTTGTTTGGCAAGCTGTAACCAAGTCGACTACCAAGTCGTATGCGCCTTCAGCTTGAACGAGCGGCCTTCGCCATAGGAACAGGTCAGCGTCGTCTGGCAGCTCGACACATAGGTTTTGTCGAAGAGGTTGGTGATGTTGAGATCGATCCCCCAATTCTCCTTCTCGTAGCCGAGTTTCAGATCGGCCAGCGTGACCGCCGGCACTTTGGCCGTGTTCTCATTGTCGGCCCACGAAGAGCCAACATAACGCAGGCCGCCGCCGATCGAGATGCCGTCATACCAGTCGCTGCGGAACGTATAGTCGACCGAGGCGGAAGCCATGACTTCGGGCACGATGAAGGGCGTCTTGCCGATGAGCGCCGGGTTGGCGTCCTTGGTGATGTCGATGTCGTAGGCCGTGAATGCACCCGTGACCCGGAAATCGTCGGTCACGTTCACCTTGCCTTCGAGTTCAACGCCGCGAGAGCGCACTTCACCGGTCTGCATCTGCGTGAACAGAGTGACATTGGAAGGGACGTTCTGGCGCGTCAGGTCAAACAGCGACAGGGTGAACAGGCCATCGACAAAGGTCGGTACGTATTTCACGCCAACTTCGTATTGCGTGCCTTCCTCCGGCTTGAACAGATTACCCAACGCGTCGGTGCCGATGATCGGGTTGAAGAAGGTAGCGACGCTGGCATAGGGGGTAACGCCGTTGTCGAATTCGTAGGCTAGTCCTGCTCGCCCGGAGAAATCTCCGACAGTCTGGCTCTGTGAACTGGAGCTGCTGCTGTAGTAGGTCGGACGATTGTCGGCGTCGAGCCAGCCACGGTCGTAGCGGCCGTTCAGCGTCACCAGCCAGCCATCGCCGAAGCGCAACTGGTCCTGGGCATAGAAGCCGAGCTGCTTCTGCGTCAGGTCCTGGTTGAGGTAGCTGACACGTGGCGTCAGTGGCGAGCCGTATACTGGATGGAAGGCGTCGATCGGGTTGTCATAGTTTTCGTCGTAGAGGCCAGACGACTGGACCTGGTCGATGTTGTAATATTTGAAATCTATGCCGGCCAGGATCGTATGTTCGACAGGACCGGTCACCACCTTGCCTTCGATCTGGTTGTCTACCAGGAAGGTCTTGGCCGTGGTGTCATGGTCGAAATTTATGCGGGCCAGATCGGTAGGCCCTCCGATGGTTGACCAGCCATTCGGATAGACGCTGACTTCATTGATATCAGCGGCGGTGAAGCGGGCGTTAGAGCGCACCGTCCAGTCATTGTCGAATGTGTGTTCGAACTCGTAGCCTATCGAGCCCTGTTCCCGCTTGTAGAGATCGACGCTCGGCTCGGTGAAATTCGCATCCGGGTCGATGCGGCCATAATTCACGCCGTCCACAATGTGGTCCGTCACCGTCCCGCTATAGGGCAGGAAGCTGCCGCCATTGTGGTTTTCGTCGATGTGGCTGTAATTGGCCAGGATGGTCAGCGTGGTTGCTTCGTCCGGCTTCCACGTAATACTTGGCGAGATGAAGCCGCGCCAGCCATTTTGCAGGTCGCTGTAGGTATCGCCGCCGGCGACCTTGCCCGTCATCCGGTAGCTGACCGCGCCATCCTTGGCCACGTCGCCAATGTCGAAGCCGAGATAGACATTGCCTGCGTCGTTGACGCCGGTCTCGACATAGCGCGTGCGTTCGAAGTCCGGCCGCTTGCTGACATAGTTGACCAGGCCACCGGGATTACTGCCGCCGTAGAGTACGGAGGCCGGTCCCTTCAGCACCTCGATGCGCTCCAACCCGAAGCTGTCGACATAAAAGCCGCCGAAGCCGTAGCTGAACAGCTGCAGCCCATCCATGTAGGTGCCGGTGGCCGTCGCCTGGAAACCACGGATGTACAGCCAGTTGGTGTCGCTGTCGGGGCCGAAGGGCTGCGCGAAGACGCCGGCCGTGTAGCGCAAGGCTTCGTCGGCCTTCTGTGCGCCCTGGTCGTCGATCTCTTGACGGCCGACCACCGACACGGATTGCGGGATGTCCTTGATGTCGGTCGCCGTCTTGGAGCCGGTCCTGCTTTTTTTGGCGACGACGCCTTTAACCGGTCCGGCCGCGCCGTCGCCGGCCTCGCCCTCGACCACCACCGGTTCAAGCTGGGTGCTGGTTTGCACCGACTGCGCGAACGCGGCCATTGGCGGGATCATCGCGGCTGCGGCGACGCTGGCCGCCAGAAGCGCCTTCATCCGGTAAGTTCTGCTCATCAGGAAAGTCCCCGCCTGTCGACATTGAGATACTTGATGATTTATCTCAACTTATCTGCAGGTCATTGGACGGAATTGGGCAGTTTGTCCATTCTTGTCCAAACGAGGGACATCACGGTGTGATGTTGCGGAAATGTCACTGGCGACTGGTGCTCCTCATCCAGGCGCCGGGTGTCACGCCGACAATCGACTTGAACACACGCGTCAGGTGCGCCTGGTCGAAAAAACCCGTTGCCTCGGCGATGTCGCCAAGTGAAGCGGCGTCACGCGCCATCATCGCCTTGGCCCTGTCGACCCGCGCTTGCATCTGCCAACGATGCGGCGGCACGCCCGTCGCCGCCTTGAAGGCATGACTCATCGCGGTTTCGGACAGGCCGGTCAGCGCGGCGAGATCGGCAAGCCGGATCCTGTCCAGGCAATGCGCGTCGATGTAGTCGGTGACGAGGCGCAGCTTGCGGCGCGAGAGCGGCGACCGTCGCCTGGCGGTATCAGGCTGGTCTATCTGGAACAGGCTTGCGAACAAGGCATTGAGCAAGCCCTCGCCATAGAGATCATGCAGAGGCCGGTCGTTGCCGCATTCGGCGGCGATCATGCCGGCAAGCATGGCGATCCGGTCGTCGCGAAACTGGAAGCGCGACATCCGCAAGGCCTCGTGGTCAAGGCTGCGGCCGAAGCGGCGCGTCAGCGCTGCGGCGTCGAAATGCAGGTCGAGATGCCGGATCCGCCGTAGCCCCTCGACCCGGCCGCGGATCGGCACGCCGGCCGGTATGTAGGCCATGGAAAAAGCCTGGTCGTGGCGGCGCAATTCGCCCTTGGCGCCTTCGACGAAGAAAGCGCCGTCGCCATCCACATCGAGCGCGACGAACAGCCGGGGGTCGGGAGAGACGTAATAGCCTTCGGCCTTGTCACCGCATGAGACATCCCAGAGGTCGGCGACCACGCCGTCCCAGACATGCCATTTCAGATCGCCAATGACTGAAAAGCCCTCAATCCGGCTTTCCATGCGCGCAACGAAGGTCAAGTCCTGTGATCCCAACCATAACATGATAAAAACCATCATGTTTATGCCCGGTTAGCGACCCCACCGCAAGTGCTTTGCGGCTGCTCGAAAATCGGCCGGAACCAATACCGCTGGGGCCGTCAGGCCTCAAACACTTTCGAGGTATGTCTCGATTTCGAAATCGCTGACATTGAGCGCGAACGTGTTCAATTCCTGGCGTTTGCAGGCAACGAAGGAGTCGCGCAGGATGGCTGGAAAAATCTCCGCCACATGCGTCCCGCTCTCGAAGGCGGCGATCGCGGATGCCCAGTCCGGCGGCAGCTTTGCCGGCGGGAGTCCCTGGCCGTCGGTGCCGATCGGATCCCCTGGCGATATTTGTCTTTCAATGCCCGTCAGTGCGGCGCCCAATATGGCCGCTAGCACCAGATAGGGATTGGCGTCGGCTCCCGAAACGCGATGCTCGATGCGGCGCGCACCGGTTGGCCCGCCGGGAATGCGGATCGCCACCATACGGTTCTCATAACCCCAGGCGACTGCGGTCGGCGCATAGGATCTCGGGCGCAGCCTGCGGTAGGAGTTGAAGTGCGGCGCAAACACCAGCGTGCTTTCGGCCATTGCCGCAAGCAGGCCGCCGACCGCATGGCGCATGGTCTCAGAACCCTGGTCGGTGCCGTCATCGAAGACGTTGCGCCCTTCGCCGTCGATCAGGCTGAAATGAACGTGAAAGCCGTTGCCTGCGCGGTCGCCATAGGGCTTAGCCATGAAGCAGGCGGCAAAGCCGTGCTTGCGGGCAATGCCCTTCACCGTGCGCTTGAACAGCACCGCATCGTCAGCCGCCCGCAAGGCGTCCGCGACATGGTTCAGATTGATTTCGAACTGACCGACGCCGTTTTCGGCGATGGCCGTGTCGACGGGAATGCCTTGCGTCCGGCAGGCCTCGTAGACGTCATGGATGAAGGATTCGAAGTCGTCGATCTCGTCGATCGACAGCGCCGCGTCGGAATCGAGACGGCGTCCGGTCACCGGCGAGACCGGTCCGACCGGCCGCTGCGACTGCGGATCGACGAGGTAGAATTCGAGTTCCGTTGCCGCGACCGGGGTCAGGCCCAAGGCCTTGTAGCGATCGAGGATGCGGGCCAGCGCCCGTCGCGGGTCGCCGAGATAGGGCGCGCCGCTTTCGTCGGCCAGCCAGAGCGGGACAAGCGCTGTCGGATGCGCCGTCCAGGCCACCGGCAGAATGCCGCGCCCCGTCCACTGGCACAGTCCGTCGGCATCGCCGGTCGAGAATACCAGTGTGTTGCCTTCGATGTCCTCGCCCCAGACGTCGAGCCCGATCAGCGAAAAAGGCATGCGCAGCTTGCCTTCCAGCGCCTTTCTTGCCTGCTCGACGGGAATGCGCTTGCCGCGCATGATGCCGTTGAGGTCGCACACCGCGGCTCTCAGGCTCTGGATGTCGGTCCTGCTGTCAAGCCAGTTCAAAACGTCCGCAATTGCATCGCTCAATTTATGACCTCTGGTTTTCGAAGGTGCCGCAACCTGACCGGCTGCACTGTCCCTGACAAAAATAGCTTGTGAGTTTTAGGAAAACAGACTTGGCTGTCGCCAAGCGCTTTTCCTTATTTTTTCAAGTCACTAGCTGGTATATCGGGAGGCATTTCAAAACCAATTGCGCGATCTGCGGTCGCAACATAGAGGCTGGAGGGCGGAAAGCCAAGCACGAGCCGGTAAACCAGCGCGCAGCCGCTATCGGCGGGAGCGGCGAGCTCGCTGCGGTCAGATCTGGCGCGCGCAGCGCCCGAGCCACGCTGTGCAAAACGGTCATCACAAATCTTGACCTCGCATGCACTTGCACCTCTGGCCGCTGTCTGGCTTTTTGGGCTACCCATCGCAACGGAGTGATTCGCATCATGCCACTCGATTGCAAGGTTTCAAGGCAGTCTGCGGGTGGGTCGTGAAGCGCGCGCAATTGGCGAAGGAGACACAGGCATGGCCGAGTTCAAGAAGCCCGAAATCTCCGAGATGAGACCCAAGATCACCGTGATCGGCGTCGGCGGCGGCGGCGGCAATGCCGTCAACAACATGATCGCCGAGCAGCTTCAGGGCACCGAATTCATCGCCGCCAACACCGACGCCCAGGCGCTGACCATGTCGAAGGCGACGCGGCTGATCCAGCTTGGCGCCCACGTCACCGAAGGACTGGGCGCCGGATCGCTTCCCGAGATCGGCCGCGCCGCGGCCGAGGAATCGCTCGACGAGATCATGGACCATCTGGCCGGCACGCATATGTGTTTCGTCACCGCCGGAATGGGCGGCGGCACGGGAACCGGTGCGGCTCCAATCATCGCCCAGGCGGCGCGCAAGGCCGGCATCCTGACGGTTGGTGTCGTCACCAAGCCGTTCGCCTTCGAGGGCCGGCGCCGTATGCAGATGGCTGAAGAGGGCATCGAGCGGCTGCGCGAGAGCGCCGACACGGTGATCGTCATCCCGAACCAGAACCTGTTTCGGATCGCCGATGCCAAGACCACCTTCGCCGATGCGTTCGTCATTGCCGATCGGGTGCTCTATGCCGGCGTCAGCTGCATCACCGACCTCATCGTCAAGGAAGGCCTGATCAATCTCGACTTCGCCGATGTCAAATCGGTGATGCGCGACATGGGCCGCGCCATGATGGGCACCGGCGAGGCCTCCGGTGAGGGCCGGGCGATGAAGGCGGCCGAAGCCGCGATCGCCAACCCGCTGCTCGACGAAGTGTCGATGAAAGGCGCCAAGGGCGTGCTGGTCTCGATATCGGGCGGCAGGGACATGACCCTGTTCGAGGTCGACGAGGCCGCCACCCGCATCCGCGAAGAGGTCTACGAGGATGCCGACATCATCGTTGGCGCCATCTTCGACAAGGGCATGGAAGGCCGCTTCAGGGTCTCGGTGGTGGCGACGGGCCTCGACCGTGCGTTTGGTGTGGAGGATGCCGAAGCCGGCATCGCGCGCGACCACGCCGGTCAGCCGGCGCGGACGCTTCAATAAGTCATATCGCGCGTTTATCCTCGCCAGGAGATAATTTCTCGAGGGAGACATCGCCGGATAGCAACTGGCGCAACTATTGTGTTCAGCTGTATCGATCTCGGTACCGCTGCTGCTACAAGAATCCGTCATAGACGGCCATCTATACTGGCTACCCGTATCGTTCGAGCGACGAGAGGCGCGGCTTGGAATTCGACTTGAAAACCATCGAAGCGCTTGCGCCCGATCAGGCGTCGTTGAGCGCAGCGTCCAGGTTGACCAGGCAATCGAACTGGCCACGGCTCGAAAAGAGCGATCAACTGGGGCTCCTCTGGGGGGAATGCCAGGGTTCCGGCTCCAATCCCTATCGTGTGGTCGTCGACACCGGCGACCATGGCTACAAATGCACCTGTCCGTCGCGGAAATTTCCCTGCAAGCACACTTTGGCGCTGATGTGGATTGCAGCCACCACGCCGGCCAGTTTTACCGCCGCAGGCTCGGCCCCGGAATGGGTGAATGATTGGCTCGGCCGCCGCAGGAAGGCCTCGCCGCAGCCGGCGGCGCCAGCGCCCGGTGCGGGAGGCAAGAGCATTGGCGAGGCCTCGCGCGACGACGAAAGCGCTGATGTCGAGGACGCCGCTGCGGTCGAGCGCCGCGAGGCAGCGCAGCGCAAGCGGACGCTGGATACGCAATCCGCGGTGTCGGCGGCGTTGGATGAGCTGGATCAATGGATCGCTGACCAGTTGCGGCTTGGCCTGGCCGGTTTTGTCGACAACAGCAGTGATCGTTGCCGCCGGATTGCGGCACGGCTGGTCGACATGAAGGCGACAGCGCTTGCCGGCCGCATCGACGAGATTCCGTCACGGCTGATGGGGCTGCGCAGCGAGGAGCGCCCGGACGCGGCGATCCGCGAACTAGGCAAGCTTGTGCTGGTGGCCAAGGCCTGGCGATCGACGCCAGGCGACGCCGAATTGAGGCGGCTCGTATCGACGTCCGAAAGCCGTGAGCAGGTTCTGGCCAATCCCGATGCCAAACAGGTCGAAAGCGTCTGGGAGGTGCTTGGCGAGAAGATCGAGTCGCGCCGTGACGGTCTCGTCAGCCATTCGACCTGGCTGCTCAACCTGAAGAGCGCGAGCCCGCAATTTGCTCTCTTGCTCGACTATTTTCCGGCCTCGGCCGGTCGCCGGTCGAACGCCTTCACACCGGGCGACCGGTTCGATGCCAGGCTGGTCTTTTACCCGGCACGCCAGCCGCTGCGGGCCTTGGTGGCGGACCGCAAGGGCGACGTCCCGACAGGTGAGTGGCCCGATTTCGGCTTTCACACAGCCGATCCGCTCGCGGCGCATGCTGCTCACCAGAACACAGCCCCTTGGCTCACCGATTGTCCTGTCATGCTGCCGCCCGGCGCGATCCTGCTGGACGATCGGGGCGCTGCCTGGTGGCAAGCCGCCGGCGATCCGCATGGTATCGCCTTGCCGATTGCCGACACCGTCAATCCAACGCTGCTTGGGCTGGACCTTATGGCAACGGCAGCACTTTGGAATGGCAGCCGGCTTGACCTGCTGGCGGCGCAAAGCGGTTTCGGGAGGCTTGACCTGTCGTGAACGAGATCGAGCAGACCGGCCTGGCGGCCATGCGCGACTGCTGGATCACCGGCGGGACCACCTTCGACCTGGCTCCGGGCGCGTGGAAGGAGATCGCCGGCGGTGCCAGCCCCGACGAGCGCGAACGCCGGCTGCTGGCGATCGCCGCACAAGCTCTCGACACCGCCTTGCGGCCAGCCGCGCCAAAGATGCTGAAACGCCGCCCGCAATTGCCCGAACTCGCCTTGCCGATGCTGCCGGAACGGCTGCGGCCGCTATTGCGAGCCGCGCTCAAGCATGCCGCCGACACAAGAAGCAAGTCGCGTGTGGTCACGCTCGTCGCCAGCCGCGGCTTCGTGCTGCATCCGATGGACTGGATGCCAGCCGCGTCGGATCAGAGCAGTCCGGACGTTTATGCACCCTGGATCGACTGGCAGGCAGGCGCGGACGGCGAAAAACCTGCAAGCCAGGAGCATCTGACGGTGGAAAACTGGGATGACTTCTATCCCGCCGCACGCCGCACCGCGCTCGCCGATATGCGCCGCACCGCACCGGCTTCGGCTCGGCAACTGATCGAAACCAAAGCCTCCGGAGAGCCGGCGGAGATCAGGATTGCACTCGTCGACCTGTTGCGCTTCGGCCTGGGTGCCGATGACGTGCCATTCCTGAAGAGCCTCTCCGCCGATCGTTCCGGCAAGCTGCGCGAGCTCGCTGGCCGGTTGCTGGCAAGATTGGGAGAGCACGGCTCGCCAGGCGGTGGCGGGCCGGAAGATCCGACGGCCGAACTCGCTGCCTTCATCGCTGAAGGCAAATCCGGCTTCATCCGCCGCCGCACCACCTACACGCCGGCAAAACTCAAATCGCCGGCGCAGGAAAGACGTCGCGCCGAACTGTTCGAGACCTGTAACCTGGTCGACCTCGCCACGCGCTTCGGCACCACCGAATCCGAGTTTATCGGGGCGTGGCAATTCGGCGCCGAGAGCAATGCCGATATCCTTGTTGCCCGAATGGTCGCCGCGTCGGGCAGCGACGCCGCGGTGACGCACATGGCGGATATGCTTGTCGCCGAACGTGACAAGCCCGCACTCTTCGTCCTCCACCTCATGGCGCGTCTGGACAGCCGCAGGAAGCGTGTCCTGGTCAGGTCGATCCTGAAGGACACGCAACATCTTGGCGCGCTCAATCTGGCCGAGGGCCTCGAAGCAAGCTGGCTGGAATGGGCCGACCTGACAAACGGCCAGACGCTCGCGGCGCTTCGCTCCGCTGTTGCAGCAAACGATGACGCTGTGAGGCGAGGCGTCGACCAGCTTCTGGAAACTATGGGCTTTCTCGCCACGGCGGCGACGGCGGAGAAATTGATCGGAGACGTTGTTGCGGCCGGTATGGCGCCGGCGGCGCCGTCTCTGGGTCTCCTGCGGCTCAACGCGTCACTGGCCGAGCATTGAACCAACATATGATCAATCCGGAGAACAGCAAATGAACGCAGCCATCCGTCTTCCGGTCGAGCAGGCCTATGCCGCCGAATTGCAGGCGCTCTCGCGCAATGACGACCGGCAAAGGCCTGCCGGATGGAGCCTTTCACCAAAGGCGGTCCTTACCTACCTGCTTGGCGGAAAGGCTGACGACGGGACAGTGATAACGCCCAAATATGTCGGCCGCCGCCGGCTGATGGAAACCGCGGTCGCGACGCTCGCCACCGATCGCGCGCTGTTGCTGCTGGGTGTTCCCGGCACGGCCAAATCCTGGGTGTCGGAACATCTCGCCGCCGCCATCATGGGCGATTCGACCCTGATCGTGCAGTGCACGGCCGGCACCGACGAGAACCAGATCCGCTATGGCTGGAACTACGCACAGCTTCTGGCAAAGGGCCCAAGCCAGGATGCGCTGGTGCCGACGCCGCTCTACCGCGCCATGCAGGACGGCAAGCTTTGCCGCCTCGAGGAGCTGACGCGCATGGGCTCCGATGTGCAGGACACGCTGATCACCGTCCTGTCCGAAAAGATGATGCCGATCCCGGAACTTAACACCTCGATCTACGCGCAGCGCGGCTTCAACATCATTGCCACCGCCAACAACCGCGACAAGGGCGTCAACGAGTTGTCGTCAGCGTTGAAGCGCCGCTTCAACGTCGTCGTGCTGCCTTTGCCCGAAGACATGGCGGAGGAAGTGGCGATCGTCTCCAAGCGGGTCGGCGAGATGGCCGGCGGTCTTGACCTTCCGGTGCCGAAGAATGTCGGTGAGGAGATCGCGCGAGTGCTGACCATTTTTCGCGAGTTGCGCTCCGGTGCTACAGCCGACGGCAAGGTGACGTTGAAGACGCCGTCCGGTTCGCTGTCCACGGCCGAAGCCATTGCCACCATGGTCGGCGGCCTCAGCCAGGCGGCCTGGTTCGACAGCGGCAAGCTCGGCGCCGAAGGCCTTGCCGCCAGCCTCGTCGGCGCGATCGTCAAGGATCCCGTGCAGGACAAATTGGTGCTGGAAGAATATCTGGAAACCGTGCTCAAGAAGCGGCCAGACTATGCCGGCTACTACGCGGCCTTGAACGCGGCAATCTGACGCCATGGGGCTCAGCGACGTTTCCTATTTCGGCATACGCCATCACGGGCCCGGCTCCGCCGACAGCCTGGTGCAGGCGTTGCAGGAGTTGAAACCGGTCGCCGTGCTGATCGAAGGACCGGCCGACGCCAGCCCGCTGTTGCCGTTGCTCGCCCGCCCCGAAATGCAGCCGCCGGTGGCGCTGCTCTGCTATCCCGAAGACGATCCGGCCTCGACAAGCTTCTGGCCCTTCGCCGAATTCTCGCCGGAGTATCAGGCGACGCTCTGGGCCGTCACCAACAATGCGGCAGTGCGCTTCATCGATTTGCCGTCGTCAGCCCGCACTGCGCCGATTGAGGCCGTGGGGGAAACCGAGAGCGATGGAACGGAAGCCAACGTCGAGGCTGACTTGGCGCCGCATCTGCGGGACCCGATCGGAACGCTGGCACAAGCTGCCGGCTATGAGGATGGCGAAAGCTGGTGGTCTGATATCATCGAGCAGAACCCGCAGCCGGGTCCAATCTTCGCGGCAATAGCCGACGCGATGACGACGCTGCGGGACGGCGAAGGTCCGCTTGCGGCGTTTGAGGCGAAACGCGAAGCGCATATGCGGCTTGAGATCGCCGCCGCGCGAAAGGAATTCGATGGGCCGATCGCTATCGTTTGCGGTGCTTTCCATGTGCCGGCGCTGCAGGCGACGCGACCGCTGAAGGAAGACCAGGCGCTACTCAAGGGGCTCGCCCGCCGCAAGAGCATGATGACCTGGGCGCCGTGGACGGGGCCGCGTCTGGCGCTGGGCTTCGGTTATGGCGCCGGCGTTGTCGCGCCCGGCTGGTGCAAGCATCTGTGGCAGACGCGCGGGCAAGGCGACGCCTCGGTCCTTTGGCTGGCGAAGATCGCGGCGGTCCTGAGGGCCAAGGGGCACATGGTCTCGACCGCCTCGCTGATCGAAGCCGAACGGCTGGCCCGCACGCTGGCTGTGATCCGTGAACGGCCAAAGCCCGGTTTCGAGGAATTGCGTGACGCCGCGATCGCCGCCCTGTTCAACGGGGAAGCGCTGCTGTGGGCGCTGGTCGAAGCCGAATTGCTGCTGGGCGCCGATGTCGGTGAAATTCCGCCAGACACGCCGCTGGCGCCGCTAATCGAGGACCTGCAGCGCAACCAGAAGGCGGCACGGCTGAAGCCCGAGGCGCTGGAGCGCGAATTATCGGTCGATCTGCGCAGCGAGAGCGGGCTGTTTCGGTCGACCTTGCTGCACCGGCTGTCCGTGCTTGGCGTGCATTGGGGCAAACTCATCGACAGCGGCCGTAGCCGCGGCACCTTTCGCGAGCGTTGGACGCTGTCGTGGGAACCTGAGTATGCCGTTCGACTGGTGGAGAACCTGGTCTACGGACCAACCATCGAAAAGGCGGCCAATGGTCGGCTGATCCAGATGATCGGCGCGGCGACGTCTCTTGATGCGATGGCCGCACTGGTCCAGGGCGCCATCACGGCAAACCTGTCGGAAGCGTCGATCGCCGGTCTCGCGGCCTTGGAGGAACGGGCAGCCCGCAGCAGCGAATGCCTGGAAATCCTGACATCGGTGCCGCCGCTCGCCGACATCATCCGCTATGGCGAGGCTCGCAAGACGGAAACCGCCCGTCTGTCCGGTCTGCTGGAGCGGCTGATCGTCGAAGGCGGGATCGCGCTCGCCTATGCCGCCCGCGACCTCGATGCCCAGGCATCCACGACGCTGGTCGGCGCCATGCGCAAGGCCGACGAAGCGATCAGTCTGGTCGAGCCTGAACAGGACGTGCTGGACGCCTGGCGCAATGGGCTGGCTGCGGTGCTCGATGGATCGCGCTCGACGGCGCTGGTGGCAGGCTGTGCCGCGCATCTGCTCTACGAAGCCGGCCATCTGTCAGCCGACGCGGCAACCGGTCTGATCGCACGACGTCTGTCTCCAGGAACGCCTGTCACCGAGGCTGCAGGGTTCTTCGAGGGTTTCTTCAGCACTGCCGGCCAACGGCTGATCTACGACGAGGGCCTGCGCGGTGCGGTGGATGCCTGGCTCGCATCCCTCGACGAAGACGCCTTCATTGCGCATCTGCCGTTGCTGCGCCGGGTCTTTTCGCATCTGGACTCGATGGAGCGGCGGCGGTTGATCGAAGCGGTGCTCGGCCGCGCCGCACGCCTGCCTGCCGGACTGACGCCGACTCCGGATGGCGGCGAAGCGTGGCGCCGCCATCTTGAACGGCTCGGACCCTTGCTGACGGGAGGGAGCGGCAATGGATGACGAGGCCGAAATGAGCGAACCAATCCAGGCCGGCGACGGACGGGAGCGCCGCTGGCGCCTGGCGATCGGTGCCGATGAGGAAACCTCGTCAGCGCTGTCCGACACCGACAAGCGGCTTTCGGCGGCGCTCGATGCGCTTTACGGCGATGGTGCCGGCGATGCGGCCGCCGATCCGCGCAAGCGGCGCGGCGGCCTCGGCCGCTCGGCGCCAAGGGTGGCACAGTGGATGGGCGATATCAGATCGTTCTTTCCCGCACAGGTCGTCCAGATCGTCCAGAAGGATGCCTTCGAACGGCTCAACCTGAAGCAGATGCTGATGGAGCCGGAATTCCTTAAGGCGATCGAGGCCGACGTCAATCTCGTCGCCGACCTGATTTCGCTGCGCTCGGTCATGCCGGCCAAGACCAAGGACATTGCGCGCACGATCATCGCCGATATCGTCGCCAAGCTGATGCAGCGGCTGGAGCAGAAGACAGCCGAGGCGATCCGCGGCGCGGTCGACCGGTCGCAGCGCACCAACCGCCCACGCCAGCGCGACATCGACTGGCCGCGTACGATCTCAGCCAACCTTCGCCATTACCAGCCCGAGCACAAAACCATCGTGCCGGAGAAGCTGGTCGGCTTCATGCGCAAACAGCGAAGGCTGGTCGACCTGGATGAGGTGGTGCTGTGCGTCGACCAGTCGGGCTCGATGGCAAGCTCGGTGATCTACGCCTCCATCTTCGCCGCGGTGATGGCTTCCCTGCCGGTCGTGCGGACCAAGCTTGTCTGCTTCGACACGGCGATCGTCGATCTGACCGAGGAGCTTAGCGATCCTGTCGAAGTCCTGTTCGGCGTGCAGCTGGGCGGCGGCACCGACATCAACCAGGCCGTGGCCTATTGCGCGGACCGCATCGAACGGCCGACCAAGTCGCATATGGTGCTGATCACCGACCTTTATGAGGGCGGCAACGGGCAGGAATTGCTGCAGCGGCTTGCTGCACTCGTTCGCTCCGGCGTCAACGTCGTGGTGCTTCTGGCGCTGACCGACCAGGGCAGGCCGGGTTATGACCCGAAGATGGCAGGCTCGGTGGCCGCCCTCGGTATTCCGGTCTTCGCCTGCACGCCGGATTTGTTTCCAGACATGATGGCGGCGGCATTGCGTCGGGAAGATATCGGCGCATGGGCGGCTGGCGCCGATATCAAGCTGGTTCGTGCCGAGGCCGAGACTCCGGAGTAAAACAGCCGTCGCCAGAGCTGCCAGGATGCTTCTGGCAGCTCTGGGATAAATGGCTGGAGCTCAGCCGAACTTCGGGTCGAGGCTGCCCGACTTATAGCGCTTGGCCATTTCGGCGACCGGCAGCGGCTTGATCTTCTGCGCGTTGCCGGCGGTGCCGAACTGTTCGAAGCGCTCCTTGCAGAGCTTGCGCATGGCGGCCATGGCCGGTGTCAAATATTTGCGCGGATCGAACTCGCTCGGGTTCTCGGTCAGCACCTTGCGGATCGCGCCGGTCAGCGCCATGCGGTTGTCGGTGTCGATGTTGATCTTGCGCACGCCGTGCTTGATGCCGCGCTGGATTTCCTCGACCGGCACGCCCCAGGTCGGCTTCATCTGGCCGCCATATTTGTTGATGATCTCCTGCAGGTCCTCGGGCACCGAGGACGAGCCGTGCATGACCAGATGCATGTTCGGCAGGCGGCGGTGGATCTCCTCGATGACGTTCATGGCCAGCACCGCGCCGTCCGGCTTGCGCGAGAATTTGTAGGCGCCATGGCTGGTGCCCATGGCAACCGCCAGCGCATCGACATGGGTGTCCTTGACGAATTCCACCGCCTGTTCCGGATCGGTCAAAAGCTGGTCGTGGCTGATCGCGCCTTCGACGCCGTGGCCGTCTTCCTGCTCGCCGCCGCCGCTCTCCAGCGAGCCGAGCACGCCGATCTCGCCTTCGACGGACACGCCGCCCCAATGCGCCATGTCGACGACGCGCTTGGTGATGCCGGAATTGTAGGCGTAGTCGGCCGGCGTCTTGCCGTCTTCCTTCAGCGACCCGTCCATCATGACCGAGGTGAAGCCGTACTGGATCGCGGTGACGCAGGTGGCTTCGTTGTTGCCATGGTCGAGATGCATGCAGACCGGAATGTCGGGATGGATTTCGACCAGCGCGTCGATCAGCTTGGCCAGCACCACGTCATTGGCATAGGCGCGCGCGCCGCGGCTGGCCTGCAGGATGACCGGCGACTTGGTCTCCTCGGCGGCCTCCATGATGGCGAGGCCCTGTTCCATATTGTTCATGTTGAAAGCGGGCACGCCGTAGCCGTATTCGGCGGCGTGGTCGAGCAATTGTCTCAGTGTTATGCGAGCCACCCAATAGTCTCCCGTATCTGGTTTCAAGCGCAACGTCGCGGGCCGGCCGGTTGCCGGTCGGCCCTTGATGCTTCTGGCGGGATTTCAACGGAACCGCAACCTTCAGAGCTCTTCTCGATCGCAATTCTTGTTGCAGGGCTGAAATCCGGCCGTTTTGGTGACTTAAGCCGCGATCAACTCCCGCGCCGCCAGGATCTGCACGCAGGCATTGGCCGCCTCCTTGCCCTTGATGGTGAAGTGCTCAAAGAAGAAGCGGTGGTGCTCGGCGCTGTCGTGGTAGTTGTGCGGGGTGAGCACCGCCGACAGCACCGGCACGCCGGTCGACAACTGCGCGTTCATCATGCCGTCGAGCACCGCGCTGGCGACGAATTCATGCCGGTAGATGCCGCCATTGACGACAAAAGCGGTGCCGAGGATCGCGGCATAGCGGCCGGTCCCGGCCAGGGTCTTGGCATGCAGGGGGATTTCATAGGCGCCCGGCACGTCGAAGACGTCAACGGTGAAGCGCTCGCCTCCGATGTCAGCCAGTGCCGCTTCGAAGGCCTGCACGCACTGGTCGACGATGTCGGCATGCCAGCGCGCGCGGATAACGGCGATGCGAGTCTTTTCGTAGTCTTTATGGGAATGCTGATTCATGGGCCCATCCTTCCGTTTCGAACCAGAATCAGGACGCACGATACGGATTAAGCCCGCGAAGAGCGGGCCGGCTTCCGTTTCGTTCTCTTCCATCCGGACTCTAACCGTCGGCTCCGGAATCACACCGGATCTGCTGACCTTTCCGAAACCGGAAAGCGCTCGCGGGCTTGGGCCCGCGCATGACCCCGAAAACCGGAACGGTTTTCGGAAAGGAATCATGCGCAACTAAGAGTCCTTACCGCCGGTGGGGACTTTCACCCCGCCCTGAGAACATTAACGGCTTTGTATGAAAGGGCAGGGCGCTGCTGTCAACCGTGAGAAGGTTGGGCCAAGTCCGTTCGATTATCGCGTGCGCCACGCCGCCGCCGATGCGGCGATCAGCATCAGCGATGCTGCGACCATTGCGCAGGTGGCAAAACCAAAGCTGGAGTAGAGCGGCCCGAAGCTGGTGGTGCCGACGAAGACCGCGAGGTAAGTCACCGCACTGTTCAGGCCCATGATCGTGCCGCGCCGCGAGGGATCGAGCGCAGACAGGCGCATTACCAGGACATTCAGGCCGAAATGATTGGCCAGTCCCCAGATTGCCACCATGGTCAAGGTCAGCCCGAAACTGCCGCTCGTCGCCGCCATCGCGACATAGACGACTGCGACCAGAAGATAGGCGAACGGCATTACGCGCCGCGCACCCAGTCTGTCGATGACGCCGTCGAGCAGAGCAGCCGTCCCGAAGCCTATGCCGTAGGCAAGCGCCGCCAGGCCATTGGCGCTCACCGGCTGTCCCAGCCCGACATGAAGATGGTCGCCGAGATAGCCATAGACGCCGTAGAACGAAGTCATGAAGGCCGCGCACGCCACCAGCAGCGGCAGGATTCCGGGAATGCCGAGCGCTTCCAGCGGGGCGGGCGCCGGTCCGGCCTTCCTGATGTCGCTGAGCGACGTCACTGTCAGCCCCATCCATGCAAGGGCCGCAAGCACCGCGACCGCTGCGAAAACGGCGCGCCAATGCACAAGATCGGCAAGCACGGCCGAAAGCGAAACGCCGGCGACCATGCTGAGCGTCCATCCAGTCAGGACGACGCCGATCGTGCCGCTCTCCCTGCCCGGTGGGGCAATGGCTGCGGCGCTGGCATAGATCGCGGGCATGGCGATGCCGGCAGCGATGCCGGCCAGCAGCTGTGCGGAGACCAGCATGGTCACCGTGGGTGCAGCGGCACTTGCGACCAGCGCCAATGCCAACAGCAACAGTGCGCTCTGCAGCATCCTGCGAGCACCGAGCCGGTCGATGTAGCGCGCAAGGAACAGGGCGCTTGCGGAGGTGCCAAGGCCGAACGCTGCCGCCGCAATCATCACGGCCGGCACGCTGGTTCCGAACGACGAGGCGACAGCCGGTGCGATCGGACCCAGCACAAGCGAGTTCGAGCCGATGACAGCGATGCATCCGGTCAGCAGATAGGCAAGCGCCGGGATCGGGGCTCGGGCAGTCAATGGCGCAACTTGATCAATGTTCGACATATCAGCATAATGGCCGTATTCCATTCAGCGGAGAACCCGGAATTTCGCCATGGATGAAGAAACAGATGGCATTCTGCAGAACAGGCCCGCGGCCCGCGATCTCGACGCGACAGACCGAAGAATATTAGGTGTCCTGGTCGATGACGCCACGATCAGCTACGCCGAACTCGGCGATCGCGTCGGCTTGTCGCCACCCGCAGCGCATGAGCGGGTCAAACGGCTCCGTCGCAGCGGCGCCATCCGCAACACAGTCGCCATCATCGATCCCCGGGCGGTGAAAAAGCCTTTGCTTGCCTTTGTCCATATCGACACCAGGGGCTGGGGAAAGACGCCGGAGCTGATGGCGGTCTCGCAATATCCCGAAGTCGAGGAGATCCATACGGTCGCCGGCGACACCTGCATGCTGCTGAAGGTCCGCACGGAAGACACCAGAGCACTCGAAGGCCTTTTGGCGCGCCTGTACGAAACGCCGGGGGTCACCTCGACGCGCAGCTATGTGGTTTTATCGACCTATCTGGAGCGGCCGGTGCAGCCGGGCATTACCGAGACGTGGCCGACCCCGAAGCATATGGCGGAGCCTCTGTACTAGGGACGTGGGCTACGCCCGCTCGGGGAACATCGCCTTCAATCCCTCGCGCGATGCCTTGGCAACGCCGCGCTCGGTGATCAAGCCGGTGACCAGTCGCGCCGGCGTCACATCGAAGGCCGGGTTGGCCGCAGGCGTCGTCTCCGGCGAAATGCGAACCTGGGCAATCTCGCCGGCAGCGGTCTTGCCCCAGACCAGCGAGACCTCGTCGGCCGAGCGCTGCTCGATCGGGATCTCGGCCAGTCCGTCATGTACCGTCCAGTCGATGGTCGGCGACGGTAGCGCGACATAGAACGGCACGTCATTGTCGGCGGCGGCGAGCGCCTTCAGATAGGTGCCGATCTTGTTGCAGACATCGCCGTCGGCCGTTGTGCGGTCGGTGCCGACGATGACCATGTCGATTGCGCCGCGCTGCATCAGATGGCCGCCGGCATTGTCGACGATCAGTGTGTGCGGCACGCCGTGCCCGGCCATCTCCCAGGCGGTCAGCTGTGCGCCCTGGTTGCGCGGCCGCGTTTCATCGACATAGACATGGACCGGAATGCCGGCTTCTGTGGCCAGGTAGATCGGCGCCGTGGCGGTGCCGTAGTCGACCGTGGCCAGCCAGCCGGCATTGCAGTGGGTCAGGATGTTGACCGGTTCGCCCTTCTGCTTGCGCGCCGCGATCGCCTTGATGATGGCAAGACCGTTCTCGCCGATGGCGCGGTTGAGGCCGACATCTTCGTCGGCGATCTCACTGGCCCGCCGATAGGCGGCTTCGGCGCGTTGTTCGGGAGGCAAAGGCCGCAGGAAGCGCCGCATTTCGTCCAGCGCCCAGCGCAGATTGATCGCGGTTGGCCGCGTCTCGTGCAGGGTCTCCCACACGGCATCGAGCGCTGCATCCGACGGATCGTCAGCCATCTGCATGGCGACGCCGTAGGCAGCGGTGACGCCGATCAGCGGCGCGCCGCGTACCCACATGTCGCGGATGGCGGTGGCGATGCCGTCGACCGTGCCGATCGTCTCGATGCGGAAATCGTGCGGCAGCCAGCGCTGGTCGATGATATCGACCGAACGGCCGTCGTCGCTCAGCCAGATGGTGCGATAGTGGCGGTCGCCGACGTTCAAATGCTGCTCTCCTGTTCGATCAGCGCGGCCAGTTGGTTGACCTCGTCGATGCTGTGGATCTGGCGCCGGTTGACGGCGAGATGGCGGCCGAATCGCAGCGCCTTTGCTTCACAACTGGCGCGCAGATCCTCGTCGGCAATGGTCTCGAAATCGGCATTGTGGGCGAGGCCGAGGATACGCCGATGAACCTCGATGCCGGCAAAGCCGAGCAGGTCGGTCCACATCTGGTGCAGCACATGGTCGAGCGCCTGCTCGGCGCCGAGCCTGTCGCCCTGATCCTCGAACAGGCTCTTCTGATAGAGCATGCCGGTGCGCTCGGTGCGCCATAGATGCGAGAATTCGGCGCGGAACACCGACCATGTCTCGACCGTCACACCGAGCAGATAGGCGCGCATGGCGTCGCGCTTTCCCTCCTCCTCGTGGCCGCGTTGCGAGAAGAACGACATCCAGAAATTGGCGAGCAGCATGCCGACATCGAAAGCCATCGGACCGTAGAAGGCGAACTCCGGATCGATCATCCGGGTTTCGCTGTCGGTGACCATGATCGAGCCGGAATGCAGATCGCCATGCAGCAGCGTTTCGGCATTGGCGGCGAAGATGTGCTTCAGCCGCTGCGCCTCGACCTTGAGGTCGCGGTCGGCGCGCAGTTCGGCGACCAGGCCGTCGAGCTGCGGCGAGGTGTGCCGGTTCATCTTGGCGTCGAAATAGGGGTCGGAAAACACCAGGCTTTCGGTGATGTCGCAAAGCTCGACATTGTCGGCGAACAGCGCCAGATCGGCCTTGCGGTCCTTGGCGGCCATATGGAGGTCGGAGCCGCGAAACAGCGTCCGGGCCATGAACAGGCCGATATCCCGGGCGATGTTCGGCAATTGCCGGCCGTCGATCAGCGCACGGCGCAGGATGATATGCGGCGGCGCAAGATATTCCATGATGATCAGCGCCTGGCCTTCATCGAAATAATGGATCGCCGGCACCGAGCCTGGCGCGCGTGCCTCTTGCCTGGTCAGTGCGTGATATTCGAAGAAGGAGCGCTTCAACGGCAGCGGCCAGCTGTCGCCGACCAGGCGAACATAGGGCAGGGCTTGCTTGACCACGGCTGCACCGCTGGCGCCCTCGACGATGAACACCAGGTTGAGATTGCCGTCGCCGACCTCGCGGACCTTCCAGGCGCCAGTGTCCTTGCCGATCTTCGCGCATAGCGCCTCGTTGCCGCCAAGGCGTGCAGCCAGGGTTTCGACCGATAGTGCTTCGAACGGCAATTTTTCAGTCATCGTCATCCTCCCGCTTATGCGCTCCGAACATAACGGAGGCGTGGCGGCTGGGCCAAGCTAGGAAGCGATCTGGCAATTGTCAATCGTGTTGACAATTGCCGATACAGCCCATAGCGTCATGTCAGGGAGGAACGCATGGTCGGTAATGCCGTGTTCCGCGTAGAGGGACTGAGGAAATCCTTTGGCCATAACGAGGTGCTAGGCGGCGTCTCGGTCGAATTGCATGCCGGCGAAGTCACCGTGCTGATGGGCGCCAACGGCGCCGGCAAATCCACCCTCGTCAAGATCATCTCCGGTGTCTACGAACGCGGCGGCGGCACGATGGCGCTCGCCGACCAGGATTTCGCACCGAAAACCCCGGCCGAAGCGATCCGCGCCGGCGTTGTCACCGTGCACCAGAATATTAACGACGGTGTCGTCGCCGACCTCGACGTCGCCACCAACCTGACCCTCGACCGACTGAGCGGCAGCGGCGCGCCGACCCTGTTCAATCCCGTCCGTGTGCGGCGGGAGGCCAAGGCGGTTGCCGACCGCATGGGGCTGGCCATCGATTTGAAGGCGCGGGTGAGCGATCTTTCGCTGGCCGATCGCCAGATGGTGGCGATTGCCCGCGCGCTGGCGCACAAGCCGAAAGTGCTGATCCTCGACGAGCCGACCTCATCGCTGTCCAGCGCTGAGGCCGACCGGCTGTTCGCGCTGATCGACAGGCTGCGCGAGCAGGGCGTGGCGATCCTCTACATCTCGCATCGCATGTCGGACATCAGGCGGCTGGCCGACCGCATCGTCTCGATGCGTGACGGGATCATCTCAGGCATTTTCGACAGGAAACCGCTCGACTATGAAGGCGCGGTCAACGCCATGCTCGGCCGCAAGATCCATCTCGACCAGATCGTCGTCAGGAATTCGGCCAAGGCAGTCGTGACGATCGAGGGTCTACGCATTGCGCCGGGCGCCCGGCCGATCTCGCTGACGCTCGGCGACGGCGAGGTCGTTGCCATCACCGGCCTCGTCGGCGTCGGCAAGACGGCGCTTGCCGAGACTCTCTTTGGTGTGCGCCAGCCGCTCGCCGGCACAATGACGCTGAACGGCAGGCCTTATGCACCTGAAACAGCCGGCGAAGCGATCGCCGCCGGCGTGTTCCTCGTTGCCAAGGACCGCGGCGAGAATGGCATCGTCCAAGGCTTCAACATCCAGGAAAATATCAGCCTGCCGTTTCACAAGCGCATGTCGCGCTTCGCTGTTCTCAGGCGCCGTCTGGAACGCGCCACCGCGCGCCGGCAGATCGAAGAACTGGGCATCGTCTGTCGGTCCGAGAAGGACGACATGTCGGAGCTGTCCGGCGGCAATCAGCAGAAGGTGATGGTCGCGCGCTGGATGGCGCAGGATGCAAGGCTGTTCATCCTGGATGAGCCGTTTCAGGGCGTCGATATCTCGGCCCGGCGCGACATTGCCGCCAAGCTCAGGGCGAGTGCAAACGGACGCGCCACGCTTTTGTTCGTCACCGAACTCGACGAGGCCTTGGAAACCGCCGATCGCATCCTGGTCATGTCGGAACAGACTATCGTCGGCGAACACCGCAATGCCGATGTCGATCTCGACCGCCTGCTGGCCGAGGTTGCCGGCGGACCGCTGCACAGTGCGGCCTGAGCGCGGGCGATAGGAATTGGAATGGAGAGAGCATGGGTTCGGATTGGATAAAGACGGCAGCAGCGCGCGGGAGCGCCGGATGACATTGCGCGACCACGCCATCCGCTACGGGTTCATCGTGCTCTTGTTCGGGCTCGTCGCCTATTTCTCGATCGCCGCCGACGGTTTCGTTTCGCCGCAAAGTGCCGTTTTCATCTTCCAGTCGGTCGCCATCACCGGCGTGCTGGCGCTCGGCGTCACCGCCACGCTGGTCGTCGGCGGCTTTGATCTCTCGATCGGCTCCGTCGCCACGTCAGCCATGATGGCGGCCGCCTATGTGATGGTGGTGCTGGAGCAGAACGCCCTTGTCGCGGTCGTCGTCTGCCTGCTCATCGGCGCAATTGTCGGCCTGATCAATGGCTGGCTGATCGTCTACATGCGCGTGCCCGATCTGCTGGCGACGCTCGGCATGATGTTCCTGCTCGTCGGCCTGCAGCGCATTCCAACCGAAGGCCGCTCGATCGCCACCGGCATGACCATGCCGGACGGTTCGGTCGCCAGCGGCAAATTCTCCGACGCCTTCCTGGCGCTCGGCCGCCACCGTTTCGATTTCTTCATCCCGAACCTCATTCCGGTGTCGGTGGTGGTCCTGCTCGTGCTCGCCGTGCTGATCTGGTTCTTCCTCGAATACACACGTTTCGGTCGCATGATGTATGCCGTGGGCAGCAATGAGCGCGCCGCCGAACTCGCCGGTGCGCCTGTCAAGGCATACAAGATCTGGGCCTACGTTATTTCAGGAGTTTTTGCCTCGATCGGCGGCATTTTGCTCGCTGCCCGGCTTGGACGCGGCGACATCGCCTCGGGTAATAATCTGCTGCTCGATGCGGTCGCCGCGGCGCTGATCGGCTACGCGGTGCTAGGTGCCGCCAAGCCGAACGCCTTCGGCACCGCCATCGGCGCGCTGTTCGTCGGCATCTTGCTGCAAGGCCTGACGATGATGAACGCGCCTTACTACACGCAGGATTTCGTCAAGGGCGTGGTTCTGGTCGTCGCCCTTGTCTTCACCTTTGCGCTTTCGGGCAGGGGCAGGAGGTAGCTTTCGACCGGAACAGGATTTTGGGTTCAACAAGAGTGGAGGAAAACAAAGTGAGCATTACAAGAAGACTTCTGGGGAAGGTGGCGCTCGGATTGGCCGGCGCAACCATGCTGATGCAGGTCCCGGCTTTTGCCGCGGACAAGCCGGCGCCTTTCGACAAGCCCGGCGTCAAGATCGCGCTGGTGCGTTATCTCTCGACCGGCGACTTCTTCCAGGCCTATCTGTCGGGCGTCGAGGCGCAGTCGAAGGCGCTCGGCATCGACCTGCGTGTCCTCGACAGCCGCCAGGATGCCGCCCTTCAGTCCGACATGGTCGATCAGGCCATCGCGCTTGGCGTGCAGGGCATCATCATCCAGCACGGCCTGACGGAATCGATGAAGGACGCCGCCCAGCGTGCGGTCGACGCCGGCATCAAGGTGGTGGCGTTCGACGTCAATGTCGAGAATCCCAAGATCCCGCAGATCGAACAGTCCGACCGCGACTTGGCGCGCCTCGCCCTCGAGCAGGCGGTCAAGGACAATGGCGAAAGCTGGAATGCCGGCTATGTCTATGTCGCCGGCATCGCGCCGCTCGACCGCCGCAACGAGACCTGGGTCGACGTCAAGAAGAAGTATGCCGGCATCAAGGAAGTCGCGATGTTCGGCACGCTCGACAATCCGATTGCCAACTCAGTCGCCAACCAGGCGCGTTCGGTGCTGACGGCGCATCCCGACATCAAGGTGATGTTTGCTCCCTATGACGAATTTGCCAAGGGCGTGAAGATCGCCGTCGACGAAGCGGGCTTGAACAAGGGCATCAAGATCTATTCGGCCGATATCTCGACGTCCGATATCGCTGCGATGCGTGAGCCCGACAGCGCCTGGGCCGCGACCGCCGCGACCAATCCGGCTGTCGTCGGCCAGGTCTCGGTGCGTGCGCTGGCGCAGTTGCTGGCCGGTGAAGACCCCGGCCACAACGTCGTCGTGCCGCCGACGCTGATCACCCAGAAGGACCTCATCGACAAGGACATCAAGAACATGGAGGACCTGTCGGCCAAGCTGCCGCAGTTCGCCCATGCCGATGTCGCGATGCCGGCCTGGATGCCGAACCCGAACGCGAAGTAGGTTTCGTTATCGAAGGCCGCCTGCAGCCGCTTGCTGCAGGCGGCCTTTTGCTGAATATCTGCAGCCGGCGCCAGGCTCCGGCCCAAGGTACGGTGCTTATATGGAAGTCCAGGCGGCAATCGAGGAAGACCTGTCCGGCGCCGTCGCCGGAACCTTGTTTCGATGCCCGCAGTGACGAGGCTGATTCGAGGCTGGGAACCAGGGCCTGGAAACACATTCTAGAGTTGCTGTAGCAGGGGTTTCGCGGCGGCCGAAGGATGCTGGTCGTTCCAGAAGTCGAGCACAGTCGAGATTATTGCCTCCGGCGCGTCTTCCTGAACGAGATGTTTGGCATTTGGAACCGTGATGAACGGCGCACCGGGAATGCGGCGCGCGAGTTCTCGCCCGTCGTCGAGCGGAATCCACTCGTCGTCTTCACCCCACAGGATCGTCACAGGGCAACGTATCTCGTCGTATCGCCACTCGACCTCTCGACTGTACTTGTCGTCCATCTGTGCGATCTGACGCCAAAAAGCCTTCTGTCCCTCGTCTCCAAGCCATGGCTGCAGATAGAGCTGCATTTCGTCCGCGCGCAATGCGTTCGCGACAGCGCCGCCAATATAGGCGCGAAGCATGGCTTCATGGATATAGGCGGGCAGACTGGCAAACGCTTTCTCGTGTTCTTTTGCCGCTTGAACCAAGGGCGATCCCTGAGGGCTGATCGCGACCGGATCAATCAGCACCAGAGAGCGATAATCGAGCCCATTGAGCAGGTGGCCGCGCAACGCGACGGAGCCGCCGAAGTCATGCGCCACGATGTCTGGCCACTCCAGCTCCCAGTGAGCGTAGAGCGCCGCGAACAACTCGTTTTGAATGCCGCGCGACACGTCCGCGTCGGGCTTGGCGGATTGCCCGTAGCCGAGCATGTCAAAATAGTAGATCCGGCGCCGCTGCCCGAGCCAAGCTGCAATGCGCCGCCATTCCACCGACGAGAACGGGGTACCATGAAGCAAGACCGCCGGCGGGCCGTCGCCGATCGCTCCCCATGCGATCGGGTGACCCGAAAAAATAAAGCGTTCGGGCAGGGACCAGTCATCGGTTGGCATGAGGGAACTCCCGGCAACAATTTAGCTGCTTGACCTTGCTCGATCTCAATGGTCGGTCGGGTCGAAAGTTCCCAACCGCCCCTTCTCGAGCAAGCTTCGGAGTTGCACCGCACCTTTCGTCTGGACGGATCTCTACGTCAGCGCAGCGCTGCCGCGATATTCCCGCCGTCGACCGTCGTCACATCGGCGGTGGTGCGGTCGGCCAGCGCGTGATGCAGGAAGGCCTGCGCCACGTCCTGCGCCGTCACTTCCTGGCCGAGCAGATTGCCGGACATGTAGTCCTTCTCCGACACGCCCCGCGCGCCCGAACGGCTGGCAATCATGGCGTCGGTCAGAAGCCCCGAGCGGATGCGGTCGGCGTTGACGGCGTTGGAGCGGATGCCATGCGCGCCATAGTCAAGCGCGTACTGCCTGGACAGGAACAGTGTCGCCGCCTTCGGCACGCCATAGGCGCCGAACTTCGGGCCGGGGTTGACCGCCTGTTTGGAGGTGTTGAACAAAAGCACGCCGCCTGTGCCCTGCTCGAGCATGATGCGCACCGCATTCTGCGCCACCGATTGGTGGGCGAAGAAATTGAGCTCGAAACTCTTGCGCAGGAGCGCGTCGTCGAGCTCACCGATGCGACCTTCCCAGGCGGCGCCGGCATTGGAAACCAGGATGTCGACACCGCCGAACACGGCAACCGCTCTGTCGAAGGCGGCACGCACCTGCGCCGGGTCGGTGATGTCGGCGGCGACGCCGATCGAATTGTTGCCGGCCTTCTTCGCCGCGTCGGCAGCCTTTTCGGCGTCGAGATCGACGACGACGGCATGGGCGCCATTGTCGGCGAACAATTTGGCTGTCGCTGCACCGATCGCGCCGGCGCCGCCGGTGATCAGCACCACCTGGCCAGTCAGTGGCTTCGGCTTGTTGGAGGCGAGCTTGGCCTGTTCCAGCGACCAGTATTCGAGCGGGAACAGATCGGCCTTGGAGAGCGGGTGGAAACGGCCGACCGCCTCGGCGCCGCGCACCGCCTCGATCCACATCTCGCCGACATCCGAGGCGATCTTCGCGTCCTTCAGCGTGCGGCCATGGCCGAACATGCCGAGGCCCGGCACCAGCGTCAGCCGCGGCATCTGGTCGAGCATGGTGCGCTTGACGTCGTCGAGCGCATCATTGGTTTCGAAATAGGCGCGATAATCCTTGGCGAACGCGTCGACATGGCTCTTGATTGCCACCTTGTAGTCACCGGCCTTGTCAGCATCGGGCGCCGGCAGCGCCATTGGGCCGGTCTTGATGCGGATCGACAGATCCGGTGTCGACACGCCGCGTCCGGCATAGTCGGCGATCTCAGCCGAATTGATGAAATCGACAATTGCCGGCGAAGTGCGGAAATCGCTGATCATGCGGTCGAAGCGGCCTCCGCCGCGCGCTACCGCCACCGCACCACGCAGCATCGGCGCGATCGACGCCGGTGTCGCGAGCTTTGCCGGCAAGGCTGCCTTTGCCGCCTTCGGCTTGCCGCTTGCGGCAATGAAGTCCTCGGCGACATTCACATAATGGATCATCCGGTCGTAGGCCTGTTTGGCGTCGTCGCCGAAGGTGAAAATGCCGTGCTTGTCGAGGATCAGGCCTTCGACATCAGGGTCGGCGTCGAAGATATCTGCGGCCGCCTTGGCGAGGTCGAAGCCGGGCATGATGTAAGGCACGTAACCCATCTTGCTGCCGAACACCGTCTTCACCAGCGGCTTGGAGTCCTCCTGGTCGACGATGGCGAGGATGGCGGTCGAGTGCGTGTGGTCGACGAATTTGTGCGGCAGGAAGGCATGCAGCAGCGTCTCGACCGACGGGTTGGGCGAGGACGGATCGATGAGGTTGACGCGTTGCAGGGCAACCATGTCCTCGTCGGCCAGCCTGTTCAGCGCGCGCGCCTTGAGCAGCGGCTTGAGCTTGACGGCCGGCAGGCCCTGCGGCTCGATGATGCCCATGTCCCAGCCGCTGCCCTTGACGCACAGCACGTCCCACTGGTCGCCGACGAGGTCGGTTGCCGTCGTCTTGCAAGAGGTGTTGCCGCCGCCATGCAGGACCAGCCGTGGTTCGCCGCCGAGCAGCCGGGTCGTGTAGACGCGCAGCGCCAGGTCGCGGCCGACACCCTTTTTCGCGTAGTCGGCGACGAGTTTTTCGGCTGTTTCGTCATTCCACAAATTGTTCATGTTCGCTTCGTCCGGTTGTTTGTTTTGATGGTGAAACAGGATTGCCGCGACGCTTTGATGACAATGCGCCGGCGGCGGAGAGGAGGATTTCTAGGAGGCCTTTTCTGTCGTGGCAGCCGCATGATCCAGGAGCCGCTGCGCCATGTGCGCGCCGACCACCAGATGCGTGCAAAGGCCGCCCGCGATCGCCGCGAGCAGCGGTTCGAACTTGCTGTCCTCCTGCACCACCACCAAACGCCTGGCGATGGCGCGCAGCGAGGCAAGCTCGGCGGAGATCACCCGGCGGTTATAACTGCAGCCGAGCACCTTGCCTTCGGCGTCTATGATCTGCCCGGCAATCACGCCGGCAGCGCCTTGGCTGCGCAGATCCGCCATTTCTCTTGGCGTCAGCGCGCCGCATTTGACCAGATGGCTGTCGGCGTCGACCGCGCCGACCGAGTATAACGCCAGGTCGCATTCGCTGACACCCGACAATTGTTCCCGGATCACCGGCTCGGCACGCAGCGCCCGCGCGAGTTCTTCCGTCGACAGCACCAGCGGCGCGTAGAAATTGAGCCCCTTGGCGTTGAGCCGCCGGGCGATCTCCATGGTGCATTGGTCGGGGCGATAGGAATAGGGTGCGCCGAGATTGCCGCAGAGCTGCACCACTGTGACATCCTGCAGATCGGCATAGGACATCACGTCGGCGATCATATAGACGGTGCGGCCCCAGGCGACGCCGATGCGGTCGCCCTTCTTGACCAGTTCGAGAAAGACGCTTGCCGCCAGCACGGCGATTTCCGTCGACGGGTCGGCAATATGATCATTCTCCGGTGCGATCCAGACGGCGTCGAGGCTCAACGCATCCTCGAGCTTGCGCGCCAGCACGTCGTCGGTGAAAAGCTGGGTCGAAGTCGAGATGTTGACGATGCCGGTCTCGCGCGCCTTGCGCAGATACATGGCGACCGAGGCACGGGAAATGTTAAGCTGGCTCGCCACCTGGTCCTGCCGCAGGCCATGGGCATAGTAGAGCCAGGCGGCCTTGTGGATGAGTTGTTCTGCCGGTCGGATCGCCATGCCGTCTCCTCGGCTGACATTATTCACGGCTCTCGACAAAAGTCAAACTGGGCAGAGGTATGCGATACTCCCGCTTACGCTGAATCTGGTTCATCATTGCGCCGAATGCGCTCTGTCGTGGCATCGTTTGTGGTGACGCGGACCGAGCCTATGACTAGAACGTCTGAAAGAAATCGGGGAGCATGGGATGGGCAGTCCTTACGAACAGGATCTCGACAAGAACGCGGCCAACCATCAACCGCTGACACCGCTCACCTATCTTGAGCGCGCGGCCAAGACCTATCCCGACCATCTCGCCATCATTCATGGCCACCAGCGTATCGACTATCGCACCTTCTGGCAGCGGTCGCTGAAGCTTGCCTCGGCGCTCGACAGGCGCGGCATCGGCAAGGGCGACACCGTCACCGTCATGCTGTCAAACACGCCGCCGATGCTGGAGGCGCATTTCGGCGTGCCGATGACCAAGGCGGTGCTGCATTCGCTCAACACCCGCCTCGATGCCGCGGTCATCGCCTTCCAGCTCGATCATGCCGAGACCAAGGTGCTGATCGTCGACCGCGAATTCTCCGGCGTTGTCAGGCAGGCCCTGGAACTGGCCAAGGTCAAGCCGCTGGTCATCGACTATGATGATCCCGAATACGCCGACGACGCGCCGTATCCGAAGGGCGAGCGGGTTGGCACGCTGGACTATGAGGCGTTTGTTGCAGGCGGCGCCGAGGATTTCGCTTGGTCGATGCCCGACGATGAGTGGGACGCCATCTCGCTCAACTACACTTCCGGAACGACAGGCAATCCGAAGGGCGTCGTCTACCACCATCGCGGTGCCGCGCTGATGGCCTACACCAACACCATTCATGCGGGCATGGCCAAGCACGCCGTCTATCTCTGGACGCTGCCGATGTTCCACTGCAATGGCTGGTGCTTTCCCTGGACGCTCGCTGTCCAGGCCGGCACCCATGTCTGCCTGCGCTGGGTGCGGCCGAAGCCGATCTACGATGCGATTGCCGATCACGGCGTCACCCATCTGTGCGGCGCCCCGGTCGTCATGTCGGTGCTGATCAATGCCAGGGAGGAGGACAAGCGCGAATTCCCGCAGACTGTCACCTTCAACACCGCGGCAGCTCCGCCACCGGAAGCGGTGCTGTCGGGGATGGCCGATGCCGGCTTTGCCGTCACCCACCTCTACGGCCTGACCGAGACCTATGGTCCGGCGGTCGTCAACGAATGGCATGGCGCTTGGGATGATCTCGAAAAGGGCGAGCGCAGTGCCAGGAAGGCGCGGCAGGGCGTGCGCTATGCGGCGCTCGAAGGCCTGACCGTCATGGACCCCGAGACGATGCGGACCACACCGGCCGATGGTGAGACCATCGGCGAGGTCATGTTCCGCGGCAACATCGTCATGAAAGGCTATTTGAAGAACCGCAAGGCGAGCGACGAGGCCTTCGCCGGCGGCTGGTTCCACTCCGGCGATCTCGGCGTCATGCACCCCGATGGCTACATCCAGCTCAAGGACCGCTCCAAGGACATCATCATCTCCGGTGGCGAGAACATTTCCTCTATCGAGGTCGAGGACGCGCTCTACAAGCACCCGTCGGTTGCCTCTTGCGGCGTCGTCGCCAGGCCCGACGACAAATGGGGCGAGGTGCCTGTTGCCTATGTCGAGCTGAAGCCCGGCAAGGCCGCGACCGAAGCCGAGATCATCGATCATTGCCGCGCGCTGCTTGCCCGGTTCAAGGTGCCGAAGGCGGTCATCTTCGCCGAAATCCCGAAGACCTCGACCGGCAAGATCCAGAAATTCCGGTTGCGCGAGATGGCGAGGGGGACTTAAGCCTCGTCGCTGCTCTCCTCCAGTTACGACCTTTGCGATTGGGCAAAGCCTCCGCGACTTTCGTCGGTTCCCTGTCACCATCTGTCATCATTCGTACGTGTACACCGAATCCGCATTGACAGGTCGCTCTTTTCAATTTACGAGTGACGAAAATCGAAATTCATCACTCGTAAATCGATAGAGGATCATGTCCGAAGCCGCCACCATAGTCGCCGAAGCCGCCCGACAGGAAAATGTAACGCGCATTCTCGATTGCGCCGAGCGCCTGTTCCGGCACTATGGCTACGGCAAGACCAATGTCGCCGACATCGCGCGTGAGCTCGGCATGTCGCCCGCCAACATCTACCGTTTCTTCGCCTCCAAGGTCGAAATCCACCAGGCCGTCTGCGGCCGTATGCTCGGCGCCAGCTACAAGATGGCCTACGAGATTTCGCGCCTGCCGATCAGCGCCGAGGAGCGGCTTCGGCGTTACGTGCATGCGCAATACAAGATGACGATGGAGGTCATGCTCGACGACCAGAAGGTCCACGAGATGGTCATCGTCGCCCTCGAACGGGACTGGAGTGTGATCGACAAGCATGTCGACAGCATTCACGACCTGTTTGCGGAGGTGATCCGCGACGGCATCGAGGCCGGTGAGTTCAGACAACAGGACCCGGTGACCGCGTCGCGCTGCTTCGGTGCCGCAACGGTCATCCTGTGCCATCCGCAAATGGTTGCGCAGTGCCTTGCCAAGACCAACCGGGCGATGCCCGACGATCTGATCGACTATGCGATCAGAGCTCTGAAGTAATAGCCCCCGCCAGCCGGTTGTCGACCATTCATCTCCAGTCGGAGTACCAAGATGTCTTTGTCCAATTCCATCCTTCGCAAGCTGCCAGTTGCCGGCCTGATCGTCGCCACTCTCGGGCTTGCCGGCTGCAGCCAGGAAAAAGCCGAAGTCAAGGATATCATCCGTCCCGTCAAGGTTGTCGAGATCGCGAAGGTGCACGACACCCGCACGCTCTCCTATTCCGGCTCGGTGCGAGCCCGCACCGAGAGCGCTCTGGCGTTCCGCGTCAATGGCAAGATCACCGAGCGCCTCGTCGATATCGGCCAGCATGTGGCCGCGGGCGATGTGCTCGCCCGCATCGATCCCATTGACTACGACCTCTCGGTCAAGAGCGCGCAGGCAGCGCTCGATGCCGCCGAGCGGCAGGTCGAGACTGTGGAGCTTGCCCGCAAGCGAGCCGAGCAGCTTTTTGCCAAGAATTTTGCCCCGAAATCACAGCTCGAACAGGCGACCTTGACCTATGACCAAGCGGTCGCCACGCGTGATTCCGCCCTTTCGACACTTGCACAGGCGAAGAACCAGGTCGGCTATACCGATCTCAAGGCCGACAGGGATGGCATCGTCACCACGGTCAGTGCCGACGTCGGTCAGGTCGTCGGTTCCGGTACGCCGGTTGTCACTGTCGCCGTCGACGGCGAGAAGGAAGTGCTGATCGCCGTCCCCGAAATGGAAATCGCCGAATTCAGGCCGGGCAAGGCAGTCAAGGCGGGCTTCTGGTCCGACGATGCGCTGGCGCTCGATGGCAAGGTCCGCGAAGTCGCCGGTAGCGCCGATCCGCAGTCACGCACCTTTGCCGTCCGCGTCAGCCTGCCAAACGATCCGCGTGTGCTGCTCGGCATGACCGCCAGCATCGAAGCCTCGGCGGCCAATGAGCGGCAGCTGGTCTCGATCCCGCTGAGCGCATTGGCCGAGCAAGGCACCCAATCGATCGTCTGGACCGTCGATCGTGGCGCCGACACCGTTCATGCCCGTCCGATCAAGGTTGCCGAGTTCGCCGCCGATGGCGTGCGTGTCGCAGAGGGTTTGAAACCCGGCGATGTCGTGGTCGCCGCCGGCACGCAATTCATGACCGAAAACCTGAAGGTGAAGCTCGCTGGTGATGCGGCGCTGCAATCGGCATCCGCGGCAGACGGCGACGCCAAGCAGGTGCGCTGACGACAGACAACCGGCTGCGCGTTCCCGCAGTCGTTGGTTTCCGGGCGGCAGGCGCCCGACCGAGACGCTCGATTGATGTAACCCCCACATCGATCTCGCGTCCCACCGCGATGAGTGCTTCTCCGCTCGGAGAGCCTTGCCGCCCGGAAGCCACTATGAACCCTCGATTTTGTTGCGCTAGATAGATGGACCAGCGTCGATGACCAATTCCACGGAAGAGAAGCGGCCCTTCAACCTGTCGCGCTGGGCAATCGGCCATCCCGCCATTGCGCGGTTCCTGTTCGGCCTGATCATCATTTCCGGCGCGCTCGGCCTGATGCGTATGGGCCAGAAGGAAGATCCCGATTTCACCTTCCGGATCATGGTCGTCCAGGCGATCTGGCCGGGCTCCTCGATCAAGGAGATGGAAGACCAGGTCGTCAACAAGATCGAACGCAAGCTGCAGGAAACGCCGCATCTCGATTTCGTGCGCTCCTTCACCCGCGCCGGCAGCGCCATCATCACCGTGCAGATCAAGGGCGACACCAACACCGCCGAGGTGACCGACGCGTTCTACCAGGTGCGCAAGAAGGTGGGCGATATCCAGGGCGACCTGCCGCAGGGCCTGCTCGGCCCGTATTTCAACGACGAGTTCGGCGACACCTTCATCACCTTGCATTCGATCAGCGGCGACGGCTTCAGCTATCCCGAACTGAAGAAGTTCGCCATCCAGGCGCGCGACATGCTTTTGACGACGCCCGGCGTCGAGAAGGCCGTCATCATCGGCGACCAGCCGGAAAAGCTCTATGTCGACGTCTCGTCCAAGGCCCTGGCCGAACGCGGCCTGACGCTGACCGATCTGCAGAATGCGATCAAGGGACAGAACAATGTCGACCCGGCCGGCTCCGTCGATACCGGCACCAACTCGGTACGCATCTCCGTCGAGGGCGATGTCGGCAAGGTCGAGGATATCCGGAACCTGCGCCTGCGCGCCGGCGGCCAGGTCACAAGGCTGGGCGACATCGCCACGGTGACCTCGGGGCTGGAAGATCCGTTCCAGCGCAAATACCGCTTCAACGGTCACGACAGCGTGCAGTTGGGCGTCGTCATGGCCAAGGGCTTCAAGGTTACCGACGTCGGCAAGGATGTCGAGGCCACCTACAAGCGCTTCGAAGAGGCGCTGCCCTACGGCGTTGCGGTCGACCAGATCTCCGACCAGCCGGGCGTCGTCACCGATGCGGTGGCCGAGTTCATGCATGCGCTCGGCGAAGCGTTGCTGATCGTGCTCGTCGTCTCGTTCCTGTCGATAGGCTGGCGTTCTGGCCTGGTCATCGCCATCGCCATCCCGCTGGTGCTGGCTGCGACCTTCGCCATCATGTACGAACTCGGCATCGACCTGCAGCGCATCTCGCTCGGCGCGCTGATCATCGCGCTCGGTCTTCTGGTCGACGACGCGATGATCGTCGTCGAGATGATGGAGCGCAAGCTGGAGGAGGGGATGGTCAAGGTCGAGGCGGCGAGTTTTGCCTATTCCTCGACCGCCTTCCCGATGCTGACCGGCACGCTGATCACCACAGCCGGCTTCATTCCGGTCGGCTTCGCGGCCTCGACCGCCGGCGAATATGTCCGCACCCTGTTCTATGTCGTCGGCATCGCGCTGATCGTCTCCTGGTTCGTCGCGGTCTATTTCACGCCATGGCTCGGCAACATGATCCTCAAGCAGCGCAAGCATGCCGGCAGCCATCACGATGTCTTCGACACGCGTTTCTACCGCCGGCTTCGTGCTACCGTCAGCTGGGCCGTGCGCCATCGCATCATCGTCCTGGTGATGACGCTGGTCACCTTCGGCACCAGCCTGTGGGCTTTCCAGTTCATTCCGCAGAACTTCTTCCCGCAATCGTCGCGGCCGGAAATCCTCGTCGACCTTTGGCTGCCGGAAGGCACCAGCATCAAGGAAGTCGAGGCGCAGGCCAAGGCGCTCGAAACCAAGATGATGGACGACAAGGACAAGCGTTTCATCGCCACCTATATCGGCGAAGGCGCGCCGCGCTTCTTCCTGCCGCTGGACCAGCAGCTGAGCAACCCCAACTTTGCCCAGCTGCTCGTCATGGCCAATGACGAACCGGCCCGCGAACGGCTGATCGTCAAGTTGCGCACCGTTCTGGCTGAAGACTTCCCATCCATCCGTGCCAAGGTCGATCGTCTGTTCCTCGGCCCGCCGACCGGCTGGCCGGTGCAGATGCGCGTCATGGGGCCGGATCGCCAGGAGGTGCGCCGCATCGCCGACCAGGTGAAGGCGAAGTTCCGTGAGGATCCGCTGCTTGGCGCCGTGCATGATGACTGGCTGGAGCCGGTTCCGGCGATGAAGCTGGTCATCGATCAGGATCGTGCCCGCGCACTCGGCGTCACCTCGCAGCGCATCCGCCAGATGCTGCAGGCGGCGATGTCCGGCGCGCCGCTCGACGACTTCCGCGACGGCGAGGAGACGGTGTCCATCGTCGCCCGCGAGCCGGATGCCAGCCGCAGCCTGCTGTCCTCGGTCGACTCGGTCTATATCCCGACCGACTTCGGTGGCTTCGTGCCGCTGTCGCAGGTTGCCAAGGTGGTGCCGGTGCTGGAGCAAGGCATCGAGTGGCGCCGCGACCGTCTGCCGACCATCAGTGTGCGGGCAACGCTGCCCGACGGCGTGCAGTCCAATGACGTCGTCACCAAACTGTACAAGGATATGCAGGGCCTGCGTGACGGATTGGCGCCAGGTTACAAGGTCGAGATCCAGGGCGGTGCGGAGGATTCGGCGGAAAGCCAGGCTTCGATCGCCGCCAAGGCGCCGATCATGCTGGCCGTCATCGTCGTGCTTTTGATGATCCAGCTGCAGAACTTCGGCAAGGCGATGCTGGTGCTGGCGACCGGTCCGCTTGGCATTATCGGTGCTGCCGCGGCACTCTTGATCAGCGGCGCGCCGTTCGGCTTTGTCGCCATTCTCGGCGTCATCGCGCTGCTCGGCATCATCATGCGCAACTCGATCATCCTGGTCGACCAGATCGACCAGGACATCGCCGCGGGCATGGACCGCTACGAGGCGATCATCGGTTCGGCCGTTCGCCGTTTCCGGCCGATCACGCTGACGGCGCTGACGGCGGTGCTGGCGCTGATCCCGATCTCGCGCGGCGTCTTCTGGGGTCCGCTCGCCTACGCCATGATGGGCGGCATCCTCGTTGCCACGGTGCTGACCATCCTGGTCCTGCCTGCCGGCTACGCCCTGTTCTTCGGCCGGGAGCCGAAGAAGCGCGGGGCGGAGGGGCGGACCGACGATCTGGAACTGAGCCAGGAAGCCGAAAAGCCGCAACTGGCGCTGGCCGCCGAATAGACCGATCACGCCAGTCGAAAAGGATCGGGCGCGCCGAAGCGCGCCCGATCCTTTTCACTTTTACGAGGTCAGATGACGAAGAACCAGTTGGCGAGCAGCATCACCACCACGCCGGCGACCAGGGTCAGGTAGGGCAGTATGCCCGCCTTTTTGACCGAGAGGTCGGCCCCCGTCATGCCGAGATCGGCCAGCATGTGGTCGGGGAACTTGCCCTTGTCCTGGATGTAATGGCGGAAGCAGAACACCGGGATGATCAGGGCTGCCGTGATCAGGCCGGCCCACAGCGCCATCGGGTTCCAAACTTTGGCTCCCGCGCCCATGAAGATCATGTTGACATAGGCGAAGATCGCGCCGACGCCGAGCAACCAGCTCGGTGCTTTCCAAGGCCGGGCGATATGGCCGTTGTCGATGCGGTGGATCCAGCCGGCATTGAGGTTGAGGAAGTTGAAGATGATATAGCCGCAGTTCGACACGGCGAGGATGAAGAAGAAGCTCGTCGCGTCGGCAGAGGCGATGGCCAGCACGATCAGGTTGAAGACGAGATCGGTCCACATTGCCCGCGTCGGCGCGCCATGTTCGTTGACATGGCTGAGATAGCGCGGCAGCCAGCCATCGACCGAGCCCTGGTAGAGCGTGCGTGAAGAGCCGGCCATGGCCGTCATGATGCACAGAACCAGAGCCAGGATCATCAGCATCACCAAGAGGCTGTGGATCAGCGCCCCGCCGCCGACCATGCCGGCCAGCGCGTCGGCGACACCGGAGCCGTCGACGATCGGTGTCGCCAGCATGCCGTTGAGGCCAAGCACGCCCTGGAAGGTGAACGGCACCAGGATGAACAGCAGCATGCACAAAAGGCCGGAATAGAAGATGGCCTTGAACGTGTCGGTGCCCGGGTTCTTGAACTCCGAGGTGTAGCAGACGGCGGTCTCGAAGCCGTAGGTCGACCAGGCGGCGATGAACATGCCGCCAAGCACCAGCGTCCAGCCGGCAATGTTCCAGGCGCCGGGCTCGGGCGCGTAGGCTGCCGCCAGCGGCACCAGCGGCGAAAAATTCGCCCAGTTGATCTGGCCGGTGACGATCGGCACGACGCCGACGATCAGCATCGGGATGATGACCAGCAGGCCGATATATTTCTGCACGTTGGCAGTGCCGAGGATGCCGCGATGCTGGATGGCGAAGATGATCAGCATCAGCACCGCGCCGATGAAGAAGGTCGCGTTGAGGGTGAACGAGACCGGCCCCAGCGTGTGGCTGTAGAGCGTCCAGTTGCGGATCACCGGCGTTGCCGCGGTGGTCACCGCCGTGATGGCGTCGGCAGCACTCGTCCCGGCATGCGCGGCGATATAGGCGACGACTTCGGGCGAGGCATCGGTGAACAGCGGCACCGGCGCCAACGCGTTGAGGATATAAGCTGCGGCGATCGAGCAGCCGAGCGACAGCACCGGCGACCAGGCGAACCAGTTGCACCAGACCGACAGCGGCGCGATGAACTTGGAATAGCGCAGCCAAGCGGTGGCGCCGTAGATCGACGCGCCGCCCGACTTGTTCGGAAACAGGCCGGCGATTTCGGCATAGGTGAAGGATTGCAGGAAGCCCATGATCATGGAGAAGATCCAGATCGCGAAGGCCAGCGTGCCGGTCGTGCCGGCAATGCCGCCGATCGAGAACAGGACGAGGGCAGGCACGCCGCTCGCCACCCAGAAGGCGCCGCGCCAGTCGATATTTCGGTGCAACTTGCCTTCGGCAAGCGGCTCCAGGACAGTCGTTATCGTGCTCATATGTCTCTGTTCCCCATTTTGATGTTCCCCGTTCGTGACCGCCGCGGCTTCGCTAGGCTCACCATCGACGCATGCATTGATCGACTGCTGGTGTTTCCACTCAGTCGTATTTTTTTCTTAGGAGTGAAGATTGATCCGGCGCGCTTTCACGTCAAGCGAATTGTCGCGCCGTGCACATCACGCTTGCGAAACATGTCAGCTTCACACTGGCGGGCAGGATTGTTCGGAAAAGGACCAGGGGTCTGGAAACGAAAAACCCGCCGGAGGCGGGTCCCGGCGCAAATCAGCACCATGGACGAATATGTAGCATAGCTGCCCTCAGCAGGTCAAGAAAAAATTCCTATCAGGCTGCCAGCACGGCCTCACTGTCTTCGGAGGAAGGCCGTCAGGAGCGTGGTTTGATCTTTTGCGGATCGTAGTGGGCGAAGGCGACGACGCGCGCCAGCAGCCGTTTGGCATGGCCGTCGAGCTTGCCGATCTCGACCTCGGTACCGACAGCCGAATGGGTGACGTCGAGCCTGGCCAGCGCGACGGTCTTGTTCAACACCGGCGAGCGCATGCCCGACGTGACCACGCCGATCTGGGCGCGGCCGACATGCACGCAATCGCCATGGCCGACGTCGACATTGGCGTCGATGTCGAGGCCGACCAGCTTCGTCTGCGGGTGCTCCTTGCGGCGGATCAGCGCCTCGCGGCCGATGAAATCGTCGGTCTTGCTCTTCAGCGGCACGGTGAAGCCGATGCCGGCCTCGAACGGATCGGTCTGGTCGGAGAATTCGTAGCCGGCGAAGATCAGCCCGGCCTCGATGCGCACCATGTCCAGCGCCTGCAGCCCCATCGGCTTCAGCCCATGCGGCTGGCCGGCTTCCCAGATGGCGTCGAACACCTTTTCGGCGTCGCGCGGATGGCACCAGATCTCGTAGCCGAGTTCGCCGGTATAGCCGGTGCGCGAGACGACGACCGGAATGCCGTTGCCGCCACCAATGCGGGCGACGGCGAAGCGGAACCATTCGAGCTCGTCGATCGACGGCTGCAATGGCGAAGTCCAGATCACTTCTCGCAGGATGTCGCGGCTCTTCGGACCCTGGACGGCGACGTTGTGCATCTGGTCGGTCGACGAGCGCACCAGCACGTTGAGGCCGAGCTTCGTCGCCGTCTCGCGCAGCCATTCGCCGGACAGATCGTCACCGCCGACCCAGCGGAAATTGTCCTTGCCGAGCCGCAGCAGGGTGCCGTCGTCGATCATGCCGCCATGCTCGTAGCACATGGCCGAATAGACCACCTGGCCGACGCCAAGCTTCTTGACGTCGCGGGTCAGCGTGTATTGCAGCAGCGCCTCGGAATCCGGGCCGGTAACCTCGAACTTGCGCAGCGGCGACAGGTCCATGATCACCGCGTCCTGCCGGCAGGCCCAGTATTCCGCGATCGGCCCGTCCTTGGCGAAGGAATTGGCGAGCCAATAGCCCCTGTACTCGCCGAAGTTGCGGGTGTGCTTGGCAAAGCTCGAATGAAAAGCTGTCTCGCGGGTCATTTTCGGTTCCGAATCGGGCGTCATGCGTCTGGCGATCGCTCGCGAGAATTTGTGCTGGCCGGAATAGGTCCGCACATGGATGTCGGTCGGGTTCCAGCCATTGGCCGGCGTCGTGTCGTCGGGGCAGGCGGAGGACACGCAGACGATGTCGGTGAGCGCCCTGAGCAGCACATAGTCACCCGCCCGCGACCACGGCTCGTCGGACACCATGACGCCATGCGCGTCGATCGCCGTGTTGAAGAAGAAGTTGATCGCCATCCAGCCCGCGCGGGGATTGACGCCCTTGCCGGCCAGAGCGCCGTTGAAATTCTCCGAGCAGTTGGTGTGGCCGGGATAGCCGATGTCGTCGTAATATTTGGCCGCGCAGGCGAGCGCGAAGGCGTCGTGCCGGCCGCATGTGTCCTGGATAACCTCGACCAGCGGCTCCATGTCCTGGTCGTAGTATTTGGAATGCAGGCCGGGCATCGGGTAGCTTGCACCCATCAGCGTGCGCGTCGTCGTCACGTCGAGCGGATGATCCAGTCCCCTGTCCAGCTTGCGCGCCGAAAAGCACTGGAAATCGGTGCACTGGCGCCCGTCGACATCGATGATCTGGAGATAGTCGCCGGCCTTGACGAAATAGGCCTCCGCCGTCGCCGAATGGACACGCAAATCGAGCACCGGGTCGGCCAGCGGATCGGCCAGTAGCGATTTCGCCGCCGGGCGGATCGTGGCGCGGCGAACGATGGCAGTCAGCGGCGTCGCCGTGTCGTGGCCATCGACCAGCATCGGTCCACCGGGCGCGGCGATGATCAGCGAGCCGTCACGCGTGACCGTGAATGTTTGTTCTGTACCGGCAGGCGTAGTGGCGCCGAACACCCGCACGGCCTTGGCATGGTCAAGCTGCACCTGCCGGCGCGCGAGCCCGCCTCGCAGCGAGGCGAGACTGTCGTCACCCTCTATGAGCAGCGCCTTGATGCCGGCAGCGTTGCTGTTCGATGCTTCACCAAAAATGCCGGGATCGGTCGCGCCGCTCCTGTCCCAAGCCAGCAACTCGCAGGCCTGGCCGCCCTCGACATTGCGCACGGTGATCGTGTCGCCGGCCTCGATATCGATGAGCACCGCGCCATTGCCATGGATCGTATAACGCTCCATGCCCGGCGGCAGCGCGATCTGGCCGGGCCTCAGGATGAGGCTCGGCCGCGGCGGTCCGGCAGCAATTGCGGGGTAGGGCGACTGGCTCATTTCAGCCTTGCGGTTCGAGAAACAAGTTTGCCTGTGTGTGAAATTATTTTAGCGGTAAGAATAGGCAGCCTGGTTGGGTTTGGCAAGGCGGAGCTTGACCGTCGGTGCAATCGCTCGGGCTTGAACTCGCCACTCCGCCTCGCCTTCGGAGCGTCGGCGCTGCCCCTCATCTGCCTGCCGGCATCTTCTCCCCGTGAACGGGGCGAAGGACGCTGTCCTCATCGGTTTCGCCAATCGCCAACGGTGCAAAAAAGTGCCGGCTTTGCGGTCCAGCTTCTTTCTCCCCGTTTACGGGGAGAAATGCCCGGCAGGGCAATGAGCGACTATCTGTGGTGTCAAGTTGCATTGGCGAACTCCATGCGCGCATCGCGTGCTTTTGCATTGAGAATGACGAGGAGTTTTCGCGCCAGCGCC